>NZ_JBNHFI010000001.1:0-593724 GCF_059090085.1 Arthrobacter sp. K4-10C | reverse complement strand
TCCCGGGTCACATCACCCAGCAACTCACCCAGCGAAGCGTTATCAGCCTTCTGATGCGCCTCACTGGGCGGCATCTCAGGAATCTGGCTACTCACAGTTGCCGTCCTCCACCCGGGGTGTTGTTGTACGGGTCGTCCAGGTCATTGAGCGGAACTCCGCCTGCCTCGGTGCCGGAAAACGCGGGCCGTCCCGGCTCCCCGTAGATGCTTTCGCCGTAAGCTGCGGGAGCTGCCGCTGCTTCATAGAAGGGTTCGCCGGTACCTGCTTCGGTCCTGGGTGCCTGTGCGGGCTGCGGTGGGATGGCAGCGGTTTGGGGAGCCGGAGCGCCTGCGGTGAGGCCGCGGGTGAGGCGGCCGGCCAGGACACCGGCGCCGGCGGCCAGCAGCAGGAAGGTGCCGGGACGGTTCCGGGCGAAGCGCTGGACCTCGCCGAGCAGGTCGCCCGGCTGCTTGTTCTCCAGCCAGGCTGCTACGGATTCACTGCGCTCTGCGGCCTGGCGGATCAGGTCGCTGGCCACGCCCTGCTGGTCCGGGGCGTCCGCCATGCTCTGCAGCTGGCTGGAAATGGTCCGGATGCCCTCGGCCGCCTTCTGCTGCTGCGTGCCGGCCTGGCTGCTCAGGCCCGACTTCGCCTGGCCGAGCAAATCCTTGGCACTGGACTTCGCCTCGGAGGCAACGTTGGCCACCTCTTCCTTGGCCGTCTGGGCGACGCCCTGGGCGGCCGATGCAGCGTGTCCTGCCACCTGGGAGGCTTCATCCTTCGCCGCCTCCTTCTTCGAGGCGGCTGCATCGGTGCCTTGTGGGGAGGCGCCGGGGACCGGGTTGCCGTACTGGTCGAGGGTGCCCGGTGTTGATCCTCCGGGCCACTGGTTCTCAGTCATTAATGCTCTCTCCTTCTTTCGGGGTAGCTAGCGGCAGCATCCCGCACCTGCGCTAATTAGTAAGCTTGATTACTAATTAGATAGTAAGCACACTTGCTATCCCATATGCAAGCGATGAGCAGGTGTTTGCCGGATGTTTTCCCAGATGAAGCCGTTTTCGGCGGACGGGGGCCGGTCCCCGGTGAGGCCGGTTCGAGCGTGGTGTGCCAGGGCGGGGCCGCGAACCCTGGAGTGCCAGCGCTGCGTCACCGGGTCGGCGTGGACCCCTTTCGCGCCTCTTCCGCGGCGCATCCACCACTTGTATGATGTGGACCGGAGAGCCGGGAAGCCTGGTCGGCCCGCACGCCTGAAAGCCTGCGGCACGCACCTGGCAACCGCCTTGTGCGTGAGCGACGAGACCCCGGAACGGACCGGCCATGCACACCGAACCATCCCCCGTTGTCCACACCTCCCGCCTCGTGAAGAACTTCGGGCGGACGGCCGCGCTGGCAGGCCTTGACCTGACCGTCATGCCCGGCGAGGTTCACGGATTCCTCGGACCCAACGGCGCGGGGAAGTCCACAACGCTCCGGATCCTCCTGGGACTGGTCCGGCCCTCCTCCGGAACGGCGAGGGTTTTCGGCATCGACCCCTGGTCCGAGCCGGTCAAGGCGCATCGGGACGTAGCGTACGTTCCCGGGGACGTAACGTTTTGGCCCAACCTGTCCGGCGGCGAGGTCATTGACCTGCTGGCAGGGCTCCGCGGCGGCGCCGACGAAAGCCTGCGCCGGCAGTTGATCGACGAATTCGACTTCGATCCGCGGAAGAAGGCCCGGGCCTACTCTAAGGGCAACAGGCAAAAGGCCGCCCTGATAGCCGCGTTTTCCCGCCGCGCAAAGCTTTACCTGCTGGATGAGCCAAGTTCCGGGCTGGACCCGGTCATGGACGCCGTCTTCCGCCGGCATGTCCGGCGGGTCACCGGGGAGGGGGCCACGGTGCTGCTGTCCAGCCATATCCTGGCGGAGGTGGAACAGCTGTGTGACAGGGTGACCATCATCCGGTCCGGGGCTGCCGTGGAGTCGGGGACCCTGGGGGAGCTCCGGCATCTGACCCGGACCCGGTTCCGGATCACGTCCGCGGCGAGGCCGGAAGTGCTGCCTTCCTGGCGTGGCATCCATAATCTCCGCCAAGACGGCGAGGCTATTGAGTTCGACGCCGACGCCGCCCACCTCGGTTCCGTGCTGGATGCCCTCGCATCGGCCCGTATCACAGGCCTTACCGCCGCGCCGCCCTCCCTGGAAGAGCTTTTCCTGCGCCACTACAGCGAACAGCCCCACGCCCAGCAGAACCGGGTCCGGTAATGGGGGCCGTTCTGCGCCTGGCACTGCTGCAGGCGCGCAGGGACCGGGAAGTTCTGGCAGCGTGGATCCTGGGCATTGCCGGGCTAGGCTTTGTCGCAGCCACGGCCATCACCACACAGTTCGGCGCCGAAAGTGAGCGGGCCGCCCTGATCACCGTGGCGGCCGCCAGTCCGGCTTTCCTTTTTCTTCGCGGGCTCCCTGACGGCATCAGCTCCGGCGCTGTCACATTCTTCCAAGGCTATTCCTTCGCGGCGGTGCTGGCCGGGCTGATGAGTGCATTCCTGGTGGTCCGGCACACGCGGGCCGACGAGGACCAGGGCCGCTTCGAACTCGTCGGTTCCACGGCAGTAACCCGCGCCGCACCCCTGCAGGCCACCCTGGTTCTTGGCACCTGCGCCAACGTGGTCCTCACCTTCGCCGTGGCCGGCGGCTTCACAGGGGCGGGCCTGCCGGTTGGCGGTTCCTTCCTGGCGGGGGCGGCGGTGGGAGCCGTGGGTCTGTTCTTCATGGCGGCCGCGGCCTTGATAGCCCAGCTCATGCCGTCCGCCCGCAGCGCCAACGGTACAGCCGCAACGCTGGTGGGTGCGGCCTATGGATGCCGGGGCGTCGGCGACGCCCTCGGAACCGCCGATGCGTCCCTGCTGCACGTCACTCCTGGCTGGCCCTCCTTACTCTCGCCCATAGGCTGGGGCCAGCGCATTCGGCCCTTTACGGAAGCAGACCCGCTGCCGCTCCTGGTCATTGGCGGCGCCGCCCTGGTCCTGGCGGCGGTGGCCGTGGCGCTCCGTCGCGGAAGGGATCTGGGTGCCAGCTACATCCCGGCCAACGAATCGGGTCCGGAAAGGGCCGGTGCAGGCCTGGCGTCGATGCTTGGGCTCGCCTGGCGCCTGCAGCGCGGAACGCTTGCAGGCTGGTGCTTCACCGCTGCTGCGCTCGGTGCCGTCGCGGGCGGGCTGGGCCCGGTGGTCGGGGACGCCCTGGCCGGCAACCCAGCCCTGAGGGACCTGATGAGCCGCCTGGTGCCCGGCGAAGCAGGCATGGTCGACCTGTTCACCACGGCCATACTCGGTATGGCCGGAGTTATGGCTGCTGCGGCGGGAATCCAAGCGGTGCTGCGGCTCAGGGCGGAAGAAGTGGAAGGGCGGGCGGAACTGCTCTTGGCCGTGCCGGCGTCGCGCGTCCGCTGGCTGGGCGGGGTGCTCGCCGTCGCAGCGATGACGACGACGGCGGTAGCGGCTGCCGCAGGAGCCTCCGCGGCCGCTGTGCTGACCGTTGCGCAGGCAGGGGGCAGCAGTGCCGGTACGGTTTTTGTGGCTGCGGTGGCCCATGTTCCGTCGGCGCTGGTCTTTCCCGCCGTGACAGTGCTGGCGTTTGCGGTGGCACCCCGCTGGAGCAGCGCCGTCGGCTGGGATGCCCTGGCTGCGGCCCTGGTGTTGGGGCAATTCGGGGAACTGCTTGGACTGCCGGCCTGGCTGCAGGACCTGAGCCCGTTCCGGCATTCGTCCGCGATGCCCGTCGAAGCCTTCGATCCGGCCGCCGCAGTGCTGATGGCCGCCGTCGCTATTGCTGCCGCCTCGGCCGCCAGCCGCCTGGTGCGGGAGCGGGACCTCACGGGGTACTAAACGGGTTCCGGATATAAACGTCCTGCCCGCCCAGGAACCAGTAGGCTGCTGCACATTCGAGCACAAACCCAGCGACGCCGATGAGCAGAATCTGAGTGGCGACCCCGACAAGGACAAGCGCCAGGCCCGCCAGAACGGCCAGGATTGCAAACACCATCCGGCGCGGGATCCGGCCCGCCGGTGTTCCTTCTTCCAAGTCCCGGGCCAGGGACGGATCCTGGGCGCTGAGAAGGTTTTCAAGCTCCTCAAGGCGCCTGCGCTCATCATCGGACAATGGCATTGGCCTTCGCCTTCTTTGAGCTCACATTCCATACATGCCTTCACCCATCAGGCTAGGCACCCTCGGCGGGGCCAAACAACGGGTGTTACTCAGTCGTGACTGCGCCCCAGCATTCTTGACACCCCCGTGACGGCCCGCGCCCGGATACAGATCATTCGCTCGCCACGGGGCAGGAAGCTAGGGGTTACGCAACCAGGCTCTTATGATGAGCAGCTCAACTGCGGCGTCCAGCAGGTAAACCTTGCTGATCCTGCCTTTGGCCACGTAAACCAGGTCTATTGCGGTCAGGGTTGCAGCCGTCCCGACACCAAGGCGCTTTGCTGCCGCACCCCCTCCAGCTTGGGATCCTGCACGGAGTTGTTCCAAACCGATGGTTATAAGGAGGCCGGAAACAGTCCGGACCAGCCATTTATCCGTTTTGGGTCCACTGACAGCTTCAAAGCTTCGCATGTGGACCAGCGGCCAGAGCCCGCTGATGACGTAGAAGCTGCCTTGCGATTTGGCCATGCCGGTGTAGGTCATCGTTGCTCCGTTCCACCGGGAATGCAGCCCCGGTCGCGAATGGGTTGACTGAGCGGGTTGGGTTCAGGCTAGCGTTCGATGCAGGCGGCCCCGGGCGTTCCGTGTTTCCAGGTAATGTACGTGCCTTATTGCTGGCGACGGAGATCCAAAATCGCTGTTGCAGTGCTGGCGGCGCCGCCGTGGTGGACGATATGGGGTTTCCCCGGAACCTCAACGAAGCGTCCGTTTGGTGCGGTGGCGGCCAGTTTCTCGGACCAGCCCCGGGGCGCTACGGGGTCACGTGAGCCGCGGATCACCAGGACGGGTTGGGCGACGAGCGCAACCCGCGCTTGAAGGTTGTAGGTCATCATGACGGGGAGCTCGGTGAGGTACCAGCGCAGGCCGGAGCGGGCGTAATCGGTGAATACGGTGGCGTTGCCCCGCGGGCTTTCCCTCAGCGAGTCCAGACCCAGCATCAGGGACTGTTGGAAGACGGTTCGGCGTTCCGGATCTACCACCGGGCCAAGGAGCGCAATGTGGGAGACCATATCCGGGTACTGGAGCGCGAGCTCGGTGGCGAACTGCGTCCCCATTGAGTGTCCGATAACGACGGCGCGGCTCACATCCATTTTGTCGAGTGTTGCGTTGATGTGGTGCGCGTAGTCGGCGACGGAAAGCTGCCGGTCCGGTCGGGGTGTTCCACCGAAACCGGGCAGGTCGATGGCGTGGGTGTCCCCGTGCCGGGCCAGCAGGATCTGAAGCCGCCGGTAATAGCGGTGGGACATGCCGATGCCGTGCAGCAGCACAAAGACTGGGGCCGATGATCCTGGCGGGCCGGCAAGGGTGTGCACGTGGGAGGTCAGGGACCCTGTGGTGACGATCCTGGGCGTCAGCCGCGGGCCCCTCCCGGGCAGGAGCGAGCGGTGCAGGCTTGAAGCAGTCTTGGGCAGTTGGGCGGTTGCGGGGTGCACCGGTGTCCCTTTCGTGATGGGTTGTGCGTTCGGTTTGGTTTTGGTTACCCCAAGGTGGCGAGGGCAGCCGGGGCACTTTCGATGGTGACCTGCGTATCCGCATCAACGGATTTGACTTCACCGTCGATCTGGTACGGGATGGGCTTCAGGGTTGTAAACCGGTAACTGCTCACGCTGGGCTGGTCCCCCAGGCCTTGGGTGGCGGCGCGAAGCGCGGAGATCAGCACGCGCAGCTTCGAGCGGTGGGGGAAGATGACTACTTCGAATTTGCCGTCCGATGCCGCGTCGTCGGCTTCGCTGAGGGTGGCGTACTTGGCCATTTCGGAGATGTTGGCCAGGACGAGACTGTCGAACTTGCGCCGCTTGCCGTTTGCTTGTCGGATCTCGAAAGGTTTGAACTTCGAGAAGGTACGCATCACGGAGAACATCTCCTTCAGCGCGCCTTTACTGCCTTTCTCCAGGTCGATGGCCATGACCGGGGTGAGACCGAACCCGATGTAGGAGTGGGCGTATTCCGCGGGGGCGCCGTTCCCGCCTGTTGTCACCTTCAGGAGGTCGATGTGTCGCACCTCACCGCCGGCGATGGCTGCCTCGAGCGGTTGGGTGCGCGTGGTGCGCCGGTGGTCGTTGGCGTTGCCTGCCGCCATGACGGCACAGACCGCGTTCGGATTGCCGGCCTGCATAACGCCGTTCACTACCTCGTTGTAGCCGCCGTCCCCGCTGACAGAGACCAACAGCACATTCCGGCCGCTGCCGGCAGCCTCCCGGGCGATTTCAACGGCATGGCCGGCATGCGCAGTAGGTTGAAGAGCGACGTCGGCAACGTACGGAAGTAGCTCCGCGAGGCTGGCCTTGAGCTGCTCAGCGAGTTTGGGGGCATCGCCAGTGCTGTTGGGGTTGAAGATAATAATGATTGATTCGAAGGTACGTGCAGTGCTCATGATGGGGGCTCCGTGGGTCAATAGTTCGTCGTATCGTTTTGGACCGCGGGCCGTCCGGCGGCTTGGGGGACCTCGTTGCTGGCTGGCAGCAGGGACTCACTCCCCAATTGGCGCCGGTCCCTAGCTGTTGCCTGCATGGACGATGCTTTCGAAGTCTTCTTGGTGGGCTGGGGCGTCGGCGAGTCCCTCTGGCGTGAGGTCAAGCTCCTCGAGGCTCCTCCGGGCTTCTTTCCCGGGAGCGGCGCCTGGGGATTCGGTGTGGGGGGTGTTCGTCATGGTCGATCCTTTGCTGGTCCTGCCGCTGCGCACGCGGCCAAGGGTGGTCGGCGGGGGAGTTGCGTCTGGGACCTGCACAGGCAGCATGGGACCAGTGTGGCCGGCCGGGCCGCAAGGATGCCTGCGGGCTCGGCCGGATGGTAATTGTCAGCGAGGCGGCTCCGGTCCGCGGACCGGTTTCAGACCAGGGCGTGGTAGCTGGACAGGATATAATCCGCAGCAGCCGGGCCTGTCATCTTCAAGCGCTGCCCGGTGACGGCGCGCTGATCCATGGCGGCCCAGAAAGTGCGCTCTGCCTGTGGAGTTTTCCCTGACAGGCAGCACCAGCTGGTGTAGAGGCCGTACAAGGAGTCGCCGTCAAGAGTGGAGTCGGACTCCGGATCTACGTAGGTGGCTTCGCTGAGGAACTGGTCGAAGTGTGAATGTGCCATCGAAGGGCTCTTTTCACTATGGTGCGGTTGTTCGCCGTTCGGCTACAGCGGTTTCCAACTCAAATGCCTTGCACGGGGCATTGAGGGTAGTAACAGAGAATGACTTGTCATGCTCCGGCACTTCTGGGTGGTGTGAGCAGCCTGGACGGCCGTGCAAACCCTGATCCCTTTGCTGAAACCATGTCGACAACTTCTCTACGGTGTAGACTTTACCCGTAGACCCAGAAATAAGCAAGCTTGCGGACCTCCATTGGGTGGGCTGGCGCTACTCAATAGGAACGGATCTTCATGGCTTCCCAACGGAAAACCTTCAACCACAGCAAAGTGCCCCGAGCCCGCTTGAACAGGGAGCTCGTCCTTTCCACGGCCTTGGCGCTGGTAGATGCCGAAGGCCTTGAGGCCCTCACAATGCGCCGCCTGGGCCAGGAGCTGGGACGGGACCCCATGAGCCTTTATCGCTATGCGGCCAACCGGGCAGCCCTGCTGGACGGGGTGACCGAAGTGGTGCTCGACGAACTGGCCATTTTTCCTGATGATCCGGACTGGCAGGCCCAACTGCGCCGGATCGCGCACGATCTGCGGTTCCTGGCCCTGCGGCATCCCAACGTCGTGCCGCTGCTGGTGACCAGGCCCCTGTCCACTCCATTAGGGTTGCGTCCGCTGGGCACTCTGCGCCCGTTGGAGCAAATTCTGGCCCTGCTGATTGAGGCCGGTTTCTCTCCTGCCGACGCCCTGCACGTCTACCGCGCATATTACGGTTTTCTCTACGGACACATCCTCAACGAGCTGCAGGAATTCATCGTGGATCCGGACGAGAACGAAGCAATCCTGCGCCTGGGCCTGCACCGCCTCCCGAGCAAAGACTTTCCACACCTGCGTGCGCTGGGCCCAGTCCTCGCGGAGTACGACGGCGACGCCGAACTGGACCAAGGATTGAGCATCCTGCTCTCGGGTCTGGCCGCCCAGCTGGACGGGCCTGCTCCGAGGCGCGCGGACCGCTCCAGCCGCTAGCGGGGAACCACGCCCGCCGCTGGGCCGGCGGCGCCTGGAGGGACGCCTAGGGTTGAACCGAGTCGAAGAACCGGTAATCGGTGGGCGGCTCAGCGGTCCCCGCCTCGCGCGATTTCATCTGGATGAAGTCAATGTCCTCTTGGCAGAGCGTGGTTTCGCCGTGGGGGTCCTCACTCGAGGGTTCTCCCGTCGCTGCGCCGATTTCCGCGGTCAGGGTCCGCGGAAGGATTACGCAGCCGGGGTTGTCAATCAGCCACTGCCGTGCTGAGGAGGGAAGCCTGTGCCACTGGTCGCGGATGTTGCTGTCGGTCATGGTGCGCCTTTCTGGTTCTGGTTCACGGCAGGGTGCCGGGGTCAGTCGAAATGTATTTCGGCGGCCGCCTGAAAGGGGGATTCGAGCCGCTGTTCCTCGACCAGCCGAGGGCATCCAGTTCCTCTGTGCTGAGCATCAACGCCGATTCGGTGCGTGCTGGAAGGTTCTGGGTGGTGGTCATGGCGTTCTGCCGAGTCTTGGGGATGCACTGCCGGACCCGGGGGAACGTGGAACGGCTGTGACTGGGGCTCAGGGACCCGAGGCCGGATCCCTGGGTGAAGATAGCTGTCGATGTCTGTTCCGCCGAAGCAGTCCGGTCACGTCCGCCCTCGTTGTCCTTGATCCTGCGGTCAGCGTTGAGATGACTCGACACCGTGCACCCGATACGCGTGGGTGCTGGCAGGAACGGGCTCTTTTTTCGGGGAACCGGATGTCCAGTCTCGACGTCCCGATGTAGTGCGAGTCTACGCCCTCAGGGTGCTCATAAGGGCTTGACCGAAGGAGAAGTTCTTAGCCGTCAGGGCTTTGCAGCACCATGGCGCTCTGCGGGGGGCGGAGACGGGGCCGCTTCGCGGAACGAGGGACGCAGCCCGGACCGGTATGCAGAGTCGATGACAGGTTTTAGTTCGTCGAGCACAGTGCGGTTTCCGGGGAGAACAACGTGCGCCAGGAATTCAGACTCAAGGGTGGCAACGCCTGCCGCCGTTGCTCCCAGCTTGGCATCTATTGCCAGAACCATGGCGTGCCACATCCTCCGCCTGTCGCGTTCCAGGAATTTTTCGCTCACTTCGCGAGTGTGGCCGTCCGCTTTATCTCTTCCGGGTGCCGGAGCAATATCCGGCTGCGGCAATGCAACCACGATCCGGAACTGCCTTCCGTCGCCCCTGAATGCGATGGCGCTGAGGTTTCCACGCTGACTGAAAAGAACGTCCGTCGCCCCATGATTCATTAGTGCTCGTTCAATGTGTTCCCGGGAGGCCCCGCAGCTGACGGAGCCGCCCCGGGTGTAAGGACTGTTCATCGTCCAACTATGCGCCCTTCGGCTAGGCCTTCCAATACCCCAGGGAGGCGGCCTCCTTGGAGTCTCAGTGGGATGGGACTTTTCTGATCTGTCAGAGATCCGCCGTATCCGCTCGGCTCCCTCCGGAGCAGCTGCACCAGGGGTAAGGTTGGGCGCGCGGGGCAGTGTCCGAATTTGGGAACAACGGGAAGACGCGGGGTGTGGGCGTGAACGAGTACGAGGCCTCATTGGTCATCAAGTCCGGTGCCGAGTTGCTGTTATCCGCTTCAACCGACCCCCGCTCCGATGAGGGCTATGCGGCTGTTAGGGCCAACATTTCGCAAGCGTTGGAACTCATGGCGGAAGCGCTGGCGAACTTTGAAGCTGGTGTGGGTGGACCCAGCCGGTCAACCGGCTGGGTCCAGGACCTTCGCCGCGTCGCGGACGACTTAGCGGAAAAGTAGCGCACGCCAGGGACAAGTTGCACGTCCGTCCGGCGCGGAAACCAGGGCATTCCCTTGCTTCGGGAAGTGCCGGACACCATGGCGCTTAAAGCAAGCTGGGCTGGCTCGCCAGAATGTAGTCCACCGCGGCGGGGCCGGTCATTGACAGCCCTGGCCAAACCCGCTGTCCTGCGGCGGGGTGTTTCTCATGATGCCCCTGCTGACTCAGGGCTGCCCAGAGTGACGTGTCTGAGCAAGGCCTTTCGTCGTTGAGCAGGCACCAGCTCAGGTACACCCCATACAGTTCGCCTTCGCGCAGGCCGGAATGCTTCTCCGGGTTGCAGGTGATGCATTCGGTAAGAAAACGGGTGCAGTTCGCGCTCATGTTTGTAGACCTCCTGCTAGCTGGGCCCCGCCAGCTGTGTTCACGGCCGGCGGGAGGCGGCAAAGAGCCGATCCCAGTTGCTGTTCGTAGCGGTAGCCCGAATGGATGGGTCGACTTTTAGCCGTGGGCTTCGGGGTGGGGTGGCGGCCGCTGAGCTGCGGTCGACGACCTTTCCGCCGCGCTGGACCACAAGACTGCCATCGGCAAGGCCCGCGGCATTATCAAGGCCCGAAATTCCCCTGGCTTGCGATGCCGGAGCGTAGGTTCCTTAAGCGGCGATGCCCGTCGCGCGAGTCCTCATTGGTCAGATGGTGGACGTCTTCGCAGTTCAGCCGGCTGCGCCCGGATTGTAGGATCCTACGGACGGACTCAATCAACAGTTTCAGTATAGTTTTGCGACGCTGAGACAAGGATTTGTAAAACTTGTAAAATTTTTCCCTGCTGCGCGTCACGATTCGCCGTCGAGCGAGTTTTAGAAAAGGGACCAGACTGTGAAGCTCGTCCCCGCGACAGTGTTTATGCGGTTGGGTCCGCAAGGGGGAAATGTGTATGACAGACGAATCTGGCGGCTTTGAGGCTGCCGAAAATCAAGATCAGTTCCGCGACGTTGCCGGGGCTGCAGGTACGGCAAACGCCGCCCCTCCAACGGTTGATCCGACTACGGCCGCGGATGAGGATCTCGTCAGGGGCGTTGAGGCCAACGACACGGCAGCCATCGAGGAACTGTACCGAAGGCACGCTCCCGGGGTGAAGAACTATGCGAAGAGCCTGGTGCGCAACAGCTTCGACGCGGACGATGTTTTCTCCGAGGCGTTCTACAAAGTAGTACGCGCCATCCAGCGCGGGAATGGACCCACCGGCCCCTTCCGCCCCTATCTGTTAAGGGCTGTGAGGACCTGCGCTGCTGATCAGTGGGAGGCCCAGTCCCGGCAGGATCTGGTCCGGGAACCGGAGGAGTTGCCGGCAGATGACCAAGGTTACGAGGACGTCCTCAACGAAAACGACCGAAACCTTGCCGGAGCCGCGTTCGCTTCGCTCCCCGTGCGTTGGCAGACAGTGCTGTGGCACCTGGACGTTGAGGGCCATCCGCCCCGCCGCGTTGCACCTCTGCTAGGAATTGAACCTAACGCAGTCTCGGCTGTAGCTGTGCGTGCCCGGCGTGGACTGCGTAAAGCCTACCTCGAGGCGTACACCCTGTCCTCCGCGGACGAGGACTGCCAACCGGTGCTTCCCTTGCTGGTGAAATCCGTTCTCCACGAACTGACGCCTGCCGAGGATGCCAGGTTACGGAAGCATCTGGACCACTGCCCCAAATGTACTGTCGCCGTCGGGGAACTGCAGGACACCCGGTCCACTATGCGACGCGCTGTAGGACCATGGTTCCTTGGAATCCCTGCGGCTTCGCCCTTCGTTGGCAGCTCTGCAGTCATGCACCCCGTTGACCCTGCATCCTACGCGGGTCTGCACGCCGGGGGCATGAACCTCGGTGTGTGGGCAGGCGGGCTGGCCTGCGCAGCTGCCGCCGTTGTCATCGCGATGGCTGCAGCCACCGGCATCAAATCCCTGCAACCCGGCCTCCGAGGAAGTCCGGCTCCCTCATCACAGGCTATGACGGCTGCCGCTGTTGTCCCCGGCGGCAACCCCACGCAGTCCCCGTCCCCGGAACCAGCGTCGGAACCGGCCCCGGCAGATATCCCGGAAGCAGGGCTATCTTCCCAACTACCGCTCCATGCTCCAGAGGCTGCGACTCGTTTCGCTGCCGGTCAGGCTTCCGCGGCCATCCCTGGGGCCGGTCCCGATCCCCGCACTGCCGCCGCTACAGAGGCTGAGCATCAGCTGCTTCCTCCCAACCTTCCCTCGGATCTGCCGTCAGTGCCACCCGTCACGGCACAACCGGTTCCACCGGTTGTGCCACTTCCCACGGGTACTATGCTGCCGGCGCCGGCTCTGCCCACTTCCACCCCGGGTGTTCCGTCGCAGACTTCCCCTCCAGTCACGACGCCTGTCGCTCCAACACCAACCCAGCCCAGTACGGGCTGTGTCATCCGGATTGAGTGGTGGTTGTGCTTGTAGAGGTGTCTGCTCGGCCCTCCGCATCGAGAGTCTGAGCAGAAGTAGCAGAAAAAAATTAAACGTCACCGCGTCATGTTTTTATTCGTGCGCGGTGTTAAGAGGGGACGCCCAGGCGGGTTCCCAGGCCGAAAAGCTCATTGGTTCTCAGACAATGCCTGCTCTTTGGCTATTCACAAAGCAGCCGTGCCACGTGGCCCCGGCGTGAGTTGAAGGAGGTCAGGACCGAATACGGGTCAAGATCCAGCACGGGTCCCGGCGGGATCCGAGGCTGTGCGTAAACGGATATCTAGGGCGGTCTTCGCACACCGCTGAAAAATGGGGGAGAGCACTTGCGCACCGTTCACGGACCAACGATGCATCCCGGATTCCTTGGAACCAGAAACCCTGGTTTCACCGACACCTTGTAAGGGGTGCAGCAATTGGCTGACGTCAATAACCGCTCCGAGGGCAGGACGCTAAGTCCCTACCCGGCGCCATCTTTGCCAAAGACAACAGTTGGAGGGCCTCAATGCTAGCGCTCCAGCGAACAAAGCAACGTCCAGGAACTCATGCAGCCGGGCAGCGTAAACGCCGCGGGCTGGGGCTGCTCACTAGCAGCGCACTGATAGCCGGAATGCTGAGCGCGGGCAGCGTCGCTGTTACAGCCGCTCCCGCGACGGCCGCCGAGGCTTTGAGCTGCGGATCGGTGTATTCAATTCAGGGCGCGGCTCCGCGCAACCTCTGGCAGGTGGACACTGCCACCGGCACCCAGACCAGCGTCGGCACCTTCAACATCTCGGGCTCCACCCAGAACCTCAACGGCCTGGGTATCGCCGCTGACGGCAGCGCCGCCTTCGGGGTACTGCCCAACACCGGCAACAACGGACGCACCGTGTACCGCCACGACCGTGCCACTGAAACCACGTCAGCCCTGGGCGCAGGCGAAGCAGGGACACCTGTCACGCACGGCGCTATCAATCCTGATACCGGGTTCTATTACTACGGCGGGTTTAGCGGCGACAGCATCCAGATCTACGGTTTCAACACCGCCACCAACACCTCAATTGGTCTGGTGGCCAGCGGAGACATCCCCAACGCCGGTGCCAACGGTGACTGGGCCTTCGACAGGCAGGGTCGCCTCTACGTTGTCGGTGGTGGGGATGTTCAGAGCATCCTTGCAGTCATCCAGCAGCAGCTCCCAACAACCTCCGGCACGCCGATCGCCGTCACCGCGAGCGAAATGGTTGCCGTCGCCACCCCGCAGCCGGTGAACGGCATCGCCTTCGGCGGTGACGGAATGCTCTACCTCGGCAGTTCCAATACCCTGCGCCAGGTAGATCCCGTCACCGGCGCGGTGACCAACAGCGAGCCCTTCTCGCAGACGGGCTCCGTCGACCTCGGGTCCTGCGCCACCCCGAACACCATTACGGTGCAGAAGAACTTCCCCAACGGACGCGTTTCGGCTGGCCACCAGGCAACGGTCACCCTCAGCGGTGGCACGCTCCCGTCGGCCATCCAAGGAACCACCGCTGGTGACGACCCCGGACTGCAGTCTCAGCCTGCTGAAATCGCGGGCCCAGTCTTCGGCCGCGCGGGCGTCACGTACAGCATTTCCGAGAGCGGCTCCGGAACCACCCCGGGCAGCCCGACTGCTGCCGGCTATGCCTCAAGCTGGACGTGCATTAACGAGAACAACGGTGCCACCATCACCAGCGGAACCGGCACGAGCGGCGAGTTCACGATGCCGGCAGCAGGATCCGATGGCGTGGCCATCGTCTGCACGTTCACGAACGCCGCCCAGATGACCGCACTGACGCTGGACAAACGCGCCGAAGCGCCCACCGGGAACACGGCCGGTTCCACTGTGACGTACGCCTTTGACGTGACCAACACCGGCACAGTGCCGCTGGAAACCGTCACAGTAGCGGACCCGCTGCTCGGCACCGTTACCTGCCCTGCAGGTCCCCTGGCGGTAGGCGCCACTACCACCTGCACCGCCGCCCCATACGTCCTCACCCAGAACGACGTCAACACCGGTGAAGTCAATAACACCGCAACCGCGACGGGAACCACTGCCGGGCTCCCCGACGCCACCGACGACGACTCAACCACAACCGATATTCCGGCTGCACCGGCACTGACGCTGGAAAAAGACGCGGGCACGCCCGTGGATGTGAACAACTCCGGTATCACCGACGCCGGCGACACCATCCTCTACACCTTTGCTGTCACAAACAGCGGAAACCTCCCTCTCACCGGCCTCTCCATTTCGGATGACCTGTTGAGCAGTCAGGCCCCTGCCATCGGTGTTACCTGTTTGGCAACCTCCCTGGCTCCGGCGGCAGCCACAACGTGTACTGCGGATCAGCCGTACACGATCACCGCCGCCAATGAAGCGGCTGGCGAGGTCGTCAACGTTGCCACCGCTAACGGCGTGACCCCCGGCAATGCCCCTGTTGCATCGAACCAGGACAGCACGCGCACCGTAGTCACCGCCCAGCAGAACCTGCTGGTCTTGGAAAAGGCAGCGGGGGTGCCCGTTGATGTCAATGCTTCGGGAATCACGGACGCCGGCGACACCATCGAGTACACCTTCAACGTCACCAACAACGGCAACGTACCCGTGGCCGACATTGTGGTCGACGATGACCTGCTCAGCGGGCTGACCCCCTCCATCACGGTCAGCTGCGAGGAAAGCACGCTGGCCCCGGGGCAATCGACTGAGTGTGCGGCCAGCGCTCTCTACGTAGTCACCGAAGCTGATGAGGTTGCCGGATCAGTTGAGAACACCGCCACCGCAAACGGTACGGATCCCGACGGCGATCCCGTGGTGTCCGGCCCTGACAGCACCAGCACTGAAGTGACGGTTCCCCGGCCTGCCCTGGTTATTGAAAAGACTGCCGGAACACCGGCGGACCTTAACAACTCAGGGATCACCGACGCCGGTGACACCATCGAGTACACGTTCAGGATCATCAACACCGGCAACGTGGCGCTCCACGACGTCGGTGTCAACGATCCGCTGGTCGGTAATGTTACCTGCACGCCAAGCACGCCCACATTCGCGCCAGGCGTATCCCTGCCCGCAGGAGGATCCCTCGACTGCGTTGCAGACAATCTGTACGTCATAACCGAGGCTGATGAGGCCAAGGGATCCGTGGATAACACCGCCACCGGTACGGGTACTGACCCTGACGACAACCCGGTCAATTCGGAAGAAGACACAACGTCCACTCCCGTGCAGACTCCCGCTCCGGCCCTGTCCATCGACAAAGTCGCCGGTGCTCCCGTGGATGTCAACTCCTCGGGGATCACCGACGCCGGTGACACCATTCAGTACACGTTCACTGTCGCCAACACGGGCAACGTTCCTGTCCGGAACATCGCCATTGTTGATCCCCTCGTGGGAGCAGTGACATGCGCGGCAGCCGAACTGCCCGTTGGCGGAAGCACCAACTGCTCCGCGAACGCGGTCTACGTAGTGACCGAAGCAGACGAGATCGATGGTTCAGTGGACAACTCAGCCACTGCCACCGGTATCGATCCCGACGGCGGTCCGGTCACTTCCGTGCCGGACACCACCACCACTGAAGTGGAGCTGCCCAACCCCTCCCTGGTCATCGAAAAGACGGCCGCGGCACCTGTCGATGTCAACAACTCCGGGATCACGGACGCCGGCGACACCATTCAGTACACGTTCCGGGTTACCAACGACGGAAACGTGCCGGTCGGCTCGGTTGCGGTTGTTGATCCGATTGCCGGAGCGGTAACCTGTGCGGCCACCGTCCTGGCGCCTGGGGCCTCTACCGATTGCGCCGCCAACGCGGTGTACACCATCACGGCCAGTGATGAGACGGCGAACGTTGTCACCAACACCGCCCACGCAACCGGTACCGATCCCGATGCCGGAGTGGTGGAGTCAGACCCTGACTCAACCAACACTCCCGTTACGGAACAGGCTCCGGTTCTGACGCTGGACAAGAGCGCCGGGGATCCGCTCGACGCCAACGACAGCGGCACAGTTGATGCGGGTGACACGATCGAGTACACGTTCGTCGTAACCAATGACGGCAACGTCCCTGTGCGCGAGATCCAGCTCAACGATCCGATCGCCGGGGCGGTCACCTGCGAAGAGCTTGAGCTCGGCGTGGGCGAGTCAACCAACTGCTCGGCTGACGAGCTGTACGTGATCACGCAGGCAAACATGGATGCCGGACAGGTTGTTAACGTTGCTACCGCAGCGGGGACCGACCCGGACAATGAGCCGGTCCTCTCCAACGAGGATTCGACCACAACCACCATTGCCCGTGCCGCTGAGCTCCAGATCGAGAAGAACGCGGAACTGCTTGATGGCGACGGCGACAAGCTGGCCGACGTAAACGAAACCATCCAGTACTCCTTCACCGTGACCAACACCGGCAACGTGACCATCACTGACGTTCGCGTCGATGACCCGAAGGCTGGAGCAGTCACCTGCACGGAGACCGTCCTCGCCCCGGGTGCTTCGACAACATGCGCCGCAGACGAGCAGTACGTGGTGACCCAGGCCGACGTTGATGCAGGTTCTGTGGACAACGTGGCCACCGCGGCCGGCACTCCGCCGGACGGCATGGAACCGGTGGTTTCCGTACCGGATACCACGTCCACTGGTGCGCACGTGATGCAGGCGCTCAAGCTCGAAAAGGACAACGTGCTCCGTGATGGGGACGGCGACGGCGTAGCCGACGCCGGAGAAATCATCGGGTACACCTTCAAGGCGACCAATACGGGCACCGTGACGCTGAAGGATCTTCAGATCGATGATCCCAAGCTGAACACCGCCGGCATCTCCGTGACCTGCCCTGCCACCACAGTGGCGCCTGGTGAGTCTGTGACCTGCGCTGCGGATTACAAGGTACAGGGTTCTGACCTGGCCTCCGGAAACCCGATCCAGAACGTGGCCAGCGCCAAGGCGTTCGGACTCGGCGGAGCAGCGCTTTCACCCGAGGATGCGACCGAGACCCCTGTTACGAAGAAGGATAACGGCGCACCGCTGGCCAACACCGGCGCACCGTTGGCTAACACCGGTGGCGTCGCATTCATGGCAGGCGGCATCGGAGTCCTGCTCCTTGTCGGAGGGCTGGCTCTGGCCTTGGTCCTCCGCCGCCGTCGAGCATAAGGAGCTGACGTAGTCCTTAGACAGTAAGGGCTGAACCGAAACAGTGCCCGGGACCTGTTATCCCGCTCTCCCGGGCACTGTTTCCCCGCGGCAGAAGAACTGCCACCCAAGACTTCCCGGCCAGCCCGGGATGCGCGAGAGCGGCGACCGGACAACGTCCCCCCGGACAACCCCCCGGCCGCCGCTTTCGTGTATCCGCACAAGGAGAGACGATGATTAAGACCTACACCCCCGCGTCCATCGCATCATGGGAATCAACCCTTGCCGCAAGAACGGAGCTTTGCCTTTCGGTCGCCGGCATCAACAGAGGCAAACTGACGCTGTACGCAGGACCGGGCGCCAAAGGCCGCGAACCAGTGGCGATCCTCACTGGCCTGGACAGCGGGACGTACATCAGCCGCGCCCAAGCAACTGAAATAGAACAATGGGTCGCGGCGATGCTTGAGGCTGCTACAGAGCTCATTCACCCGGTGAAATCGCACAGTGACAGTGGGATTGCTTCCTCCGTGCTGCTGACCGCATAACCACACATCAATGGGCCAGCAGCCCAGGGGCGGCAAAAAGACCCTTGGGGGTTCCGTTCACGCTGGAAAGTCTGCAGGAGGTGATAGAGCGTCGGCGGGAAGGGCGCAGGAGGTGAGAGAGCGTCGGCGGGAAGGGCGCAGGAGGTGAGAGAGCGTCGGCGGGAAGGGCGCAGGAGGTGAGAGAGCGTGCCTGCGCTTGACGGCCCGAAACGCTTCCGCATATCCTGAACGAACGGTCGGTAAATAATTCCGCCCGTCCCGGAAGGTCATTGCATAGGAGCAACCATGGCAGCGCAGAACCTGCAGTCAGTGCCCGCTGAGCCAACAGCCGAACAGGCGCAACGCCAGGAGCAGTTGGAGGCGGAGGCCCAGGCCCACTTCGACCGCGTCATGGCCGAGGACTCACGTATCGAGCCCAAGGACTGGATGCCGGCGGCCTACCGCAAGACCCTGCTGCGCCAGATCTCCCAGCACGCCCACTCCGAAATCATCGGCATGCAGCCGGAGGCCAACTGGATCAGCCGCGCCCCCAGCCTCAAGCGCAAGGCCATCCTCATGGCCAAGGTCCAGGACGAGGCCGGCCACGGGCTGTACCTCTACTCGGCAGCCGAAACACTGGGTCAAACCAGGGACAAGATGATGGACGACCTCATCGCCGGCAAGGCCCGCTACTCCAGCATCTTCAACTACCCCGCGCTCACCTGGGCAGACATGGGCGCCATCGGCTGGCTGGTGGACGGGGCCGCCATCTGCAACCAGGTCCCGCTGTGCCGCGCCTCCTACGGACCCTACGGCCGCGCGATGGTCCGCATCTGCAAGGAAGAGTCCTTCCACCAGAGGCAGGGCTTCGAGATCCTCCTTGAACTCTCCAACGGCACCCCGGAGCAGAAGCAGATGGCCCAGGACGCCGTGAACCGCTGGTACGCCCCGGCCCTGATGATGTTCGGCCCGCCGGACGACGATTCGCCCAACTCCAAGCAGTCCATGGCCTGGAACATCAAGCGCTTCAGCAACGACGAACTCCGCAGCCGCTTCGTGGGCATGATGGTGGAGCAGGTCAAGGTCCTGGGCCTCACCCTCCCCGATGACCAGATCCGCTTCAACGAGGACACCAAAAAGTGGGAACACGGCCCGCTGGACTGGCACGAGTTCCAGGAAGTCCTGGCCGGCCGCGGCCCCTGCAACGCACAGCGCCTTGAGCGCCGCAGGGAAGCGCACGACGACGGCGCCTGGGTCCGTGAGGCAGCCGCAGCTTATGCGGACAAACAGCGGGCGAAACAGTCAACGAAGACGAAGGAATACGCAGCATGAGTCCCCACGGGAACCCGGAAGAGCCGGCAAGCTCGGCCGCAGAGATCAACCGCGAGGCCCCGAAGGCGTCGCCCGTCCCCACCGACTCCCCGGCCTCGCAAGCCCGGCCGGAAACCCCTGCAGGCATGGGCCCTGATCATGGCGGGACTAAACCGGCAGCAGCTGCGGAGGCCACCTCCGCAGACCGCTCCGCCTGGGGCCTTTGGGAAGTCTTCGTCCGCTCCAGCCGCGGCCTGAGCCATGTCCATGCAGGCTCCCTTCACGCACCGGATGCCGCCATGGCCCTGCGGAACGCCCGCGACCTCTACACCCGCCGCAACGAGGGCGTCTCCATCTGGGTTGTCCCCGCGGAAGCCATCGCCGCCAGCGACCCCGACTCCAAGGGTGCCTTCTTCGAGTCGCCGCAGGGCAAGGATTACCGGCACGCCACGTACTACACCAAGAGTGAAGGGGTGAAGCACCTGTGATCCCCACCGGCTCCCACAGCTCGCAAGCTCGCAGCGGGTCCCTCGCCGGCGTGGGCCCTGCAAACGAGACCGGTCACGGCGACATCTCCACGGGCGTCGCCGGCGGCGATTCCAACGCCAGCGCCACCCGCATCACCCCGGGCAACGCCCTCCGCCCCGAGGACATCGCCCTCGAGGTCCGCACCGGTCTCGTGAAACCGTCAGAGGACGTCGCGGAGTACGCCCTGGGGCTGGGCGATGACGCCCTGATCCTCGCCCAGCGCTTGGGCCACTGGATCTCCCGCGCCCCGGAGCTGGAGGAGGACGTGGCCCTGGGCAACATCGCCCTGGACCAGCTGGGCCACGCCCGCAGCTTTCTGACCTACGCCGGCGGGGCCTGGGATAAATCCGAGGATGACCTGGCCTACTTCCGCCGCGAGCACGAGTTCCGCTCCGTGCAGCTGTTCGAGCAGCCCAACGGCGACTTCGCGGCGACCATCGCGCGGCAGTTCATCGTGAGCTATTACCAGTTCGAGCTGTACCGCCGGCTCACGGAGTCAACGGACGAAACGCTGGCCGCCATCGCCGCCAAGGCCGTGAAGGAAGTGGACTACCACCGGGACCACAGCGCCCAGTGGATCCTTCGCCTGGCCGGCGGCACCGAGGAGTCGCGGACCAGGATGATCCACGGCCTGCGCATGATGTGGCCGTACGTCAACGAACTGTTCCAGGACGACGACCTGACGCAGCGGCTCGCGGAGGCGGGCGCCGCCGTCGCGCCTTCCAGCCTGCGGGAGGACTTCGACCGGCTCACCGGCGAAGTCCTGGCCGAAGCCGAGCTGGAGGTCCCGGACGTTCCGCCGGCCCCCGGCGGCGGCCGGCACGGCAAGCACTCGGAGCACCTGGGCTACATCCTCGCGGAGATGCAGGTGCTGGCCCGCGAGCATCCCGGAGCCAGCTGGTGACGGCCATGTACATCTCGGACTTCGAAACCCGGACCCGGACGCCGCGGCAAACGGCGTGGGACATCGCCGCCATCGTCTGCGATCCCGAAATCCCCGTCCTCACCATCGAGGACCTGGGAATCCTCCGGGACGTGCAGGTGGGGGAGGACGGAACAGTGACAGTCACCATCACCCCCACGTACTCGGGCTGCCCGGCTATGGACGCCATCCGTGACGACCTCAAGGCTGCGTTCGCCAAGGAGGGGTACACCGACGTCGAGGTTAATCTGGCCCTGGCCCCGGCCTGGACCACGGACTGGATGACCGAGGCCGGTAAAGCCAAGCTGCAGGAGTACGGCATCGCGCCGCCGTCGGGAATGTCGGCGGCAGTCCGGCACGCCGGCCCGGTCCGCCTGAGCCTGGCCGTGAAGTGCCCCCAGTGCAGCAGCCTGAACACCAAGGAACTCACCCGTTTCGGTTCCACGTCCTGCAAGGCGCTGTATGTGTGCCAGGAGTGCAAGGAACCGTTCGACTACTTCAAAGTCCTGTAAGGAAGCCCCATGCCTGTTGTCCGCCAGACCGCCGCCGAAGAGGCGCAGGCCACCGGCCGCCGTCGTCCGTCCTTCCACACCCTCGCGGTGAAGGAGGTGCGCCGGCTCACGGAGGATGCCATCGAGGTCTCTTTCCACGTCCCGGCGGAGCTCGCCGGCCACTTCGATTACCTGCCCGGCCAGTACGTGGCCCTGCGCACCAAGCTGCCGGATGAGTCCGGCGAGCTGCACGAGGTGCGCCGCAGCTACTCCATCTGCGCCGAGCCGCGCAGCTTCGAGGACGGCAGCAGCGAGATCCGGGTGGCGGTGAAGAAGGACCTGGGTGGGCTGTTCTCCACCTGGGCCAACGCTGAGCTGAAGGCGGGGGACACCCTGGACGTGATGAGCCCGATGGGCGCGTTCGTGTCCAGGCACGGCCGGGACGGCAAGGCTGTGGAGCAGAACCGCATGAACTCCATGAACAACCCGGAGGAGCTGGCGGGGGACGTCGCCTCCAACGGGGAAGCGAGCTTCGTGGCCATCGCCGCCGGCAGCGGCATCACCCCCGTGATCGCGATTGCCCGGACGCTGCTGGCCGCCAACCCGGAGTCCCGGTTCGACCTGATCTACGCCAACAAGGCCGCCATGGACGTGATGTTCCTGGAGGAGCTGGCGGACCTGAAGGACAAGTACCCGCAGCGGCTGGCCATCCACCATGTGCTGTCCCGCGAGCAGCGGATCGCGCCGTTGCTGAGCGGCAGGATCGACGCGGAGAAGCTGCAGCAGCTGCTGGGCACCGCCATCCACGCGGACGACGTGGACGAGTGGTTCCTGTGCGGGCCGTTCGAGCTGGTGCAGCTGTGCCGGGACACCCTGGCAGAGCGCGGCGTGAAGCCCGAGAATATCCGGTTCGAGCTGTTCACGTCCGGCAAGCCGGACCGGCCGGAGGGGCACGCCGGACGTCCCGTGGTGGTGGACGAGTCCAAGGAGACGTACAAGATCACGTTCAAGCTGGACGGCCTGCAGGGCGAGGTGGCCAGCCCCACGCACGCCCGCGAGTCCATCCTCAACGCGGCGCTGCGGGTCCGGCCGGACGTGCCGTTCGCGTGCGCCGGGGGAGTGTGCGGCACCTGCCGGGCCAAGGTGGTCACCGGCAGTGTGACCATGGACGAGAACTACGCACTGGAGCAGGATGAGCTGGACAAGGGGTACGTGCTGACGTGCCAGAGCCACCCCACCAGCAAGGAAGTCACCGTCGACTTCGACGTGTAAGTCTTGACCGTCCCACCAAGGAGCCCCATGATTTCCCTTTCCATCAGCAGCGGCGTGGCCGAAGTTGTCCTGGATGCGCCGCACAAGCTGAATTCGCTGGACGAGCAGGCGCTGAACGAGCTGAGGCAGGCGTACGACGACGCTGCTGCCGCCGCCGAGCGCGGTGAGGTGCGGGCGCTGCTGCTGAGGGGGACGGGGCGCGCCTTCTGCGCGGGCCGGGACATCTCGGGCGTGACGCCGGAGAGCGACGACGCCGCCGCGTACCTGGGCGGACTGGTGGAGCCGCTGCTGAAGAAGATGGCGTCCTTCCCGGCGCCCACCTTCGCGGCCGCACAGGGGGCCTGCCTGGGCGTCGGGCTGGGGCTGCTGCTGGCCACGGACGTGGTGTACGTGGCGGAGAACGCGAAGTTCGGGTCGCCGTTCGCCAAGCTGGGGGCAACGCTGGATTCCGGCGGGCACTGGTACTTCACGGAACGGCTGGGCATGCACCGGACGCTGGACCTGATCTACACGGCCGAGCTGATGAGCGGGGCCGAGGCTGTGGCGCAGGGGCTGTTCAGCCGGGCGATGCCGGCGGATTCGTTGCTGGAGAGCACCCGGCAGATTGTGGGCCGGGTGGCTCAGGGGGCGACGGGTGCGTTTGTGGCCAGCAAGGAGCTGGTGGCGCACATCCGTGACCAGCGCCTGGGCCTGTGGGAAGCCATGCAGGAGGAAAACACGGAGCAGGCAAGGCTCTGCAAAACCGACGATTATGCCGAAGGATTCAGGGCATTCCAGGAAAAGCGTGAGCCCCAATTTCGAGGATAAACATCAGGCCGAAAGTGCGAGGTGACTCAACCAGCGTTTCATCACGATATGTGAGACTTTGACCAGGCACCGCCGCTCGAAGTCTTTGACTAGAGCCGACAAGGTATCCTTATCGCTTTTAACGTCGGCCGGGCTTCCGACGCCCGCGTCGACCAGCAGTTCCAGTACCTCCAACCCGTAAGTGCGCAGGTCGAGGTATGGCGCCTCATGCACCGCCCGTGCCATTCCAGCAAGGCGGAGAAGTCTTCGTGCCTGTAAGTCGGGTACGCCCAAAAGCGCTTTCAGTCGCCAAGAATCGACTGCCAGGATTTGAGCGGGAGTGCTTAGGCCTGCGGATTTCAGTTGCGTTCCGAATGCGCTGAAGGGTTTTATATCCAAGTAGCTGGATCGGGGGACAGCTCCCACAAGTTTGCGGAACCAGTTGTGGTTGTGAAGTTCTCGAAGGTTCGGGTCCAGAGGGGCCCATTCGCGCAACGTCGGATCCATCACAGCTACCTCCAACGAGCGTTCCAGCGCAACAAGATCCTTGACCTTCATAGTTGCCAGACGGCACGCTTCATTGTAGCGAGCGATGGGCGCCAGTGATTTTTTGGCATCCTTGAGCCACTCAAATGCTTCCGCATCGCAAGCGGTCGGCCCCGTCCACCCAAAATCCATAATTGACTTGTAAGCACTCGCCGCGCTCTGACGCATTCTGAGCAGAAGAGGATCGTCACTGTCCTGCGGCTCGTGAGCCAAACTGGTCAGCAGTCGAACCGAGGACTTTTTCGCATTCCTTTTTTGAGCCGGAGTCAGATTCTGAAGGCTGTTCAGATTGAGTAGGGCGACGATATGATTCAGGAGCATCCGGCGGTAGATATGCGTGTACCCCTTCCTCGTTTCCTCGTCCGCCACTAGGCATCGCGCGATTGCGGTGTCCAGCCAATCGATGAACACCAGCAACGATTGCTCGGTAGTAGCTTTCCTGAACCTGTAATACTGTAGAGCCAGCTCGGCGGGCAAGTTCCCAGGATCCGCATTTACAGCTTTAGTCAGCAAAGCCACCGCTTTTTCCGGATTCTGCTCTAGGTCTGTAGTAGCGATGTAGTGAAAACCGATACTGCGCCATTGCGTAGCCCCGCATAGCCCTTCGAAGCCTCTATGCTTCGTCGCGAGGGTAGCAATGACAACGGCTGCTGCCACTTTATGTCGTCCTTCGAAGGGAGAGGAGGGCCGTGTTCCTTCTTTCGATAACGCTGATGAGGTCAGACTGGGATCAGCTATCCCGAGCTCGCTCTCACTGAAGGTCACAGCCTTGTTGACCCAACCATTCCTAGTGATAACCACTGCAATGGCGTCCTCACCAGTTTCGTCAATGGTGACCGCCCAGGGCACAAAAAGGAAGGTTGCCCGAACGACTTTGTCGAGGGCTGCAAGGATCTTGTTTGTCGGTGTGCCGACAAGGACTTCACCTGACAGTGCTGTGACGTCGGACGCACGAGGGATTTGTAAGCCCCGGGGGCGAGATGCCCCAAGATCTGTCATGTAAGCCACTGCCGTATCTACCGCGGTGTCATTAGGAGTGCCCGACTTATCCCGGATGGTTACAGAGACCCGCAGTCTGCTTGCCAGGAGGTAAGCGAGGAGGACTGACCCTATGACAGTTGCGGTCAAAGCCAACCCGAGCCATGTTGCGATGGCACCGACGTGAGGTGCTTGAGTGGTCGAGACATCCACGGGGTCGAGGGTGTTTGCCCATTCGGCGACAAAAAAGTATGACCCGGCCACCGCCAACGCGATTCCAAGGAAGCCCAAAAGGATCCGAAAAGGCGGATAAACGAAACCAAACCTTGTTCTGGAAACAATTGCGGTTCCTGCCAGCAGGCGTGCCAGCAGCACACTTCCGAACAGCATCCCGAAGAAAATGGTGGCATGACTAGTGAATGGGGCAGTCCAATTGGCAATCCAGTCGTCTGGAAACCCCTTAATTGTGTCTACCCGTGTTTGGAGGGGCTTTTGCCCAATTCCCTTGGCCCGAATTGCGGCTACCATTTCCTTTTGACATGCGGTGGCTTGGACCAGGGGAGTCGGCATGTCAGACGTCGTCGGTTGTTGCGGAGCTAACGCTGGGGCAGTCACTACCTGTTGCCCGTCGGTCGAAGTTGGGACAGGAGTGCGTGTCGCTTCAACTGTCGGTGTGCTGGTCGGAGATGATGAGGGAGGCTTTGCCGGCCCGTTCTCCCGGAGACTCTTGATCAACTCCAAAGCTTGATCGGGTTTTCCAGATGCTGTTAGTTCCGCGGCAACAGCGCACACGGATTGCTGGTCTATAGGAATAGTGCTAGTCCTGGGAGCGGTGGATGCCGACTCACTCAAGTCACATGCTGTCACGCCCCATACGAGCAGGAATAGTACAAGTACCAACTGACAACTGTTACATTTGTGCCTTTGGGTTCGGCAGATCCCATCCGTGTTGCGGATAAGTTTGATGTCCCGCCCGATGCAAGTCACGGCTACCGACCTCATAGTTCCTGCGGCGATATTCTGACTAGTTTGCGCGCAATCTTTCAGAAGAACAATGCCCGCAGCCAATTCAGCCGCAGCGCTAGCAGTCGTATGGTTAGGGCTCTGCAGGTAGCTGCCCGTCAGCCGTGCCGGGAAAATAATCCAGCCACTATCCCAGGAGCGATGTGCCGCATCTCGGGAGTAATTCGAAGACAGAGAGACCGTTGCCCCCTTCGTCCAGTTTCAAAGCCTTGTGAAGGTGCTTACAACCGGCGCCATTTACAGCCATGGTGCAACGCGTTTCCTTTGATCCATTCGAGCTACCTTGTGGTTCGCTCCTATCGTGTGGCCATCGCCGCCGGCAGCGGCATCACCCCGGTGATCGCGATTGCCCGGACGCTGCTGGCCGCCAACCCGGAGTCCCGGTTCGACCTGATCTATGCCAACAAGGCGCCATGGACGTGATGTTCCTGGAGGAGCTGGCGGACCTGAAGGACAAGTACCCGCAGCGGCTGGTCATCCACCATGTGCTGTCCCGCGAGCAGCGGATCGCGCCGTTGCTGAGCGGCAGGATCGACGCGGAGAAGCTGCAGCAGCTGCTGGGCACCGCCATCCACGCGGACGACGTGGACGAGTGGTTTTTGTGCGGGCCGTTCGAGCTGGTGCAGCTGTGCCGGGACACCCTGGCAGAGCGCGGCGTGAAGCCCGAGAATATCCGGTTCGAGCTGTTCACGTCCGGCAAGCCGGACCGGCCGGAGGGGCACGCCGGACGTCCCGTGGTGGTGGACGAGTCCAAGGAGACGTACAAGATCACGTTCAAGCTGGACGGCCTGCAGGGCGAGGTGGCCAGCCCCACGCACGCCCGCGAGTCCATCCTCAACGCGGCGCTGCGGGTCCGGCCGGACGTGCCGTTCGCGTGCGCCGGGGGAGTGTGCGGCACCTGCCGGGCCAAGGTGGTCACCGGCAGTGTGACCATGGACGATAACTACGCGCTGGAGCAGGATGAGCTGGACAAGGGGTACGTGCTGACGTGCCAGAGCCACCCCACCAGCAAGGAAGTCACCCTCGACTTCGACGTGTAAGTCTTGACCGTCCCACCGAAGGAGCCCCATGATTTCCCTTTCCATCAGCAGCGGCGTGGCCGAAGTTGTCCTGGATGCGCCGCACAAGCTGAATTCGCTGGACGAGCAGGCGCTGAACGAGCTGAGGCAGGCGTACGACGACGCTGCTGCCGCCGCCGAGCGCGGTGAGGTGCGGGCGCTGCTGCTGAGGGGGACGGGGCGCGCCTTCTGCGCGGGCCGGGACATCTCGGGCGTGACGCCGGAGAGCGATGACGCCGCCGCGTACCTGGGCGGGCTGGTGGAGCCGCTGCTGAAGAAGATGGCGTCCTTCCCGGCGCCCACCTTCGCGGCCGCACAGGGGGCCTGCCTGGGCGTCGGGCTGGGGCTGCTGCTGGCCACGGACGTGGTGTACGTGGCGGAGAACGCGAAGTTCGGGTCGCCGTTCGCCAAGCTGGGGGCAACACTGGATTCGGGCGGGCACTGGTACTTCACCGAGCGGCTGGGCATGCACCGGACGCTGGACCTGATCTACACGGCCGAGCTGATGAGCGGGGCCGAGGCTGTGGCGCAGGGGTTGTTCAGCCGGGCGATGCCGGCGGATTCGTTGCTGGAGAGCACCCGGCAGATTGTGGGCCGGGTGGCCCAGGGGGCGACGGGTGCGTTTGTGGCCAGCAAGGAGCTGGTGGCGCACATCCGTGACCAGCGCCTGGGCCTGTGGGAAGCCATGCAGGAGGAAAACACGGAGCAGGCGAGGCTCTGCAAAACCGACGATTATGCCGAAGGATTCAGGGCATTCCAGGAAAAGCGTGAGCCCCAATTTCGAGGTTGAATCCACCGAAACCCCGATAGGGCATAGGTAGGTACCGCCTCCCCGGTTTAGGTAGGTACGGTCGGATTGCAGGAACGGGTATTACATACTCGTGTTTCGCGCTTCAGTTGGTTGTTCACTGGAGGTGCCGGCGAGGAGAGGGCGTTCGCGGCTACGGCTCCCACTCCAGAACTTCGCCGGCACCACCATCGCGGCGGCTGAAACAATGAGTCCCCGGCGGGCCGGGATCGACTCAGGAACGGCGGAACCCATGCGAATCAGATTATCCACAGGGGACGGCACCAACCTCGCAGCCTGCCCCCACCAATTTGTTGGCCGATGCGATGATTGTTCCGCGTCGACAGGCCTGGAGGAATCTGACCAGATGGTGACGGATGAAGGCGGAACTACCTTTTCGGCCGAATCCGGCCCGCAGCCGGGCACATAGGTGCTCCCTGACCCGTGGCGGAACGGGTCAGGCCAGCGAGGGGATTTAAGGTGAAGGGTGAGCCGAAGTTCACCGGCGGAGAATTGCCTTTGGCCGCTGCTGATTACTAAGGTTCACCTATGACTATGGGGAGAGCTATCACCAAAGCCGTCATTCCTGCTGCCGGATTGGGAACTCGCTTCCTGCCCGCCACCAAGGCAATGCCGAAGGAAATGTTGCCGGTGGTTGACCGTCCGGCCATCCAGTATGTGGTGGAGGAGGCCGTGAAGTCCGGCCTCGACGACATTCTGATGATCACAGGCCGCAGCAAGCGCGCCCTTGAAGACCACTTCGACCGCGCACCGGGCCTAGAGCGCGTATTGGAGGAGAAGGGCGACAAGGGCCGGCTGGCGTCCATCCAGTACGCCTCCGAGCTGGGTCCCATCCATTACGTCCGCCAGGGCGAGGCCAAGGGCCTGGGCCACGCGGTGCTGTGTGCCAAGCAGCACGTGGGCAACGAGCCGTTCGCCGTCCTGCTGGGCGATGACCTCATCGATGAGGCTGAGACCCTTCTGAGCACCATGATGGAGGTGCAGCAGAAGACCGGCGGTTCCGTGATCGCCCTGATTGAGGTGGATCCCTCGCAGATCAGTGCGTACGGCTGTGCAGACATCACGGCTGTGGAGGGCGAGGATTACGTCCGCGTCAACAGCCTGGTGGAAAAGCCGGCTGCGGGTGACGCTCCGTCCAACCTGGCCGTCATCGGACGGTATGTGCTACACCCGTCCGTGTTCGGCGTCCTGGAAAACACGGCGCCGGGCCGTGGCAACGAAATCCAGCTGACCGACGCACTGCAGACCCTGGCGGCCGGCGAAGGCGAAGGCTCCGGCGTGTATGGCGTGGTCTTCAAGGGCCGCCGCTTCGACACCGGAGACAAGCTGAGCTACCTCAAGGCCGTGATCACCCTCGCGTCCGAGCGGGTGGAGTTCGGCGAGGACCTGAAGACCTGGATGAAGGCCTTCGTCAACTAGCCTTTAGCCCTTTAGGCACTATTGGAGGTCCGCTGCTAAAAGGCTGCGGGCCTCCACCCGTTTAATCGCGCCGGCCACCAGCAGCGCGCCGATGACAGCCCCTGACGTGTTTGTCACGAGGTCAAGTGGGCTTGCAAAGCGGTTGTGAAGAAACAGGAGCTGACCGAGTTCCATGCAACCGGAAACCAGCAGGCCCAGGGCGCCAATCTGCCACCAGCGCTTTTCCTGGAATGCAAGGGAACTTACAAATCCCAGCGGAACGAACAGGGCAACGTTGGCGGATGCTTCCACGAATTTGTAGTTGAACCAACGGGGAATTCCGTGGCGGTGAAGGAAGTTCAGGATACCGGCCAGTTGCCCTTGTACAGGTTGATCTATCGGGCTCGGCCAAAAAGCCACAAAGGCAAGCGGGATCAGCATCATGGCGAGGATCGATCGCCAGAACAGCTGATTATGGAGAGGCTTCAAATCGCCCTCATTAGGTCCGCAGCAGGGCCATTGCAGCTACTGCCAGGGCGGCGGCCGCCAGCAGTCCTAGAAGCACGTAGCGGAGCACCTGAGGGCGGGGGAGAGGCATGGAGAAGTCGAACTCCAAAGGTGTTCTGCGCCAATGTCTCCCCATGCCTAATTGATACCACAAGCCGGTGGTTGGGTTTGTCTAAACCGGACTCTGTCGATCCTTAAACAAAGAAGGTGGGTGGTCTCCGTTTCCGGAGAGCACCCACCTTCTTCGGTGTTAGCTAGATAAAGCTGTTAGGCAGCAGCTTCTGCCTTGGCGCGGCGGCGAACAACCACTACGGAGGTTGCACCGGCGGCCAGTGCGCCGGCACCAACCAGGGTCCAGAGGACCAGACCGGAGTCAGCGCCGGTGTTGGCCAGGCCGGAACCGGTGTTTGCCAGCGGTGCGCCACCGGCGTTGCCACCGGTGTTGGCCAGGGATGCAGCAACGGTGACCGTCACAGGACCAACGACAACACCGGAGGTGTTACCGGTAGCCGTGATGGAGTAGGTGCCTGCTTCGCTGATGGAGATGGGAAGGGAGAAGCGACCCTGCGAATCGGCAACTGCGGACAGCGTCTGCGGAGCCTGGAAGACGGGGATCTTTGCCGAGAATGACGTACCGCCTGCGATGTTGGCGCCGCTTGCGGCCGGCGGGTTGCCCGGCGTCACGGTGATGGTGAGGGTTTCGCCTGCAAGGAAGCCCTGGCCGCTGAAGACAAAGGTTTCACCCGGGCCGACAGTGCCATCCGAAACGGCAGCCTGCGGCGGAAGAGCAGGGTAGGTGGCTGCCATTGAAGGAGCTGCGCCTACGAGTGCGATAGAACCGGCAAGTGCGAGTGCTGCGAGTGTTTTCTTCATGTGTCCCCCCGGAGACGTTTAAGTTTTGATGTACCCGATTTTTGGGGAGTATTCCCCTCCGCACGAGACCCTGTGCAGAACTACGGATAGATATCCCAAAAAAGACCGTACCATCTGCTCTTCCATGTGAGCAATCTCAATCCAGTCGGTTTACATAGTGTTAACGGCTTGTCCATCAGAGTCAGCCGCAAGTTGCGCTTTGCGTGGGCAAAGTCACGTCCTTTACGGGCTGCACGGTCGGTGTGACAACCACGTTAGGTTCGCTGTGCTGCACTATTTTACCGAACTTAAATTCGATAGTTTTACTTTCGCCGGGTGCCAGTCGGATGGCCAGGACTCCGACTGGTCGATTGCTGTGTATGTAGGGCGCAAATTCCGTTTTCTGCCCATCCAACGTGGCTGATTCTACGTTGGCCTGGGTTGGACCGTAGGCCACTATGTTCGTCTGTACTGACCCCGGCGGCACACCAAAGTTCCCATCACCGGTGACATACGCCGGCAACGAAAAAGCGGCATCGGGCGGCGCAGTGTTAGTGCTGGTGACACGAACAGTTGTTTCTTCGTAGCCGTCCCTTGGGCATTCTCTTACTAACTGAACGGTGCGTCTGACGTAGTAGTCCATTTTGGCACCGGTGCCGTCGTTGAAGTAAACACCGAACTGGGCTGGAAGCACGCTGGGTCCAGAGATGGAGCCACCCAGTGGGTACTTGACGATGAGCGATTGCTCCTCGGTGGAATCCGACCACAACAACACCCGGCCCTCTGTGGTTGCCCGAGTAATTCCGGAGATCAAACTCTTGGAGTCGCTCTTGCCGTTAGAGAGCGCAGCAAATATTTCTTGAGCAACAGTGGCAAAATATGCGTCCTGCAGCTTAGGCTGCTCAATTTTAGCGTATACGTCCGACAGCAGAGTCTGGACCACGTTGTCGGCGCTTAGCTCAGTGGGGAGACCGCTCGCCATGACTTGTTCGAACTCGGAAGCTGAGATGTTGACCGGGCCGGTTGCCCCAAGAATGTAACCAAGTGCTACGGGATCAATGGAAACGACGCCGTCAACACGATGCCCAGTTTTTTTCTCCCACATCGCGCGTGCGGTCGCTGCAGCAGTAGGAAAGTTTGGCGAGAGATTGACATCTTGCATGAACTTTCCCGATCGAGCGGAGTAAATCTGTTGCGTTTCCGCATCGACTGGAATTGGCGGTGACATCACACCGACATCGTTCGCGCTACTCTGCATGCCGAGAGTTAGCTTGCCCTTGTCGAGGTGAAGCACAGCCAGTGCTCCTGGTATTCCACCAGAAGACCGTGCTTCTGCATTGTTCTGAATAATCAGGAGGTAGCTACGAGGGCTTTCTGCTCCAAGCATTGCCGGCAGTATTCTCGACGCGTCAGCTGCTGTATCGAGAGCGGCTGTGACTCCTTGCAGCTGGTCTCGTCCAGTCTGAAGAGGCTCAGCAACTTGCGGCAACAAACTTGTGGCGTCAATTGCGTTCAGGCGGTCCGCAGACGCTCTGACAGCGTACGCCGCGGAAGACACACTAGGTGAAGCCGCCCTAAGTGGCTCCAAATCTGTTCCCGAAGCGCTGGGTAGCAGGGTGTCCCAATTGAGTGAGCTGAAAGTCTGGACCAGAGGCAAAAGACCAAGGCTTACTACGTCGTCGGCGGACCGGGCAGTTTCAGCTACTGCAGATAGGTTGGGTCCAACTCCGGGCACAGCTGACGCCAAGCTCCACAACGGATGACCAGCCTCTTCTTTAGCCACAGCTGTGTGTGCGCGCATTTTCTGAACCGTAGCGGCAGCCTGAGTTTGGTCCGCTGCTGCGATTTCCGCCTTCAGGGTTGGAATGAGAGCTGTAGCTGATTCTAGTTCCGATTTGACCCGCAAAGCTGTGAAACCGAGCCAGGCTGCCCAGCCTAATAAACATACGGTGAGCGCCGTGGCGAACGTGGCAATTACCAGGCGGCGTCGGCTCCTGCGGGCGCTGCTGCACGTTCTACCGGAGGTGTGAACATTGCTTGCTGCCTCGTCATTCGCCGAACTGGTCATCTTTGTTGTCCTTCCGCAGGGCAGATTTGTTTGAAGGTCAGTTATCAGCTAGTAAGCGCCGGTGCTACGAAAGACAGCACGTGCAGTTTTCAGGAGGATGACGACGTCACCAGCCAGCGACCAGTTTTCGACGTAGTAAAGGTCTAGGCGAACTGAATCCTGCCACGACAGGTTGGACCGTCCACTGACTTGCCACAGCCCAGTCAAACCGGGCTTGACCAGTAATCGTCTACGGACATCCTTTTCGTAGCCTGCAACTTCTTTAGGAAGTGGCGGCCGCGGACCAACGAGGGCCATGGATCCAGCCAAGACATTGAAGAGTTGTGGCAGCTCATCAAGACTGTACTTGCGGAGAAACTTTCCCACGGGAGTGACGCGGGGATCATTTTTGATCTTGAAAAGAACACCGTTGCCCTCATTTCGGCTCTCAAGGGCTGCCAAGCGTTTTTCAGCGTCGACAACCATAGACCGAAACTTCAGCATGTAAAAGTGCTTGCCCTCAATGCCCACTCGTTCCTGCTTGAAAAGGACAGGCCCAGGGCTGGAAACCTTCACGACTGCGGCAATGAGGACCATGGCAGGTCCTGCCACAAGAAGTAGAAGTCCGGCGGCAAAGATGTCAAAAAGCCTCTTGGCAACGCGCTGTCCACCTTCGAGCGTCGGAGTCGTCACGTGGATCAACGGAAGGCCAGCGACTTGTTGAGTGTGGATTCGCGGTCCCGCGATGTCGGTTAAAGCGGGCGCCATAATTAAGCCGACGTTGCGGGAAGCCAATGCCCACCCCAAATGTCGCAGAGTTTGAGGGTGCAATTGGACACCGGCTGAGACTGCTACTGCATCTGCCTGACAATGATCAATAGCATCCAAAATCGATCCTGTGTCCGCTTTATGCCCTAAAACGTCTAACCCAGATTCTGGTTCTCGGGTCAAGTTAGCGTCCGCCCCGGGCATGTAGGCGGCCACGGGAAGATAGCCAGCGTGACGGGCTTCGATAAGAGTGGAGGCAAGGTGAGCGACAGCCCCCGGACCGCCCAAAACCAACAATCGCGACATACTGGAGCCGCCCTGTCGATTGATGCTCAGATGCTGCCTAAGAAGCCACCTCGCAAGGAGCAACCCGACTAGGCCAACTGGAAGAGCGATGCCCACGTAGCCACGTGCCGTATCTATGCGAAAAACATAGGAAAAAATGGCGACAAGGCCAAAAAGCCACAGGGAAGCTGCCGCTACGCGCTTGTATTCATCTGGGCCGGACCCGAGGACTCTGCTTTGGCGACTGTTCCAAGCCCCTAGCATTAGCCACCAAGCGGCACAAAGCGCCACGGAAAGCCAAAGGTAGCTGGCCTCGAAGTCTGCCTCTCCCGCGCTCGATTCGAAACCAAAACGAATGACGTATGCCCCAGACACAGCCCAGATGATCACGAACGCGTCGACAAAACGCAGAGTCCGCGAAGTTCGAATCCGCCAGTCCATCAAACAACCCCCAGTACAATGGAATATCGCTAGTCGCGAGATCCCCGAGGACAGGGTACAGCTAGAAGCTGGTGTCCTCGTAATGTGTACTCCCACATGGCTCTGCTTCCCTGCGCCCCATGCCGTCGGTGGACCTGGAGGGGTAATTGAGTGGCACGTCCGCGCAACTTTCTGCCATGATTTGGGGAGAAGCTGTGCATTGTGGCACCGACACAGTCACTTTTCCCCTCAGGTCTCGAGACGTCTCCCAGTTGAGGAGTCTCCATACGCCGGGAAAGCCTGCGCTCCCGGGACACGCCTCGGTTGTCGCGTTGTTCGGGGCCTTATAAACTAGGGGGTTTTTGAGTGGGTCGTACTGTTGCCATTGTTGGAACAAGGGGCTATCCCAGCTACTACGGCGGCTTTGAAACTGCTGTTCGTAAGCTTGCACCCTTCTTGGCCGATCATGAGTGGGATGTCACTGTCTATGGCCGTTCAGCTGCGAACTCCGCAGATGGTGAAAGGGATCCTCGTGTCTCCGCAGTCAAGACTCGTGGAATAGAAAATAAATCACTTAGCACTTTGTCGTATGGCTTGACTGCTTGTTTGCATTCTGCTTGGAAGAAACCCGACGTTGCCTTGGTAATGAACGTCGCAAATGGGTTTTGGTTGCCACTGCTGCGCCTTCGCGGAGTTCCAACAGTAGTGAACGTTGACGGTATTGAATGGGAACGAGCCAAGTGGGGCAGGCTAGCTAAATTCGTTTTCAAGTTGGGTGCGCGAATGACAGCGATGTTCGGAACAGTGCTCGTGGCCGACTCCAAAGAAATCGGCCGTAGATGGCAGGACGAGTTCGGTCGCTCATGCGTATTTATTCCTTATGGCGGGGATGTCGGAGGCTACGGTGACGCACAAGATGACCTGCCAGCAAAAGAGTATGTGCTCGTTGTTGCTCGTTTCGTCCCTGAGAATACGATAAGCGAATTCCTGGAAGCAGCAGGAAACCTTGCAAGAGATCACCAGGTGGTCATCGTGGGTTCTTCTGGTTACGGTGGCCCTCTCGAGGATGAAGTCAGACGACTAGAGGCAGAAAGCCCGAATGTGCGCTGGTTGGGACACGTCGCTAATGATGAAAGGCTGTTGGCACTCTGGCGAAATTGTGGTGCCTACTTCCATGGACACAGCGTTGGTGGGACAAATCCGGCACTAATTCAGGCTATGGCAAACGGCGCACCTGTAGTAGCTCGTGACACTGTTTACAACCGTGAAGTGCTCGGCGATGGTGGTGCTTTCTGCAAGCCGGAGGCCGGGCATATCGAGGAAGCCATCCGAAGTGTGTTGGAGTCCCCAGCCGAACAAAAGCGCCTGACAGATCTATCCCTGGCCCGTGTTCAGATGGGTTACACGTGGGCGGCCGTATGCTCCGCTTACGAGGAAGAATTGCGTGGGCAACTATCCACTTCCAAGACCGTGCGAGCCGGAGCATGAAGTTCGCTCGTTTTGAAGGACTGAACGACCGTGAGAACTTTCGGGCTTCAGGGCAGATGCTAGCCAAAGTTCTTCCGATGATTGCTCGTGGAGCTGTTGTTAAGCCATTTCTTCGTCATTCAAAGGGTGCTCTTTATCTAGGGCGGGGGGCCCGAATAATGAATCCGCAGCATATCTCCCATGAGGGACGACTGGTTATTGAAGATTTTGCAGAGGTGCAGGGTCTTTCTCAGCGTGGGCTCCACTTTGGGGCTGAAGTTTCGATTGGTCGCGGGACGCAAGTTCGACCCAGCAGCTACTACGGCGGCGAAGTGGGGGTCGGATTGTGGGTCGGTGAGAGATCGAGTTTTGGCGCCGGATGTTTTATTGGATGTTCAGGTGAAATCCGCATTGGATCTGACGTCATGTTGGGACCGGGAGTCAAGCTTTTCTCCGAGAACCATGTCTTCAGCGATACCTCAAAGACTATTAAGTCCCAAGGGGTCAATAGGTCTTTTTTGACTATCGGTGACAATGTCTGGATAGGTAGTAGCGCCACCATCACAGCGGGAGTAACGATCGGTAGTGGGGTTGTCGTTGCAGCTGGTTCAGTGGTCACGCGCAACTTGCCGGATAATGTTATCGCAGCCGGTATCCCTGCCAAGATAATGAGGGATCGATGATGCTGTCATCCAACGCAAGTGCTGAGGTTCTTTTCGTCCATTCCTCGAACGAGATGTACGGCGCAGACAAGATACTCGTCGAAGTCCTAAACTCACTTCCACTCAGCGACAGGCAGCGTGCCACCGTGTGGTTGCCTGACGATTTACCTACTGAAGAAAACCGACTCGGTTCGTTCCTTGATTCCCAAGGGATAAGGAACACGCCGTTCCCTGTCCCCGTCTTGCGACGCAAATACCTAAGACCTTCGGGGATTGGCCCCCTGTTCGCCAGGATTTGGAGAGCATTCCGACAGCTTCTGAAGCGCGATGTCGAAGTTGTATACTGCACGACTTCCGCGGTGATACTGTGCTTGATGTTGTCGCGCCTTGCCGGTGCGAAACGCGTTATCCTACATATGCAGGAGATTTGGTCCCCTCGTGAAGCTTTGGTCCTCGGGCTTTTTGCCAGAGGCGCTCACGAAATATTCTGCATTTCCGATGCTGCTCGCGAATCATTGCCTAAGTATGTAAGGCAACGCGCGGTCATCTTGCGGAATGCACATAGAGAGAACGGCCTGAAAGACTTACAAGAACCCCTGACTGGTCCCCTCAAGTTTGTAGTAGCCAGTAGATGGAATTCTTGGAAAGGTCATGAAGGACTGCTCGCCGCATGGAATGAGGATCCGTGTCCTGGCGAGCTCACCATCCTAGGTGGTCCTCCGGCCTTGGGAGAAGCTGTAGATGTGCCGAAATTAGTAAGTCAATTAAGGCACAAGAAATCCGTTTCGATAGTGGGCGAAGTAGAGGACATAGCACCGTATATCGACTGCGCTGACTTCCTTATTCTCCCGTCGGAGAAGCCGGAGCCCTTCGGCCTGGTCCTATTGGAGGCTTTCGCCAGAGGCAGAGCAGTGATAGCAAGCCGTGCTGGCGGTGTTCTTGACATCGTGACGCATGAATACGATGGACTCCTGTATCCCCTGGCGGACACAGTGTCCCTCGCATCTGTTCTCTCATCCGTTGACCGAGAGACGGCCCAAAGAATGGGTGATAACGCCCGGCGAACTTACGAACAAAAGTTCTCGATCGAGGGCTACAGGCGCAACTTTCGAGAATTATGGCGCCGGACAACAGCAGATAGTGAGCGCGCCAGTGCCTAAAGCAAACCTGGTTTACTGGTATGGCCTGTCCGATATGCCTCGTGATGGCGGAGGTTTGCGAGCCCTCGCGTGGTACAACTCGCTCACCGCACTTGGGTATGATGTGGAGGTTTACCCTCTGCGCGCAGTTGGAGCAGGGACAACTGACTTGGGTCTGACAAGACGCATCAAGAAGAGTCTTATTCCGATGCCTCTCCAAGGCCGGCTTCCTGCTATGAGACCTGCGGTCATAAACGTTATTACGGTTCCTTCAGTTTTTTCAGCAGCGTCTAAAAGTCTTCCGTCAGACAGTCTCATTTTCGACTGGATGGACCTTTGGAGTGTAAATGCTCGCACGATGGCGCAATCTTCACGCGTCATGGTGCCAGGGGGCGTAGCTCAGTCACTCTGGTGGAAGGTCATGGAGGCTCGCCTTCCCAAGCGCGCCGCAGTGAACACTTACGCGGGATATAAAGACTTTAGGCATCTATCAGACCGGACCGACTCCCCGTCTGCCTGGCTGCCCACGCCCGTCGCTTGGCCCAACGTTACCCGGCCCAGCAGCGAAGCTTCGCCCTCCAGAATCGGCTTCTTGGGCAACATGAATTACCCGCCCAACGCGATGTCTCTCAGGAAGTTCTTGGATGCTCATGCTCATCGACTGGAGCGGCTTGGCCTCGAATTGGTTGTGGCCGGCTACGGTTCAGACGAGGTGGCAAACTGGACAAACGGGGCCACGATCTTGGGACCGATCGCAGAACTCGAGACTTTTTATTCGTCTGTTGACGCTGTAATCGTCCCCATTGATCATGGTGGGGGGATAAAAGTTAAGGCTGTTGAATCTATGGTCTATGGGGTACCTGTATATGGAACCCAACATGTGCGGGAAGGCTTCTCCCCAGAATTTTGGCCATACATTGGCGACTTGCATGCCTTGATGGAGACCGGAAGGGAGGATGCGCATGCAGCACCACAGGAGTTACTTGAGGACCAATTTAGCGACGTCCGTTTTCAATCAACTGTTCGCGACCTTCTGACCCGAGCTGGGTTTCACTTATCGTGACGCTAGTTCGTCGTTAGATCTTCGACTTTACTTGCCCTGGTCTCTGCCAGATTTTTGGAAGGTTAGCCCATGACTTTTGCACTAATGCTGCTTGCGGGGCTAGCTTTTTTCCTCTTTTACACCATAGCTGGTCGAGTCAATACAATCATGGCCCTAGCTATGTCGACAATGTGTTTCTTGCCCAAGGTCGTATACGGCGGCACGGACGCGGATGTAACCCGCAGTGGCATATCAGGGTCTGAACCTCGACTAATGACTTACACAATTGCATTAGCCGTCATATTTGCAATGGCGGTATTTGCGTTCAAGCTTTCGCGACTGGCCGTGCTGGTCGTCCCGCTTATTGTCTTCCTTGTTATCAACTATGGGCTGGTGTGGGAGCAAACGGGGGAAGTCCAAGCAGGGATGGTGCATTTTCTCACCGCGGCAACCGCTTGGATTGCCGGGCTCTATCTGGCCACAAATGTAGACCCCGATGGTAAGACTGGAAGGATATTCATTCTTTGGCTCTTGTCTGTGGTGATATTGCAGTTGGCGATTTCAATCCTTCAATACAGCGGTGTTCCCCTTTTTCCTACTAATGCTTCGACTTCGGAACTAGTCGGTAGCAGAGTCAATGGCACTTTTGGTCACCCCACTACTTTGGGTAAAGTCTTACTATTGTTTCAAATGGTGTGCTTGCCCTTCACGCGCGCCGCACAGCGCACCACCAGGGCGTGTGCGTGGGTTGCGATAATAGCCTCGCTGCCCATGCTTATTCTCTCTGGTGGGCGCGCAAATTTCTTCTCTGCGATTGTCATGGTCTTATTGTGGACCCTCTTGCTGCCTAAAGGCCGTGCCCTAGGCAGCAAACTGGCTATTCCACTCATCGTGGCTACGGCAGGCTTTGCTTCGGCTGGCATTTGGGTGGCCAGGTTTGAGGAAGACCCGGAAGGGTCGACACGACAGCACTTCAACGAAGTTGCAATGGCGCTCGTGCCAGACAACCCGGTGGCAGGCACCGGGCCGAATACGTACATCACTACAGCAGGACCAACTGATATCTTGACGGCCCAAGGCTGGCCTGTTCATAACTCGGCACTCCTTGCTGCGGTGGAAATAGGGGTTTTGGGCGCTGCCCTGCTCTTCCTCCCGCTATTGGCCACCTTGGCTAATGCTTGGAAAAAGCGGCGACACGATTCGGAGACAGGTAACTTTGCCAGAGCTTACGTTGCGGCCACACCTGGCATAGCCTTAGTCGCACTCACAGGATGGGGAATGATGAGCGACAGTCTCCCTCTTTGGCTATTTCTTGCTGGCTTCTGTTTTCAACGACTGAGTGGCACTAGGGTCGTAAGGACCGCGGCCCCGCAGTACGGCAGAGCCAACGCCAGCTTTTAGACATGTACGTACTTTTCCACTCCTGAGGTCGTTGCTTCTTTGGCAGCACCGTTCACAACTGTCCATCGCCAGTTGGATTAGGATCGGCCTAGTCTATTGCCGGAACCATGTCTTCAGCGTTTTGTTCAACTGCCTGTATGGCGGAAATTCATTTGGTTAGCGCGCGGCTTTGGGGCTCTTCACATTTGATGGTGCAATCGCTGGCTGGATGTTGGCTGGCGTGTCGGTCCCGGGGCAGCGAGGCGAAGGCAACGCCCTACAAAGCCCAAAAAGGGCTCTTCATAATCCAGGGCGTAGCAGCGGCCTGAGGCCGCCTGTCTCTAGTAGAGATCCCGCGATGTAGTTTGGTGAGGTCGCGGAACCCGAGGGCGGAGCCCGGGGAGGTGTTCGAGTCGTCCGTTGATCGCCTCGGTTCGGCCGTTGCTGGCGCCAGGCCGGTTGGAGGAGGCAGGCACGTCGACGGCGCTTCTTCAGCGTTCGGTCGAGCGTAATCACCTCGTCGATCACGACCCCTTGACCTCGGCCAGGACGCCGTAGTTGACGGTGTTCCAGGCGACCCGTCCTTCCGCGACACGGGCGACGGTCAGGTGCTGGTGCGCGGTGCCTTCGAGCGCCAACCGCAGACCGCGCCGCGAGAGCTTCGCCCGCGGTTCAACAGCAGGCTGGGTTCTGGCGCCACACATGCCCGCAGCCGGAGCGGCGATAGCGACGGATCCTGACCACCAGCGTGGTCGGCCGCCAACCCAGCGGCTCGTGCGCAAGACGCCCTCGTCACTGTGGCGCCGGCGATCCCTCGCATCCGCAGCGACGACACCACCTCTCATCTGATCCGTCGGGCTCGACGACGCGACAGGCCAAGACAGCATGGTCCGGCTCGAACCGCTGCCCGGTCACGTCGAGACGGACCTCGTCGAGTCGGCAGAACAGGGTCGATCACGGCAGGCAAAAGCACGGGGGTTAGCGTCAGGCACTTCGAGGTTCTCCGGATAGGCACTGTGAGAACGTCCATCCTCGGGAGACCCAAACCCCTACCCGGGCACTGCCGCCGATGACGCGACACGCCCGCTACTCACGACTCGCTAATATGGGGCACACCAAAGCCAAGGAGAGTCCCGTGGGCAAGGTGGTCATGTACAGCTCGGTGTCGGTGGACGGCTTCGTCGCGGACGAGAACGACCAGCCCGGACCGCTGTTCGACTGGTTGTCCAGCTGTGACGTTCCGTTGGACGAGAGCGGCGAGGTGAAGGTGTCGCAGACGTCCTACGACTACACCCGCCCGTACTGGTACCAGATCGGGGCGACAATCGTTGGCCGCCACGTTTTCGACCTGACGGACGGCTGGGACGGGAAGCCTCCGGGCGAGGTCGACCACGTGGTCATCGTGACGCACCGGCAGAAGCCCGAGGGCTGGGACCCCGAGGTACCGTTTCACTTCGTGGACGGCGTCGAGGCAGCCGTGGCCAAGGCGCAGGAGCTCGCGGGTGACGACATCGTCGAGGTCGCCGCTGGCGACGTCGGTGGCCAGGTGCTTGCCGCGGGCCTGGTCGACGAGGTGCGCATGGACGTCGTACCCGTCGTGTTAGGGTCCTGCTGGCGCTACTTCGGGTCGGTCGACGAACAGCACCTGTTGGAGGATCCCGACGTGGTGGTTCAGGGCAACCGGGTACTTCACCTGCGCTTTCGAGTGCGCCGTTGACCGATCTGAGCGGGTACGGGAAGAAGTCCACTGCGAACGGTGACACACGTTCGGGCCTCCGGTTCGGAAATGGCTCCCTACCCGACTTCCTTCTCGCCTCCGTATACGGGGTGGTGACATCATCGAGCATTAGGGAGACGTCCACGTTGTTGAAAGCAGTAGGTCGCGACCCTGCTGCGGTTCTTGCCGACAGCGGGCTCGTCGCTTCAACGAGCCAGCCGAATCCCAACTACGTGAATACGCTGGCCAACGCATGGGACATGATCCCGTGCGTCCGTTCCCATCACGCCCCTGACCGTCGCGGACGACCCGCCAGAGCTGGCCCATCGAACAACTCGGTCTTTAGGTTTTTTGGGGAAATGGATCCCTGGGGTATGCTGCTGCCGCCGTCCGGCGGCAGCTCTCAAGAGAATAGCCGATTTGTAGATGGTGCCGCCGTTCGGCGGCAGCTCTCAAGAGAATAGCCGATTTGTAGATGGCCGGCGTTGCGGTAGCCGCACGGTGTGTTTCATATTCTGGATAGCAGCAGACGCACCATTTGGAGTTAGCGAAAACTAAGACTAGGTCTCATTCTTACTGGCAACTGCCCAATCTGCCAGCAAGATAATCGGCATAACAGGCAGGACAAGTGCTTCCTCTACTGGGCGACTAATCCTTCGGGAAATTAACGTTGGCCAGTTCTCTTACTGCGGGGAGGCTAGACCGAATACGATCTACAACATTGTCGCGATCGTCTTCGAGGTCAAGGAGAAGTTTGGCGACTACAGCGCCGAACCCCTCGACCGGTTCAACACAATGGTGAGGCATCCCGAATGACTTCATCAGACCGGAAACTTTTCCTTGTGTGGCGAGTACGATAACAGGGGTCTCTGCCGAAAGAGCCAGGATCGAAAGGTGCATCCGCCCTGTCACGACCACGTGGGCTTTCTTGACGAGCGCTTGCACCTCTGATGGCGAGACCAGTTCCTCGACAAAATATGCTCGACGCGCGACTGCACAAAATTCTCTGAGACGACGCGTGGCCTTAATATCATCTACGTTGGAATGACTAACGTGGGGGATAAAGGCGATCGTGTAGCCCAAACTATCTAGTGTTTCCAGGAAGTACTCATATTCAACTTCCTGCTCCACACGCAGACCGATGAGGCCACTAACATTTACCACGGCTAGCTTTTTCTGCGCCAATTCTTCCGGTAGTTTGCTTGCAGCGCTCTCTGAACCCGCGGTCCATGCAAACACCATGTCCGAAGCTTGCTGGACATTCGATACTCCATCGGACAGCAGGCGCCGAAGGGAATCGGGGTCGCGAGGCAGGATGAGCACACCAGCCTTTCCCGCTGCGCGAGCGAGCCGAACAATCTCATCCGGGGCTTTTCCATTCCAGCTAAACCCGAGAATCCGGGAAGTTACTCCTGAACGCTGAATCGCCGCTGCAATGTTCCATTCAACCATCGAAGAATGTTTTCCATAGCCGCCATCCATTATGTCGGCGCCCATTACAGAAAAACTCCGAGCCCCGCGAACGCTGCGGCCGAGGAGCCACAAGTCACGATAATGAGACAAGAACTTTGAGTAGACGAGGCTGGGTAACACCAAAAATTTGATGTTAGAGAAGCGTTTCTGGCGAGGAACCGAGTACGCTGTCAAAGATTTTACGATAGCAACAACTGGACCTTGTACATTGGCCGCAAAGCTTTCGAACATGGCTTGATCGCCTATGTTTCCCTCACCAGGAGAGTTAAGAATCACATGCTGGTTACTTTCGGAGCGTTTTCCATACAATGCTGCTCGGAGAATCAGGCTGTCCAAGAACATAAGTAGGCGGAGAGTGCCCGGACGTTCCAAGAGTTCTGATGCGAATCGACGAACCTTTGACTTTGTTACCAAGATTATATTCACTGAGCAATCCCCATATCGATTTCCCGTTTCTTGATTCTTCTGATTGCGGTTAGTATATCGCCTAGGTCGCGCCGAACTAGCGGTATTAGGAACGCCAAAGATAGGCCTGCTAATCCACCTATTGCAGAAGCAGCCAACGGCTCCAAATCAACCGGCAGTACAGGAGCTAAGAGGCCGCACGTGGCCGTGAGCACTCCGCAACTTATGAAACGTAGTCCGCCTAGAAATAGGTTGCGAACAGGCAACTTAACTTTGCGCATCCACACTAGAGATATAGGCCACGCAAGGACCATGCCGGCAACGTAACCCCATACCATGCCCTGGACCGATCCCAACACACCCAAAACGGTCAGTGCCAGTACAAGCCCCTTAGTTAGGAGGTTGTACTTAAGCAATTCGGCAGTCTCATCCTTAGCGAGGAAAACCCAATATGAGACGAACGTAGCAGCCTGAAAGGCCGCCCCTATTGCCAGAATCTGCAGTATTACAGCAACGGACGACCACTGTTTACCAAGAACTATTCGAACAATGTCAGGGGCGAAAATGATGGCAAAGGAGAATCCAATCGCAGCAGTATAACCAAGGAGCAGTTGCATCACGCTCACCGTTCGGCTGAACTTCCTCTCCCCGCTGATTCGAACGAGAGTCGTGAGGGCAACATTAGTCAGCGGACCAAAGATTTGGTTGACAGGAATGGAAGCCAATTGGGCGGCACGAGTATAGGCGCCAAGAACGACTGGTCCGCCAATAATCCCAATTAGGATACTGGGGGCATTGGCACTGCCGTAGTTAACGAATTGAGCGACGCCGAGATTACCGCCGTATCTCAAGAACGACCGGATTGAGCCTTCGCGTCCTGGTAATCCGGGACGCCAGCCGGTCGTGAAAACACGGCCTAAAAGCAGCAAGAGCCCGGATGCTAGTTGCATAGCGACGAGAGACCAGTAGCCAGCGCCCATAAGGGCAAGAACTATAGCGGTTCCGAGGCCCAATGTATTTGCCGCTATATCAGTCACTGCTAAAGATTTAAATCGCAGCTGCCTTGTGAGTTCAACCTGATATTGAGCCTGAATGCCATTCAATACGAAAAGGCCGGCAGTCGCCAGAGTTATAGGTCCCAAACGCGGGTCATTATAGAGCGTGACTAACGGTTGGCTTAGGGAGGCGGTTAACGCGGCCAGAGCTATGCCTAAGCCCACATTGATCCAGAAGAGATTGTTCTTTTGCAGTTTTGAAAGGCTGGGAGCCTGAATGCTAGCTGTTGTGATGCCGAAGTCGCGGACAAGTTCCGCAACCCCGACTACGGCTGTGACCATTGCTACCAGCCCGAAATCTAAGGGCGTTAGCAGTCTTCCCAGGATGACCAAGTTGGCTAGCAGCAGGAGCATTTTGACCGCCTGGCCAGCGATTGTTATTAGGCTGCCCCTCGCTGCAGTACGTGCCGTAGAAGTGGACATGGCCCTCAGGTCACTTTCTGTAGTCCCAGTAGCAGTCATTCTGATGAGTGGCGTGTGCAAACTTGCGACTCCGGCACAACTGCAGCAAGCCACAACAGCAACTACGCTGATGAAAGACCGTTACTGATAAACGTCACGATTCGATTCGTCCAAAGACATGGAGCTACTTCGATTTGGCAAACGTGACACCCATGCTGATGCCGAATCCCCACAAAGGCCCCCTTCGGCTCACGAGGAGCAGTATACCGCCTCAGGATAACTGGGAGCATCCGGGCGTGAGTATTACGACCCAAGCATCGCGGAGGAGATCCTGTTTATCGACTAGAATAGAGTGCGGCGTCGATGGTAGCTGTAGCAGCTAAGGGGGAGCAAATGGGTCTTATCAAGCAATCGGTTAAGCGGGTATTGCCGGAGGCGATCTTCCGCCGTCTCAAACAGAGCTATAGGCACTCCATCGTGCTTCGTGAAACGACCATCGATGCTCTTCGGCACATCCGATATGGTGCGGAGGAGGATGACCTCTTTTCCGGTAGTGGAAACCTGAGGAACATTGAGTGTCAACTCACCAAGGACTATCACCGCATCGAAAAGGGGTTGGCACTCAAATCGCCGAAGCGCCCGTTTGGGGACGCAGTGAGGCGGCGGCTGGAAGCAGGATTGAGCAACGCGGCAGTCGAAGAAAATCTGCAGGAGGTTTCTGCCCATGCTCACACTGCATTGAAGGCACTAAAAAATTGGAACGACGAAGAGGACATTGCCGCCGAGATTAGTCCGACCGTCGCTAGTCCTCATGTATGGGACCCAATCCTCGAGAACGGTGGGCAAGACTTGCTGGAGCATTTCTTTTCCACTCGTCGAAGCGTTCGAGCGTTTGATCCGACTAGAAGTGTTCGGCTGGAAGACGTTAGACGTGCCGTTGAAATAGCCCTTTCTACACCATCCGTCTGTAATCGGCAGGCATGGCGCGTACATTTCTATTCGGATCCGGACGACGTTTCTCGTGTTATCAGGCACCAAAACGGCAACTCTGGCTTCGGTAATGCTGTGCCCGCTTTGGCGGTCATAACTGTGGATACTCGTTTGTTCACTGGGCCTGGGGAACGTCATCAGAGATGGATTGACGGGGGGCTTTTCGCCATGAGCTTTGCATATGGTCTTCATTCTGTAGGGTTAGCGTCGTGCATGCTGAATTGGTCGATGAAGAACGGCGCATCTACAGAGCTCAGGTCAAGCGCTTCCATTGACGATCATGAGGACGTTGTCATGCTGGTGGCCGTAGGGCACACTGAAACAAAATTCCGGGTCGCCAGGTCACCACGGCGGGCGATCGACACAGTGCTGAATGCCCACTAGTTAGACCCGCTATTAGGCTCGGCATAAAGAGAAGCTCTCGTTCCGCCACATCATGGGGCAGCTTGCGCTAACCGCTCGGGTTTTCGTCCGACTGTGCTTTGTAGTGGACCTCAAAACGTCAGAGAAGTACGACGCCTGAGTGTTTGTGTTGGGTGTTGTATCAGGGCACGTAGCGGTAGAGTACGCCGTCCCGGCGTGCAGCTCTTTGAACACGCAGTGGTAGACGGGCCGGTAATAATTCATCGTCCGGAACCTCGAGGCCGAGAATGGGTTGTCGTTCGAGACGTAGGGGCAGCTGTGTGACAACTGCACGCCGTAGGTGGACAGCATCGTCGAGCGGGGATCTCATCGCCGGTCCCGAATCGGCGCGGCCTGCCTTCCTGCAACCGCATCTGTAGCGCTGCCACCGAATTGGACGATGGCCTGGCACCCAGAAGCCGTTGAAACAGTTGGCCTTACCACACCTCCAGTGTGTTGGACTAGGAATCGCGAACAGCTGGCCCCATGAGCCGACTATCTACTGTGCGTTGGGCTATACCCTCGCGTGTTGCAGTTGAATGAATTCGAAACGGCCGTGAACATCGATGAGGAGCCCGCTATAACTGCAGCATCGGTAGTAGTTATCCTCAAGCTAATCGCGGATACGGCTTGACGGGAAGACCTTGGGCTCAGAGCCGCTGGCACCGCCAAAAATGGTATGTTCAAAGTCCTGGTCTATGCGTTCGGACGATGCGCCGGCGCTAGCCTGGATTCTTTGCATGGCGCTTGGTGACGCATGTTCCGCTTTCGCAGGGTTTTCTTCCGAGCTGTAATATGAGTAGGCGTAGGCGTCGGGACCCTTTGAGGGAAGACGGTTCAGGACGACACCCAGCAGATTAGCTCCCACCATCTTCAGAGCGTTCAAGGACTTCTCAAGATCCTGGCGCTTCAACTTCTGTGAACCCACTACTAGCACTACTCCTCCGACGTGCTGCGACAAGACGGCCGCGTCGGTTACGGGTAGTAAAGGTGGCGCGTCCACCACGACGATGTCGAATGTCGCCTCAAGGCTACGAATGAGATCTTTCATTTCTGCGGATCCAAGCAGCTCGCTCGGGTTGGGGGGAATCTGTCCAGATGTGAGGACGAAAAGATTGTCAGTCCCCCAAGGTTGAAGCAAGTCATCCAGATCGGCTGATCCGACTAGTGCAGTCGTCAGACCAGCGTTTCTGTCAAGGCCCAGGTATTCATTGACCATAGGTCGTCGCAAGTCTGCATCAACAAGGCAAACAGACTGCCCCGCTTGCGCGAGAGCAATCGCCAGGTTTGTCGCCGTTGTACTCTTTCCCTCGCCGGGTACTGACGACGTCAGCAGCACCGTCTTTGCGTGGCCCGACACGTTAGCGAATTGGAGATTTGTCCGGAGTTGGCGAAACGACTCTGCTCGGGGACTTTGCGGAGCTGCCTGGGAGAGCAGCGGCTTCTTGGTAGCGTCTTGGTCGAAGGAAATACCGCCTAGTAGTGGGGAATCTGTCACCATTCGAAGGTCCGCTTCCCCTCGTATACGGCTATCCATCGTCGACCTTGTAACGGCGGCAACAAGACCCGCAGTGAGACCAATGAGAAGACCCAAGACCAAGTTCAGTTGAGTATTCGGCGATGAGGGCGCGACAGGTGCCGTAGCAGGTTTGATTACTGAAAGACTGACAGGAGAAAGTCCCCCTGTTCGAGGCTTTTCCAAAGTATCTACAACTCGGATCAGACTATCTGCGACTGCTTGTGAAATGGCCGCTGCCTGAACAGCCGAATTGTCGGCGACCGAAATATTTATTAGCACGGTGCTGGCTTCGGTACTTGCCTTGACCCGAGACGCCAGTTCTTCAGCCGTTTCTGAAAGCCCTAATGCATCTATCGCGGGTTGAAGTACGGCTGGAGAATCAACTGTCTTCACATAGGACTGAACCCGGGCTTGACTGAAGTTGTTGCCCAACTGCAACTCTTGTACGGACCCAGAACTCTGAATGGCTACGAAAAGCTGAGTCTCTGCGTTGTATGTGGGTTTGGCAAGCACGGAGATTGCAGCGCTGGCTAAGAGACCCAGCAGCGTCGCGCTAACTATGAGCAGCCAATGACGCCTTACCAAGCGCAGGTAGTCACGTAAGTCCAAACCGGGGTCCCCCTGTGTGTCGCTGGGGCGCCCTAAACGGCTTGCCACCAGAACGGCCGTATTCATGCGGTCGTCCCTATACTACCTAGGATCACAAGTGCGGTGGCACCGACTATTAAACAGGCCTGCCGGGGACTAATGTTTCCAGGTGAGGGCCAAAATGTACAAAGTGGGTTGCCGGGGAACAGTATCCCGTCGTATGGACCCAGGCGTTCGTACCAAGCGCTGGGCATCGTACACTTCGGCGGGTGCTAAGCAGAGGTGGCCTGCGAGCAACCGCTGCTGCAGGTGGATCATTACCACTTACTGGAGGCGACTCACATGTCTTGCTGCTGGAAAACCTCAGCCAGCCCACATGCAAGACTGGTCACTCAGTATGTCTGGCGATAGTGGTTGGCCACGAGGGCTCGTGACGTTCTGTCCCGCCGCCTGCCGACATGTCCAGCCGTTTGCACACTTAGTGAGCTTCGTTCTAGTCCATCGAAAATGCGAGCGGTGTAGCCACGAAATATGGCGGACGCCAACTTAGTGGGTGCGCCTGATTGGCTTAGTCGGCGATGCAGATCTTTCACGACTACCGCACGCGATCCACCCTACTGTTCCCTGGCGATTACCTGCACCTGCCCAGATGGGAAAACGGCGATCAACTCACCCTTTCCGCTTCCATTGTCTCGGTGCATGATATATGCGGTGTTAGGACCGGTGGTCGGGGTGCGGGACGCTTTGCCTTCGAAGTATATGAAGGGATTTGGGAAGGTGCCTCCACTAGTTGTGAGAGTGAATTTAGGTGCTTTCCAGGCACCGTCGGTACGGATTGTCCCGGCCGATTCCCTATAAATGCTTGCGTCGAGTGGTGCCGTGCCCGACCCGAGTCGCAAAGTCCCGTTTGCCTGAAGCTCGAGTCGCTCGTAAGCATCGGAACCGACCCGGGACCGCAAGATAGCATTGGACGTGTTAGGGCTGGAGTAGTCAGAGCGCTGTTGTCTTGAGTAAATAGCGCTGTAGTCGGAGTAGGCGTCGACAGTGTGATAAGCGGGATCCCACATATTGGCTGACGCATTTATGAAGCCTACGCCGGCACCAGTCTTCACAGCATGACTGGTTCGTGCAGTGCTACCCTGCTGCACTCCCGAGACATTTCCTACTAACAGAACATTACGGACTTGCTCTAGATAAATATCTGGGAACGCGCCTTCCGCGACGCGGCTGTTCCCACGGAAAATATTACCTTCGATAAGTGTATTGAGCGTATCCCCTGCCCGCCCAACCGCGCACAGGCCACCGCCCATATTGTTATCAATCTGGTTGGCCATTATAAAGCAGTCGGCGGCCTTTTCCGTTAATTTGATCGCATAATCCGATGCGGAATACAAGCCACTCTTTGTGACCCAATTGGCCCCTGCTGCGATTATTACACAGTTAGTGCCGATTCCGATGGCGCCGTTTTTATAATGGCAGTCGGTTGCACCAAAGTAAATCCCGTAGCTACCAAAATCGCGTATTGGCGAGTGATCAAACTGGAGTTCGATCCGCTTCGGATTTATTCGCACTCCGCCGGTAAGGCTGTTTACCATTTCCATTTTGTCGAAGTTTGAACGATCTGCAACGCGGAAAACTCCCGTATATTCCTCGAAGTTCAGAATGTGAGAGGTTCCGCGCTGGTTCGTCCTATTCCCGTCCCAGCGGCCACCGAAACCATTTATACTCATGGCACTAGGCCCGATGCGTATCAGATCGTCGTTCGAACCATCCGCTAATGTGATGGTTGCACCCCAGGCGGATATGGAGACGAAGGATTGATCGATTCGCAGCGGCCGCGTGACGTAACTTCCGGGCTCAATTCGAACAACGCAATTACCGCCATAGGAATTCACCGCGTTAAATAAATCTTGAAGAGAAGCGTAACTTTTTGAACTAAAAACTCGCGCGGTCTTTGATTCGAACAAGCCATCTAAAGCTGTACGAGCTGCTTTGCCGGCAATGGATACCTCCGACGCTATGGTGTCTGGTAGTTGCTTGTCGGAACTCGAAGGCCCTAGGGGCATCTTGAGCCCAGCTGTTTCCGCAGCAGCTGAAGCATTATCATCGGCTAGGCCTAGGAGCCCAGACAACCCCGTTGCAGTAGTTGCTAGTGCGCCCATTCGAAGGAGTCCCCGGCGCTTGAGTCCGTCCCGCTTTTTTTGATCTTGCTCGCTAAGTACGCGTTCGTCACCCATGATTGCCCCCGTTATCCGATGCGCGCTGAGCTAAACTTCTCGTTAGCGCGCTCGTGGTGGAAGTTGCCGTCCAAGCATCAATCGGCAGAAAGCAAATGCGTTGCCACTTCCTTGACGTGCAGAGATTGCTGGACATGGCAGAAACGATATGGGCAATGAAGCCAATTGACGCCAGTAGGAAGTACTTGAATTCGATGGCAGAGTACGTGTAGTTCGCCGAGTACTACGCAGATTCTGCGGGGAAGACGCCAGGCACTACTTGTTTGCTAGTCAAGAATCCACCTCTAATGCGGACTACCCGTCACCCAGCAGGCCATGCCTGCCCGATCTACCGAAAACACTGTCGGGAATGGCTCGAAATCGGTGTGGACAACTATGTGCTGGTCGCAGGGGTCGCTCTCGAATAGCGGTCGCTTTGTCGTTCCGATCGAGCCGTGTTCCCAAATTCGGGCTGCCCGATCAGTGGAAGCGAGGTATTGGCATCACTGGCGAGAAGTCCAAACTGTCGCTCTTCGTCGTAATTCCGGTCCTACCTCAATCACTTTCGCAAAACGCCGGTTTGCCGTGGCTGCGTCACAATGTGCTGGGCCCACGAAACTGCGCTGCTGAGATTATGGAACGCAGGCAGCTCCACGACGTGGCTGAGCCCGAACCCTCGGACTGGAGGTGTCCATTGGTGGAGACGAAGAAGTATACCTCGTTGCGTTTAACGCTGACGCCAGAAATCCCCTTCTGGTGGAATTCGGTGAACATACAGCAACGCTCATATCTAGGGCGGGGCACAACGGACGGCGACCTTCTTGTGGGCACGCTTGCCACGCTTCACCCGGGCGACCGCGCGGAGCGGGGCGCGTACCGTCCTTCCCAGGACTCTTGTCATTGAGAAGCGGGCGGAAACCTTGCGTCTAGGCAACATGTGGTAATCGGCACGTAAACTATGGCCAATTTCTGACGACTGGCAGTCCCCAAGGCCGTCCATTCAGACGGGTAGCGTCATAGAGAGCATGACTTAGTCCACCCTCTAGGGTTGTTTTGTAGCACAGCCTCATGTGCGGGTATGGGGGCAGAATTCACGCGCGGCAGCTCCGTCGAAAGTTAGGCGCGAGCCCCGGCTGGGGCTGGTGTCCTATATCGCTACGCTGGTGGCCCTGGATAACGCCGCTGGTGTGCTAGTGGCTCTTGGCCACTGAGGCTGAAAGGCCGTGGTGTCTTGTCATATCCGACATGACTTGAACAACCTTGCGGACTATGCAAGCAAAGTGACAAGCATCCTTACTTCCCAGTGATAGCACGGAATTATGCTTCAGCGCTGTCGGGGGGGCCGGAAAGGGCTTGTCCCTCCGGGTTTGTCCTGGCTTGTCAACCCAACGCTGGACCAGATACCGTCCCTAGGGATCTGACGTGGGGATCACGCCTACCAATGGAGGTCTGTTGTGGCTTTTTTCGATTTTGCCTATGCGTTGAGCGCGCTGCTGGGCACCCTGCTGGTCCCTTTCTTCGTTTTTTACCAAATGCTGCGGCGCAAGCGTCGGGCCCTTCGTGTCACCGCTTCCGCCGCCTCACGGGGCAGCCGCCGCTAGCCATGCCATACGTCGACATTAATCCCCATAAAGGCCGTCCCAAGTGGCAAGGTTATGCAATCCTGGCCGTCCTACTTGTCCTAACCGCAGCTGTGGTGGGCGCTGCCCTCACGCGGTTATGAGCAGACATCTCCGCCGAAGCCCCTAAACTTACTGGTTGAACCAGTGCCGCAGAACTTTTGCCGAACGTCCTGGGGGGACATGTATGCCCGATCCGGCGGATCAGAACGCACGCGCCGATGCAGACGATGCAGGACAGCCGCTACTGCGCCGACGCCGTGACCTTCGTCGCGCCGACGGTGGGTTGACGGATGCCCGGACAGGAACCATGCCAGCTGTAACACCAAGCCCTTCAACCCAGCCCCATTCAGGTAACCCATTGGCGCGTCGGACCTCATGGGCCGAGGCAGCAGCCACAGCTGATGCCGCAAAGCCTAAAGCCCCCACGCGGCTCCCGGCATCTGCGCAGCCCACACCCTCAGGCCCCGTTACCTCCCTCTCTGGGGCCCGCGACGCCGAAGCCGCGTCGGTGCCCGCTGCCGTTCCTGCTGATACTCCTGTCTTCCGCCGGGCCCGGCCCACGGTCGCCGAAACCATAGCTGAAAGCCCACTGCCGGACTTCATCAGCTCGCCAGGGCTGTTCGTTAAAGAACAGAAACCGCGCCCCGTGGGTGGGTTCCGTGGCGCGTTGTACAACCTGACTGGAGGCGCATGGAACTTGGGTCCTGGTGCTAGGCAGCGTCAGGAAGACGAACTAGTGCGACGTATTTCCAGGCAGCTCCAAGGCAGCTATAACACGGCTATTTTGAGCCTCAAAGGTGGTATCGGCAAGACCTCAACCACTGTGGGTGTGGGGCTCACGCTCGCAGAATACCGCGGCGACGCTCCTTGCGCCATCGATGCCAACCCGGATTCGGGCGACCTTGTCGAACGTGCGCTGGGCGAAGGCATTTACCAGCAGTCCAGCCCACGGACTATCACCGACCTGCTCGAGAACATTGAGTCAGTCGATTCGCTCACAGCCCTTGCCCGGTACATGCACCACGCCGGCCGGCTGCACCTAATCGCGGGTGAACAGGATCCGGAGGTTTCGGACTCGCTTACAGCCGCGGAGTACTTGCGCATTCGGAAACTCGTCTCCAGTTACTATTCAGTCGCGCTGACTGATTGCGGTACTGGCGTGACGCACAACGCCATGAGCGGTATCCTGCAGTCCGCTGACAACTTGGTGATCGCCGCGGGCTACGCCGTAAGCGGTGCGAAGCGGGCCCGCAGCACGTTGCACTGGCTCGCAAGCCACGGGTACGAGGACCTGGCGCGGAACGCGATCGTGGTAATTACCGACAAGGACGAAGTTTCCTCACGCGTCGATAAGGACGCTATTGAGGACCACCTGTCTGGCATCTGTCGCGAGCTTATCGCCGTACCGCATGACCGGGGCGTTGCGGACGGCGACCTAGTGACACTGGACGTGCTGAAACCGGAGACGCGCAGGGCATACAAAGAGATCGCGGCGGCCATCGTGGACGGATACCGGTAAGCCCAGCTTTTTCGGTCAGCTTTGGGCCTCGGCTCGCCAAGCTCTGGCCAAGTCGCATAAGCGACCACGAGTGTTAGATTGCCAGGAAAACAGGTACACGATACTGGGGCAAGCGGACACCGCCGCGCCTTAGCCTCAGACCATGATGAATCTGATGGATGGCGGGCGCCGGCGCAGCCGGCTGCCCCGGCGGGAAAACCTGGAGATGGTGGGCCTTACCGCCCTATCCGTAACCGGCGCGCTCATCCTGCTGCCTGTAATCGGGCTGAAGACCCTTGCCAGCGCACTTCCGTTCGCGAGGAAGGTCGGTAGCGGGCGCGAGCCCAAGGAGCACTACCTCATTAACTAGCATCCTTGCGGCTGGTCGCTCACGGGCAGAACCCGCTGAAGTGTGCAGCTTGCCTCGGTGTGAGTTGAGCAGGTGATGTTGCGCGACTACCGCGTATCCACGTCCTCAAACACCAGGAACGTCTGCCTATCCAGCACCCCCGGCCTGGACTGCAGCTGGTTGAAGATGACCCGGCGCAGGTCGATGTTGTCCACGGCGCGGACCAGCAGGATCACGTCGAAGGTGCCGCCCACCAGGGCGATGTGGTGCACCTCGGGGATGGCGCCCAGCCGGTCGCGCAGTTCCCGCCAGGAGTCCTGCTTCAGTTTCAGGGTCACATAGGCGGAAGACTTGAGCCCAGCCTTGATCGCATCCACCAGGGGCCGTGAACCGGGACAGCACCCACTCACCCGTCAGCCGCGCGATGCGCGTAGAGGCGTGCGCCCGCGAGATGTGCACATTTGCGGCCACCTCCGTGAATTCTCCGGCCATCCAGGCCGGCACGGCACCCGACGGGGACGCCCTCTCCGACCCGGCCACGAATACCCCATGCCCGGCGATAAAGAACTGCTGGCTGCCTACGAGCAGCTCGTCGTCGGACGCCGCGTCAACCAAGGAACTCCGCCCTGGTAAGACAGGGCGTAGGGCGCTGGCCCGGCGCAGCCAGAGCCTGGACGCGTGGTGATCCATCTGCGCACCCGCGGTCTGCGGGGCAGGTATTGGACGGACCCAGATTCAGGTACGCCGTACGGATCCCGCAGGCCACTGGCCCGCGTAGTCTGCACGCATGTTGAGAACCGTGATGCGAATGCTTAAATCTGCGCCAAAATGCCGATTTTGCGGTCTGCCGATGACCGGAGATCCCTCAGCGGTGTTTTGTTCCCGCGACTGCTATGACAGCTATCAGTCCATGGACCACAGTCCTTCCCACGGGCGGTAGCCGGGCCGGCAGCTCCCCGACGGCGTCGTCGAGGGGGAGCCGCCTGGGGGAGGACCTAGAAACCCGACTTGTCAGTGGTGGGTGCGGTAAACGAGACGGTCCCGATTGGATTGCCCGCCACGTCGGAGAGGGTTTGCGGGGGCGTGTAGGCGGGTGTCCCGGCCGGGACCCCCGGCGCAAGGGTGCCGGCACCTGCACTGCCGTTGGGTGCATTCCCAAGCGTGACCACAAGGGCGTTGTTCGCAGCGTCCCAGGTGGCACCGGATGCTGTGCCATTGGCTCCGAAAACGGCGTCGTTACCGCTGAGGTAGTTGCCACCCAGGGAGACCGTGCCAAGGGTGCAACCGGTGAAGGCGACGCTGAGCGAATCGTTGCTCCCGGCGTCGGAGATCCGCACCGTGCCCGTCAACCTCGAACCTGTCCAGTTGGCACAGAACTTCGTCAGGTCCATGGTTTCCGAGTACCACACAGTGACTGTATCCCCGGTGTCGGCGGACGGCTTGGAGAGGTTGGTGGAGCCGCCGTTGGCGAGCCTGATCCTTGTTACGGTCGGCGCCAGGGTGTCCTTGCTGGTGGCGCCTGCAGCAGTGGCGGTGCCGCTATTGCCGGCCAGGTCGGTGGTTGATGCCGTATAGGTCAGGGTGCCGTCGCTCAGGGTGGAGAGGTCCATGGTTGTGGACCACGTGGTGCCGGTGGGCGTGATCTGCTTGGTGACGCTCTGGGAGAGGCCGTTCCGGACGGTGACGTTCACTGCCGTTCCTGCCTCGGTGCTTCCGCTGACCGGGACCGCGCCGACGTTGCTGCCGCGGTTGACGTACATGGGCGCGGTGATGCTCAGGACTGGCGCCACCGTGTCTTTCGTATCCGAGGTGGTGACGGCCGTGCTGGCATTGCCCGCCGCGTCCCTGGCCGTCACGGTGTAGGTGACGGGTCCGTCGTTCAGGGTGCCGAGGTTGAGGTTGAGCGACCATGCACCGCCGGTGCCGGAAGCCGTTGCCGTGCCTGTAGCCGTGTTCGCGGTCACGCCGTCGGCGGCCGAAACGGTCACGGTTGCGCCGGCCTCCGCAGTTCCGGAAACCGGCACTGCGGAAACGTTATTGATGTTGACGTAGGCCGGGACAGCCAGGGACTGAGCCGGGGCAGGCGCCGCGGTGTCCTTGGTGCTGGTGGCCGTCTTGCCGGGACCGGTGTTGCCCGCGGCATCTGCTGCGGAAGCCGAATACGTGACCGTTCCCTGGTTGAGGCTGCTCAGGTCTGGACTGGCGGACCAGGTTCCCGTGCCGGAGGCGGTAACCGTGACAGTGACGGAATGGGCGGCACCGGCGTCACTGGCGGTCAGCGAGATTGTGGCCCCCGCCTCCGACGTGCCCGTCACCGGCACGGCGGCAACGTTGGCGGAGTTCACGTACGCCGGGACGCTCAGTCCCGGCGCGGCCGGCGCCGTGGTGTCGATCCTTATTGTCTGGGACTGTGCTGCGCCGGAGTTGCCTGCGTTGTCGGTGGCAAAGTAGGACACGGCGTGCGTTCCGTCGCCGCTGACCGCTACGGTGGCGGCGGACCCGGTCACCGTCTGCTTCGCGCCGCCGTCGACCGCGTAGGTGATGGAGGCCACGCCGGAGCCGTCCGGACCGTCGTCCGCCGTGAGGGTCACGGTGACGGGGCTGGAGTTGTTCCACCCGGCGGCGTTGGGGGTGGGCGAGATGGCCTGCACTGTTGCCGCGGGGGCTGCGGAGTCACTGCTGGTGCCGGTGCTGCGCGGGCTCTCGGCGCCCGTCCACAAAGCGATGGCGGGGGTGACGGTGTAGTACCAGACGCCGCCGGGCACGTTCTGTTCGGTGCAGGTGAGCGTGCCGACCGTCCCGCCGCAGCCGCCCGTGGCCGGTGTTCCGGTGCCACCTGTGGCTGCGGCGTACCTGGTGATGGTGTATCCGGTAGCGGCCCGGCCGTTGACAGTGGTCCCACCGGCCCAGCTGACCGTTAAGGCTGCGCCGTTGGCGGTGACGGCCGGCCTTGACCCGGCCTGCAGGGAGTCAGCGGCAGCGGCCGCGTTGCTGCTGCTGGTGGTGGATGCCCAGAACGCGTAGGCGGTGGTGCCCGTGCCCAGCAGGAGCAGGAACACGGTGACGATCCAGGGGAGCCGGCCGGACGCGCCCCCGCCCAGCAGCAGCTTCGGCATGGTCGATGCGGCCCTGCTCATTTGCGCACCTCGGCCGTCACGGGGAGGCTGAAGGTTGCGCCCTGGCAGGCTGCGAGTGAAGTGGTATCCATGACGGCCATTCCGGGAAGGGTGAGCAGGAGTGACGTGTTCGCGGCAACGTACGTTGCGGGCTCGAGCGGGGCGGCGGTCCCGGTGAAGCTGACACCGGTGGTGGTGCAGCCGGGGTGCGCGGCGTCCGCCGTCGCCGGACCGTTGGCGGTAACGCTGTAGACCTGCACCGGGTAGGGGTTCGGGTTGGTCAGGCGGAGTACGACGTCGGCGCTGCCGCCCGGGATGAGGGCTGCCTGCGGGTCGTCGCCGGCTACGAGGGCGTCCACGGTGACGGCCTGCATGGTGCCCGCCGCCGCGGACCCTTCCCCGGCTCCTGCCCCTGTCCAGTAGGCGTAGGCGGTTGCGGCGCCCGCAGTTATCAGGAGGCCGGCCAGTGCCGCAGCTTTGATGCCCCGGACGTTGCGGGCCCTGGTGATGCTGGTCATCTCAGTTCCCCTGTCCTGATCCCGAGTACGTGAGCTGGAGGGTGGCGCCCTTGCAGCCGTCCTGGTTGGCGGAGGTGTCGAGCATCCTCACATGGGGCAGGGCCGCGGCCGCGACGCCCAGCCCGGAAAGCGACTTGGTGCCGGTGGGAACTGCCAGCGGGTACGGCCCGCCGTACTGCGTGACGGCAAAGTCCGCCGCAGTGCAGGGGAGGTTCCTGGCCAGGGCGTCCGCGCTCCGGGCGACGCCCGCGACGGCCACCGAGATGTTGTTCAGGGAGAGCGCCTTGTTATTGGGGTTGTTGATCTGCAGGTCCAGGCCCGCCGACGTTCCGGGGGACAGGGTTCCCGGCACGTTTCCTGAGAGGGCGAACTGCTTGATGGTCGAATCGAGCACCAGCTTCACGTTCGCGTAGGCGTACTGGGTCTTCCCGGCGGAGTCCTTGCCGCTCCCCACCAGGTACAGGCTGGACGTTCCCGTGGGTGAGGCAGCGGTTGTGGCTACCTGGAGGGTTGTGGAACTGCCGGTGGCGGGGTTGGGCGAGAATGACGCCGTGGCCCCGGAAGGCAGTCCGCCCAGGATGCTGAAGGAAACGGGCCCGCTGAAGTTGTTGCGGGTCAGCTGCAGCGTGTAGACGGCGGTGGCGCCGGGCGGAACAGTCACCGAATCCGGAGTCGCGGCCACCGAGAAAGCGGTGGTCATCTTGTAGTTCACGGTGAGGCTGGCGGCGGTGCTGCCGGAAACCTTGCCGCTGGTGGCGGCGATGGTCAGGGAGCTGGTTCCGGCCGGCGTGCCCGCGGCGGTGGTGACGTTCAGGGTGCTCGTTGCTGTGCGGGTCCCGGAGCTGAGGGTGACAGGGGACGGCGTGAAGGTGCCTGCCGCCCCGGCGGGGAGCCCTGCGGCGGAGAGGTTGACGGTGCCGCTGAAGCCTCCGGTGGACGTGAGGGTAACCGTGAATGAGGCCTGCTGGCCCTGCTGGACGGACTGGCTGGCAGGGGAGACCTGCACCGTGATGCCCGGTTTTGGATTGTTCGCTGCAGCGATCAGTGCGCTGGCACCGGCCAGCATCAGCACCAGCCCGATCAGCGATGCCCTGATGGCCCTCCGCGTGCCGCGCCGCGGATGTCCGTCCTGATGGTGCACCCCGTGCCCCTTCCCATGTGGTGCAAATGACGGCAAGCCGGGGGTGGATTTTCACCGCCCCCGGCCCGCTCGCTTGTTAGTTGCTGCTGACGCTCACCGTGATGGTGGCGCCCTTGCAGGCATCCTGGTTGACTTCCGGGTCATCGGTGAAGGTGAGGGCGCCGGTGCCCAGAGGATGCGAGGTCACGAATTTGGGGACCGTGGTGGTGCCGGACGGGACCGTGGCGTTGAACCATGCGGGCAGGCAGCCTGCGTCGCTGGTTGTCACCACCGGGTTCACCAGCGTCACCGGCGTGCTGCTCGAGTTGGGGTTGACTGCCGTGTACGTGATGGTCTTAGGGTCCCCGCCGGGAGTGATGCCCTGCTCGAAGGACACGTTGATTTTCACGGCCTGGGTGCCGGAGGACGCCGCGGCGCTTCCGCTGCCCGAGCCTGTGGTGCTCCAGTAGGCGTAGGCCGCGCCGCCGCCGGCTGCGAGCAGCGCTGCGGAAGCGGCAACGGCGGCGATCTTGTTCTTCTTGGTCATTGGACGCATGGAAAGACTCCTTGAAAGTGTGATTGAGAACCCGTTCCCCCATGAGCGGCCCCATCCAGGTGCCTTTCGGTGGATCGATGACCCAATATTTTCGGCTGCGGGCGGGCGCAACAACACGTACCGGTACCCGATTTCCCAGATTGTTGAAGGAAGTACTACTTGGTTGGCACTGCCATTACTCTGTCGAGGCTGCCGGGCCCTGACGTCCGGGCACCTACTCCAGGCCCGGAAAACCAGGGTGGAGGCCGCCAAGCAAGTAGTGCCCTAGGTGGGGCACACGCACGCTCTCAAGGGTGCCTTTTCTCCAGTCGAGGAGGATGAGGTCTTGAATCAGGCAGCCGGCTCGCTACTATGATCCGACTCCATCTGGCGTTCAGGCCGGGCAGTGGTGGTTGCCACCAGCCATTCCATGGCTTCTGTTCGCGAGGTGAAAAAGCGTTTGGGGCGGGATGCCTTGTTCATCGCCAAGACGAAGTTGGCGATGACTTTGTCCACCGGTGAAGCCCCCAGCAACGCGATCTGTGAAGCTTGGCAGGTCCCCGCGAAGGCGGCGCGGGCCCCGCGGCTGACCGATGACGTTGTGGCCATATCCACCAGCAGCGGGCGTTCAGTTTGCCCGCATAGCTTGTCGACCATATGGATGGCCGCCTCGGCATCATGCGCACGGATAGCAGCGTTGCGCGCCCACGTCAGCTGAAGAATCCCGTGTTCATCCACAAACAGTTCAGCCATACCTGACCTAACAGACGCCATTACCTGTTTCCCCATAGCCTGGTTTTGTCCGAACCCGCAGGTGAGTTGGTTGATGAAGCTCGACGCATGGTGCGCGAGCGCTTGCTGTAGGCGATTGTCCTTTGCTGCATACTCGACCACAACCCCTGCCCATAATCCGAGCCCATCCCGCAGGACCGGCACCCGATCCAGATGGTGGACACCGGCCGTCCGGCTCCTGCCGAATGCGGGTATCCACAAAGCGGGGCGGGATAGCCGCTGAAAGAACACATTGCTGACCTGCTGCACCAGGTTTGTACGTAATCTTCCTTTCACGACGCCGAACGACATGGCCCAGGAGGCTCGTTCGGCATCCTTGCACTCCGTGGCCGCAGGGTCCCAATTGCCCAAGAATCATAGGAGCGCAGATGTCCAGTACCAGTGCAAAGCCGCACAGACTTGTTTCCGTGGTGGTAGCAGTCCTTGTGTTAGCCGCCTTCTGCCTGCAGTCACCACCAGCGTTCGCCGTGGATGTCGGGTCCGAGCAGGACACCGCCGGACCGCAAATCGCTGCCTTCTCATCCACGCCAGCGGCGGTGGATGTCCGGGTGGCCGCTGCCACCATAACGGCAACTGCCCAGATCACTGACGATCTTTCGGGCCTGAATGTTGCCAGGGTCTTCTACCGCAGCCCCTCCGGGATCCAGGGCCAGACGTTCGTTTTCTCAGCCTCGAACCGGACCTCCGGAGATGCACTGAACGGCAGCTACTCCCACTCGATTTCCATTGACACCCAGCAGGAGTCTGGCGTCTGGAAAGTATCCGGTGCTTCCACCACGGACGCCGTGGGAAACATCCGCTCCTACTCCGAGGCTGAAGCGCGAGCCTTTGGCGCTGCGGATTTCACCGTGACGTCAAACAGGGATGCCACGAAACCGGCCGTCAGTGCCGTGCGTTGGTCCCCCTCACCGCTGGATGTTTCCGGTGGCGACGGGATGCCGGTCTTCGAATGGGACGCCACAGATGAAGGCGGCTCGGGAGTCTACTACGTCAATATCAGCGTCACGTCACCGTCTTTCCGGCAGCGCATCAGCGGCCAGGCCGTGGATTTCAGCTCCACCGTCCGGAACGCGCACACGTTCACCGGCATAGGAACGATGGGTACCCCGACAGGTGCCGGGACAATGCACGAAAACGGAGTTCCCCAGTATTCAGAGCCGGGAACCTGGACCGTGAATTCTGTGCAGGTCCTGGACCGGGCCAACAACATGACCACATACCAGGGCGCGGCGCTGGCGGCCATTCTGCAGGGGCCGTTCGTTGTGGCCGCGAACCCCACTGACACAACTGATCCCGTCATCACTGCCTACCGGTTCAGCCCCGGAAGCATCGACGTCTCCACCTCACCCAGGACGGTCAACGTGGAGATCGACGTCAGTGATGAGCTCTCCGGGGTGCAGGCTGGATGGGTTACCTTCAAGAGCCCGTCCATTGCCACAGCATCTCCCCAGTTCCTTACCAGGACGGCCTCCTTCCACCAGATGCTGACTCAGCCCCGCATCGTGGGCGGGACCTTATCAGCCGCAGTTACCTTTCCCACGTATGACCGCAGCGGGAACTGGACGGTTGACCAGGTATGCGTCGTGGACCGTGTCAAGCATGTGGTCTGCCGTAGCGGTGCGGCCCTCGCCCCGCTGGGCCCGGCAGGGCTGGTGGTCATTGCCAACGAACCTCCGGCTGTCACCGTGACCGGTGTGCAGGATGGGGCCACGTACCAGGCAGGTTCCGTCCCGGCCGCAGCCTGCGACGTACGTGACCGGGAGGACGGCGTGGTGGGCAACGTCCAGCCTGCCATCACCGGTCCCGATGCCAGCGGCAAGTACACCGTCTCTTGCTCGTACACGGACAGGGGCGGAAAGACGGGTTCAGCCACCGTCACCTACACGGTTGAAGGACCAGTCAATACGCCTCCTACCGTTGACGTGACCGGGGTGTCTGAGACGACCTACGAAATAGGGTCCGAGCCGAGGCCGGGCTGCACCGTCACGGACGCAGAGGACACCGGAGAAGCTGCCGTGCCAGTCATCGGTCCCGCCGGGGGCGCCCACGGACTGGGGACCCGGACGGTCACCTGCAACTACACCGACGGCGGCGGGCTGACTGCAACCCGGAGCGTGAGTTACACAGTGGTTGATACCGGGCTTCCCACCCTCAGCGGAGCACCCACAACCGCACCGAATGCCGCCGGGTGGTACCGCGGCGACGTCACCATCCACTGGACAGCAGGGGACACCGGCGTCGGGCTCGATCCGGCCACGGTTCCGGGCGACGACACCGTAGCCATGGAAGGGGCCGGCCAAACCAGGACAGCCTCGGTTGCAGACCTGGCAGGAAACACCGCGACGGCGACCAGTGCACCTGCGGTGAACATCGATAAGACGGCACCCACCGTCGGAGCACTGTCCCTGTCAGCCAACCCCAAGGCCACGAGCCAGACCTCCGCCCTCTCCACCACCGTCAGCGACAATCTCTCAGGGGTAGCCGGCGGGGAGTTCTTCCTGGATTCTGACCCCGGGACCGGCAACGGCACCCCGCTGACGGTCAGCGCAGACAAAACCAAGCTGACCCACACGTTCGGGACCACGCTGGCGCCGGGAGTGTACACAGTGGGCGTCCGTTCCGTGGATGTGGCGGGGAACTGGAGCGCGACCTCCACCGAGATGCTGGTCGTTTACGATCCCAACGGTGGTTTTGTCACCGGTGGCGGCCACATCGCTTCCCCGGCCGGTGCCTGGACAGCAGACCCGGGGGCAAGCGGCCGGGCTACGTTCGGTTTCGTGTCCAAGTACCAAAAAGGTGCCGCCACACCTACCGGCAACACGGAGTTCCAGTTCCACGCCGGTGGCCTGAACTTCTCCAGTACCAGCTATGAATGGCTGGTGATCTCAGGGGCGAAGGCGCAGTACAAAGGCAGCGGCACCGTCAACGGGGTGGCGGGGTACAAGTTCCTGCTCTCGGCAACCGACGGTGCAGTCAACGGCGGCGGGGGGACGGACAAGTTCCGCATCAAGATCACCAAGGACGGGAACGTCGTCTATGACAACTTGCTGGGAGCAGCAGACGATTCGTCGAATGCCCAGGTACTGACTGGAGGCAGCATCGTCATTCACGCCAAGTAGGCCCGGCAACCGTTAGGCAGACACTACTGAAAGGGGAACAGCTCGTGGCTCGAAGCCACGAGCTGTTCCCCTTTCGGGTTCCGCGGCCCCTGCCCCCATCCGTCACCGCGTATCCACGTCCTCGAACACCAGGAAGGTCTGGGTATCCAGCACCCCGGGCATGGACTGCAGCTGGTCGAAGATGACCCGGCGCAGGTCGATGTTGTCCACTGCGCGGACCAGCAGGATCACGTCGAAGTCGCCGCCCACCAGGGCGATGTGGTGCACCTCGGGGATGGCGCCGAGCCGTTCGCGCAGTTCGCGCCAGGAGTCCTGCTTCAGCTTCAGGGTCACGTAAGCCGATGACCGGAGGCCGGCCTTGATTGGATCGACGAGCGCAGTGAACCTGGACAGCACTCCTTCGCCGGTGAGCCTGGCAATCCTGGTGTACGCATGCGCCCGGGAGATGTGGACGTTCTCGGCCACCTGCGTGACGGACATGCGGCCGTCCCGGGTCAGTTCGGCGATGATCCTGCGGTCGATGTCGTCCAGCGGGACGGGTTCCGTCCGGGCGTCCCTGGTCGCCATCTTGTCCACGGCCCCTGTCTACATCACGCTTACAATTTGTCTTCCAGTGTAGGTGTAAGCGGACACATTTCTCCCTGGACAGGGCAGGGACTGGATAGGCATCTCCCCGGGGCGCGGATACGCAGACTCAGTGCCGCCGGGCACCATGGAGTTCCGCTGCGGCGCGGATGAAGTCGCAGTCGCTGGGGGAGAGGATGCTTTCGCCGTGCCGGTCCTGTTCGAACTCGGCTCCGGTGGCCTTCTTGATCTCTGCCGCAATGGTGCGGGGAAGGATCCTGCACCCCGGATTGTCCACCAACCAGCGCCGCGTATCTGGCTCGAGCCGGTCCCACAACTTGTCAATGTCCATTACAGTTCCCCACCCTTTGTAATTTTCCTGTGCGATATCATCCGGAGACGGAAGGGAGCGCACTGTCCCCTCCGCGCCTGTCGCCGCACCCGGAGCCCCCTCAAGGAAATTCCTGCCCCCTGGTGCGGAGTCCTTTCCCTGGGATGAGCGGAAAAGAATCGTCCGAACACTGACCAATCAACATTGTTTGTCAACCGCGGTCATAGAAGTCTGGTCCCACACACATGGAGAGGTCAAGGCCTCGCTGGCCCCCGCTTGGAACGTGTTACCTATCCAGGAAAAGGTGGAGAACACGATTCCCGTCTCCATTTTGTCCACGGCCCCTGCCCGTAAGCTGGGTCACACTTACAATTCGTCTCCGGGTGCAGGCAGATTCAGGCAGCTTCTCCACGGTTTCCGCAGATGCTGGATACGAAACCTCCCGCAGGTCAATACTGGGAAGGAATAGTGGCAACAGAAGGAACGGACCAATGACGATCTCCGCAGACCACACCGCACCGGACACCGCCGACGCCAACAAGGCCGGCACGGCGCCTCATGAGGACGCCCTCACCGAGGCGGTGAAGAAGTTCGGCATCACGGCCGAGGACTACATGCTCCCCGCCCGGCACCAGATCCAGATGGTGGACCCGGCCGGCCGGCTCCTGCCGGAAAGCGAGCAGGGCACCGAACCCGGCCACGAATACCCCCTGCCCGGCGACGACGAACTGCTTGCCGCGTACGAGAAGCTCGTCGTCGGACGCCGCGTCAACGACCAGAACTCCGCCCTGGTCAGGCAGGGCCGCATGGCCGTGTATCCGTCAAGCCACGGCCAGGAGGCCTGCCAGGTGGCGGCCGCCCTGTGCCTCTCGGACGGCGACTGGATGTTCCCCACCTACCGCGACGCCGTCGCCGTCATGACCCGCGGCGTGGACCCCGTCCAGGTGATGACCATCTTCCGCGGCGACTGGCACGGCGGGTTCGATCCCCTCCAGCACCACGTGGGCATCCAGTGCACCCCGCTGACCACGCAGCTGCTGCACGCCGTCGGCGTCGCCCACGCCGCCAAGCTCCGCGGCGAGGACACCGTGGTGCTTGCCATGTGCGGCGACGGCGCCACCAGTGAAGGCGACTTCCACGAGGCCCTCAACTTCGCCGCCGTCTTCCACCTGCCCGTCATCTTCTTCGTCCAGAACAACAAGTACGCCATCTCGGTGCCGCTGGCACACCAGTCCGTGGCGCCGTCGCTCGCGCACAAGGCCGTGGGCTACGGCATGGCGGGCGAACGCGTGGACGGGAACGACGTCGTGGCCCTCCTCGCCGTCCTGGACCGCGCCGTGAAGCTGGCCCGGGAAGGCTCCGGCCCCCTGCTGGTGGAAGCCAACACCTACCGCATGCAGGCCCATACCAACGCCGACGACGACACCCGCTACCGGGAAAGCGCCGAAGTTGCCGAATGGCGGGCCAAGGACCCCGTCAACCGGATGCGGACCTACCTGACCGACCGCGGCCTGCTGGACGACGACGCCGAGGCGCGGATCTCCGAGAAGGCGGAAGCGGTTGCCACCCAGCTGCGCGAAGGCCTCAGCGAGGACGTCCCCGTGGACCCGCAGGAACTCTTCCGCCACGTCTTCGCAACACCCACGCCGCAACTGCAGGAACAGTCCGCCATGCTCGCCGACGAGATTGCCCGCGACGCCGCCTCCCAGAACTCCCCAGCGCAGAACTCCCCAGCGCAGAACTCCCCAGCACAGAATGCAGCAGCACAGGAGGCCGCCAAGTGAGCCCCACCGTCACCACCTCGTCCGAGGCCAACGGCAACGTCAGCGCCGCCACCGCGCGCGCCGCGGCCTCCGCCGCAGCCACCGCGGATGCCGCGGGCCCGCAGCCGGTCACCATGGCAAAGGCGCTGAACACGGCGCTGGTGGACGCCATGCAGGCCGATTCCTCCGTCCTGGTGTTCGGCGAGGACGTGGGCACGCTGGGCGGGGTCTTCCGCATCACCGACGGGCTGACCGCGACATTCGGGGAGCAGCGCTGCTTCGATACCCCGCTGGCCGAGTCCGGCATTGTGGGCATGGCCGTGGGCATGGCGATCAACGGGATGCGCCCGGTGATCGAGATGCAGTTCGACGCGTTCGCCTACCCGGCGTTCGAGCAGATCGTCAGCCACGTGGCCAAGATGCACAACCGGACCCGCAGTGCCGTGAAGCTGCCCATGGTGATCCGGGTTCCCTACGGCGGCGGCATCGGGGGAGTGGAGCACCACTGCGACTCCTCCGAGTCCTACTACGCCCACACCGCCGGCCTGAAGGTGTTCACCCCGGCCACCGTGGCGGACGGGTACCGGATGCTCCGCGAGGCCATCGACTCGGACGACCCCGTGATGTTCATGGAACCCAAGAAGCTGTACTGGTCCAAGGACCTGGTGGACCTGGGTGAGCTGCGGCGCCTTCATGGGCAAGGCACGACGGCGGGCCAAACCACCGAGGGGCGCGCCGCCGTCGCGCGTCCCGGCACGGACGCGACGCTGATTGCGTACGGGCCGTCCGTCCCCACGGCGCTCGCCGCCGCCGAGGCTGCCGCGCTGGAAGGGCGCTCGCTGGAGGTCATCGACGTGCGCACCATCGTCCCGTTCGACGACTCCACTGTTTGCGAGTCCGTCCGGAAGACCGGCCGGGCCGTGGTGATCGCCGAGGCCCACGGCTTCGCGTCCGTGTCCTCGGAGATCGTGGCCCGGGTGCAGGAGCGCTGCTTCCACTACCTGGCCGCGCCCATACGCCGCGTCACCGGGTTCGACATCCCGTACCCGGCACCGAAACTCGAAAAGTACTACCTGCCCGGCGTGGACCGCATCCTCGACGCCGTCGACGACCTTCAGTGGGAGGACTGACCATGAGTGAAACCAAAGTGTTTTTATTGCCTGACCTGGGCGAGGGGCTCACGGAAGCCGAACTGGTGTCCTGGCACGTTGCCGTGGGCGACTCGATCTCCGTGGACCAGCCGATCGCCGAGGTGGAGACGGCCAAATCAACTGTTGAGGTGCCTTCCCCGTATGCCGGCGTTGTGGCTGAGCTGCACGGGCAGCCGGGGGAGACCATCGACGTGGGGAAGCCGCTGATCTCGGTGACGCCTGTTTCGGTGGGCGGGCCTGCGCCGGCGGCTGAGGCCCCCGCCCCTGCCGAACCAGAGGCTGCGCCCGTCGAAACTGAACTGGGCGAGCCGGTGGCTGGGTCTGGTGAAGGTGAGCCTGCCAACGTGGAAGCCGAGGCGTACCGCGAGGAGGAAAAGGCCGGGTCCGGGAACGTGCTGATCGGCTACGGCACTCCGGGAGGTCACGGCACCGCCCGGCGAGCCCGCGCCCGGAAGGGCTCGGTTGCAGTGGTTGAGCCTGCGGTTTCGACGTCGGCCAGCGGGGCGGACGATCTTTCCCTGCTCCGCACGCGCGTTCCCGGCAAGCTCGGCGCTGTGATCTCCCCGCTGGTCCGCCGCATGGCCCGCGAGCACGGGGTAGATCTGGGTGAGCTCCAGGGCTCCGGCGAGAGCGGACTGATCATGCGCCGCGACGTCGAGGCTGCCATCCATCCGGTGGAAACCAAACCGGTTGAAACCCGGCTCGTGGAATCCTCAACCACCGACAGGACAACCACCGACGCCCGCACGGGCCTGCCCATCTCCTCGCGCACGCCGGTGAGGGGAGTGCGCAAGGCCGTTGCCGCGAACATGGCCCGCAGCCGCTCGGAAATTCCCGAGGCGACCGTCTGGGTGGACGTGGATGCTACAGCTTTGCTGGAACTGCGCGAGGGTCTCAAGGCTGGTGGCTCGGACGTGCCGGGTCTGCTGGCGTTCATCGCGCGTTTTGTCACAGCTGGGCTAAAAAAGTACCCGGAGCTGAACACGCGCATCGAAACCGCGTCCGACGCATCCCAGGAGATCGTCTCGTTCGACGGGATCAACCTGGGCATCGCCGCCCAGACGGACCGGGGCCTGGTGGTGCCGTCTGTCCGCGGCGCTGAGAAGATGAGTGCCCGGGAACTGGACACGGAGATCCGCCGGCTGGCCGACGTCGCCCGCCAGGGCAAGGCCACCCCCACCGAACTCGGCAGCGGAACCTTCACGCTGAACAACTACGGAGTTTTCGGCGTGGACGGGTCCGCGGCGATCATCAACCACCCTGAGGTGGCCATCCTCGGCGTGGGCCGGATCATCGACAAGCCCTGGGTGGTCAACGGCGAACTGGCCGTCCGCAAGGTCACCGAGCTGACGCTGACCTTCGACCACCGCGTCTGCGACGGCGGAACCGCCGCCGGCTTCCTCCGCTTCGTGGCCGACGCCATCGAAAACCCAACCACCCTCCTGGCGGACATCTGAGTGTCCTCATCGGCCGGGCGGTACCCCGCGAGGGGCGCCGCCGGCCGGTCCATGGTGCGCGCGGAGCCATGCCGCCGTGGCAAGAATGAGCGGCACCTGGGCCAGGGCGTAAACGCCGTGGACGAGGTAATGGCTGACAGTTTGCGCCGGCGCGAACGGGAGGAACGGCAGGGGCAGGACGCTGAGTACGCCTCCGCCAAAGAAACCCAGCAGGCCCCAGCACAGCAAGGCTATCGTCGCCGCCCTCCGGGCCGGAGTGAACCATCCGGCCACCAGCAGGGCAGTGGCCAGGAACGGGACGAGCGATTCAGGGCTGAGGAAGCCCTGTCCGGGCAACTCGGCGAGATTGTGGGCGAAAAGGCCGGCCCAACCAATCAATGCCCCGATTGGTACAGCCAGTTCCCGCGCCGGTGACATGCTCAGGCCGCCGCTTGCCGGTTCTGCTTCTCAGACCAGAAGGCAAGGACGTGCCGGGTGACTTCGCGCGGTGCTAACAGGAGCGGAGCCACGTGGCCGCCGCCTGTCACACGCGCAAACCGCCAGTCCGGAACGCTGCGTGCCGCCCGTTCGGCTTCCGCCGGGTCATTCATGGGATCGTCCCGGCCCACCAGCATAAGGGTGGGCGCCTGCACGAGAGGTAGGACCGGGCGGAGATCGGGGCGGTGCAGCATCACCGACTGCATTGCCCAGTACTTACCGTGCCTGTTACCGCGGCGGAACGCATCGCTCACCGCCGCGGCGGCCGCCGGTGCTGTTTTCGCCGCACCATGCCCGGCCAGCGCCTCTACCAGGCTCCCGCTGAAGGGGGCCGGCCCCAGGACCCGGTAAAGGTAGACCAGCAGGGCTGCCTGCCGGCGTTCGGCAGGGGTCAACGGATACGGGGGCGTGCCGATGGTGGCCAGCGTTCGGCACCGGTCAGGGAACCTGTGCGCAAAGACGATGCCCACATGCCCGCCCCAAGCGTTGCCTACCCAGTCCACGGGGGCAGAAATATCCAACGCATCCAGGATCTGGGCGGCAGCGGCGGCGCAGTCCTCCAGTGAATAGCGCCTGCGGATCCCCGGGCTGCCGCCGTGCCCGGGCCCGTCCACCAGGAAAAGTTCACGTTGCCGTCCCAGATCCTCCACGACGCCGTCAAAGGTTCCGGAATCAACAAACAGACTGTGCCATAGGAACGCCGGCGGGCCGGCGCCGATGCGACGGACCGCAAGGGGACCCAGTGTTGTCCCAATCATTGTCGACGAAGAATCCGAGGGCATCTCCGGCCTCCAAGTGCAGCAGTGAGGAAAGAATTTACTTCGGTTTCCGAAGCTTATGGGATAAAGTTTCCTCCGTGCCCCTGCCGCCGTCAAGAGATTCCGAGCGCCCGAGGCTTCCCGTGGGACAGTTGCTGGTGCGCCTGCTGGCTGAGTTCCGCCGCGAGCTCCTGGACGAAGCGGAATCCCACGGCTACGGGGACATCCGCCTGGCTCATCTGCAGATCACCGGCAACCTCGGCACCAAGGGAATCCGCCTGACCGCCTTGGCTGAGCGCGCGCAGCTAAGCCTTGCTGCCACCTCCGAGCTGGTAAATGAGTTGCAGGCGCTGGGGTACCTGGAACGCAGGCCTGACCCATCTGATGCCCGGGCGAAACTCATCTTCCCGTCCACCCGCGGGCTGCAGATGCTGCGGGAGGCATCGGCCAAAGTTCGGGAGCTGGAACAACTGTGGGGCTCATATGCGGGAGAGCAGCGCTTCGAAGCAGCCCTACAAACCCTGCAGGACGTACTGGACGCCACCCGCAAACCCGGCAGGCAGGACCACGGGCCGCCCAAGCGGTTTCAGTAAGGAGTCAGCGTCGGCATCGCTGCCCAGCCGCCGTCGTAAATCACCATGGCGTCAGTCGCGGAGCGCGGGGACAACCGCTTCGCGGGCGATGGCCGCAGCGTAGCCTTTGCCATAGCCGGCCTCATTCGGGTGGAAGCTGGCCATACTTCCGTCGAATACGAACCAGGATGCGGGCGAACCGATGCCATGCCCGTTGAACTCGTCAGTGACATCGACATACACCGTTCCGCGGAGCTGCTTGGCCGCCTTCCTGATGACCTTGTTCAACGTGTCCGTGCCGTCGTTGAACACCTTGGCCGCTTCGACCGTGATGTAGGGCTTGTCACCGAATTCCGGGGAGAACAGGTGCGGATACCCCAGCGCGACGATGGTGGCCTTGGGTGCCTTGGCGCGGACGGCAGCGTAGGCATTGGTCAGGGCTGTCCGGAGCTCTGACTTAGCAAAGGCTTCCGCGGACTTGACTGCCGTTTTGCAGGCGTCCAGGGGGCTGGGGGCCATGCACTTACCGAGGATCTCCAGGAAACTGACGTCATTGCCGCCAACCGTAATGGTGACCAAGTCCGTTTTTTCGTTCAGCAGCCCGGCATCCGCTGCCACTTTGACCTGGACGGGCACCATGGCGGCGGTCCACCCCGAGCAGGCGGCGTTGCCATCGAGCTCGACGACACCCCATTTGTCCAGCACATCCGCATAGCCCGGCGATGCCTGGAAGCATTGCCTCGGATCCGTTGGGTCCGCTGGATTTACAAAATACAGCGGGGAGACTCTGACGTTCGGGGCACCGATGCCCGACGTGTAGGAATCCCCCAGGGCCACGTAATCCAAAGGTTCGGAATCATGTGCGGCAGCCGGGGTGGCTGCCGAGCCAGCCAACAGTCCGGCGACAACAACGGCGAGTGCTCCGAAACGCCGGGTATAGCGAACACGGGCGGGGCGTGGGGCTGATTCACCACGTGCAGTTCCTGGTTCCCGAGATGGTGGTTTCATCATGCTCCCTTGTCTTCAAATCGTGCCAGTCGTGGCGGCAGGCATCTGGCGCCTGGGTGAAACGACGGTTTAAGAACACCTCCTTCGGCGTTACTCCAGCGTTGTTGAGCCATATGCCGCTGCCGGCTCCACCGGCTTCCGGAATTTGTCAGGAAACGATGCGCAGTGGAATGGGATAGCGATAGGGCTGGCCCTTAGAGGCGGACATTCCAGCCAGAATGGACAAGACGATGATCGCGATCCATAGCCCAAAAAGCGCGAGGCTAAACAGCAAGCCGACAAATGGGATAAGGGAAAAGACTAGGCACACGATATTCGCGGCAACAACGTTGACATGGAAGTTGAGGGCTTCTCCGGACTCCTGGCGTGCAAAACGTCCTCGATCCTTGAAGACAAGGTAGATGACGAGGGCGGGGATGAAACCTGTGAGGCCGCCGAAGTGCGCTATCGTCCCCCACTGTTTGTCGTCATAGGGGTTCAGCTGGTACTCCGATGGAGGCACCGGCGGCCGATAAAGCGTTGGGCTGCCCGCTGGGGAAGAGCTTTCAAGTGGCGCGTGGTTCACGGCGGGAGGGTCGGTGGGCTGTTGCGGGTAGGGGCTGCTGGCCTCGGGTTGGCTCATTGTGTATTCCTGTTCTACGTGATTTTTCGGGGAAGGACGTCAAGCGCCCGGGAGTTCAGCGAAACCGTCCAGGGCGTCCTGAATGATCTCGGACAGGTCCTGAAGCACGGCCGGTTCATCGAAGTTTGAGCTTGAGATTGCCGCCCCGCTGAGCAGGACACTGCCTGTGTTGGCAGTGAAGCTCACCATGTTCAGCTCCGTTCCAACCAGCGTTCCAGCTGCGCGGACTGCCAACGAGTTTTCCGCTTCGGTCTCCAGTTCCACCTCAGTCATGGTGAGCTTGGCCTCCTGGCCGGCTATTTTCATGGTGATGTTCCCGCATTCCTTCACTACGGAGGCATTCGTTTCGGCTCGTTTGCCATGGCCGTTGATGGGGTCCACGGCAGCCATGATCATGGTCGTCTTGCCCGTAGCGGACGAAAACATGGCAACCCCTGTGGTTAATCCGTCCTCAAGAGTGGGTGCCAGATTGACGAAGGGCTTGCAGCCCTCAGGTGTGATTTCCGGTGTGAACGCGGACGGCCGCGTCATGTTCGCATTCGCTTCGGACTGTGCCACCATGGCCTCGTGGCTAAGCAGCTGGGCGGGTTTAGCACCTTCCGAATCCCGCAAGCCTTCAAGTACCTGAAGTATTTGGTCGGCGGTGTAATTTCGCAGTGGAACTGGCGGCTTCTGGGCAGGAGCTTCCCCGGTTGCGGCGGCCCCGGCAGTGTGCCCGGTTTCCGGTATCTGGCTTGTGCAGCCCGTGAGTCCCAATGCGGCACCCAGGATGGCTGCGGTCATTTGCCTCTTCATGTTGTATTCCCGTCGGTAGTGGGCTTGGGTTCAAGGCCTGACCAGGTCGGCCTCAATGAAGCCCACGAAGCCTTTGAGACGGACATGCAGCCCGGCCTCGGTTCTGCTGAGAGTTACGTCCACTCGTTTCACGCAGCGGTTGTTTAGGTCTTTATCTATACGTTCTTCAAACCGCGCCCGCGTCCCGGTTCGATCCGTCTGGGTCCAGGTTCCGCTGCAGGTCAGCTGCGGATAGTCAACAAGCCCGGACAGTGTTCCGTTGCGGTGGCTTAGATCAAGGACCAGGTCATACCCCTTCTGAGCACCGTAGACCGGCCCCTGCCACCGTCCGGTAAGGACGGCGAGGTCACCCAGGTCCTGTCCCTCGTCAGGACCTGGACCGTCCGTGGCGGAGATAGGAGGCTCCATCTTCTTCAAATAGCCAATAACGGCATTAATGGCCTTCTGGTTGTCAGGAAGCGCATTATGGAAGCAATCCGAGAAGAGGCCGGGAACGAGCAGAGGAATTTGGGACACATCGGCCTTGCCTTCCATCATCATGTCCAAGGCGCGCTGGTCGCCCAACGCTTCGACCGTAGTTCCGATCAACGCGGCAGCTGTCCCTGCAACGGATCGGCTTCGTATCAAACGATGCGACAGATACCCGGCCGTATGCTTACATTCGATGATTGTTTCTCCCCAGAACTTTCCCGATGGCCGGGTATCCGAGGACGTATTGATGTATCCGGTCGCCGACAGTTTTGGAACAATAACGTCCCCGAACAGGGGAATATCGGCTGACATGAATTTGAGTCCGAAAAGCCGTCTTTCAATGATGACTTGCGAGCCGACCATCGCGTATTTCGTACTTGCAGGAAGGTAAGGAAAGCTCGCACAGTCACGGGGGAGGGGAATGGCCAGACAAGCCGCCGCAGACGTTTCTGCCCCCGGCATGCCGGCCAGCACAGGATCAAGGCCGGCGCTGCGCATCCCCTGGAGCATGTCGGCGTAGACGGTTCCTCCCCAAGGCGAACCGGAGTACGGCGTCCCCAGGCTTACCGCCCCTCCCAGAATGCTGCCCTGGCCCGATCTTGCCAAGATGCCACCGGCTGCACGGATGACGATGCCGCCCATGGAGTGCCCGACCACAAGGACCTTCCGGTCGCCGTCCGGCATCGCTGCCGACACCTGGCGAATGAAATCGGCAAGGCAGGACGCCGCCTCTCCAGTTGCACCCCATACCGTGTTCGCGAAGGAATAATCGAAGGCCAACACCTTATATTCGGGCTCCAGGCCCTCTTTCAGTAGTGTTGGGCCGGCTCCATGGCCTGACGACGATCCCAGCCACCCGTGAACGTAGACGACGGGGCGGGCTGTTATTCGTGCCGGAAGTGGGGACGGCTGGGGGTGACGGCATTCAGTTTGGCCGGGTGCGCCGTCTTCCGCCTGGGCGCTGGATACCGGCAGCGTCATGGTTAGCGCGATGGCCAGCATCAGATGAAGCAACTTCTTCATTCCGCTGCCTTCTCAGCGGAAAACATGCGCAGTTGTCCGTGGGTGCGGACCAACCCGATGGACCATTTCTGGCCAGCCGAGTCTGCTGCCGCCACTGACCACAGGCCGGGCTCAATGAGCTGCAAGGAGGAGGGCTCTACCTTGAGGCCCATTGTTGCGAGGCGGGAAGCGAAGCCAGGGTCAGCGCTTTGGCTTGCGCTGATGGGCAGGTAGGGGACCAACTCTGGGAGGTCTGAAGAGGCCATGGCCGCTTCCAGGTCGCCAAGCTCCTTATCCGAAGGCACCCGTTCGTCCATGTCGCCTGCGGTGGCCGAGGATGACGGGGCCGCGGATTGGGTAGCTGCGGCCGGCTCCTGGGTAGGCGCTGCCGGTGCTGGGAGCCGCCCTGCGGTTGATCCGACCATCCACAGCGCGACCCCAGCCACCAGCAGCAACCCCGCCGCGAGGATGACCCAACCGGATCTGCGTCGACTCACGTGGCCCCCTTGTCCTGGTCTATGTCCGCGGTCGTCATAAACCTAGTGAGCGGAGGCGATCTCTGGCGTGCCGCGGGCTGCCCCTGGCAGCAGATGTCCCCTGAAGAGGGGACATCAGCAATCGGTTTGCAGCCGGCAGCCGAACCCGCCACCGCTTGCCGGGCACTGGGGGAGGGAAACTCGCCAGCCCGGCTTAGTGTTCCGGTGACCGGTCTGTGAACTCCACGAAAGTGGCCTCGTCCGGGTTCTGGTCCGGGTTATCGGGAGCGGCGTAGATGGTGACGGCGAGGTCTCCCCCTTGGGGCCTGGCCCGGGCGGTGACAGTGCCGGTGCGCGCTTGGTTGAGGATCCTGACCACGTGTTCAGAAACAGAAGCCAGCATCCGTGGCGTGAGGTTCTGGCGCCGGTCATCAAGGAGTTGAACCGTGACCCCACGTTGGCGGGCGCTTCGGGCTGCTTCAACCACTTCTGCGGTAGCCAGGACGCGGCCGCGGATTTCATCACGGAACTGCGCCTCCGAGAGTTGGAACTCCAGCCGGTCGGTGTCCGTGATGTCGTGGTTTGGATCTGCGATTTGGCTGAGGGCCGGCCCGGCGACCTGGCGGACGTGCTGCAGCCATTTTGTTCGTGCCACGTGCAGTGCCTGTTCGGCCGCGAACCAATCGGCGGCGGCTTCGGCATCGGCCCTGTACTGGCCTACCTTCCGGTCATTGGTGCGCAGCAGATGCCCAATACCAGTACTGACGGTTACCCACCCGACCGTGGCGATGTTCAGCATGAGGCCGCCAACGAACCCCATTGTGGTTTGCGAGGCCCACAATGTGTTCAGGATGACGGAGAGCAGCACACCGACCCATGACAGCAGCACTTGCCCACGGATAACGGTAGCCACCAGCAAGGTGTAAGTCGCAGCCAGGTGCCAGGAAGCATACCCCGGCCACCTGTCCGTGGGCAGGACACTGGTGACCAGCAAGGTGAGTGCGGTGACTGCCAGAAGCACAAAGACAGTGGCAGGCAGTGGTAGCCGCCCCGGAGAGGGCCTGAGGACGACGACGACGGCAGTCAGGTAGATTGCCATGGCCATCAGCACGGGCCACACCGAAGACACCATGTCCAAGGAAAGCAACCCCAGCGCTATGTGCACGGCGACGAACGCTGCACACAAGGCTGCCATCACTTTGGTGGAGATGGCGCGGATCATGGCTCAACTCCTTCCCAGCCAAGCCGGACCTCAGTCCCGGAGCGGGGAGCGGTGGTGATTTCCGCTGAGCCGCCGACGGCTTCCATTCGCCCGACGATTGAAACCTTTATCCCGAGGCGTCGGTCAGAAACCGAGCCCGGGTCAAAACCGGAACCGGTGTCTTTGATGGATACCCGCAGTTTCGCGCGCCCATCCGTACGGATTGCGGTGATGCTGACTTCGCAATGCTTGGCCCCTGAATGCCGTACTGCATTCTGCACCGCTTCCGTTGTCGCCTCGAAGACAGCCCTGACCACGTCGGCCGGGAGCAGCAGGTGCTCCGGGGATTCGCAGGTGACGCCCACGACAGGTCCTGGTGTACCCGGCCCAACGGTAAAACGGATTCGGGCAGCAATCTCGGCAACAGTGGCAGGGGCTGATTCTGGAGCTTCTGTGGCTTGCCGGTCCAGCCTCTCCAACGCGCTTTGCGCCAGCCTGGCACTGGCCAGGCGTTCTTCCGCGGAGCCGGCGCGGGCCGCCGTCAAAAGGGCGGTCATCACACTGTCATGCAGCAGACCGTCAAGACGTAGTCGCTCGTTGCTGAGGGCAGTTGCTGACGCAGCTTCCTTATACTGTTCGATAGCCTTGTCCGCGGCTGTATCGGCACGCTCTGCTGCCCGGCGGAGTATTCCGATCGTGACGCAGATAATGAGCCCCAGCACGGTTGCGAATGTAGCGTCCTCAAGGGCTATGAGCCACGATCCGGATCCGCCCTGCGGCGTTATTCTTACCCCGCTGAACACGCCGCCAATAAGCAGTGCATAGAGGCACCCTTGGCGGGCTCCGAAGCTGTACGCAGCCCATGCTGCACCTACGTTGATCATGGACCACAGCCACGGCGTCCCGAAGCTCTCCGGCACAGACGGCGGCACAGCCAAGGGCCAAAGTGCCAAACCGGCAAGGACAAGTACTGCCAGTGTCCCGGCTATGTGGGGCAACCCGCGGCCGCGCACGGAGGCCAATGCGAAAAGAAGCACCAGGGCCAGGAACAGCCAAAGGAACACAATATTCCACCAGGTGGCGGCGTGGGGCGTTTGGCTAACTACGGAACCGGCAGCCTGAAGCAAGAGCAGAAGCGCGAAGGCTGCGATGCCGCGAGCCATTAAGAGGTGCGTGTCTCTGGCCGAAATACCAGTTGGGGAGGGCACGGACACGAGTCAGCGCTTCCGCAGGGGAAGTAGCGGGGGGAGGATGCCGTCTTCGACGGCACGCCGGTAAAGGTCAATCTTCGTGGTAGCGGGACGACCTGCAGCCTCATACTTTTCGCGGATCCGGTCGATGTTCTTTTTCACAGTGCTCTCAGCGATACCCATGCGCCGTGCTACCTGAAACTGGCCAAGACCTGCCGCGTACAAGGCGATGCACTCACGTTCGCGATCCGACAGGTTCGCTTCGACAAAGTCTGTGTCGGTTTCAATGGCTGCAGCCAGTTCCTGGCTGTCTATCGTTTCTCCGACGGCGATACGGCGGATTTTGGCAAACGTCTCGGAAATTGGCTCGGACTTCAGGGACACTCCCATAGCCCCGTTCGCGATGGCGTCCTGAATCTGCCCGACATTGTCCCCAAGCGTGAAGACAAGGATTTTGTAGCCGGCTGCCACCAGCTGTGAAACATTGGCGCCAGGCTGGGAGCCGTCAGCAAGGGAAAGGTCAAGGGCAACCACATCGCAGATGCCCCGCCCGGCGCCAAGGAAGGCATCAACAGTGGGAGCGCCCCCAATCACCCGGACATAGGGCGTTTTGCTTTCGGCTTCGCGGGTAGCCGAGGCGGCAAACCCGAGCCGGACAGCTTCGTGGTCGTCGATAATCCCTGCGCGTACCGTTTCCACCGTTGCCCCCTGTATTCCTGACAGCCTTTGAAGAAGTTCAGTTTGGGGTTTCAACCGGAATGTTCCAATTGTGACGCGGCCAGCAGCCTGAGTGCGACATAGAGCGCAGCGGTGTCCCCACTTTCGGTGACACCAAAAGGCTTCGCTACGCCGGAGCGGTTTCGTCTAGTCCAGGGGGCGCTAGTGTCAAGCCAATCCACCAACACGGGGAATTTAGCGAAAGGCAGCTCGTGGCAAGGTCACAGAAAATCGCAAAGTCAATGGCAACTCTCGGTGTTTTGCTCGGCATCAGTGCATCGCTCGCCGCATGCTCTAGCGCTCCAAGCCTGACTGGCAACTGGTCCGCCGATGACGGCAGCGGAACGAAGGTCATCAACGATTCCGGTGCATGTCGCGGGATGTTCTATTCAGGCGGTAAACCCTTGGATATCGGCGGGGGCATGTCCTGCTCCCTCTCGGAGAAAGAAGGAACGAACGGCCGCTACTCACTGGTTGTGACTCAGCCGCCCAATGAAGCGTCCTATCAAGTCGATTTTGAGGGCAACGACGTCGCCACTGTCTACGACAGCAAAGGAACGAAGTTGTACTCAATCTCCCGTTTGTAGATATGGCAAAGCTAGCAGGGCGTGATGGAACTAATCGGCGGACGCGGGAACTCCAACCGTGCCGGACGGGGGCAGCAGTGAAAAAGAAACTGTCAATTCTTGCTTTGTCGGCAATTTGCGTGTTGCCAGCATGTGGAAACTCGCACGACCCCGATTCATCGTCGAAAGTTCCTCAAACCGCCAGCGACCCGGTGACTTCTGCGCCAACCGCAACATCAGCGGAATCTGGGCCTGCAGAAACGTATGCAGGTCCGAAATCTGGGCCTGTCCTCTTATTCTGTGACGAGACAAGCTACAACATCAATGTGATGAATGCGGAAACAATTGTCAGCTCCACCCTGCTCAGCTTCGTTCCTGAAGGAAAGCCTACGTTCAATTGCGAGAACGGTTCCCATGACGGTGGGCAATTGGCGGGACCCCGCTACCGCCAGATCTTCTCGGAAGACTTCGGACTTTTAGCCGTGAACTGGACCGATATTACTACCGGCTCCAAGCGCGTCGGCTATGTCGACGGCACCTCGGGCAAGACGGTGGATGTAACGTCACTTCTGTCTGATGGTGGTGATTTTGCTGCAGTCCCACAGCACGCCAACGCATTGTTCGCGCCTGATGGTCGCTTCTTTTTCCACGATCTCAAGGCAAAAACGCACAATTGGATTGATCTGCAAACAAAAGAGTTGCAAACGGCTGCTGTCCAAGGCAATGGCACTTCCTGGTGGATCGGCCTCAACGGGGTACCGGAATCAACCTACAACATGACCGGCATGGGCTACGCGAAGGAGATCAGCACGGCGGATCCCAACCTCGTCATCAACCTCTTCAACGACACCCAGGTGAATAACTGGTTCGACTCTCATCGGGCGTTGGCGGTGGTAGACGATCGCCTCGGTCTGCTGAGCCCGTTACCGGATGACGTGAATCACGAAGGGGGAGCCGACTTCCTACCCATCACGCCCGAATCGGACTTCGAGATCCGCAGCTACATCTCTGATCCCACGCTGGAAAGAGTGTTTTTCACGGCAACGCGAGGGGCTGAACGGTTCTTTTTCACCGTACCGTCCGACGGTTCAGCCGCACCAACCCGTCACAACCCGCTCAATCCCAAAGAGAACCCGGTCTTTATCGGCTACCTGGAAGAGCAATGACGTTCCGGTACAACGTCTGGGTCAGCCACTGCCTCACGGCAACTTCCGGAAGGGCTGGGTAGAATCGAACGGCTGGACGAACGAACACTGCTTTGCCGGAGGTACGGAGAAACAATGTCGGAATGGCTCGAAGTCGGCGCGGAAAACTATGTGCTGGTTACCGAAGGATCGCTGCTGAACACAGGACTGATCGTGGGATCCGAACGGGCCATGGTGATCGACACCGGCTGCGGGCCCCGGCAGGGCAGGGAGATCCTGGACGCGGTCCGGGAGAAGACCCAGCTGCCGCTCGTCGTCGTCAACACCCACGCCCATTACGACCACTTCTTCGGCAACGCGGTGTTCGCGGAAGCCGGTGCCACCGAATTCTGGGCGCACCAGAACTGCGCCACCGAAATCGATGAGCGCGGGGACCTCCAGCGCCGCTTCGTCGGGACGCTGGAACCGGAGATGTCCGCCGGTGAAGGCGAGAACGTGGAACTCGTGGTGCCCAACGCCATCGTGAAGGACCAGCCCGTCCTGGTGGACCTCGGCGGCCTGACCGCCACCCTCTTTTACCTGGGCCGGGGCCACACCGACGGTGACCTGCTGGTCGGCACAACCACCACCCTGTTCGTGGGCGACCTCGTGGAGCAGGGCGCGCACCCCTCCTTCGAGGACTCCTACCCTGAGGAATGGGCGGATGCGCTCCGGCATATCTCGGCTCTGCGCCACCGCTACGAGTTCCTGATCCCCGGGCACGGGAAGCCGTGCAGCGACCAGTTCGTCAAGACCATGGCGGACACCATGACCACCGCGGTCCGCCAGGCACGGCAGTCCATCCGCGACACCCCGAATGATGCCACCAAGGCCATCCCGGTCCTGCCCTACGGGCCGGAACAGTCGCGCTGGTTCATCAAGCGGCTCCAGGAGACCCGCCGGGAGCACTAGGGGCACCGGGGTTTCGAAAGACTTAAACAACGTACGACGGCGGCCGCGCGCCGCCGTCGCACGTTGGCGCTATGCGCCGGCGGTCCGGCCGTCGGCAGCCAGCAACGCGTCCAGTTGGGCGGACTGATGTGCTGCAAAAGCCTTGTCCGCGTTGGCGTTGGTGCTGGCAAGGATCGGTATGTCGAGGCTGGCATTGCAACCACGGCAGCGGATCTCGTCCGTCCACACCCAGCTGTACGCCGGGTGGAGTTCCCGGACCTCCTGCATCGCTGAGGTGATTGCTGCCGCCTGGGCTGCAAAATGCGCCGCGTCCTCGTTGCTGAGGCTGCTACCAATTTCGATGTCTATGCTCATCGTCGCCTCTTTTCCGTTTGTCCCGGATGGTGCTGTTGACAGTAGCGGCTGTTGCACGGCGAAGGAACGCCCCGCAGGTCACGGTTGGCTAACCCTTCGGGCAGGTTTCGCGTTTCGACCGGTCCAACCACCGGCGTACTATTCTGGTTGTCCAGCATGACCGCAAGGAGACCACATGCCAGCGAAGCCGCCTGCCATGACACCATCGGACCTGCCCGTTTCGGACGTGCTAGACCGCGCCACAGGCCCGCGACGTGCCGAGGCCGACGAACTGCTGGCGCTCCTGGCCGAGATGAGCGGAGAGCAGCCGGTGGTCTGGGCGGGCCGCATCATCGGCTTCGGCGAGCACGAGTACCGCTACGAAAGCGGCCACGGGGGCCGCGCTCCCTTGCTCGCCTTCGCGACGGGTCCCGCGAAACACACGATCTACCTCGCCAACGACTTCGCCGAACGCTGGCCCGATCTGATGGCGCGGCTTGGAAAGCACCGGGCGAGCAAGGCCTGCCTCTACCTCACCCGGCTGACGGGGGTGGACCGCGGCGTGTTGCGTGAACTGCTGGAGCGCTCACTTGCCGAAACGCAGCCCCCGGTGCCCTGATCTCCCTCGGTTGCAACTTTGACCCGCGATGCTCGAGGTGGCGTACGACGGCGGGCGCGCCGCCGTCGTACGCATTTCGACGGGCTCACCCACCTGCTTTCATGGCCCCCGCCGGCATCTTGTCCGAAGCCTGTTCCTTGGCCGCGTTGCCGTCCATTGTTCCAACGGGCATCGCCGGGGCGGCGGGTGATTGCTGCCCGTTTGGTGCCCCGCCCCCGCCCATGGCGCCCGCCGGCATCCCCGCCGTTTGGGGAGCGGCACCATCGGCGGAAATATCCGCGCCCGCCGCACCGGCCATGGCCGCAGCACCCGCTGACCCGGTGGACTCCTCGGTCAGGAACGGCCGGTTTTGCCATTTATGCCACAGGGCGTTATCCGTGCCCCGGACGAACACCTCTAGACGGCCGTCGGCGTTGCTGCCCACCGCGATGTTGGATGTGAGGAGGCCGCCCAGGGAGTGCCAGCCGGACCATCCGCTGTTCGGCGCTGTCTGCCACATGTGCCACAGGGCATTGTCCGTGCCCCGGACAAAGACCTCAAGCCGGCCGCTCGCATTCCTGCCCGCGGCGATGTCGGAGGTGAGGAGGCCGCCCAGGGAGTGCCAGCCGGACCATCCGCTGTTGGGCGCTGTCTGCCACATGTGCCACAGGGCATTGTCCGTGCCGCGGACGAAGGCTTCCAGCCGGCCGTCGGCGTTGCTGCCGATGGAGATGTTGGAGGTCAGGATGCCGCCCAGGGACTGCCAGCCGGACCAGTTGCCGTTCGGTGCCGTTTGCCACTTGTGCCACAGGGCATTGTCCGTGCCGCGGACGAAGAGTTCGAGGCGGCCGTCCTTGTTCTTGCCGACGGCGATCTCGGAGGTAATGACGCCGCCCAGCGAGTGCCAGCCGGACCAGTTGCCGTTCGGTGCAGTCTGCCACCGATGCCACACGGCACCGTCGGTTCCGCGCGCGAAAACCTCCAGCCGGCCATCCGCGTTGCGCCCCGTGGCCGGCGGTCCGGTGATGACCCCGCCCAGGGAGTTCCAGCCCGCCCAGTTGCCGTTCGGTGCTGTTTGCCACCGGTGCCAAAGGGCGTTGTCCGTGCCCCGGGCAAAGATTTCCAGCCGGCCGTCCAGGTTGTTGCCCACCGCGATCTCGGTGGTGATGACCCCGCCCAGGGAGTTCCAGCCGGCCCAGTTGCCGTTCGGTGCGGTCTGCCACCGGTGCCACACGGCGCCTTCGGTGCCCCGGGCGAATGCCTCCAGCCGCCCGTCCTTGTTGTTGCCCACAGCAACGTCTGAGGTGATGACGCCGCCCAGGGAGTTCCACCCGGACCACGCCTGCGGGGCGGCCGGATACAGCGACCGGAAGCCGTCGATGTCATCCTGCGTGAGGGCACGCTTGGTGAAGTTGGAGGCCACGGTGGGTGCCATCACGGCGTTCGCGACGCTGGAGTGGGCAAGCCCCACGATATGGCCGAATTCGTGCAGTGCCACAGTCTCGATGTCGAAGGCGCTTGCCGCGGCACCGACGCTCCAGACATGTTCGCTGTCGTCGAAGTGGACCGGCTTGGGCAGCGTGTTAGTGATGACACTGCAGCCCGGAGGGAAATCGGCGTGGGCCAGGACCCCGCCAACCATCGAGTGGTCCGGGTCCGCTGCCGGCCGCCAGCCGATGCGGATGTCCGGGCTGGAGCCCAGGGCCACCTCCGTGAAGGTCAACCCGCCCACGTTCTGCCAGGTCTGGATGGCACGCCGGATGGCGTCGAATTCGGCGTTCCCGGCAACGTCGCCGGTCCCGGTGTCAAAGGCATAGGTCAGCGTCCGATCGGCCCACGCGCACTGGGTGGAGAAGGCGAGTTCGCCCGCCCTCATGTCCGGAAGCCCGCAGCGGGGCCGCATCATTGCTTCGCGGGTGGCGTCGTCGAATACGCCGGTGACGGGCAGATGGAAATACTCCTGGAAATTCCGGAGGGCGCCGGCGGTGGGGTCGTCCAGGACCCCGAGCTCCCTGATGGTGGATGGCCCCAGGTAGCCGAACCGCTCAAGGTAGCTTTGCACCTTGCTGAAACCCGCATTCCGTTCGCCGGGGCCGGTGTTTTGGACTGCGGCGAGGTACGGGGCCGCACGGTACTGCTCTTCAGTCATTGGACTCTCCTTGATCTGTTCGGATGCTTCGCAGGATCTGCAGGGCGGTGCCCCGTTCTGCGTCGGCAGAAAGATGGACGACGGCGGTGGCGCGGCCGGGGAAATTGGCGGCAACGGTGCGGACGCCTTCCTCTTCGAACGAGACGAAGTCCGCGGTGTCGCCGCCCACGGCCTCCTGCCAATGCTCGTAGGCGGGCTTGTCCGCGTAGCGGGTGAGGGGATCAGCGAAGGGGCCAGTGTCGACGGTCAGGCGGATGCCCGCACCCTCAAGGACGGCAGCCCCGCCCTCGATGGCGCGTTCAGGTGAGGGTGCGAGCTGGTCCGGGACGTCCAGTGCCAAACCTGCCACCCGGAAGGAACTCCACGGCTGTCCCATAACACCGTCCTCACACGCGAGGGATCACAGGAACCAGTCGACCAGATGCGCGTTACAGCACCGTTACCGCCCGGGGTGCTGGCACCGGGTGGGAAGCGCTGCGGGCCGGTAGGATGTGCCGCGTGACGAGAAACGTGCCCATGCAGGAGTGGATCAAGTACGGTGCACTTTTTGTGCTGGCAGCCGCTGCCTTCGGGGTGGCAGCACTCGCCCTGATGAATCCAGGCGGCCTAGGTGAAGCTGCGCCGGCCGCCACGGCAATCACGCAGGCCGCCACGCCGGCAATTTCTCCAGCATCCACGGCAACTGCCACTCCCACACCCACGGCAGCTGCGCCGCAGCCGGGAATCGACCTGCCGGCCGAGCCCGTGGTCCTTATTCTGGGCGACTCCTACACCGCCGGGGATGGTGCGGACCAGCCCGGCCAGGGTTGGGCGTACCTGGTTGCCGGCTCGCTCGGATACCCCACCAACATCGACGGCGTGGGCGGAACCGGGTTCGCATGGGGCGGCGGTGCCCAGGATGAGCTGGCCGGCGAGTACGAACTCCGGCTGCAGCAGGTTGCTGCCAACCGGTCCTTCGTCCCGAACGTCCTCATTCTCCAGGGCGGACAGAACGATGCGCAGATCCCCAACGCCGAGGAAATCAAAGCCGCCACCACCCAGACCATCCTGTCGGCGCGCAGATTCTGGCCGGGAGTGCAGGTGGTAGTGCTCGGGCCGTCGGCGCCCCAGCCGCTGGCGGAGGAACTCCGCGCGGCGAACAGTGCCGTCCGCGCCGGCGCCGAAGCCGCCGGCGCGCCGTTCATCGACGCCATCGACGCCGGCTGGTTCACAACCGCCAACAGCCCGGGGTTCGATTTTGACGGCGCCCACCCGAACTCCGCCGGCCATGCCTACATCGCGGAAAAGTTCCTGGAGTCCTGGGCCGCGCTGGTGCAGTGAGCCGCGCATGACGGCGGCTGCGCGCCGTACAGCACCGACGGATTCCAAGCTTCTGTCCAGACTCCATCCAGCGCAGTTACCGAAACGTTATATATGCTTGTTGGGTGGTTTTTAGGTCAAGCAGCGGAAATTTGCCAGTTCTGGAACGTCCCTCAAGCCCGGAAGGCGGGCTGATCGCTGGGCGGAAGCACGCCCTCGACGGGCTCCGTACCGTGGCGGTGGCGGGTGTCTTCTTCTTTCACACCGCAACCGAACAGATGCCCGGCGGGTTCATCGGGGTGGACGTCTTCTTCACGCTCAGCGGCTTCGTGATCACCCTGCTGATCCTGAAGGAACGCCTCACCACCGGACGGCTGCGGCTGGGTGTCTTCTATGCCAAGCGGCTGGCCCGGCTGTGGCCTGCACTGCTGGCGTTGTGCGGGGTGATCCTCGCGGTCGGCTTTGCCTTTCCCGGCTCGGGATGGGGCGGCCAGGCGGAATTCGTCCTTCCAGCGGCCGCATACGTCATGAACCTGGCGCACTTCGGGCTGTTCGGAGACTCCATCACTGGCGAAACCCTCGGCCCTACCTGGACCCTCGCCGTGGAGGAACAGTTCTACCTGGTGTGGCCGCTGCTCCTGCTGGTGATGCTGCGGTTCTGGCGCGTCCGGACTGTCGCCTGGGCTACGGCGGGCCTGGCCTCGGTCTTCCTGCTGGAACGGTTCCTGCTGGTTTCAGCGGGCGCGCCGCTGGGCCGCCTGTACAACGGGCCGGACACGAGGGCCGATGAGTTGCTGATCGGGGGCGTGCTGGCCCTGCTGCTCACCAGCATCCGCCCGGGTTCCAAGCTCCACGTTTCACTTCAGGCGGCGGCCCGGCGGGGTGCCCCGCCAGCTGCCCTCACGCTGATGGCGGCGCTGTTCCTGCTGCACGAACCGCACACGCCCGGCCCGTGGTTCGACGCCTTCTGGACAGCTGGGCCCACAGTGCTCTCCCTGCTCACAGCTGTGCTGATCGGCTCGCTTGTCCTGCAGCCTGCCGGCCTCATGGCACGGGTCCTCAGCCACCCCTGGCTGGCCGGCCCCGGCCGGGACCTGTCCTACGCCATGTACCTCTGGCACATCCCCGTGTACCTTCTGCTGATGCCACTTGTGCCGTCGCTGCCGGTCCGGATCACACTGGCAGCGGCCCTGACCGTGCTGCTCGCCTACGCGTCCTTCCGCCTCGTGGAGCGGCCGCTCCGCCGCTGGGCAAACAAAAGGCTGGAACCCGCCGTCGTTCCTCCGGCCGGCGGGGATGTGCGGGAGCGTGAACTGGTACCAGCGGGCCGGGGCGCGTAGGTTTCGACCGGTTCAACCACCGGTACCAGGGGCCCCAACCACTGGTGGCTAAAGCGTTTCGGGAATGGGGCGTCCCGGGAAGAGCGTCGCGTACTGTTTGCGGTACATCCGGCGGCCAACGAGTTTGTAGGCGAGGCGGACGGGCGGCGGGATCTCCTTGAAGAGCTCCTTCCGGTCCGCGGGCGGATTGGTGGCGAGCACCATCCCGAGGTAGCCGACCAGGAATTTGTTGCTGACCTGGCTGCTGCCGTGCTGGGCGGCTGCCTGCATCTCCTTCTCGGTCATGACCTTTTCCACGGCGGGCATGACCTCGGTGACCTCGCGGCGGAGGTGCACGCTGAGGACGGCCGACAGGTCCTCGTAGAGCCCGGCGAGTTCCTCGGTGTCCGCGGCCGCTGCCGTTTCCATCCAGCGCAGGCGGACCGGCTCGATGACTTCGAGCCGCCGCGTCACCTGCCGGTGCTGCTCGAGCATCTGCCCCACGTGCAGCGCGCATGCCGGTGCCCGTTGCTCCAGCTGCGGGTACATGAGCAGGTCCTCGCTCTCATGGTGGATGTGGAGCAGCTTGTCGAAGTTGCCCAGCACTTCGCCCACGTAGGCCGCGCGGGCGGTGTCACCCGGTGCGGCCGAGCGCACCAGGCCGGGCGCCTCATCGTACGCCCAGAGGAAGACGCGGTGGATTCGCCGCATACCCGCCGTCCCGTTGCACAGGACAGGTCCCGGTGGAACGGGAGCCGCGGTCTCGCCGGGCTGCATGGTGAAGAAATCGGTCATGATGGGCCCCTAACGCTCGTCTTGAGACCAGGCCCTCCCCCCGCCAGCATGGTATCGCCTGCCCTCAAGCCAAACAATGGGGGACAAGGAGCTCGACTGCGAAGGATCGCTGCCGGTGTGGAAGTGGGGCCGATGACTTTTTGCGGATCGACGTTGATCCGCCGCCTCCGTCATCGGCCCCAGTCTGCTCGTGTGCACATCATGTCTGCGTGGGTGACTTGGCGGCGCCGCTGTACGGCGCCGCCAAGTGTTGGAGACCATCGGTTTCCCGATTCAAGGCGCGGGCTGACTGGGCCTCAGCTTCCCAGGTGCACCCCATGCTTTCCCGGCCTTTCATTCATCACTGTGCACGGGACAACTCAAGAACCAGGCCAGTAGCAGTCAAGACTTCATCAAGACTGAAGCAAACCGCGTTTCCGGCACTAAGCAGCGCCGACGGCAACCCTGGTCCCGCCCGCTTCGACCTACTTAAATGCTGGCCGGAGGAACATAATTGGGAGTGGGTGGACGGCGCATTCTCGGAGAGGGGTAGTCGTGATCCAGGCACTGTTGTGCAGGCTGAATCTCCGCCACGAGTGGCATGTTGAACACACCGAGGACGGCAGCCTGTATAAGCGGTGCCTCCGGTGCGGCAAGGATGATGACCGGGGCGGAGGCGGGACTGGCGCCCCGGGCACCTGGGCAGGTCCCGCGGGAATGGGCTGATTGTCATGCTCCGGGCCCTGGTGCCACGTTGAGACGGCAAACTGCGGTTCTCGCCGCTGCCCTCTTGATTGCCGGATGCACGTTCGGCAGCCCCGCGGACACAACTTCTACGGCCCCCGCGAACCTCGCTGCGGAGTTGGAAGCCTTTGCCCAGGAGGCCACGGCACAGGGAGCCTCGGGCGTGGTCCTCCACGTACGGAGCGGCGACCAGGAGGAGCTGGAGGCCGCCGGAGTGAAAGACCTGGACTCCAACAAGAAGGCGGCACCAACGGACCGGGTGTGGATCAGCGGTGCCGGGACGCCGATGGTGGCTGTGTCCGTCATGAAACTCGTGGAAAAGGGCACCGTACGCCTGGATGACCCCGTCTCCGCTCATCTGCCCGAGTTTGGAGCCATATTCCCCGGCTGGCGCACCACTATCCGGGAGCTGTTGGGCAGCAGATCCGGCCTGGCCGACTACTTCCCTCCCCTCATTAAGGCGAGGACCGCGGAAGAACTGAAGACGCGCACCCTGACCTTCGAGGAGCGGCTCAGGCTGGCCGCCGGAGTCGGCAACCCGCCGGGGCCAGTCTCCAACCCGGCCTGGTCAGCAACTGACTGGGAGGTGCTGGGCTGGCTTCTGGAACGGATACACGGCCGCGCGCTCTCGGAGGTTCTCGCCGCTGATGTGTTCGGGCCGGCCGGCATGGGCAGCACCCAAGTGGCGGCCCCGGGCCAGCCGCCTGAGCCCATGCTTCACGGCTACATACTGTCGGACGGGAACCGGATCGATTTCACACGCGTCGACGCGGTTGCAGGCTCAGGGGACGCCGGGATCATCTCCACTGTTGAGGACCTCAGCAGGTTCTTCAGGGCCCTCACCACAGGGAGGCTTGTCAGCAACGAATCGTGGCAAACCATGGTGGACGGTGATCCCTACGACCTGGGAGGCCTCCAGTGGACTGACGACATCTGCCCGGGCACACGCCACGTCTTTGTGTACGGCGGGGGAGGCGCCTACAACGTTCAGTCGGTGTCCTCTTTTGACGGCGGGCAGCAGGTGTCAGCGGCCATCGCGCTGCCCCCGGCGGAAATAGACATCACCGCCGTGCCTTCGCTCGCCCCCGAGATGGAGGAAGCCGTCCGGGCGACAGCCAGAAGCCTGTGCAGCTGAGCCCATGCGCAGGTCCAGTCCTTTTGTCAGGTGACCCTGACAACGCTCCCGTCCCCGCTGCCGCCTGCCGCTGGCAAACCGTGGGAGAGGCGCAGCTTCGCGGCCCGTTCCACGAGGACCGGGACATAGTCCCGGATAGGTCCGTCGTCGAACAGCACGTGCTCTTCGGCCACCACCTGCTCAATGACGGCGCGCTGGTGACCGGGAAAGCGCTCGGCGAGCCGGTCGACGACAGCCAGGAGCGCCCTGACTTCGGGTTCTTTGAACATCCCCAAAGCTTCGACCTGCAGGGCAGGGGAGTCAACAACCACTTATTCGCTGTGGCTCTCCAAGCGGTCCCCGGGGACGGGGGGTTCGCCTGGCGGTGCTGGCCTCCCAACACCGCCAAGCGCTGAAACCGTCGGTTGCCCGACTCAAGGCCGCCGTACTACCGGACCCAGTTTCCAGCTGCACCCCCATGCGCCGCCGGCCTCTCACCAACTACTGTGGACTGCCATCCTCAAGGAGCAGCGCAGTTGCCATCAAGAACTCCTCAAAACTTCCCCAGGTCTCGACGCGCTCAACCACCGGATCCGGAAGGCGACGTACGACGGCGGGCGCGTGCCGCCGTCGTACGTCTTGCAACCTACTTCGGCCGGGCGGCAAGGGCCGCGGCGAACGCTTGCGCGGAGGAGGTGCTGCTGTTGATCCGCCAGTCGGTTTCCTTGTTGAAGTGGAACCACGTGATGGCGGTGATGTCCGGCTGGGCGGCGAGGTAGCTGATCAGGGCGGTGTTCCAGTCGGCCTTGGAGCCGCCCTGTTCCGCCGATGCCGTCTCGGCGATCAGGATCTGCTTCCCCGGTGCCAGGCTCCGCAGCTGGGCGAGGCCGTCGCCGAAGAGCTGCGAAGGGGACTGCCAGCTGCTCCAGGACGCGGAGGTTCCCCAGTTGTAGCCGTCCAGCGCCACCGCATCCACGTACGCGTCCCCGGGGTAGAGCCCGGAAAGCGGGATGGAGCCCCAGTAGGGGACATTGGGGTTCCAGACCCAGGTGATGTTCGAGGCGCCGGTTGCCGCAACGACGTCGTGGACATGGCGCCAGGCGCTGGCGTAGTCGCCGCTGCCGCTGCCGTTAAGCTGTTCGGACCACGGGTACCAGTTGCCGTTCATTTCATGGCCGAACCGCAGCATCACCGGGTGACCCCAGCCGGCCAGGGCCTGGCCCCACTGCCGGAGATAAGGGTCGAAATCACCTGCGGCGATCCGGTCCAGTGAGTAGGCGGGCTGCTCGGTGCCGCCACCCCAGGCCCACGGTTCCCACGTGAGCAGCGTCTGGGCGCCCCGGGCGCGGACTGCTTCGAGTTCGGTGATCGGGGGAGCCTGGTTGAAGTCCTTGTAGGACAGGATGATCGACGGCGCCTCACCGGCAAGGGCCGTCACAGCGTCAAGTTCCGCCGAGGCGAGGGGGCCTCCGGGTGTGCCCACGCCGAACCGGAGGACGGCGGATGCCGGGGCCGGGGCTGCGGGAGCCGGTGCCGGTGACGGGGCAAGGTTCGGGTCCTCCTCAGTGACGGAGGGCGAGCTGTAGGTGTAGGTGAACGTGGCCGCGGCGCTCGCCGTGCCCGACGTAGCGCGGACCGCAACCGCGGGATCGTCCGTCATTGGCATGACCACCTCGGCCGTGAAGTAGCCGGACGCGCTGGTTTTGAACGCGGCCTTTGCGGTGCCGGCGATGACGGTGCCTGAACTCTTCTTCGGGAAGCCTGTGCCGGTGACGGTCACGGACGTGCCCGCCGGGCCTGTAGTGGGACTGAGGGTGACGATGGCAGTGGCGGCGTGCGCCGGGGCCGAAATCCAGACCGTGCCGCCCGCCAGCAGGGCCAGGACGGAGACCAGTGTTCTGAGTAGCTTCATAAATCCCCTCCAACGGGATCCGGCAGCAGCCGTCCGGGATGGAAGGAAGGCGGCCGCTGCAGAGGACAAGGGCCGAACGGAAAGGACCCCTCTTTAAGTGTCCGGGTCCCCGGGAGCCTGCTGGGCCAAAACGCCGCAGGATCTGCGCAGCTTTGGCCGAGGAAGCACCCGGTGCCGTCCTGGCGGATGGGCGCCGGGCGTGCTGCCGCAGAGATCTTGACCCAACCCGCGGCGATCCTTCGGCCAACCTTGACCCTCCGCGCGTAGCTTGGGCCCATCAGGAAGTTCCAGTTCGAAGGGGAGTGGAAACAATGACGATCACTGAATACGTTGTGGCCCTTGGCGGCATGCTGGCCTCACTTGGTGCCGCCGGCCTCCTGGCAGCCGGAGTGATCCGCGCCAAGGCCCGGCACTAACCGTTTCCTGCACTGTGCCCTGCGTGAAGAGCGAGGTGAGGCGCACGACGGCGGCGCGCACCGCCATCGTGCGTGGTTGTCAGGGTGCCTGGCCGGGAAACAGGAGGACACCGGGCAGCCAACTTCCGGTGAAGTTTTTGTGCCGGACCCCTTTACGGGCCGAAGCCCGCGTGGCTAACATCGTCTTTGTCATAGTCCGGATGGGCGCCGGGGGCGTCCGGGAAGGGGGAGTGCATCACCGCTGACCAACACCGAATGACAATTGACCACTACGTTGAAAGCCCCTCCTAGGAGGGGCTTTCCCCTTTCCCGGGCGCGTGTGCAGCAGCCGCACCGAAAGCACGTAGTGGCATTTAGTAAATCGAGTAGGCAATACGCGGGCGTTGCTGCTTGAGCACTGCATAGATTCGACGCATGGCTGAAGTAATCAACCGCAAGCACGGGCGCCGCAGGATGCCCACGGAGGTCAAGCGGGGCGTTCCCCCGTATGTGATCGTCAACATTGTCCTGGTGATTGGCCTGGCCATTGCCGCGTACGCACTCACCCGCTAGGTTGAACCATGCATGTAACACTGCCGGCCGTCGACGGCCAGGACATGGACTGTCCCCATCAGTTTGTGGGACGTTGTGACGCATGCACCGCGGCCCTTGGGCCGTCCCCGAGCCCAGGCAGTTGGAGTGACGGCCACTCCGCCGCAACACTCCCCGAGAACCACTAGGTAACGGGCTACGCCAGCGCGGGCGGCTCGAACCGGGTGGCCGGCGACCCGCCGGACATGGCCCTGAGCATGTTCTCGGCAACGATGCGGACCTTGAGGTTCCGCTGCCGGGACAGCCCCGCGAGCTTGCTGAACGCCTCCGTGTACGAGCAACGGTTCTGTGCCATGATCACCCCGCAGGCCACGTCAATCGAGGTGCGGCTTTCCAGCATGGTCCTCAGGTTGTCCCCGGCGGACCGGACGCTGCGCACCTCCAGGGCAAGCTTCATGCTCTGCGACGCCACCCCCGCAAACCATGTGGCCTCGCTGACCAGGCTGGGCGTGAAGTCGAATCCGGCCGGCCCGAGGAACACCATGGCGCAAGTGATGCGGGGCTCAAGCTCAAGCGGCACCGCCAGTGCGGCGCCGTATCCGGACTCCACCAGCCGCCGTCGGTATGCCTCCCACCGCTGGGACGAACCCTCGCCGGTCACTTGGACCGGCCCCGACGCCGCCGCGGCCTGGGCCATAGGGCCGTCACCGTACCGTTCGTCGGATGCGGCCAAACGTTCAGCTGTCCCCACGCTTCCGGCGGTGACGGGCGGACTCCCTGCACGCTGCAGGGTGGCGGCGGAATCGAAACCCACCGATCCGCTCAGCGCCGTCGCGGCCGCCGTGGCCAGCCGCTGGACCGACTCCAGGTCCGTGTCAGCGCCGGTGATCAGGTCCAGCAGGACGTCGGTGCGGTCCGTCCGCTTGCTTCCGGAAATCGGCTGGAACGCCATTCTTCTTCCCCCATCGACGTCTGGCCAGGCCGGCGGCGGCGCAGGCTTTCCTCGAATTTATGCGGCGAACCGGGGGAGGACACGAGTAGCGGGTACTCTACTTTTGCTGCCCGTACCTGCCACTACTTGCTTCCAGCCACTCCTTGAAGGTCTGGCGTCCGACGGCGGCACCCGGCGCCGGGATCAGGGCACCACTGCGCATGGCCTTCCCCATGGGGCCCGGGAAGGGCACCTCCACCACCTTCTTGCGCCGGCCTGTCTTGTTCAGGTAGGCACGGACCAGGCCGTCAAGCTCCTCCGTCCGCGGCCCGCCCAGGTCCGCGATGCGTCCCTGCGGGCCAGCCTCCGCCGCGTTGAGCAGGGCTTCCGCCACCTCGCGGGCCGCCACGGGCTGGGTGAACATCTTGGGCACCACCACCACCGGGCCGGCCGAGGCGGTTTTCACGGCGAGCGGCACGAACTCATGGAACTGGGTGGACCGCAGCAGGGTCCACGGGACATCGCCGTGCCGGACGGTGTCCTCCTGCACCAGTTTCCCGGCGTAGAGGCCGGAGGTGGCCTTGTCGATGCCCACGATCGAGAGCACCACATGGTGCTTCACGCCCGCACGCTTCTCCGCGGCCAGCAGGTTCTGCGAGGCGTTGGTGAAGAAATCCACGGCCTTCTTGGTTGACGTGCTGTTAATCCCGGACACGTCAATCACCGTGTCCACGCCCCTCAATGCCTCATCCAGGCCGCGGCCGCTGACCAGGTCCACGCCCTCGGACCGGCTAAGGCTGGCCACCTGGTGGCCGCGCTCTTTCGCAAGTTCCACCACGTGGCGCCCGACGTTACCAGTTCCCCCTGCAACGGCAATCCTCATGGAAAAATCCTATGCCCGCCGGTTGCCGTTCGGGTCACAGCTGCGCCCGCAGGGCGTACGTGGTTTGTTTGCCGCACTGCAGGATCCGGCGGAGGTGCGCCGCGGCCAGATGGGGGAGGGTCACGCTGGGATCGGCGCGGGCGGCTTCCTGGTGCAGATCCTTTTCAAGATCCAGGGCCAGGGCGGCCAAGCGTTCGGCGCCCACCATTTGGCTGGAGGTTTTCAGGCTGAGGACGGCATCGTTTGCGCCGGCCAGGTCCCCGGTGGTCAGGGTGAGGCGCAGTTTCTCCATCCTCACGGGCAGCTCGTTGATGTAGTTCTGCACGAACACCCGCCAGATGTCCTCGTCGTCGTCCAGCGAGGCGCGCAGCCTCTCCAGCACGGACGGGTCCAGGAGGGGTCGGGGGAGGCTGTCGGCCTGCATCGGCAGTTGTCCCTTCGCCAGGAGTGATTGGCCCTTCTCCTGTTCATAAAGAAGAACCGCTGTCTAGCCCCCAGGCTTAGGAAGGACCCTATGGTGCCGTGCAGGTATGGGGCACGAGTAGCGAGTACTCGACTTTGCCCTGCCGTCCGCATTTAGGGGGCTTTCACCCATGTGCGGGCCGGTTCCTTCTCACTACACTGGAACGCATGACTGAGCAGGAACCGGCCGGGGGCCGTGCTGCAGTTTCTCCCGACGGCGGGGCGGGCCATTCCGAAGACGCGGCGGTGACTCAGGCGATGGGTGAGGACGGCGAGGCCGCGCACCTGGCTGACCCTGACGCCGTCGACACCTCCCTGCGTACTCCAAAACAGCGGTCCCGGACTTTTGCGGGGATCCTGGTGAACACCGCCCTCGCCAACATCACCACCAGCTACCTGTGGTTCGCCCTGACCTTCTGGGTGTACCTGGAGACGCGCAACGTTATTGCCACCGGTGTGGTGGGCGGCGCCTACATGCTGCTGATCGCGCTGTCGAGCATCAGCTTCGGCACGTTCGTGGACAGGTACCGCAAGCTCGCCGTGATGCGCTTTGCCGCCGTCTTCACACTGTTGATGTTCGTGCTGTCCGGCGTGATGTTCCTGCTGACACCCGCCGCGCGACTGCTGGATCTGACGCAGCCCTGGTTCTGGTTGTTCACCTTGATCATCCTGGTGGGCGCGGTGGTGGAAAACCTGCGCAACATCGCCCTGTCCACAACCGTCACCATCCTCATCGAGCCCGATCGGCGGGCGAACGCGAACGGGCTGGTGGGCATGGTGCAGGGGCTGATGTTCCTTGTCACCTCGGTGCTCTCCGGGCTGTCGGTGGGACTGCTGGGCATGGGCTGGACCATCGCCGTCGCCGTCGGGCTTACAGCGCTGGCCTTTGCCCACCTGCTCACCCTGCACATGCCCGAGGAAGTGCGTGCGGCCGCCACGGATGCGCACGGCGGCTTCGATTTCCGTGGTGCCCTTGCCGCTGTCCTGGCCATCACCGGGCTGTTCGCGCTGATCCTGTTCTCCACGTTCAACAACTTCATCGGCGGCGTCTACATGGCACTGATGGATCCATACGGGCTGGAAATGTTCCCGGTGGAACTGTGGGGGATTTTCCTGGCGGTAGGGTCCAGCGGGTTCCTTGTGGGCGGTGCACTGATCGGGAAGTTCGGACTCGGCGCCAACCCGCTGCGTACCTTGCTCATTGCCGTCGTGGCCATGGGGTTCCTCGGTGCGGTGTTCACACTGCGCGAGTGGGCCTGGCTGTACGTCGTGGGCATCTGGCTGTACCTGACCCTCGTGCCGGTTGTGGAGGCCGCGGAGCAGACCGTCATCCAGCAGGTTGTGCCGCTGCCGAAGCAGGGCAGGGTGTTCGGGTTTGCCATGGCCTTCGAGTCCGCGGCGGCGCCCATCACCGCCTTCCTGATCGCGCCGATCGCCCAGTTCTGGATCATCCCTTACGCGCGGTCCAGCGAGGGGGCAGCCCAGCTGGCGCCGCTGCTGGGTGAGGGCACGTCACGCGGCATCGCCCTGGTTTTCCTGGTGGCCGGGATCATCATGATCGTGGCTGCGCTGCTGGCCTTCCTCACCCCGGTCTACCGCCGGGTTTCGGCGTCGTATGCGACGGCGGCAGCGGAAGCCGCGGAAGCTGCGGAAGCCGCGGAAGCTGCGGAAGCTGCGGAAGCCAGCGAAGCGGAGAAGGGCTGAGGGTCCCCACCCCTGAAGAGGGACGACGGCGTGTCCCGGCGGGCCGCCGTCGTTCGCCAAACGCTCTCTCACTTCTGGTGCCAAAACCGCGGACGCTCTCTCACTTCTGGTGCCCGAACTGCGGTCGCCCTGGAGCGTGGGCAGGCCGGTACACCTACCGGCGGGCAGGGACACAAGCCGCTCCCAGCCCTAATATGTAGTTCATCTGCAGCCCGGGGAGGTGTTGCCGCGTATGACTAAGCAAGTTTCAACGGAGAACCGCCGGTCTGGAGGAAAGAGGTTCAGGAACATCGCCGTTCCTGCCGTCATAGTGCTTGTTGCCGCCGGGGTGGGGTTCGCGGTGTTCCAAGACGGCCTGGCAGACACTCCGGCACAGCCCGCCGCTTCGCCGTCGTCGTCACTGCCCGTGTGCAAAGTCCTAAACCGGACTGAGCTGGTACCGGAACAGGGTGCCCTCTTCGGCGTGAACCTGGATACACACGCCAAGTCGCTCTATGGGTATTCCTTCGATGCGGGGCACAAACCGGCCGTAACCGTTCACAGCACCGCGTTCCCTTACTCGGACGATGAAAAGTTGGACCTGGAGCGAACCGTTGAGCAGGTCCGGGAGTATGGGCAGATGATGCTCCTGACACTGGAGCCGGCCGAAGGGCTCGATGCAGTGACAGAAGCTTCCGTCCAGGCCCTCGCCAAGGACCTCTCGGAGTTCAACAACCGCGGCGTGCCCGTCATCGTCACGTTCGCCCCGGACATGAACGGCTCCTGGTCTCCCTGGGGGCAGCAGCCGGCCCGCTACATCAACGCCTTCCGGACGGTGGCCTCCGCCGTTCACGCACAGGCACCGGGCTCGGCCATGATGTGGGCTCCGGCCTACGGCGGAGGCTACCCCTTCGCAGGCACCGGGTTCGGGGCCAAGCCGGACACAGCCGACTACACCGCGCTGGATACCAACGGTGACGGGTCCCTGACCACAGACGATGATCCGTACGCCCCCTACTATCCAGGCGACGATGCAGTGGACTGGGCAGGCATGTCCCTTTTCCACTGGGGTTCCGAAGAACCCTGGGGCGAGAATGAGCTGCCGGAATCCGGAAAGTTCGCGGACCAGCTTACCGGCAACTATGTGGGTGCCAACGGGGACGACAGCCCGCTCCCGGACTTCTACCAGGTATACGGCGAAGCCCATGCCAAGCCGCTAGCCATCACGGGAACGGCAGCCCTGTTCGTCCCCGGCGCCGGAGGGGCAGACGAACTTGCCATTAAGCAGGCCTGGTGGGGCCAGGTGTTCAGTGAGCAGACGCCCGCTCGGTTTCCGCAGCTGAAGATGGTCACCTGGCTGGAATGGGAACGGGACGAACCGGAAGCCAGGGGCAGCGTGGACTGGAGGGTTACCAGCAACCCGGCAATACGCGACGCCTTCACAGCCTCACTGCCGGCGTGGCTCCATTACGGGCCAGCCGGAACGTGCACACCTGCCTGACTTAGGAGCAGCGGTACCGGCAGCTGGATAGCCAGTGAGAGAGCGTCCGCGAAAACCGCGCCAAATGTGAGAGAGCGTCCGGGAGGAGGCCCCCCACAAGGGGACCCTGTTCAGCGGCCAGAGCCGGTGCCGCCCGCCTTGTGTAAGTCCTTCCGACGTTTTACCGCGGCAGGCAGCCACCGGCAGAACGCCCAGTAACCCACTCCGAACACCAGGGACCCAAGCACCGCAAGGACCGGGCTGAGCGGGAGCAGCACCGGGTACACCAGCCAGTGGGTCAGGTAAATGTAGAGGGACGCCGCCGCCAGCCACCCGGTTACCCGGCGCAGGACTGCCGGGACCGGAAGCGCAGGCACCCACGCAAGCAGCAGGATCCCGGCGGCTACGGTGGCCTCCCGCACCGTGCTGTTGAAGAACCCCGGCAGGGTCAGCAGTGTGATGATGGAAACCGCCACCCGGTGCAGGTTGGTGCGGGCGCGCGCGAGGGCCCAGCCCAGCGCGAAGAGCCAGAAGACGGGTGGCGGCTTGGGCAGGCCGGGGTCCAGGATGTCGAAGCGGCTCAGCAAAGCAACGGCCACCAGGCCCAGGGCGAAGGCGAAGGGCGCCCGGCGCTCCCACCGGTCCACCCAGGGCAAGGCCATAAGCGCCGCTACGGCCAGCAGGATGTACACGAGCAGTTCCACGAACCAGAAGTGCCACTGGGTGGTGACCTGGTCCGGGCCCAGCATGGCGTTGAGCAGGAAGATGTTCGCCACGGTGTAGTGGTCCGTGAGCACGTAGGCGACGGCGATGAACGCCACGGCGGGCACCACGATGCGGGCAAGGCCACGGAGCTGGCGGCGCAGCCTCGGAACCCGGTCCTCGGCCAGCTGGAACCGGGCAAAGTTGTAGCCGGCCACGGCGAAGAGCAGGTGGGCGGTCTGGAAGGTGAACAGCTCCACATGCGTGGCCACGACGCACACGATCGCTGCCGCCCGCACCACAAGGGAGGTCTCCAGGAATGACAGAAGGCGCCGCCGCTTGGCCGGGCGCCGGCGTTCCAGTTCCTTGATGGGCAGGAGGTGCCAGTCGGATGGCAGTTGTCCCAGCACTGCCTCCAGCCGCACGGAGACTGCCACATAGGACAGGGAGTCGCCGTCGAGGGAGACGAACGTGTCATCGCCTGCCACGTTGTCACATTCCAGGGCGTCCATGAAGATGCGCCGGATATCGGCCGGACCGTCGCCGGATGCGTCGGCGGCCGGCGTCTCGTGGGCAGCGTCCGGTACCGGAGGGGCTTCCGTTGCCGCGAGAAAGCGGACCGCCGGGTAGTCGATCTTGCCGGTGGCCAGGCGGGGCAGCCGCTCCACAGGGTGAATCACGACGGCGGCGCGTGGCAGCCCCAGGCTGCCGGCGAGGGCTTTGGCGAGCATGCCGCCGTCGTGGTCGCCTTCGACGGCGGCGACAAGGCCGTCGTCGGAGCCCGCCGCGGCCGCGGTGATCCCCATGCCGGCGAGGATCCGTTCAACCTGACCAAGGTCCACGCGCAGGCCCACGATTTTCACGAACCGGCTGCGGCGGCCCACGACCTCATAGAGGCCATTCGCCTGCTGGCGGGCCAGGTCACCGGTGCGCAGTTCGTGGATTTCCCTGCCCAATGCGAGGTCCGCAGGCTGCTCGGCATACCCGAGCATGACGTTGGGGCCGCTGTAGACCAGTTCGCCGTCTGCCAGGTCCTCCACGGGGTCGATCCGGAACGTGCCGCCCGGCACCGGAACGCCGATGGCGTCGGGATGGTCGGCGGCCAGGTCCGGGGGCAGGTAGGCCATGCGCGCGGTGGCCTCCGTTGCCCCGTACATGACGAAGAGGTCCCACCCGCGCCGCTGCCCGGTCTCGGCCCAGGAACGGACCTTCTCCGGCGCCAGCCGCCCTCCGGCCTGGGTGACATAACGCAGCTGCGGCAGGTCCTTGTCCGCGAAACCCACCCGGTCCAGGAGGTCGAAGGTGTAGGGAACCGCGGCGAAGGAGGTGGCGCGCTGGTCGCGGAAGAGTTCCCAGAAGCAGGGGTCCACCACCGAAAGGTCGGTGAGGACCAGCCCCGCCCCGCGGACCAGGTGGCTGTTGACCACGGACAGGCCGTAGCAGTAGTGCATGGGCAGCGTGGTGGCGGCCCGGTCGTGGGGGCCGATGTGCAGGTACTCGGCGATCGCTTCGGCGTTGGCCGTGAGGTTGGTGTGGGAGAGCCGGACCAGTTTCGGGGAGCCCGTGGAGCCCGAGGTGCTGAGCAGGAGCGCCAGGTCGGGGTGCAGTTCATGCCGGGAGCCGGCCCGCCGCTCCTGGAGCATGGGTGCGCCGTCATGGCCGCCGGGCCAGAGCACCGCATCGGGGTCGTAGGCGTCCACGAGGGAGGCCAGGGCGGCGGGCTTGTCCGCCGGCGCCAGCAGGAGCGGATGCCCCGCCGAGAGTGCGGCAAGGTAGCCGACCAGCGAATCCAGGTCATTTCGCGCCGCCAGCATCACCAGCCGGCGTTGCGTTCCCAGTCTGATGGCGAGGTGGTCCACCAGGGACGCAAGCTCGCGGTAGGAGACGGTGCCGGCCGCGGTGAGGACGGCAGGGCGGTCGCCGTGGCGGGCGAGGTCGGTGAACGCGACCCGCGCGAGGTCGGGCTGCGCGGTCACAGCGATGCCCCGTCTGGATGAGGAAACATGGAAGGGGCCTATCGTAGCTGTGCGGGCTCGGATGAGCGGTTGCCGAGGGAACTGCCCGGTGGCGGCGTGGTGATCGCTGTATCGCCCAGCAGCAGCGTGGGCGAAGTGCCCGCCGCCACCGTCACGTCGACCGCTGTGCCCACGGGATGGCGCACGCTGTGGGGTTGCCAGGAACGCAGGGTCCGCCCGGAGGCCAGCGTGACGTAGTGGAGCACGAACGCCCCGTGGTATTCCACGGCGGACACGCGTGCCGCTGATGCCGGGTCCGGTCGCAGCGCCACCTCATGGGGCCGCAGCACCACGTCTACGTCGGCCTCGCTGTTCGCCCACCCGGGGACGGTTGAAACAACGCCGATCTCGCAGGTGAGCAGGGCCCGGTGCACGCGGGCCGGAAGGAAGTCGGCGTCCCCCATGAAGGAAGCAACGAAGCGGGTTGCGGGCTGCTCGAAGACCATCTCCGGCGTGTCAGCCTGTTCGATGACCCCGCCGCGCATGACCACCACACGGGTTCCCACTGAAAGAGCCTCGGTCTGGTCGTGCGTCACGAGCACCCCGGTGGTGCCGGCCTCCCGGAGCGTCGCCACAGTGTCCCTGCGCACCTGCGCGCGGAGGGATTCGTCCAGGCTTGAAAAGGGCTCGTCAAGGAGTACGACGGCGGGCCGCGGGGCCAGGGCGCGGGCCAGCGCCACGCGCTGCTGCTCGCCGCCGGAAAGTTCGTGCGGGTACCGGTCGGCCAGGTGGGCGAGCCGGACAAGGTCCAGCACCTCTCCCGTCCGGGCCCGGCGCTCGCCGCGGCCCATCCGGTCCAGGCCGAATTCGACATTCCCGGCCACGGTCATGTGCGGAAACAGGGCATAGTCCTGGAACACCAGCCCCACGCGGCGCTGCTCGGGGTTAACAAACCGGCGCTTGTCAGCCACCACGTCCCCGGCAACCCGGATGGTGCCGGAGTTCGGCCGCTCCAGGCCTGCGGCGAGGCGCAACGTGGTCGATTTTCCGCAGCCGGAGGGGCCGATCAGGGTCACCAGCTCCCCGGCGGGGATTGCCAGGTCCAGGGAATCCACGCCCACGGCCGAACCGTAGTGCTTGGTGACGCCTTCAAACACCAGCGCGGCCGGGGGCTCACCGGTACCGGCAGGACGCGGAGCGTTTTCCGCCCTGATGCTCGCACGGATACTCATGTGCCGGCCTTTCCATCGATCTCAGCCCTGCGGGCCTGCCTGGCAAGGACCAGGACGGGGAGGACGGCGGCCGCGACGATGACCAGCGCGGGCAGCGAGGCCTTCTCCCAGAAGTTTTCGCGTGCCAGCTCGTAGACCCATACGGAAGCCGTGGTGAAGCCGAAGGGCCGCAGCAGCAAGACGATGGGGAGCTCTTTGACGGCGTCGATCGCCACCAGCATCAGTGCCACGGCAATTCCCGAGCGGGCCAGGGGGAAGTGCACGCGGGCCAGGATCCGGCGCGGGCCGGCACCCAGGCTGAGGGCGGACGATGTGATGGTTGAAGGAATTTTGGCGAAGCTGGCGTCCACGGCCTGGTACGCCGGGGCGAGGAAGCGGATCACGTAGGCGTAGAGGATACCCAGCACTGAACCTGTCACGAGCAGCCCGGTGCCTCCGGGAACACCTGCGCGCTCCAGGGCTGTGTCCAGTGCGGCGAAGGAGATGAGCACGCCAATGCCCACCACAGCACCGGGAACGGCATACCCGAACGTTGTCACCTGTGCTGCGGAGGACACGAAACGGCCCCCGCTCAGGCGGACTCCGTGACCAACCGTCATCGCGAGGACAACGCAGGCCGCGGCGGTGATGGCAGCAACCAGAAGCGTGTTGAGGACGTACTCGGCAAAGCGGGGGTCTGCCAGGAACCCGGGGTTCCTCGTGGCCCCGCCCACTGCCCAGGCCAGGAGCTGGACAACGGGGATCAGGAAGCCGGTGCTGACGGCTGCGGTGCAAAGCGCGGCCGCTGCCCAGCCGCGGCCCCCGCTTAGCCGCTTCGGTTGCAGGCCCTGTCCACGCCCGCCCTGCCGGTGGAAGCGGGCACGGCCGCGCAGCGCCCGCTCGGCTGCCAGCACGGCCACCGCGAACAGGAGGACCAGGACAGCAAGCTGGGTGGCGGCGTGGAAGTTGAACGTTCCCTTCCAGACCAGGTAGACACCCACGGAGACGGTCTGGACATTGAAATACTGCACCGTTGCAAAGTCGGTCAGGGTCTCCATCATCACCAGGGACATGCCCGCGGCCAGCGACGGCCGGGCAAGCGGCAGCAGGACCCGGCGCAGCGCGCGTCCCTGGCCGGCTCCCAGTGTGCGGGCCGCGTCATACGTGCCAGGGGAATGCTCGATGAGCGCGGTGCGTGCCAGCAGGTAGACGTAGGGGTACAGGGACAGCGACATCACCAGCACCGCACCGGGAAGCGAACGGACCTCTGGCACCCAGATATCCGCACCCAGGACGCCGCGCAGGGCCGACTGTACCGGGCCGGTCACGTCGAAGACGGACAGGAAGACGAAGCCCAGGATGTAGGCGGGAACAGCCAGGGGCAGGACCAGCAGCCAGACGAAGACGTTGCGCAAGGGGAAGCGGTAGGCCGTGACGAGCCACGCCAAACCACCACCGACGAACAGCGATCCCGCAGCCACGCCGGCCATCAGAAGCAGGGTAGTGAGCACCATGCCGGCAAGCCCCCGCGGCGGCACCGTGGTGCCCGCGCTGCCCAGGCCGTCGAGGACCACTGCGAGCACCGGTGTGGCCACCACCGCGGCCACAACGGCCACGAGGGCGGACCACGCCGGGCGGCGGGCACCGGCCGTCCGGCCGGGACGGCGCTTCGGCGTTCCCGCCTGTGCGAGGACCGCCGTTTCGGTCACTTGTATCCGGCCTCGGCCAGCAGGTCGACCGCTTCGGCATTGAGGTCGCCGTAGGCTTCAGCGTTCAGCGGCATCCGCTTGAACTCGCCGAACCCGGCGATAACCGGCTCGGGCTTCACCGCAGGATTGACGGGGAACTCGTGGTTTGCGTCCACAAACGCGTTTTGTCCCTTGGCGGCGAGCCATTCCACCAGCCGCTGTGCGTCCTCCGCGTTGTCCGAGCCCTCCACCACGCCCGCTCCGGAGATGTTCACGTGGGTTCCCGCGCCCTGCTGGCTTGCCCAGAACAGGTCCACGTTGAAGTCCGGCTTTTCGTCCAGCGTCCGGGCCAGGTAGTAGTGGTTGTTGATGCCTACATCGCAGGTTCCGGCATTAATGGCATCAAGCAGCAGGACGTCGTTGCTCATGATCTGCACGTCGTTGGCCACCCAGCCCTTGGCGATCTCCAGCGCCTTTTCCCGCCCGTGCAGGTCGATCAGGCTCGCCACCAGCGACTGGGTGTAGGACGACGTGGCGTCGCGCATGCACAGCCGGCCCTTCCATTTCGGGTCTGCGAGTCCGCCATAGGTGTCGGACGTATCGAACTCAGCGGGATCCACGTTGGAGGGGTTGTAGGTGATGGTGCGGGCGCGCATGGCAAGGCCATACCACCGGCCCTGCGGGTCGCGGAGGTCTTGCGGAACTGCGTCGTTGAGCGCGGGGGAGTTGACGGCGGCAAGCTCGTTCTGCCGCGCGGCGTTCCACAGGTTTCCGGCGTCCACAGTCATGAACAGATCGGCGGGGGTGTCCTCGCCCTCCGCTTTGAGGCGCTCCAGCAGCTCGGCGTCGTCACCGGTGATGAACTCCACCGAGATGCCCGTTTCCTCAGTGAACTGCCCGAACGCGCCCTCAAGGTCGTAGTGGCGGGCCGAGTAGATCTGCAGGTCGGCGGGCTGCCCGCCGATGATGCCGCAGCCAGTCAGGGCGGCCGCAGCGGCGGCAAGGCTTGCGGTGGCAGCGAGCAGGCGTCGAATGGGCACGTTGGGGGGCTCTTCTCACACAGGTGGGGCGGCGTCGCGACCGCACGCGAATTTGGCAAGGTAAGGCTATCTTAATTCCGCGTAGCGGCTGCCATATGTTAAGTCGCGGGACACCGGGGCCCCCGCCAGCTGCCAAAGAAACTGCCAAAGCCTTGCGCGCATCTTGACCGTTTCTTGAGGAGCGGAAGCGACAGTATTTGCACGCCGTGTTGCAGTGCGCGGCGATGTCCGGTCATCCGGGCTGGGGGGACAGTACAACGGGTACATCCCGAGGTCTCAAGACGTCCGCCGGTGCCTCCCCCGGGGCGCCGGCGGATGCTTTTCCCTAACCCGGCTCAGGCCTTTTGCGAGTCCGCGGCGACCAGGCCGCCGTCGAGCATCACCACACGGTCCGCCCGGCTGATGTCTCCGGCGTCATGGCTGGACTCCAGCACTGTCACACCGCGCCGCAGCTCATCCTCGACGGCGGCGCGGATCAGCCGGTGCGCCGTGCTGTCCAGGCCGGCTGTGGGCTCATCCAGGATCAGGATCGCGGACTCCTGCGCCAGCCCCTGGGCAATGAGGGTGCGCTGGCGCTGCCCGCCGGAGAGCTCCTGCAACTGCCGCCCGGCCAGGTCCCCGATCCCCATCCGTTCCATGGCCGCCATAATTTTCTGCCGGTCCGTGCGCAGCAGCGGCAGCAGGCCGCGCCGGTGCGGCCACCTGCCCATCTCCACTGCCTGGCGCACCGTGCATGGCATGGTCTCCGGCGTCCTGGTGTGCTGGATGACGAACGCCGGGCGGGAGGCCGCCTGTACTGTGCCCTGCGCAGGCTGCAGGACCCCCGCCGCCAGGGCAAGCAGCGTGGACTTTCCGGACCCGTTCCGCCCCGTCAAAACCGTGTGCGTCCCCGGGGCGAGGGCAAGTGACACGTCCTTCAGCACCTGCCTGTGGGGGTACGCATACCCCACCCCGCTCAGCGTCAGTGTCTGCAAAGCGCCGCCTTTCCTTGTTGAGAATGAGTCTCATTTAATACTGTACGATGAAGCGCGATGGAATGGTTACTTGATCCCCTGAACGCCTCATTCGTGCAGCGCGCCCTGCTGGGCGGCGGCCTGGTGGCGGTGGTTTGCGCCGTCGTCGGTACCTGGGTAGTGGTGCGCGGAATGGCGTTCCTGGGCGACGCGATGTCCCACGGACTGCTGCCCGGCATCGCCATCGCGGCGCTGGCAGGCGGAAACCTCGTTGTGGGCGCGGCCCTCAGTGCGGCGGCGACGGCGGCCGGCGTCTCTGCCATCACCCGGAACCGGCGTGTCTCGCAGGACACAGCCATCGGCCTGCTCTTCGTCATCATGCTGTCCACCGGAGTGATCATCGTGTCCGCCTCCGGCTCGTTCGCAGTGGACCTTACAGGGACGCTCTTCGGCGACGTCCTCGCCGTCGGAACGGACGACATCCTGGTGCTGGCAGCCGTCGGCTTCGTGGTCCTGGCCGCGGCGGCTGTGTTCCACCGCGCCTTCCTGGCGGCGGCGTTCAACCCGCAGAAGGCGGCGAGCCTGGGCCTTCGGCCACGGCTGACGCACTTCGTGCTGTTGTGCCTGGTCACCCTCGCCGTGGCGGCGTCCTTCCAGGTGGTGGGAACCCTCCTGGTGTTCGGGCTGCTGATCGCCCCGCCTGCCGCTGCGCTGGTCTGGGCCAAATCCATCCGTACTGTCATGGTCCTCGGCTCCCTGATCGGTGCCGCCAGCGTGGTGGCCGGCCTCTGGATCTCCTGGTACGCGTCCACGGCCGCCGGCGCCACCATCGCCCTGGTGGCCGCCCTGTCCTACTTCGTCTCCACCCTGGTCCGCGCCGCAGTCCGCCGCCTGCCGGGCACCGGCCCTGCTCCCGCCGTCGAACCCGCTCCCGCTCCCTCGCTAGAAATGGAACCGCTTCCCCGTGCCCCGCACCACGCCTAAACTGTCCCTCCTCCTGCTCGGTCTTCCCCTCCTGCTGTCCGCCTGCGCGGCGCCCGGGCCGGAAGCCCAACCCGACGAAGCTGCCACCCCGCACGGCTACATCGCCGGAGCGCAGGAAAACCCCGAGCCGCAGACCGGCCTGCTCACCTTCGACCGGGAAACGGGGCATGGGCAGCTGCTGTCCCTGCTCACCGGGAAAACGGCTGACGCCGGAACGTCCGGCCGCATTGACGCCGCCTACCAGGACGGCCGCTACGCCCTGCTCGCCACGGCGAAGGACGTCCAGGTGTTTGATACCGGCGCCTGGACCGTGGACCACGGCGAGCACAAGCACTATTACAGCGCCGAACCCGGCCTGGTGGGTGCCCTGACGGTGCCGGACGCCGGGGCAGTGGCCGGAGACGGCAAGTCCATCGCGGTCTTCTCAACCTCCGGCGGGTACGCGTCCGTGTACAGGCACAAGGACCTCGACGCCGGCAACGTGGCGGAGTCTGCACGGATAACCAGCACCCCGCATGACGGCATGGTGGTGCCGTACGAGGGGCACTTCCTGGCAACTGTTGCTTCCGGTGCCGCGGCCGGCGGGGTGGAGGTCCGGGACGCAGAGGACCACACCGTGCTCGCCGCGCAGGATTGTGCCGGCCTGTCCGGCCATGCCGCCACCCGGGTGGGCGTGGTGTTCACCTGTACCGACGGCGCCCTGCTCATCACAGAGGATGAGGGCGCCTTTGCCGCGGAGAAGATCCCGTATCCCGACGGCGGCCAAGGCCATCCGCCGGTGACGGGCCTTGGGCACCGTCCCGGTTCGAACGAACTCGCCGGGCCCGCAGGGGAGGACGGGGTCTGGCACCTGGACGTGTCCAAGCGGACGTGGACCCACCTGGCCACCCCTGTCCCGGTTGCCGCAGCCTCGGCGGTTGGCGACAGGAAGCGGGTGCTGGCTGCCGGCACCGACGGTTCCCTCCTGACGCTGAACCCAGCCACCGGCGGGGTGGCCGCCCAAATCCCGCTGCTTGAAGCACCGGCCGGGAGCGCGGTCCCGCAACTGCTCATCGACGCCTCCCGCGCGTACGTCAGCGACCCCGCCCGCTCCGTTATCCACGAGATCGACTACGCGGACGGGCTCCGGATCGCCCGGACCTTCGAGGTGCCCGCCGCCGGCCTGATGCTGGAGACCGGGCTGTGAGGCGGGGCATCCTTGCACGGCTCGCCGGCCTACTTGTGGTGCTTGGCCTTGCGCTCAGCGGATGTTCCGCAGCCGCCGCCGACCGGCCCACCGTGGTGGTCACCACCAACATCCTGGGCGACATCACCCGCAACCTGGTGGGTGACCAGGCCGAGGTGGTGGTGCTGATGGAAGCCAACGCCGACCCGCACTCCTTCGGCATATCCGCCAAGCAGGCCGCGGTGACCGAGAACGCGGACCTGATCGTCCACAACGGCGGCGGCCTGGAGGAAGGGGTCCTCAACCATGTGGAAGCAGCCGCCGCTGAAGGTGTGCCAACGCTGGCGGCGATGGACGCCGTCGAACCCCTGACGTTCACGCACGGCGACGCTGACGGCACCGGGCATGGTGGCGGCGGCGCGAAGGACCCGCATTTCTGGACCGACCCCTCCCGGGTGGCAAAGGTTGCCGAGGCAATTGCAGGCAGCGTGTTGGAGCATGTGGACGGCGTGGACGCGGACGCTGTGCGCTCGCACACGGCCGGGTATGTGCGGCAGCTGGGCGAGCTCGAGGCGTGGATGGAAGCCAGCTTCGCCGCCATCGACCCCGGCAAGCGGAAGCTCATCACCAACCACCACGTGTTCGGCTACCTGGCCCAGCGGTTCGGGTTCGAGGTAATCGGCGCGGTCATCCCCAGTGGTACCACGCTCGCCTCGCCCAGCTCCGCCGACCTCAACGACCTGACGGGCAAGATCCGTACAGCCGGCGTGGTGGCCATCTTCGCCGACTCCTCCCAGCCCGAGCGGTTGGCCCAGGTTCTCGCCGCCGAGGCCGGGCAGGACATCGCCGTGGTCCCGCTGTTCACGGAATCCCTGGGCGCCGCAGGCTCAACCGGCGCCACCTACCTGGACATGATGCGTGCCAACACCGAAAGCATCACTAAAGCACTGTCGTAAGTGTCACCCACCCCTCTGAAGAGAAGGAAACACGCTATGCAACACCGCACCCCACCCGTCCGCCTCCTGGCAGCGCTGGCCGTCACCGGCCTGATGCTCACCGGCTGCGGCTCCAACGCCACGCCGGCCGGAAGCGCTTCATCGGCGGCTACCGCCGCCAGCACTGCTGCCGCGGTTGACGCCGCGGCGCCCCGCATCGTCACCACGTACGACGGCGGCGTCCAGGTTCTGGACCCCGAGTCCTTCGAAGTGCTCGGCGACTTCCCCATTGAGGGCTTCAACCGAATCAACCCGGCCGGGGACGGGCGCCATGTGATCATCTCCACCGCCAAGGGCTTCGAGGTGCTGGACACGGGCGTCTGGTCCGCCGGCGGCAAGCACTACGCGCAGGACCCCGCCATGACGGACATCTCGTTCCCCACCAGCAAGCCCGGGCACGTGGTCCGCCATGACGGCAAGACCATCCTGTTCAGCGACGGCACCGGCGAGGTGACCGTCTTCGAATCCGAGGACCTCGCGTCCGGGCAGCCCCAGGTTGAAACACACCAGGCGGAGGAGGCCCACCACGGTGTGGCCGTCGAACTTTCCAACGGCGAACTGGTCCTCACGCTCGGGAACGAGGAGGAACGGCCCGGAATCGTGGTGCTGGACAAGGACGGCAAGGAAATCGCGCGGAACGAGGACTGCCCGGGGGTGCATGGCGAAGCCACCGCGGCGGGGGAGGCCGTGGTGATCGGCTGCCAGACCGGCGTCCTTATCTACGCCGATGGTGCCATCACCAAGCTGGACAGCCCCACCGAGTATGGCCGGATCGGCAACCAGGCCGGCTCCGACGAGTCTCCCGTGACCCTGGGCGACTACAAGCAGGACAAGGACGCCGAACTGGAACGGCCGGAGCAGATCTCGCTGATCAACACCGAATCCAAGTCCTTGAAGCTGGTTGACCTCGGGACCAGCTACAGCTTCCGCTCCCTCGCCCGCGGCCCGCACGGCGAGGCCCTGGTGCTCGGCACTGACGGCGCGCTGCACGTGATCAACCCGGACACCGCCGCCGTGACCAACAGTTTCCCGGTCATCCCAGCCTGGGAGGAACCGCTGAAGTGGCAGGACCCGCGGCCCGCCATCTTCGTCAACGGGCACACGGCCTTCATCTCGGACCCGAAGACCAACACCATCCACGCCGTGGACATCGAGTCCGGCAAGATCACCGGCACCGGCACGCTGAAGGATACCCCGAACGAACTGACGGGCGTCACCGGCTAGCGGCTTACCCGCGAACGCTCCTGCACGCAACCCGTGCGGGGGCGTTCGCTGGCTACGTCGTGCAAACATGTGCTCTTGACGGTAGAGCCCGCGGTGCCTAGCGTCAGCAGATGTGACGACCGTGTTCGGCGGGATGGCCGCCAGCCTTGATGGGTACATCCAGTCAGTGAGTGGTGACCTGTCGTGGCTCAATGACGCCATGTCGAAGAACGAAGACTACGGCTTCGCGGCCACGGAGCAACGCACGGGAGCCTACATCGTGGGGGCCAACACGTACCGTGAAGTGGCCGGGATGGGCCTGGGCGGTCCCGCCGTCTCCACCTATGTGGTCACCCACGATGAAACCCTTGCCACGCCAAAGAACACGCACCTCTTCAGCGGGGACCTGCACCATCTGGTGGCCCGGCTGAAGGCCACCGTTCCTGTTCAGAAGGACATTTGCGTTTATGGTGGCGGCCAGCTGGTGACCGAATTCATCGAGGCCGGGCTGCTGGACGAGCTGGGCGTTGCCGTCATCCCGGTCATCCTCGGCGGCGGCATACCGTTCTTCGGCAGCATCAGCCGACTCAAGAGGCTCGAACTTGCAGAGTGCAGGCCCTTCCCCTCGGGCATCGTGCTGCTGAACTACCGCCTGGCGGGCTCCCGCAAATGAGCTCCAGAGCGGGTGGAAGTCCTGGTGCTGAACGCCCTATCAGGCTGATCCGGGCGTGCAGTCCGTACAACAGCCGGTTTCGGACTTGCCGGCCGTGATGTCTAGCCCGGCAACGCGCTCGACGGCGGATGTGGGCTTGGCAGCGGGGGCCACGGCTGTGTGCGGGGCAGCGCAGCAGGCGTCGCCGCGCCAGGCATTGATGCCCTCCCGGACAGCGATGGCCGCAATGGCAAGGGCTGCGACGGCGTCACTCCACCACCAGCCCAGGGTGCTGTTCAGCGCCAGGCCCACCAGGAGGACCGCCGTGAGGTAGGTGCACAGCAGGGTCTGCTTGGAATCGGCAACAGCTGTCCTGGACCCCAACTCGCGGCCGGCCCGGCGCTGCAGCCAGGACAGCACCGGCATGACGGCCAGGCTCAGCGCAGCGATGATGAGGCCCGGCGTCGAGTGCTCTGCCGGTTCGCCGCTGAGGAGTGACCGGACGGCATCAAAGGAGACGAAAACCGCGAGGGCAAAGAAGGACAAAGCGATGATCCGCAGCGTCAGGTGCTCGCGCCGTTCGGGGTCCTTTGAGGCAAACTGCCAGGACAACGCGACGGCGGACGCCACCTCGATAACGGAGTCCAGCCCGAAGCCGATCAACGCGGCCGAACCTGCAACGCCACCTGCCCACAACGCAACGACAGCCTCGATCACGTTGTAGGTGATGGTGGCCGCGGCGAAGAACCGGATGCGCCGGGTGAGGACCTCCCGTCGGTCGGGTGCCGGCGAAAGCTGCAGGCTGGTCATACGGTGCACGTCCCGTCCGGGGCGCAGCAGGCGGGATCGACAGCCAGCACCACGCCAAGCAGGTCCCGGATGGCATGGCCCAGCCGGCCGTCGGCCAACTCGTACCTGGTCCGCCGGCCGTCCGGGACAGCCACTACCAGGCCGCAGCCGCGCAGGCACGCCAGATGGTTGGACATGCTCTGGCGGGATACGCCCAGGGCATCGGCCAGATCGGAAGGGTACGAGGCGCCATCGGACAGGGCCAGCAGGATCCGCGCCCGGGTGGGGTCTGAGACCGCGTAACCGAAGCGCGCCAGCACGGGTGCATGCGTCAGGGTTTCCACAACTGGGACAGTACAGCCCTGAGTGTATTCACGTCCAGCTGTATCGTGTCCGGCGGCATGCATTCCGGTTGTGCCTGACGGCAGGCCGATCAACAACCGTTCGGCAGCAGGAGGCAGTAAGAAGAGAGGGTTTTTCGCCCTGTCCGGTATAGCTACCCGGAGAGGCGGGTACAACCGTACTGGAGGACAGGGCGAAAAGAACGTAAAACTTGGATCTGGGTGGCAGGCTCGGGGCCCCGTACTGGGCGCTGGGAGTTGCCTGGGATGTGGCCTACGCGGCCATGGAGGCGGCTGGAACAGCAGCCTTCCTGTGCGGCGCCAGCACGCTGATGGTGCACGGTGCCTGCTGCGGATCGATCCTGGTTGGAAGGTGACGGGTTTCCGAAGAGGTCCGGAGCATCTCCAGCGCTGCTTCATCCACACGTGCGTGTGAGATATCCAGCTCCAGGTCGAGACCTTCCCTGAGTGAATTGGCCCGCTTTGCTACTACATAGAGGGCGTTGACGCTGTGAACGGTGATATGCCCCTTTGCAATCACCCTGGCACGTGCGTGGTCGAGATCGATACGGACAACAATGTTCAGCTTAGAGTTCAAGTTGTAAAGCCTTCCCCGGCATTGGCTGCGACGCTGCAGCTTCTTGCAATGGCCGTTTGCATCAGCCTCATCCAGAGTAGGGGCAAGATGTGACCCACGCAACACTGGGGTATTTATTACACCGTTTGTTCTTTTCGTGACGTGGACCGGATCCCGCCGACATGCCGCCACCGCAACAGGCTCCACGCTTCCCTCCTGCCCGGCGCAGGTCCATCATTAGCCCATGGGCAAGCGCGCAAGCGACGGCCTGGGGGACGCGGATACGGATAGCGGCGGCGGTGCCGGGGAAAGCGCAGGCAACCGCCCGGACCACGCGGTGGTGTTTGTCCATGGCATGGGACGGGCCCTCAAGGGCGGGACGCTGCAGGAGTGGGCACAGCCGCTGATGCTCAGCCTCCACGACCTTTCCCTGGACCTGGTGCCCGACGCGTTGCACCCGCCCCTTGTGATCACCAAAGCCAACGCCGTCGGCGACGCGCCTGAGGTGTGGCTGAAGGTGCTGCGCGGCTATGCGGACGGAAAGCCGGACTATCTCACTGTCCTCATGACCGAGGCGTCATGGGGCAGCGACTTCGAGCCGGCGTCGGCAGCGTCCACGTACTCCTGGGCGCTGCGGACCGCCCTCCGTGTGTACAAGAGGTCGGTGCAGCTGATCAGGTGGAACCTCTATCCGGGCCGGCGGCGGGCCAGTCCCGCATGGCTCGGGGCCCGGCTGCGGCAGCTCTTGCTCACCTCGCTGGCCGCGGTCGCCGGGTTCTTCATCCTGCTGGCTGTGCTGGTGGTGCTGCTGCTGGCCATTGTCCTGGCGTGGATTCCCGGGCCCGGCCGGTGGATCGGAAAGATCGTCTCCCTGTTTGCGGACTTCCTGGGCGACCCGCAGGTGTGGAAGCGCAAGCCCCTCCAGGCGGCTGCGATGCGGCAGCGGGTGGTGGACACGCTGCGCCGCTGGGACCACGACGGCGGCACGCAGGTGACGGTCGTGGCGCACAGCCAGGGTGCCGCGATCAGCGGTCAGGTCCTGTTCCAGAACCAGGCGCGGGCGACGAACTTCGTCAGCGTGGGCAGCGGACTGGACCTGCTGGGCTATGCCCAGTGGGGCGGCGGAACGGGGGAGGACCCGGTGACCGACTGGCTGGCGAACCCGGACCGGCCCCGCTGGATCAATGTGTGGGGCAAGTTCGATTTCGTCCCCGCCGGCCCGATTTCCACACATGCCAACGGCCCGCTCCCCGTCTTCGGCAAGATCTACGCCCGGGACACAGCGGGCGACGGCGGCCCCGGCCCGGAGGAGCACCCGGTCTACAACAGGTCCGCCCTGATCTACGACCACATTGTCTATTCCAGGAACCGGGTGGAGGTGCTTGATCCGCTGGCGCGGCTGATCCTGGACCCGCCCTCCGACCCGGACGGCCTCGCGCTGCGGGGGTTCGACGGCGACCGGCGGCTGCGCCCGCACCGCGTCATGGTGAAGAGCCTTGGGGTGACCCGGCTTCTCTCGGTACTCACGGCCGCGCTCAGCGCCCCGGCCGCCCTGGCCTGGCTGGGCGCGCAGGAGTGGGCGCGGAACCTGGTGCAGTGCGGCCCCTCCGGCGCCGGCCAGGATTCGTGGTGGTCCTCCTGGCTGTGCTCCGGCCCGTCCTACCATTGGGGGCACTGGGAAAATTGGGGCGTGCTGGCGGTGACCACGGCCGTGTTCGCGGGAGTGTTGATCGGGCTGCTGAACGGGCCGGTGTGGGGCGTTCTGCACGACCGGCTCCAACGCATGCGGAAGCCGTCCTTCCGCCAGTCGAGCGACCCCACCCGCAACCCGCCGGGCAACCCCTGGTGGTACGTCACCTGGTATCTGCTGATCGTGACGGCGGTTGCCGTGGCCGTGCCGTTCATGCTCGCCTGGCCGGACCTGCCGTGGGTGCTGGTGGTGGTGCTGGTGGTTGCGTTGTGGGCGCTGTGCTTTACGCGCACCAGCATCAGCGGGCTGCCGGCACGGACAACCGCGGGCGGACTCCGTGGGACACCCGAACCGGAACCCGCGCTGCCCCAGCCGCTTCCCGCCGTCGTGCATGCCAGCCGGCACGTGCATGCCAGCCGGCAGCAGGATGGGCCGGCAGCGTCAGCCGACCACTTGGGGAAGCCGGCCGGTTAACACCGCAACCGGCGCCGAGGACCAGCGCTCGCGTTCCGGTTCGTAGGAGATCACCACGGACGCGTCGCTGGCGCGGGCCTCGTCCATGGCGAGCAGCAGGGCGTCCTCCATGTGCCGCGCGTACTCCAGCCGCTCGGCCAGGGAGCCTTGGAGTTCCGCGTCATCGATCAGGACATGGCCTTTGCCGTCCACGATGACTTTCAGCGAATACCCCTGGTCCTCCTGGAGCGATCCCCGGGTGGATGAAATTTCGGTGACTCTGGCTGCCCGGACCAGCCCGTTGCCGAGCGTGCGGATCCACACTTCACCCATCAGATGCCCTCCCCTTGGTTATGGGCGCGGAACAGCGCCCCATAAGTCGAACGCTACTCCTGTGCAGCCCATTTGTGACCCCCGAATTTTCCCGGATGTGTCCCCGGCCGCGGGGGGCAAATCCGGGGCCGCCGCGACCATAGGATAAGTCCGATGACTTCCCCGGATGACCCCCAAGCCTTCAGCCTGCGCAGCATTGCCGTGGCCGCTTTCGGACCCACACTGCTGTTCAGCATCGGGCAGGGCGCCATCCTTCCGGTGGTGGCGCTGACCGCCAGGGACCTCGGTGCCACGGTAGCCGTCGCGGCGCTGGTCGTGACCCTGATGGGGCTCGGTTCGTGGTTTTTCAACCTGCCCGCGTCACTCGTGACCCTCAAGTTCGGCGAGCGGTGGTCCATCGTGGGCGCCGCCGTCGCCGCCGGGCTGGCCATGGCGGCCGCAGGGCTGTCCTTCCTGGTCCCCGACGGACTGTGGCTGCTCGCCGCGGCGATGGCCGTCGTCGGGATGGCAGGCAGCGTCTTTGGCCTGGCCCGCCAAAAGTACCTCACCGAGGCGGTGCCGGTGGAGTTCCGCGCCCGGGCGCTGTCCACACTGGGCGGCGTGAACCGGATCGGCGTGTTCATCGGTCCGTTCCTCGGCGCTGCGGTGATGCAGTTTTCCGGCATCGGCGGCGCGTACTGGGTGGGCGTGGTGGCCATGGCGGCCGCGGCGCTGCTCTCCCTCACCATCCCGGACCTCGCCGCAGTGGAAACGCACGACGGCGGCTTGGCCGGCCCCGAGCCCACGCTGCGCAGAGTGGCGGTCTCCCATGCCGGCGTGTTCCTGTCGCTGGGCGTCGGCATCCTGCTGCTGAGTGCCCTGCGTTCGTCCCGTCAGGTGGTGATCCCGCTGTGGGCGGACCATCTGGGCATGGACGCAACCTCCGCATCGCTGATCTATGGGCTGTCCGGGGCCATCGACATGCTGGTGTTCTATCCGGCGGGCAAGCTCATGGACCGCAGGGGCCGGCAGTTCGTTGCCGTCCCGTCCACGTTGCTCATGGGTGCTGCGCTGCTGCTGATCCCGCTGACCGGGTCTTTTGTGGGCCTGCTGCTGGCGGCGCTGCTGATCGGCTTCGGCAACGGGATCAGCTCCGGGCTGGTGATGACCCTTGGCGCCGACTTCTCACCCGACCGCGGCCGCGGCCAGTTCCTGGGGCTGTGGCGGTTCATGGCAGACGCCGGATCCACCGGCGGGCCGGTGCTCCTGTCCGGGGTGACGGCCGTGGCGTCCCTGGGCGCGGGGGTCTCAGCCACGGGCATCCTGGGGTTCGCGGCGGCGGCCGTGTTCGTCGTCGTGATTCCACGGCTGAAGCACCGCCGGAACTACTGACTCGTGGCCCCTGAAACGCGGGTTTAGGGACCAGAAGTGATGGCGCACGTGTGTGGCGGTTATCCTCGACAGATGGGTGAAACGGGTATTCCCACACGGATCAGTGCCCCGCAGAAGGGACTGTGGTGGCTGCAGGACTACCTGTATGCGGCGGCGTGCCAGGTTGCGGGCGTGCTGTCGCGCGTGCAGCCCGGCTCCTTCCATCAGGGCCACCGCAACCCGGTGGTGATCATCCCGGGCGTGTACGAAAACTGGCAGTTCATGCTGCCGCTCATCCAGTCCATCCACGACGCAGGCCATCCCGTGCACGTGGTGACGGTGCTGCAGCGGAACAAGCTGAGAATACCGGCGGCCGCACGGCTGGTGGCGCAGCATATTGAGGAGGCCGGGCTCCGCGACGCGGCCATCGTGGCGCACAGCAAGGGCGGACTGATCGGCAAGTACGCCATGCTGAACCTGGACCCGGAGCAGCGGATATCCCGGATGATCGCGGTGTGCACGCCGTTTTCCGGTTCCAGCTACGCGCGCTACATGCTGCTGCCGAGCCTGCGGATGTTCTCGCCCCGCAATGCCCTGACCCTGGAGCTTGCCCGCGAGGAAGCCATCAACAGCCGCATCACGTCTATCTACGGCCCGTTCGATCCGCACATCCCGGAGGGCAGTGTCCTCCCGGGAGCCACCAACATCGAGCTGGCAAGTGCCGGGCATTTCCGGATCCTGGGGGATCCGGAGGCCGCCCGGATCATCGTGGAACAGTTAGCCTCCAACGAGCCGTGAGTTCTGTGGACAGAAATTACGACGGCGGGCGGCCGGCTCCGGAAGAGCCTGACCACTCGCGTCCGGAGAGTTCCCGTGAGCGCCGGCAGAGCCGGTGGGCCACCGTGCTGGCGGTGCTGCAGCGGTTGTTGTACCTGGTGGTGACAATCGCCGTCGGATGGGCTGTGTGGTTCTTCCTGCTGTCGCGGCTCTCCAGGGGGCCAGAGCAGGCGTGGGTGTTCCTGCCGGTGTGGCTGATCCTGGCGTACGCCCTGCTGCCGCGCATCCACAAGATCCTCAGCAGCCTCTACATCCCGGACTACTTCATCGGCCGGACCAGGACCGGCGACGGCGTGCTGGGCGACCCCGTGAACCTGGCTGTGGTGGGGACCGGCGAAGAGCTGCGGCGGGCGATGCTGTCCGCAGGCTGGGTTGAGGCGGACCCCATCACGCCGGCCACGGCCTGGCGGACCCTGACCTCCACCGTGCTGGGACGCAGCTACCCGGAGGCTCCGGTCAGTTCGCTGTACGTGTTCGGCAATAAGCAGGACCTCGCATTCCAGCGCGAAATCGACGGCAACCCGCGCAAGCGGCACCATGTCCGGTTCTGGAAATGCCCTGACGGCTGGATGCTGCCGGGCGGCCTGTCCGTCGACTTTGTGGGCGCCGGCACGTACGACCGCAGCGTGGGGCTGTCCCTCTTCACGTTCCAGATCACCCACAAGATCGCCGACCGCACGGATGAGGAACGCGACTTCATCATCGACACGCTCCGGTCAGCACGCGCTGTGGAGTCGGTGCACGTCATCCTCAACTACTCCACCGGCTACCACCACCGGAACGGCGGCGGCGACGCTATCCGCACCGACGGCCATTTGCCCATCATCGACCTCTACCAACCGGGCCGGCCGGGCCCTGGCTGAACCCTAAAAAGCGCCTTTGACGTGCTGATATTTTCTTGAGAAAACCTTGACCCTATACCCCCTCAGGTCCTGAGTTTGGCCATGCAAAGTGGTCCTCAGCTAGGCAACACACACCAAAGTCTGAGGGGACACATCATGAAGAACAGCACCATGGTCAAGGGAACCGCAGCCATCGCCGTCGGCGCAGCACTGCTGCTGGGCGGCGGCGGAACGCTGGCGAACTGGAACGCTTCTGCAGCACAGGCGCCGGGCACCATCGTTGCCGGTGACCTGAACGTGGTCAACGCCACCAGCGCCGGCGAGTGGACGGACCGTAACGGCGACACCGTTGACATCACTACCTACAAGGTGGTTCCCGGCGACAAGCTCACCTTCACGCAGGACCTGACCGTCACGCTGGTGGGCGACAAGATGGCGGCCGCGATCAGCACCACGGGCATTACCGCAACCAACGGTTTCACCCCCACGAATGTCTCCGTCACCGGTCCTGTCCTGACGGTCGGCTCCACTCCTGTCTCCAACCCGTTGACGCCCACAGGATCTGCGCAGACGGTCACCGCGACCATCACCTTCGAATTCCTGTCCGGCACTGCCGGCCGTGCCAACGTGAATGCCAGCTACGACTTCAACAACGTCGCATTCCAGCTGACCCAGGTCACCCAGCCCGGCCTGTCCTAATCTGCTGCGGGAGCTGCCGCAGGCGGGGGCGGAAGTCTGCCACCCGCCGGTAACCACCGGAACAGGACCAGGAGGACATCATGTGCATCCAGCGCTCACTGCAAGCGACGGCACTCATCGCCGCGGGAGTGCTCCTGGGACTGCTGACGGTGCAAGGCACGTATGCACTGTGGAGTGCCAGTGCATCCGCCGCCCCTGGAAAGGTGGCCTCGGCATCGTTCGATGTGGCGCTCACCGCACTGCCATCCGGCCAGGTCACGAACATGACGCTGGCTTCCGGCCAGTCAGCCAATCTGGCAATCACACCCGCAGCCACCCTCTCGCCCGGCGGCTCGGTGTTCGCCGGCGTGGTGGCCGCCAACAACACCAACGCCGGCGGCAGCTTCAACACTTCCGTCCTGGCGGGGCAGCCTGTCCTGGCCAATGCGTCAGGGGGAAGCCTGGCGCAGTACGTGACAGTCAGTGCGAAAACGGCAGCATCCACCGCCGAATGCAGTGCCACCGGTACGTATACGCCGATCAGTTCCGCAGGATTGGTTTCGCCAGCGGTCGCCAAGGGCGGTTCAACGATCTTCTGCTTCCGGGTCAGCCTTAGCCCGACCGCCCCCGCTTCCGTGAGAGGACAAGCAGTGAACATTACCCTTCCGCTCACCGCCCGTCAGTTGTGCGGGGTGCCCGGTGGCTGCTGACCTGACCGAAGCCCCGGTTATTGAAGCAGCCCCACAGCGGGACACTGCGCACCCGGCGGGTGCAACGCCGTCGAAAACTGCCTCTGGCGGACGCACAGGCGACGGTTGGTGGGCCATCGTTGGACGTGTCGCCAGCATGTCCGCCATGATCATCTCGTTGTTCGCCGCGATGATCCTGGTTGTGGTGCCGGTGGTCACGGGCTCATCCACATACACCGTGCTCACCAACTCCATGGCACCCAAGTTCCCGCCGGGTACCTTCCTGGTCATGAAGCCGGTGGCCTTCGACGGGCTCCAGTACGGCGATGTGGTGACGTTCCAGCTGCACTCGGGACGGCCCGAGGTGGAGACGCACCGGGTGGTCGGTTTCGGTGCCACGCAGCAGGGCGAGAAGACGCTCATCACGCGGGGCGACAACAACGGCGCCAACGATGCCGAACCCGTCCGGGAGATCCAGGTTAGGGGCAAGCTGTTCTACGCGGTCCCGTACGTCGGCTTCGTAGCCAATGCCCTGGGGAACTCCGACCGCGGCACATGGACCACCCTCGCCGCCGTCGGCCTCATCGGCTATGGTGCCCTCACGGTCTTCAGGTCCGTGCGCAAGTCCCGCCGGGACCGCACCGCCGAGGCATCCTGATGGGCCGGTTCCGGAACCTGCCCGGTGCTGCGGCCGCCGTCGGCGCCTTTGCACTGACGGTGCTGCTGGGACTCGGCGGGGCCTCGGCGTCGGCACTTTGGCAGCAGGGCGCGACGGCGACACTGACTGTGAGAGCCGCGGCAAACTGGCCCGGTCCTGCGATCACTTCGGTTACCTGCACCAATGATGCGCCGGAAAAAGTGGCGACCTTGAAGGTCACGCTTCCTACGGGACCGGCAAACATCAGCTATGCGGCGGTGCGCTCCGATGGCAGCGTGGGTCCAAGCTACCCCGGCCCCCTCAGCCTTCTTGGGCTGACTCCGGGAACTATTGTCCTTACCGGCAGCCCGCACCAGTCAGAGATCATCAGGGACAACCCGGCAGGTCCGCTGACCGTGCGGGTCACGGCCATTTACCTGGACCAGACCGCTTCACACGTGGACATCACACTGAACAACAGTACTTTCAACGGCAAGATCATCTGCCCTGCAGCGCCGGTGCTGTCCCGGGGCTAACGCCAGCTCGGCGGAAGCAGGCGCCGCTATGTCCCCCCACCTAGTGGCGCCGGCTTCTGCCGAGCTGGCCTTTTGTCTTTCGCTACTGTTGTGTGCCCGCTCAAAGGCAGGGTGAACTTGGGAGCAAGGCTGCACTGGGCCCGCGAAATCGCTGGAAAGCGTCCGGGACGCCGGTACGGAACAGCGTTTTCGCAGCGTTCCGGCGATTTGGGGGCCGGCGCGGGATTTGGGGGCCGGCGCGGTACATGGCCGCAGCGGTACAGGGGCGCCGAGGATGGCCGGAAGAAGCTGGCGGGGGGCCGGGCCTCGCAAAACGCGGGCTGTCGCATGTGGCGGGCCGGGAGTCGGGTACCTGGCGGCGCCCACTTCAAGACGCCGCCAGGAGACTAATGGCTTACAGGAGAGCCATCCGGCCGGGGCCTTTCGGCCTGGCAAGAGCAACTATGTAATGCCTGGATCAACAAAGTGTGCGGAACTCATCAAGAAACCGTCAAATTCTCTACAGGAATTGCCGGCACAGTCATACGTGCAGTACCCCCACATAATCCCCCCATCTTGGTTTTGGGTTCTGGGTCGTCTTTTCCTGCGGCCAACTGCGGCGCTACGTTGTTCTTGGGCACGCCGGCGCCCAACCCCAGAGCGCCGGGGCCCGTATCCATGGCCAGGAGCCAAGAAGCGGTGCTCCCGTCCAGTCACCCACCTGCCGCCCACTGCCACGGGCCGGGAAGAGACGACGCGTGAGCGAACTGCTGTTGCTGGCTGCGACCGGACTGGCGCGAGAAGTACTGCTGACCGTTCGCGCCAGCGGCCAGTACGACATCCTGGGAATCCTCGACGACGACCCCGAGCTGCTGGATGTGACCATCGACGGTGCCGCTGTCCTTGGCCCCATCGATGATGCTGTCCGCTACGAACGCGCGCTGCTGATGGTGTGCCTTCCGGCGGCGCTGGACAGGGAAACCGTGGTGACCACGCTGGCGCAGCTGGGAGTTAACACCAACCGCTACGCAACAGTGGTGGACTCGGACATCCGGGTACCCGAGGACTGCCGGATTGGTCCCGGAAGCATCCTGCTGCACAAGTCCACCCTCGGCCCGCATGTCTTGCTGGGCAACCATGTGGTGGTCATGCCGGGGGTGAACCTGGCGTGCGACGTGCAGGCAGGCGATTTTGCCACAGTCTCCGCAGGGGCCTCCGTGGGGGAGGGCGCATTGGTGGGACGGGTGGCCAGCATCGGCATGAACGCCGGGATAGCAGATGGCTTGTCCGTCGGGGACTATGCCTCCGTGGGCATCGGCGCCGCCGTTCTGCAGGACGTGCCGGACAACGAAACCTGGGTTGGGGTACCTGCGCACAGCTTCCGGGCCGGCCCCGGCAGCGTCTTCTAGGCTCGCCGCCCCAACAACCCAAGGGGTACCTACCCTCGGAACGCCAGGGAGGGTAGCCGGCACCGGCTGCTGGCAGGAGCTGTGCGGGAAGATTGAGGGCGCCGTCGTGCGTTCATGCAGACGTAAGCTGCCCGCTACCTCCCTGCCGCCCGCACTTGCGCGGGATGTGTGAAGATGGTGCGACGTTTGGCAAGTGCCCTGCGGACTGACGCCGAGGAGCGATGTGGCTTACTATTTCCTGAACTGTTTTGCGCCTGCAGCTGGGCAGGTGCCGGGTGGCTGCACGTGCATCGCTGAGGGTGCGCGGTGACACGCCGGCTGGGTGTTGAGGAAGAGTTCCTGATTGTCGACGGCGGCAACGGGAACCTTGTGCCGATGGGTGAGGTCCTCGAACAGCTCAGTGACTTTCCCCGCCTCACCAGCGAAATGAAGCAGGAGCAGATCGAAACCTGCACCCTGCCACGCATCAGCCTGGCCGAGCTGGCCCAGGACATCACGGACGGCCGGAAGAGCGCGGATGCCGCGGCCAGGAGGGTTGGAGCCCGTGCCGCTGCGCTGGCAACCTCGCCGCTCCCGGTACAGTCCACCATCGCCCCGGGTGACCGCTGCGCCCGGCTCATGGAGAGGTTCGGACTCACCGCAGTTGAGCAGCTGACCGGGGGCTGCCATGTGCATGTGGAGATCGAGTCGGAGGAGGAAGGCGTGGCCATCCTGGACCGCATCCGGATCTGGCTGCCCGTCCTGCTGGCGATCAGTGCCAATTCACCGTACTGGAACGGCGTGGACACCAGCTACGCCAGCTACCGTTCCCAGGCCTGGAGCCGGTGGCCCACCACCGGGCCGGCGGAGATTTTCGGTTCCGCCACGGCCTACCGCCACGAGATCGCACAGATCCTCAGCTCAGGGGTTCCGCTGGACAAGGCCAACCTCTATTTCGATGCGCGGCTGAGCCACAAACATCCCACCGTGGAGGTGAGGGTGGCCGATGTGTGCCTCTTTGCCGACGACGCCGTGCTCGTGGCCGCACTGGTGCGGGGCCTCGTTGAGACGGCGGCACGGCAGTGGCGGACCGGCGTCGTGCCGGTGCCCGCGTCGGCCACCCAGCTGCGGCTCGCGTCATGGCAGGCCAGCCGTTTTGGGCTCGACGGCGACCTCGCGGACCCGTTCACGGGCACGCCGAAAGGCGCGTTCGAGGTGGCGTTTGCCCTTCTGGACCACCTCCGCCCCGTACTCGAGGAACAGGGGGAGTTCAGCGCCGTGGAGTTCCTGCTGTTCCAGGTCCTGAACCGCGGGACCGGTGGCGCCGTGCAGCGAAACTCGTACGCCGTGGCCTCAAGCTTGCGCGATGTGGTGGCCGACGCCGTCAACACCACCTGCCTGCCCGCGTCGTCTTCGCTGGATCTGGGCGTTCGGCTGGGCTGAATCGCTGTGTTGTAACGCCGCCCCCGCTGGCAGGTGCTACCGCCCCGGTGAGCCCCGCCGTCGTGCTGCAAAGGCGAACATTGACGTGGTGGCAACCGTGGCCAGGTAGCCCGCAATCACAATCAGCGAGATCCCGGCCCAGAAGTAATTGGTGGTGCTGGTTTCCTGCCAGGGGCTGGGCGCGATGCGGATCAACGAATACATGGCCACGACGGCGGAGGCAAGCCCGATCAGGACCGGCAGCGTCAGCCAGATCCGGGCTGAGCCGATGTGCCCGCCGAAGCCGTCCCAGGCGTTCCACGCCCCGCGCCGGATGATCAGCCAGCCGGCGGGAATCATGAACGCGCCAACCAGCAGGAATGCCGCCACCACGTCCGCCGGCCGGTGCCACTGGTTGATCAGGGTGGAAACGCCCGAGGCGATGGCGAAGGTACCGCCCACGAAACCAGCCATCGGGCGCCAGCGCGGGGATGCCATTAGGAACACTGCGGCTGCCGCCGACGCCGCCAGCGTGGTGTGGCCGGACGGAAGCGAGTTGATGTCCAGCGTCACTACACCCTTCTCCGGCCGGGCCGGGAGCAGCGCCTTGAGTATCTGGGTGGCCACGTTGGCGCCGACGCACGCCGCCACGGCAATCCCGGCCTCCATCCAGCGTTTCCGGATTACCGTCACAAACAGCACTACGACGGCGGCCATCACCAGCGAGATGGTGGGCAGCAGATCTAGGAACCTGGTGCTCGCCTTGCCTGCCGGGCCGTGGATTTCCACCGCCTCCACCAGCGCCGACTCATCAATGAACTGCCCCGTGGTGGTCTGCACAAAGTAGTAGTAAGTGGCCACCAGCCCGGCGACACAGGCCAGGGTAGCCAGCGCGAACAGGAATCCCGAGCCCGGAGCGGGTCGGGAAGCGGTCCTGGTGCCTGCCTGCCGTGAAATTGTCATCGGGTTAAGGGTGTCACAGAAAGCTGGGAGACTGCTTTGGGCTTCCGGGCGTGCCGTGGACTCGCCCGCGCTGGACGCCAACGGGGCTTCCGGGCGTGCCGTGGAGGGTCCCTCAGGCCAGGGAAGTTGCGAGCTCCTCGATGATCTCGAACTGCTCGCGCACGCCGCCCTCCATGCCGGACTGCGCAATCATGTCCCGAACTTCCCTGCTTCCCGTGTTGGTGCGGATGCTGACTGTGGTGGCGCCGCCGTCGGCCTCCTCGAAGGTGACCGTGTTGACCACGGCGCCCTCTTCGCTGTCCGCTGCGGCGCCCGGCACCTCCATCACCTCGGTCTGGACGATCCGCTCGTTGGGGACTATCTCTCGGTACGTCCCGTGGAATGCCACCTCGAACCCCCCTTGCGCCATCATGACGTACCGCCATGCGCCGCCCACCCGGAAGTCCATGTCCGCCACCGTCATCTCGCCCCGCCGGCCCGGCCACCACCTCCTGACAAGCTCAGGTGTGGTCCAGGCCCTGTAGACGAGGTGCCGGGGTGCGTTGACCGTGCGGGTGATCAGGATTTCCTCGTCGCTGGGGAAGGTGACCTCCATGGTGCCGCTGCCTGCCTGTGCCACTGCCCTGCTCCTTCTCTTAGCTTTCCTGCTGTTTCAGTTCGTCAAGCACGTCCTCGAGGAGCTCGAACCGCTCGGCCCAGAGGTGCTTGTAGCCGGCTGCCCAGGTGTAGATGGGTTTCAGGGCCTCGGCGTTGAGCGAGTAGACGCGTTGCCTGCCCTCGTCCCGAACAGAGACTGCCCCGACTTCCCGCAGGACCCGGAGGTGCCGGGACACGTGCGGCTGCGCCAGGCTCAGCCTGTCCACGAGCTCATTGACCGTGCACTCGCCGGCCGCCAGGGCGTCCAGGAGCTCCCGGCGCCGCGGTTCTGCCACCGCGTTGAAGGCATCCACTGTGGTTGCTGCTCGTGCCATGGAGTAATCATATATCCATATGGATATGTTTTGAAGGTTTCCCCGGACTTTTGTGCGCTCGGCTACCGGCTTGGTCCCGCCGGTAGTGTGAACCCCATGCCTGCCATCGAGTTGCCCTTGCCGGACCTGCCGCCCCTGGAGGAGCTGCTGGCCGGCGCGCACGTGGTCAGCCTCCCGATGCGGGTGAAGTTCCGCGGCATCATGGAGCGCGAATCGCTGCTTTTGCGTGGCCCGGCCGGGTGGGGAGAGTTCTGCCCGTTTCCCGAGTACCGCGATGCTGAGGCCTCCCGCTGGCTTGCCGCGGCGATTGAGGCCGCATGGCTCGGCTTTCCCGCGCCCCTGCGGACGGTCATCCCGGTGAACGCCACGGTGCCCGCCGTCCCCGCCCACCGGGTGCCCGAGGTCCTGGCACGCTTTGGCCGGGTGGACGCCGTGAAGGTCAAGGTCGCCGAAAAAGGCCAGACCCTGGACGACGACGCCCACCGCCTCGCCGCCGTCCGGTCCGCACTGCCGGATGCAGCCCTGAGGGTGGATGCCAACGGGGGGTGGGACGTGCCGACGGCCGTGGCGGCACTCACCCGGCTGTCCGCCGTCGGGCTGGAATACGCGGAGCAGCCCGTACCCACCATTGACGGACTCGCGGAGGTGCGCTCACAGCTGCAGGCGGCCGGCATCCCGGTGCCCATCGCCGCCGACGAAAGCGTCCGCAAGGAGGAAGACCCGCTCCGCGTTGCCCGTGCCGGCGCCGCCGATCTGATCGTGGTCAAGGTGGCTCCGCTCGGGGGAGTGCGGAACGCGCTGGGCATCGTGGCCAAGGCTGGGCTGCCCGCCGTCGTCAGCTCTGCACTGGACACATCCGTTGGGATCCGCGCGGGCCTGGCCCTTGCCGCCGCGCTGCCGGAACTGCCGTACGCCTGCGGCCTGGGAACGGTGTCGCTGTTTGAATCGGACGTCATCCTGGACCCCCTGATGGCCGACGACGGCGCCATCCGCCTCCGAGACGTCGCCGCCGACGCCGGGCTGCTTCAGCGGTACGCCGCTTCCCCCGAGCGGCGGGACTGGTGGCTGGCCCGGCTGCGTCGCGTCCACGCGTTCCTCGCCGCCTAGGACTCTCTTTCACTTTTGGCGGGTTTTCCCGCGACGCTCTCTCACTTATGGTGGGTCTCCCTGGGACACTCTTTTCTTCTGGCACCGTTCCTGCAGGTCACGCGGGGTTAACCGGGACTTCACTTGTCTGATGTTTCCGCGTAGAAAGCGGCTGACAGGGTGGGCACCGACCCCAGAGGAACATTTTGGAAGGCACCCTCATGTCTGAAACGCCCACCCGCAAATTCACGCTGCTGCCGATGCTCGGCCATACCAAGGGCAAGCGCAGTGCCGTCACCTGCGCACTGAAGTGCGACAACGCCTGCGCAGGCGACGTCTGCAACACCAGCTCCAACAGCTACTTCCGCGACATCGCCTCCGCCACCATGTCCCGCCGCGCCGCCCTGGGCTTCGGCGCCGCCGGTGCCCTCGCCGTCGTACTTGGCAGTGCTGCCACCTCTCCTGACTCCGCCAGCGCCGCGGGCCTGTCCAAAGCGGCGAAGGAAGGCTTCGGCAAGTCCAAGCTGCAGTTCACCGCCATCCCGTCGATCGACGCCATGGTGGACGCCGTCACCGTTCCCGAGGGCTTCACCTGGCAGCCCATCATCCGCTGGGGCGACCCCATCTTCAACGATGCGCCGCAGTTCGACCTGAACAACCAGACGGCAGCCGCGCAGGAGAAGCAGTTCGGCTACAACAATGACTACACGGACATTCTGGAAATCCCTGGCAGCAGGGGCAACCGGGCGGTCCTGTTCTCCAACCACGAATACACGAACGAGAACATCATGTTCCCGGGCACCATGCCGGCAGAGCAGATGCGCGCTGTGGGTGCGGCCGCGCACGGCCTGTCAGTGGTGGAGCTGGAGCGCAAGAACAAGAACAAGCCGTGGAGCTACGTCAAGGGCGCCCGGCTCAACCGGCGCTACTTGAACAGCACAGTATACGAACTGACCGGCCCGGCCGCCGGTTCCTCCCTGGTGAAGACCGTCGCAGATCCCACCGGCCGTGCCATCAAAGGCACCCTGGGCAACTGCGCCGGCGGCACCACGCCCTGGGGCACCATCCTCTCCGGCGAGGAAAACTTCAACGGCTACTTCGTGGCTCCCGGCACCTCCGCCTCGGACAAGCGCTACGGGCTGACCTCCAAGCCCACTGCCCGCCAGTGGGAGCTGGACGATCCCCGCTGGGACACCCGCAACCCGGGCTACGAGAACGAGGCCAACCGCTTCGGTTACATTGTGGAAGTTGACCCCTTCGACCCCACCTCCACTCCGAAGAAGCACTCCTCGCTGGGCCGCTTCAAGCACGAAGGCGCCAATGTCATCATCGCCAAATCCGGGCATGCCGTGGCCTACTCGGGCGACGACGAGCGCTTCGACTACCTCTACAAGTTCGTCTCCAGGGACAAGTACCGCGAGGGCGACCGCAAGCACAACATGACCCTGCTGTCCGCCGGCAACCTCTACGTCGCCAAGTTCACCGGCAACTCGCCCGCCGCGGAAATCACCGGTACCGGCGCCCTGCCCTCCGACGGCGCCTTCGACGGCATCGGCGAATGGCTGCCGCTGGTGGTTGACGGCAAGTCCGCCGTTCCGGGCATGTCCGTGGAAGAGGTCCTGGTGTACACCCGTTTGGCCGCCGACAAGGTTGGCCCCACCAAGATGGACCGCTGCGAGGACGTGGAGCCCAGCCTGCACACCGGCAAGGTCTATGTGGCCTGCACCAACAACTCCAACCGCGGCACTGGTTCCAATGAGAAGGCCACCGAGGTCAACCCGCGCAACGAGAACCGCGACGGACACATTGTGGAGATCACCGAAACCGGCGACCAGACCTCCACCACCTTCACGTGGAACCTGCTGATGGTGTGCGGCGACCCCGCCCAGGGCGACGTCACCTACTTCTCCGGCTTCCCGGTGGACAGGGTCTCACCCATCTCTTGCCCGGACAACCTCGCTTTCGACTCCGTGGGCAACCTCTGGATCTCCACTGACGGCGCTCCGTCCGGCATCGGCAGGGCGGACGGCCTGTTCAAGGTCACTTTGGAAGGCGCCGAGCGCGGCAACGTGGAGCAGTTCCTCGCCGTCCCGCGGGACGCCGAGACCTGCGGCCCCATCATCCACGACGAGGAGCGCACCGTGTTCGTCGCCGTGCAGCACCCGGGCGAGGACGGCTCCTTCGAGAAGCAGGTTTCCTTTTTCCCCGACTACGTTGCGGCGGGTACGACGCCAGCAGCCGGCCAGGCGCGTGCCCCGCGTCCGTCCGTGATCCAGGTGTTCCGCGGCTAATCCCCGGACGGGGGTTGGGGCGCCAGGAGTGGGAGAGCGTCGGGGGTGGCAGACTGGTTTGGTGACTTCGCTGAACGAACCGGCCCCCGACGCTGCCCCTTCCGACGCAACCGCCGACTCCCACACCGAGGATGCGGCCGATAGTGAGGAGGCCGCTCCTGAGCTCAGCGCCCTCGCGGCAGCGCGCATCACCGTCAGGACCCTGCTCGACGGCGGGGTGCGGCACGTTGTAGTTTCGCCGGGTTCCCGGTCAGCGCCCATGGCATATGCGCTGGCCGAGGCGTCCGCTGAAAGCCGGGTGGAGCTGCTCGTCCGCATTGACGAGCGCGCGGCCGGGTTCACGGCCCTGGGGCTGGCGCTTTCCACCGGTTCGCCAGCGGCCGTCCTGACCACGTCCGGGACCGCCGCCGGCAACCTGCTGCCGGCCGTCATGGAGGCCAACCATGCGGCAGTCCCGCTGATTGTTTTGTCCGCCGACAGGCCCGACGAACTCCGCGGCACGGGCGCCAACCAGACCACTATCCAGCCCGACCTTTTCGGTGAGCAGGTCCGCTTCGCCGCGGATGTACCTGCCGGCAGCAACCCCGAGCGTGCCGTGCAGACCGGACTTTCCGCGGCCACCGGCGCCTTCGCCGAGATCCCGCCCGGGCCGGTGCAGCTCAACCTGGCGTTCCGGGATCCGCTGGTCCCGTCGCCGGACGACGGGCTCCCGACGGCGGTGGAGCGGCAGCGCTTCCGGATCGGGACCGAGCCCCTCGTCATGAACCTGCCCCCGGCTGCGGCGCAGCTGCCGGAGCGGCGGACCGTGGTACTTGCCGGGCACGACGCCGGCCCTGTGGCTGAGGCGTTTGCCCGGGCCCACAGCCTGCCGCTGCTCGCCGAGCCGTCGTCCAACTCCCGGTTCGGACCCAATGCAGTGGGTCCATACCGGCTGCTGCTCGAGCATTTCGGGGCAGGTTCCGCCCAGCCCGTCGAGCGCGTGGTGCTGTTCGGGCGGCCCACCCTCTCCCGTCCGGTCGCGGCGTTGCTGGCCAGGCCTGACGTCGAGTCAGCCCTCTACCAGCCCGTCCCGGTCGCGTGGTACGAGCCCGGCCGGCGCACCGAACTGCCGCTGGAAACCCTGGCCGACCTCGCCGACTTCGCCGGCCGCGGCGCGTCCGCGTGGCTGGACACCTGGCTGCTTGCCGGATCCGCCGCACAGCACGCCCTGGACGGGGTGTTGTCCGCCGAGGCTGCGGCCACGGGACCATCCGTGGGCGCCCTGGTGTGGCGGCACACCGGAGGGCAACTGCTCCTGGGCTCGTCCAACGGCATCCGCGACGTGGACCTCGCCGGCCTGCCCGCGCCGGAACCCGCCGCCACCGTCTACGCCAACCGGGGCCTCGCCGGGATCGACGGCACCATCTCCACCGCCACCGGCCTTGCGTTGGGCGGGCGGCAGGAAACCACAGTCCTGCTGGGCGACGTGACCTTCCTGCACGACGCCGGCGGCCTCCTCCTCGGCGCCGGGGAGGAGCAGCCGGACCTGCGGATGGTGGTGCTCAACGATTCCGGCGGCGCCATCTTTGGGCTGCTCGAGCACGGTGCCGTCGAGGAGGCCGGCAAGTACGGAGACGCCGTCGAGCGCCTCTTCGCCACCCCGCACTCGGTGGACATCGCGGCACTCGCCGCAGCGTACGGCGTCGGGCATTGCTCGGTAAGCACGACGGCGGGACTCGCCGAAGCGCTTGCCCAGCCGGTGTCGGGGCGCAGCATTGTGGAGGTCCGCACGGACCGCCGCTCCCTCCGGCAGTTGCACGCCCGGATCAGGGGCGCCGTGGCTGCCGCCGTCGGGGGAGTGCTGTCGCCGTAATCAGTCACCCTGTTGGCGGCGTGAACTGGCTCGCCGTGAACTCTGCTCCCTGCGGGTCCCGGATCAATGCCTCGCGCGTCCAACCGGTGTCGTCTTGCTTTAGGACCTGGCCACCGAGCCGCTCGGCGTCCAGGACCGTCTGGTCCCGGTCGGCAACAGCAAAGGTGACGTGCCAGTGCGGCGGTTCATTGGCGGCAGTGCCCACTACCCAGGCGATCGCGTCCTCGAAGCCGGGCGGGGCCTCAAAGTCTGATTGCCGGGCCCTGATATCCGGATCGACCGTCGCCTCGAGGTGGTCGCCATACCCGGGCTTTCGGACCATCATGCCGAAGTCGGCGTCCCCCATCCCGAAGCCGATGTTGTCCACCTGCCAGCCGAACGCGACCTGGTAGAACCGGATGGCGTCGGTGGGGTTGCGCGTGTGGAGGTCGCTGAAATTCCAGGTCCCCGGCTGATTTACCGCTTCCGCCCCTGGCCGCCGCCCGGGCTGCCAGACGCGGAACTCGACGCCTTCAGGATCCGCCAGTGCCGCGCTGCGGCCGGACTCTCCTGCATCGGCGGCCGCGGCCCGCAAGCTGGCGCCGGCGGTGACCAGACGCTGCACCGCAGCATCCGCGTCGTCGACGGAGATGTAGGTGCTCCACGCCGGAACGTCATCCGGGCCGCCGGCCATCCCTGCCACGTCCCGGCCGTCGAGCTTTGCCACCAGGTAAGGGCCCGGTGCTCCGGGACTCGTTACTTCCTCGAAGGTCCAGCCGAAGAGACCGGCATAGAAGGCGGTTGCAGCATTGATGTCCGGTTGTGTTGTGTCGATCCAGCAGGGGACGCCGGGTGGGTAGGTCCGTCCGTTCATGCCTCGCTCCTGTATTCCTTGGCCGCCGCTTCGAAAGTGGGCAGGCTGCGTTCGATCATGTCCTCGTTGGCCGTCAGGGAAATCCGGAAGAAGCCCGGCGTTTCGAACAACGTGCCGGGAAAAACAAAGACGTCGCGGCGGGCGAGGGACTCTGTGTACGCCTCGTCGTCAGGGCCGGGGGTGGATACAAACAGGTAGAAGGTGCCTTCCGGCGGCTGCATCATGTAGCCCATGCCGCCCAGCGCATCCACCAGACGGTTCCGGCGGCTCTCCAGCTGCCCGACGTCGATGGAAAACTTTTCCAGCTCGGGCAACGCGTGCTGCAGCAGCGCATTCGGGTACACCCAGCCCATGGCCACTTGCAGGCCGCTGATGGCGGGTCCCAGCTCGTCCCGGAGCGGCATAGTGGGCGGCAGCGCCAGGTAGCCCACCCGCTGGCCGGGGGAGAGATGGGTCTTTCCGTAGGAGTATGCCAGCAGCGTATGGGGGTAGAACTCGGCCGGGCTGTGGAACCGCACGCCGTCGAACACAATACGGTTGTAGGCCTCGTCGGAGATGACGTAGATGCGGCGCCCAGTCCTGGCCGACGCCGCCTCCAGCATTTCCGCGAGCCGCTGCAGCAGTTCCGGAGGATAGATCCGTCCGGTGGGGTTGTTGGGCGAATTGACGATCACAACGCGGGTCCGCTCCGTGATGGCCGCTTCGATCGCGCCGAGGTCGAGATCGAACGTTGCGGTGTTGACCTTCACCTTCACCGGCACCAGCCCGGCTTCGAGGATCAGCGGCTCGTACAGGAACCACGGCGGCAGGCTGTAAATCACCTCGTCGCCAGGATCTGCCACGGTCTTCAGCGCCAGGGCGATCGCGGCGAACCCGCCGGTGGTGAGGTAGATGTCCTCCGTTCTGAAGGGCACGTCCAGCAGGCGCTGCAGGGACTGGGCGGCGGCCTCCTGCGCCGTCTCCACGTTGGTCTTGTAGGCGAACCACTGGTCATTACGGGGAGACAACGCGTCCCGCAGGGTGTTGACGTAGCGGTCCGACGGCATCTGGTGCGGATTGCCGAACGTGAAGTCGCAGACGCCGGGCCGGTCCTGACCCCGGGACACGTACTTCCGGATGTAGGAGTCAACCCGCTGGAACGAGGGGATGGCCGCCAACCGTGCAGCGCGTTCAGAGACCGCTGCCGCCCGGGATGCTGATGGCTGGTTGTTCATGTCGGCGCTCCTGTTTAAACCAGCCGGTGGGACGGCGGCCGGACGGTCAGCGCGCTGCTGAGTCAGGGCTGTGGTGGGACCCATTCTCGGCTCCAACACGGCCGGAAGTAAAGGTCCGCACAGTGGTGCGCATCGCCGTCGTTCGTATTCCACGCGGCTCGACGCTCAAGTTGACCCAGGACGCACAAAATCCCCGGCGCTGCGGAAAAATCCGTAGCGCCCGGGATTGTGCGCAGCGAAAGCGGGGAGGGACCTACTCCTCGATCTCGATGTGGGTGGGATCCAGGACGCGGCGCAGGAATTCCTTGGTGCGCGGCTGCGTGGGGGCGCTGATGACCTGCTCGGCCACGCCTTCCTCCACCACAACGCCGCCGTCCATGAACACCACGCGGTCGGCCACTTCGCGGGCGAAGCCCATCTCGTGCGTGACCACCAGCATGGTCATGCCCTCCTTGGCCAGGTTCCGCATGACGGAGAGGACGTCGCCCACCGTCTCCGGATCCAGCGCTGACGTGGGCTCATCGAAGAGCATCAGCTCGGGGTCCATGCTCAGCGCACGCGCAATGGCAACGCGCTGCTGCTGGCCGCCGGAGAGCTGGTCCGGGAAACGGTCGGCCAGGTGACCCAGGCCAACGCGCTCCAGGTTATGGAGGGACACCTTGTCCGCCTCGGCCTGGGACCGCTTGAGGACCTTGGTCTGGGCGATGGAGCAGTTGCGCTTGGCGTCCAGGTGCGGGAACAGGTTGAACTGCTGGAACACCATGCCAACCTTGCGGCGCATCTTGTCGATATCCACGTCGGGATCGGTGGCTTCGAAGCCACCCACGTGGATGCTGCCCTGGTTGGGCTGCTCCAGCAGGTTGACGCAGCGGAGCAGGGTGGATTTGCCGGAGCCGGAGGGCCCGATGAGGCACACGACCTCCCCCGGCGCCACGTCCAGGCTGATGCCTTTGAGGACCTCGTTGGTGCCGTAGGCCTTGCGCAGGTCCTTGATGGAGACGCCTGCCGCGTGAATTGTGCCGGTGCTGCCGGCTGAATGTACGACGTCGTTCATGGCTTCCCTGCCTATCGTTTGGTCCGCGCGGAGCGGCTTTCGAACTTCCGGGCCAGGAGGCTCAGGGGGATGGTGATGACCAGGTAGAAGGCACCCGCCACCAGCAGCGGCGTCAGGCCGGCACCCAGGCTGGAGATGCCGTCGCGGCCGAACTTGGTGAGCTCGTACTGCGAGGCGGTCAGGCCCAGGACGTAGATCAGCGAGGAGTCCTTGGTCAGCAGGATGATCTCGTTGGTCAGCGGCGGCAGGACGATCTTGAACGCCTGCGGGATCACGATGGTCACCATGGCCCGCCACTGCGGCATGCCCAATGACCGGGCGGCTTCCATCTGGCCTTTGGGGACAGCCTGGAGGCCGGCGCGGAGGGTTTCGGCGATGTACGCCGACGCCACCATGCCCAGCGAGATCATCACGATCACTGTGACGTTCCAGGAAACGCCGAAGGCCAGCGGAACGCCGTAGCCAAAGGCGATAAACACCAGCAGCGCGGGGATGCCGCGGAAGAATTCGATGTAGCCGGTGGCGATCCAGCGGTACAGCGGGAAGCTGGAGAGTTTCATCAGGGCCAGTACCAGGCCGCCGGAAAGGCCCACAACGAAGCCGAGGAAGGTGTAGATCAGGGTGTTGACCAGGCCGGTGACGAAGATGTCCGGGAACATAGGCCCGATTTTGGCGAAGTTGAAGACGCTGTTGCCGATGGTTTCCCAGTCGGTGGCCAGGATCAGCGCGGCGACGGCCACTACAAAAATTCCGGCCTGGACATACAGGCTTGTTCTGGCTCGCTGACGTGCGGTCATTGCCATGGGTTGCTCACATTCATTATGCGTGGCTGGGGCCCCGGACTGCGGTACAGCGTGTCCGGGGCCCCAACTGCGTGGTTCTCAGGGCCGCGAAGGCTCCAAGGCGATGGACGCCTCAGGCCCGCGCTCTGGCTACTTGGCGGTTTCGCCGAACCAGGTGGTCTTGAACTTTTCGAGCGAGCCGTCGTCGGTCAGGCGCTTGAGCGTGCCGTTGACCTTTTCCGCCATCGCGGTGTTGCCCTTCTTGATGGAAACACCCAGCTGCTCGCCGGTGGCGAATTCCTCGACGCTCTTGAACTTGGGGTCGTCCTTGATGGCGTAGCCCAGGACGGACTGGTTGCCCAGGGCAGCGTCGATGGTGCCGGCCTGGAGAGCCTGCACCAGCAGTCCGGTGTCTTCGAACTGCTGGGCTTCGATGCCCTGTTCCTTCGCGTAGTCGGCACCGGTGGTGGCCTGCTGGACGCCCACCTTCTTGTTCTTGGCATCGTCAAGGCTCTGGATGCCGGAGCTGTCGCTGGCAACCAGGGCCAGGTCGTCATCCAGGTACGGGGTGGAGAAGTCCATGACGGCTTTGCGGGTGTCCGTGATGGAGATCGAGGAGATGCCCAGGTCGCACTGGGTCAGGGCGGTGCCGGTCTCGATCGCTTCGAAGGAGCTGTCCACGATGTTCAGTTCCGCGTCCATGTCCTTGGCGATTTCCTTGGCGATGTCCACGTCGAAGCCGACCGTTTCGCCGTCCTTCTGGAATTCGAAGGGCTCGTAGGGGACGTCCGCGCAGACCGTGAGCTTGCCTGGGTTGATCAGCTGGATGCCGCCTTCGGACGCGGCTGGCGTTGAACTGCCGCCGCCGCACGCCGTAAGGGTGAGGGCGCCGACGGCGAGAACTGCTGCTGCCTTGGCGGTGATCTTGGCCGTGGCCAGGGACTTGAGCTGCATGTTTCTTTACCTTTTGTTGCAGGGGTATGCGGTTCTAAATCGGTTCATAGTGTAGCGCCGATATTGAGATGTGCATCACAGGAAACTTAGTTTCACTATTGGATAACTAAATCACAGTAGAAATCAAGCGTGTCGCATGCCGATCTGTCTGCAATCCCGGACGCTTGGCGCAACTAGGTAGCAGCAAGTGTCGTTTTGAGCCCCCTAAACGACAGGTACTGCTACCTAGTTGGGGGAGGGCGCTTGTTGGGGGAGGAGGCTGGTTGGGAGGGGCGAGGGAATCAGGTGCTGATGCCAAGCGACTCCAGCATCGGGCGGAATTTTGCCCACGTTTCGGCCAGTTCCACCTCAGGCAGGGAACCGTCCACTATGCCGCAACCGGCATACAACCGGACGGTGTCCGGAGCCTCGATCACGGCACCGCGCAGGGCAATTCCCCATTCGCCGTTGCCGGTTGCGTCGAGCCAGCCCACCGGGCCGGCATAGGGGCCGCGGTCCAGGTGCTCCAGCTTGCGGATCAGTGCGCCCGCCACCTGGGTGGGCGTTCCGCAGACGGCGGCCGTGGGGTGCAGGGCGTTAATCAGCGCCAGGCAGGTGGGGACGTGGCCTTCCACCTCGGTCAGCTCGGCTTTGACGTCGGACGCCAGGTGCCACACATTCGGCAGTTCAAGGATGAAAGGTTCGTCGTGCGCGTTCATCGCCTCCGAGAACGGCGCCAGCTGTGTGGTGAGCGACTGGATCGCAATCTCGTGCTCATGCCGCTGCTTCTCCGACCCCGCCAGCACCCGGGTGGCGTAGTCCATCGGAAGGCCGTCCTCGCCGTGGGCGTCACGCCGGTCCAGCGTTCCGGCCAGCACGCGTGCCTGGGCTGTCCTGCCCTCCACCTGGATCAGCATCTCAGGGGTGGCACCCACCAGCCCGTCAACGCCGTAGGTCCAGCATTCGCGGTACCGCACCGCCAGCTCGCGCAGCACCTTCGCAGCGTTCACACCTGTGGGAATGGTGGCCACCACGTCCCGGGCCAGCACCAGCTTCTCCAGCGCCCCCGTGCGGATTTCCGCCACCCCCGCGGACACCGCTTCCATCCAGGCTTCCTCACTGAGGGATCCGGTGTGGAGTGTTGCGCCGGCGGCCAGGGGGAGCGGGCGTACGACGGCGCCGCCTGGCCGGGCGGGAACGGCGCGTTGGGGCAGGACCCTGGCGGAGTCCGCTGCCGCCGTCGCCATGGCCCCGTCCGCAAGGGGTGCGGCGGCAGTTGCTGTGCCCCCGCCAACCCAGCGGTCCAGCGCGGCAAGGGCACTCTCCCCGGTGAGCTCGCCGTCGTCGAATGTCAGCTGTGTGACCCAGACCTGGCCGTCCCGGACGCCCACCACCACCTCCGGCACGATCAGCCGGGACTCGTGCGCCGAGGTTTTGGAGAAGGCGAAGGACCCGAAGGCGACCGGGCCGGTGCCGGGCAGTTCCACCAGGTCCGTGACGTCCGCTTCGATGACCAAGTGCCGCCACCAAATGTCGGCTTCAAGGAACCGTTCGGGACCGGTGGCGGTGAAGCGCGCGATCTCGCCGAAGCCGGCAAGGCCGGCCTCGCGGCGGGTCCAGCAGAGGACGTCGTCCCGCACCAGAAACGAAGGCAGCCCCCCGGGGAATGCATTGCCATCCAGGGGGACTGTCAAGGTGCGGATCGTGCTCGTCATGATGAGACAACACTACTCCCGACCGCAAAGCCGCCTTCAGCAGCGGAGGATCATAGGGCATCCCCGAATGCGCGGTGAGTCAAAGGGCCTGTGGTCCGGGGCCTGCGGAACATTTGAGACAATGACATGGTGAACCGAGCATCCTTGGAAAAGCGTCCGGACGAAGTAGCCACCATGTTTGACGACGTCGCACCGAAGTACGACGTTGTGAACGATGTCCTGTCCATGGGGCAGACCCGCCGCTGGCGCAAGGTTGTGGTGGAAGCGATGGAAGTCTCCAAGGGCCAGCGCGTCCTGGATCTGGCCGCCGGGACCGGTACGTCCAGTGAGCCATATGCCGATGCAGGAATAGATGTTGTGGCCTGCGATTTCTCGCTAGGGATGCTCAAGGTGGGCAAGCGCCGCCGCCCGGACATCGACTTCATCGCCGGCGATGCCACCAACCTCCCGTTCGCGGACAACACGTTCGACGCCACCACCATTTCCTTCGGCCTGCGCAACGTCAACGAACCGAAGAAGGCGCTGCAGGAGATGCTCCGGGTCACCAAGCCCGGCGGCCGGCTGGTCATCGCCGAGTTCTCCCAGCCCGTGGTTCCGCTCTGGCGCACCATGTACACCGAGTACCTCATGCGCGCCCTCCCGGCAATCGCCGTCAAGGTCGCCTCCAACCCGGACGCCTACGTCTACCTTGCCGAGTCAATCCGCGCGTGGCCGGACCAGGACCACCTGGCGGCCTGGCTGCAGGAAACCGGCTGGGAAAACGTCACCTACCGCAACCTCACCGGCGGCATCGTGGCGGTCCACCGCGCGTTCAAGCCCGCGGAGTCAACGGCTGGCACTCCAGGTGGAACGGCTGCCGCCATTGCCGCGCACAAGGGCCCGGTGGCCAAGCTGCGCCGCAACATCACCCGTTGACCTCGTGAAGGTACTGATTGTCGGCGCGGGTCCGGCCGGATCCACCGCTGCGTATTACCTTGCCAGGGCTGGCACTGAAGTCACGGTCCTGGAAAAGACCAGCTTCCCCCGCGAGAAAGTATGCGGCGACGGACTCACGCCGCGTGCCGTCCGGGAAATTCAGAAGCTCGGCCTGCCGCACCCGGAAAACGACGGCTGGCGCCGCAACAAGGGCCTGCGGCTGATCGCCGGCGGCCGGACCATCGAACTGCCGTGGCCCGAGGTTTCCGACTTTCCGCAGTACGGCCTGATCCGAACCCGGCTCGGTTTCGACGAGGAACTGGCCCGGCACGCACAGGCTGCCGGGGCCATCATCCTCGAACGGCACAGCGTCACCGACGCCCTGCATTCGGAGGACGGCCGCGTCACGGGCGTCCGCGCAGCGCTCCTGGACGAGTCCGGACGCAAGACGGGGGAGACGCAGGACTTCAGCGCCGACGTCGTACTCGCCGCTGACGGCAACTCGACGCGCACGGCTGTGTCCCTCGGCATCCGGAAGCGCGATGACCGCCCCCTCGGCGTCGCCGTCCGCACCTACTTCACCTCGCCGCGCACGGACGACGACTGGATGGAGGGCTGGCTGGAGCTCCCCGGCCGCGACGGGAAACTGCTGCCCGGCTACGGCTGGGTGTTCGGTGTGGGCGACGGCACGTCCAACGTGGGTTTGGGCATCCTCAACTCGTCGAAGGAATTCGGCAAGCTCGACTACAAGCAGGTGCTGCGCGAATGGACCGCCGGCATGCCCGCCGACTGGGGCTTCACGCCTGCGAACCAGGTGGGCGAAATCCGCGGCGCCGCGCTGCCCATGGGCTTCAACCGCACACCGCACTACTCTCCGGGCATGCTCCTCCTGGGTGATGCCGGTGGCATGGTCTCCCCGTTCAATGGCGAGGGCATCTCCTACGCGATGGAGTCCGGGCGATTTGCCGCCGAGTTCATCGTTGACGCCTCCGCCCGCCTGGCTTCTTCGGGCGGAACGTACGACGCCGACGCGCACCTGTCGCGGTACGCGGACTACGTGCGGGACCAGTGGGGATCGCACTTCACCCTGGGCCGGGTGTTTGCCGCGCTGATCGGCAAGCCCGCCGTCATGAAACTCGCGCTGCGGACCGGCATGCCCATCCCGGTGCTGATGCGGTTCGTGGTGCGGCTCCTGGCCAACCTCACGGACCCGTCTGCGAAGGGCTTAGAGGACAGGGTGATCCGGGTCCTGGAGTCGCTTGTTCCTCCGACATCCAATACCCCGTCTGCTACGAATCAGCGGTATCCGCAACAAAAAGTTAGGGTTAACCCGTGACCAAACCCGCAGAGCACAGCTGGACCCATGCCGGACACGGCATGACCGACGCTGAGCCAAGCCTCAACACCAGCGCCATCGCCACCGGCCTCCAGCTCCCGGCGGGTTTCGCCGCCATCGCCGAAGATGCAGAGTTGGGCCCGGCCATCACCAACAACCTGGCCAAAGTGGAGAAGAAACTGCGCGAAGCCATCGCCAACTCGGATCCGCTGGCTGACGCAACGTCGCGCCACCTGGTGGAAGCCGGCGGCAAGCGCATTCGGCCGCTCCTCACGCTGCTGTGCGCCCACCTTGGTGACGCTTCCCTGCCCGCGGTGGTGCAGGCCGCCGTCGTAGTGGAACTGACGCACCTGGCAACCCTGTACCACGACGACGTCATGGACTCAGCCCCGTTCCGCCGGGGTGCGCCCACGGCGCACGAGGTGTGGGGCAACTCCGTGGCTGTCCTCACCGGTGACCTGATCTTTGCCCGCGCCTCTATCCTGGTGTCCGAGCTGGGCTCGCGCGCGCTGGGCATCCAGGCGCGGACGTTCGAGCGGCTCTGCCTGGGCCAGCTGCACGAAACCGTGGGCCCGCGCCCGGACGAGGATCCCGTGGAGCACTACCTCTCCGTCATCGCGGACAAGACCGGTTCGCTGGTTGCAGCTTCCGGCCAGCTCGGTGCCATCTTTGCGCAGGCAGACCCCGCATACGAGGCCGTGCTGGTGGAGTACGGCGAGAAGGTGGGCGTGGCCTTCCAGCTCGCCGACGACGTCATTGATGTCACCGGTGTCAAGGTGAAGTCCGGCAAGTCGCCCGGAACGGATCTCCGCGAGGGGGTTCCTACCCTGCCGGTGCTGCTCCTGCGGAAGGCTGCCCAGGGCGGCGACCAGTCCGCCGTCGAACTTCTCAAGCTGGTGGACGGGGACCTGACCTCGGACGAGGCGCTGGCCGAGGCTGTTGCCGGCCTCCGGGAGCACCCGGTTACGGCAGCATCCTGGGTTGTGGCCCGGTCGTGGGCCGACGAAGCCATCGCCGCGCTGGCTCCGTTGCCGGAGGGCGTAGTCAAGGAATCGCTGTCCAACTTCGCGCTGGCTGTGGTGGACCGCGCCAGCTAGCTCTTGTGAAATCTGTGGAAGCCTGGCTCCTGCTGTACGGGAGCCGGGCTTCTTCTTTGCGGCTGATTGAACGCTGCCGCCGGCAGCTGGCTGTTAAGCGGGATAGCCCCGGTCCGCAGCAACTTGCGTTGCATTGAGCCGGGGCTACCTCTCCGTTCGCATCAGACCCGCCGGAGGCGTTTAGCGGATCCGGAAACAGTCTATGACAGATCTGTCACAAATGGCAAGCTCTTTGTTAAAAGTGATGTCACAGCTTTTCCGTGCTGGATTTCCCCACCTTTCGGTGAAGGACCCTCTGAAGGCCCGGCGGGTCGCCACGACGCGCCGGTGCGCAGGGGTCATAACCGGGGAAACCCAGCACCACCTTGTCCACATATGGTTCGGCCGCCCTGTCCCGGCTGACGGATATCGGGTCTGCTGGCCCTCATGGACCTTTCCCGTTTCCTCCACCAGGCGGGCTCGGTGGCCCGGACATCCACCCTCCTGCGGGCAGGATTCAAAGACCGGGACGTCCGCAATGCGGTGGCGGGCGGCGAGATTCTTCGTCTCCGGCATGGGGTGGTTGCACTGCCCGGCGCTGCTCCGGACCTGGTGGGCGCCGTTCTGGGCAACGGACTGCTGACCTGCGTGTCGGCTGCCGGCCATCGACAGCTCTGGCTGCTCCACGAGCCGCGGGCACTTCACCTGCTCTGCAAACACGGTGGTCCCCGCGATGCCGTGGTTCACCGGGAGTCCCTGGTGCCGCCGCCCGATAGGCTGAAACCCGTCGCCAGTACCACCGATGTCCTGATCCACAGCCTGCGTTGCCTTCCGGCCATGGAAGCTGCCGTCATCGTTGAAAGTGCGGTGCGGCAGGGCGTAACCACGCTGGGCTACCTGCGGGAAAAGCTGCCCGGTAACCGCAACGGCTGTGCCAGGAGTGTGCTGGACCTGGTGGATGGGACGGCGGACTGGGCAATCGAGGTGGTTTCCCGGATACTCTTCCGCAGCGAGGGGATCCACACTGAGACCCAGGTTGAGCTGCCGGGGATCGGGTTTGTGGATTTCCTCCTGGAAGGATTCCTGATTGTAGAGATCGACGGCGGCAGCCACCTGGAGCCGCGGCAGGTGAAGAAGGACAGGGCAAGGAACAACGCGAGCACGCTCACCGGCTACGCGGTGCTCCGATATGGCTACGCGGACGTGGTTTACAACCCTCGAAAGATCATTGATGAGGTGTGGCAGGTGCTGCGCGGCAGGGTGGTGCGCTGAGATTCCCCGGGTTTGCGCCGGCGGACCGGGGACACGTCCGCGAAACCGGGTGACACGCCGTCGAACTGCTCCAAAGCTGGGGAGACTCAGCGGCCAGCCAAGAGAAATGCGGTCGCATAAGGAGCAAGGAAGCCCTACTCCTCGTCGTCTTCGAAGGCCCACTCGAACATGTCGAACACGAACTCGGAGAAGGTGCCTTCCTCGGACTTCCACTGGCCCCGGGCATTGTTGCGGCGGTAGACGATGGGGTCCGGGACACTGAGGTCACCCACCCGGAAACCCCAGGTGTACTCCTCTTCCTCGTCCTCGAGGAACATGAGGAAGCCTTCGTCGTCCACTTCGAGCTCGTCCGGGTCCCAGAAGTAGTGGTAGGCCTCCATGAGGTCCTCGCAGCCGCCCAGCGCCAGGTAGAACTCGCGCAGGACCAGCGGGATCTGGAATTGGTGGTCGGCCAGGGCTTTGTCCAACTCCTCTACGGACAGCCCGTCCGCTTCCTGCCATTCATCCTCGAGATACTTCGGAACCAGCGCGCGGAATTTCTCGAGGAACATGTCAGTCATGCTCATATCCTAGCTAATTGCCGGCCCGCGATTCGCCGCCCGCCGGCCCGTTGCGGTGCCACCCGTGGACGGCAAGCGGCACATACCAGTACCGGCGCCAGGCCACCACCCGGAACGCAAAAACCATGGCTGCCACCACGCACGCAGTCACGGCGTTGAATAGACCGGTCACCCACAGCAGGGAGGTAAGGGCCGCCCCGCTGAACGCCGGCAGCGCGTAAAGGTCGCGGGCGTTGAACAGTTGGGGTATCTCGTTGGCCGTGATGTCGCGCAGCAGCCCGCCGCCAACCGCGGTGGTCACGCCCAGGAGGACCGCCGCGAACGGGTTCATGCCGAACGAGAGTGCTTTCAAAGTGCCGGTGATGCAGAACAGCGCCAGCCCGCCGGCGTCGAACAGCACCAGCAGCGACGTAAACCGCTGGACGCTGGAGAACAGGAAGTACACCAGGACGCTGGCCAGCAACGGCGGCACCAGGTAGGCGGGGTTGGTGAAGGCCGCCGGGACGCTGTTGAGGATGATGTCGCGGATCACGCCGCCACCCAAGGACACGAGCGAGGCCAGCAGGAGCGAGCCGAGGATGTCGAACTGTTTGCGCGCAGCCAGCAGGGACCCCGAGACGGCGAAGAAAAAAACACCGGCCAGGTCCAGCCAAACCAGGGCGATGTCAAAAGGGAATGTCATTGAGCGTCCCGGCAATTCAAAGAGGGCGGACAGGGCGGCTCCAACGTTACGCTAGCCCCTATGAACACCCCCATCATGATCGCCTGTGCCCATGGGACGTCCAACCCACAGGGCGCTGCGGAGGTCAACGCGTTGCGCGCCGCCATCGCCGAGCTCCGCCCTGGCCTCGATGTCCGGGAGGCCTATGTGGACGTCCAGCAGCCAGATCTGGTGGACGTGGTGGCGGGCCTGCCCGAGGGGGAATCCGCCGTCGTGGTGCCTCTGCTGCTGAGCGTTGGCTACCACGTGAAGGTGGACATCGCGCGGGCGGTGAAGAGCCGGCCGGGCAGTGCCGCCGCCGCGCCCTTGGGTCCGGATCCGCGACTGGCCGCGCTGCTGGACCAGCGGCTGCGCGAAGCGGGCGTCAGGGACAACGATGTGGTGGTCCTCGCCGCGGCGGGCTCCTCCAATCCGAACGCGGCCAAGAGCGTGGAGGTGCTGCTGGGGCAGCTGCAGGAGCTGCGGTCCAACCGGATAGTGGCCGCCTACGGTGCCTCAGCCAAGCCTTCCGTGTCCGACGCCGTCGCGATGCTTCGCGAGGAACTGGCAGGAGGTGCCGGGGCGGGGGAGTCCGCGGGGGCTGTCGACGTCGGCGGGCGCGTGGTGGTTGCCTCCTACCTCCTGGCGCCGGGCTACTTCCACGACCAGCTGGCGAAGGCGGGCGCCGACCTGGTCACTGAGCCGCTGCTGCCGTCCCCGGCGCTCGCCGAGATTGCCCTGGAACGGTACGACGCCGCCGTCGAGAAGGCCCGGGAGGCGGCCGCAGCGGCCCTTGCCAAGCCGGCCGCCGAAGCGCCCGTGGACCCCCAGGCAACAGGGGGATCCGATGCACAGCAGGGTGGCTTCTTCAAGGCCGTCCGGCGTTTCGTGACGAAATATTTCCCTAGGTGACTTAGCGTTTCCGGGCCTTTGTGACGCAATTCGGGCGGGACCTACAGTCGATGCATGACTGATACAGCTCTAGCCGGAGCGTCCGCGGACTCCGCTGCCCCCAAGCGCCCCGCCCGCCCGTCCCGCCCCGCTGCAAAGCCGCACGGGCAGTGGAAAGTTGACGGCAAAACGCCGCTGAACGCCAACGAAACCTGGAAACAGGAAGACGACGGCCTCAACGTGCGCGAGCGTATCGAAACCATTTACGCCAAGGAAGGCTTCGACGCCATTCCCGGGCAGGACCTGCACGGGCGATTCCGCTGGTGGGGCCTCTACACCCAGCGCAAGCCCGGGATCGACGGCGGCAAGACCGCAACACTTGAGCCGCACGAGCTCGAAGACAAGTACTTCATGCTGCGCGTGAGGATCGACGGCGGTGCGCTCACCACCGAGCAGCTGCGCGTCATCGGCCGCATTTCCGTGGACTTTGCCCGCGATTCCGCCGACCTCACGGACCGCCAGAACATCCAGCTGCACTGGATCCGGGTGGAGGACATCCCGGAGATCTGGAACCGTCTGGAGGCCGTTGGCCTATCCACCACCGAAGCCTGCGGCGACGTCCCGCGCGTGATCCTCGGTTCCCCGGTGGCAGGCATCGCCAAGGACGAGATCATCGACCCCACCCCGCTGATTGAGGAGCTGGGGGAGCGGTTCATAGGCAACCCGCTGCTGTCCAACCTGCCGCGCAAGTACAAGTCCGCCATCACGGGCCACCCCAGCCAGGACGTGGTCCACGAAATCAACGACTTCGCGCTGGTGGGTGTCCGCCACCCCGAACTCGGTGTCGGCTACGACCTGTGGGCCGGCGGCGCGCTGTCCACCAACCCGATGCTCGGCAAACGCCTGGGTGCTTTCGTGAAGCCCGAGCAGGCCGCCGACGTGTGGCTCGGCGTCACCAGCATCTTCCGCGACTACGGTTACCGCCGCATGCGCACCAAGGCCCGCCTGAAGTTCCTCATGGCCGACTGGGGTCCGGAGAAGTTCCGCCAGATCCTGGAAGACGAATACCTGGGCTACAAGCTGGCCGACGGCCCGGCTGCCCCCAAGCCCACAAGCCCGGGCGACCACGTGGGCGTCCACGAGCAGAAGGACGGCAAGTTCTTCATCGGCGCCACACCGGTCGCCGGCCGCCTGTCCGGGGCTGCCCTGGTCAAGCTCGCAGACACGCTCGAGGCCCGCGGCTCCTACCGGCTGCGCACCACGCCGCACCAGAAGCTCGTTGTCCTGGACGTCGAGAAGGACCACGTGGAGCCGCTGGTTGCCGAGCTGGACGCGCTGGGCCTGTCCGCCCGCCCGTCCGTGTTCCGCCGCGGCACCATCGCCTGCACCGGCATCGAATACTGCAAGCTGGCCATCGTGGAGACCAAGCACACCGCCGCCACCGCCGTGGCTGAGCTGGAACGCCGCCTGGCCGACCTCGCAGAGTCCGGCGAACTGCCGCAGGCGCTGTCCCTGCACATCAACGGCTGCCCCAACTCTTGCGCCCGCATCCAGACGGCGGACATCGGCCTCAAGGGCATGATGCTTCCAACGCCCGACGGCGATCCTTCCCCGGGCTTCCAGGTCCACCTGGGCGGCGGGCTGGCCAACAACAACCGCGAGGAAGCCGGCCTCGGGCGGACCGTCCGCGGCCTGAAAGTGTACGTCGATGACCTGCCGGACTACGTGGAGCGCGTTGTCCGCACCTTCGTGGCCCAGCGCGCCGAAGGCCAAACCTTCGCAGAGTGGGCCCACGCGGCAGACGAGGAGGCACTGCAGTGAGCAAGCATGCAGCCGGGGTAGACCCCGTTGTGGAGCCGGCCGAGGCTTCGGCGCAGGTTGAGGCCACGGTGGCAACCGCCGCTCCCAAGCTGCGCTCGAAGGAAGAGCTGAAGGCTTTGGCCGAAGCCGGTGCCGCCGAGCTCGGTTGGGACGCCCCGGCCCGGGACGTCATCGCCTGGGTGGAGCGGAACTTCGAGTTGCCCGCCGTCGCCGTCGCCTGCTCCATGGCAGACGCCGTCCTGCCGGCCCTGGTCGCGGACCAGATGCCCGGCGTCGACGTCCTGTTCCTGGAGACCGGCTACCACTTCCCGGAAACCTACGCCACGCGTGACGAGGTGGCCGCGAACCTCCGCGTCAACGTGGTGGACGTGCTTCCCGAGAATACGGTGGAGCAGCAGGACCGGCTCCTGGGCAAGGACCTGTTCGCCCGCGACGCTGCCCAGTGCTGTGCCCTCCGCAAGGTGGCCCCGCTGCAGCGAACCCTCTCCGGCTACGAACTGTGGTTCACCGGTGTCCGCCGCGACGAAGCCCCCACCCGCACCAACACCCCGCTGGTGACCTGGGACGACAAGAACGGCCTGGTCAAGGTCAACCCGATGGCTGACTGGACGTTCGACCAGCTGGTCCAGTACTCCGACGACAACCTCCTGCCCGTCAACCCGCTCCTGTCCCAGGGCTACCCGTCCATCGGATGCCAGCCCTGCACCCGCAAAGTAGCTCCTGGCGAGGACCCCCGCGCCGGCCGCTGGGCAGGAACCAACAAGACAGAATGCGGACTACACGTATGAGCACTTATCTTTCCGAGGAGATTCCCCAGGTGACTGACGCCGCCGTTTCCACGCGCCTCTCCAGCCTGGACACCCTCGAGTCCGAGGCCATCCACATTATCCGCGAGGTTGTTGCCGAGTTCGAGAAGCCCGCGCTGCTGTTCTCCGGCGGCAAGGACTCCGTGGTGATGCTGCACCTGGCCACGAAGGCATTCTGGCCCGGCAAGGTTCCGTTCCCCGTGCTGCACGTGGACACCGGGCACAACTTCCCCGAGGTCATCGACTTCCGTGACCGCACGGTGGAGCGCCTGGGCCTGAAGCTCGTGGTGGGCTCCGTGCAGGAGTTCATCGACCGCGGCGAGCTGGCCGAGCGTGCCGACGGTACGCGCAATCCACTGCAGACTGTCCCGCTGCTGGACGCCATCCAGCAGAACAAGTTCGACGCCGTGTTCGGCGGCGGCCGCCGTGACGAGGACAAGGCCCGCGCCAAGGAGCGGATCCTGAGCCTCCGCGACGAGTTCGGCCAGTGGGACCCGCGCAACCAGCGGCCCGAGCTGTGGAACCTGTACAACGGCCGCCACACCGTGGGCCAGCACGTCCGCGCGTTTCCCATCAGCAACTGGACCGAGCTGGACATCTGGCGCTACATCGAGCGCGAGAACATCGAGCTGCCCGGCCTGTACTACGCCCACGAACGCGAGGTCTTTGCCCGGGACGGCATGTGGCGCGCAGTGGGCGAGGTGTCCCAGCCGCTGCCGCACGAGGAAGTCATCACCAAGACCGTCCGCTACCGCACGGTGGGTGACATGTCCTGCACCGGCGCCGTCGAGTCCAACGCCTTCACGGTGGCCGACGTCGTGGTCGAAGTCGCCGCCTCCACCCTGACCGAACGTGGCGCCACCCGCGCAGATGACCGCATCTCCGAGGCCGCCATGGAAGACCGCAAGAAGGACGGGTACTTCTAATGAGCACCGAAACTTTGGCTGCAGACCTCGAGACCGCCCTGCCCACTACACTCTTCCGCTTCGCCACCGCAGGATCCGTCGACGACGGCAAGTCCACCCTGGTGGGCCGCCTCCTTCACGATTCCAAGGCCATCCTGGCAGACCAGCTCGACGCCGTTGCCCGCACGTCAGCGGACCGCGGCTTCGGCGGGGACAAGGGCGGCATCGACCTTGCCCTGCTGACCGACGGACTGCGGGCCGAGCGCGAGCAGGGCATCACCATCGACGTGGCCTACCGCTACTTCGCCACCGACCGCCGCAGCTTCATCCTGGCCGACTGCCCCGGCCACGTGCAGTACACCAAGAACACGGTGACCGGTGCCTCCACCGCGGATGCCGTCGTCGTACTCATTGACGCCCGCAAGGGTGTGCTGGAGCAGACCCGCCGGCACCTGTCCGTGCTGCAGCTGCTGCGCGTGGCACACGTGATCGTGGCCGTGAATAAGATCGACCTGGTGGACTTCAGCGAGTCTGTGTTCCGTGACATCGAAGCCGATGTGCAGCAGGTGGGCCGCGAGCTGGGCCTCGGCTCCGACGGCATCACCGACCTGCTGGTCATCCCGGTGTCCGCCCTCGACGGCGACAACGTGGTGGACCGCTCGGAGCGCACCCCCTGGTACACGGGCCCCGCGCTGCTCGAGGTGCTGGAAACCCTGCCCGCCGCCGATGAACTGGAAAGCCACCTGGAGAGCTTCCGCTTCCCGGTGCAGCTGGTCATCCGGCCGCAGGGCGCCCTGGCTCCCGACGCTGTGGCCGCCGGGCTGGACGTGGAGGCCTACCGCGACTACCGCGCGTACGCCGGCCAGATCACCGAGGGTTCGGTGAAGGTGGGGGACAGGGTTTCCGTGCTGACGCCCGGCCAGGACCCGCGCACCACCACCGTGGTGGGGATCGACTTCGCCGGCGCATCGCTGGAGGAAGCCGCAGCCCCACAGTCAGTGGCCATCCGCCTGGCCGAGGAGTTCGACGTCGCCCGCGGCGACACCATTGCCGCCGCCGGCACCGTCCGCGAGGCCTCGGCTGACCTGTACGCGGCGCTGTGCTGGCTGTCGCCGAAGCCGCTCCGCGAGGGCGCCAAGGTGCTGGTGAAGCACGGCACCCGCACGGTGCAGGCGCTGGTCCGCAACGTCTCCGGCAAGCTGGACCTGGCGTCCTTCAACCTGGAACCGGCGTCGAACCTGGAGCTGAACGACATTGGGCACGCGCAGCTCCGGCTCGCCGCGCCGCTGCCGCTCGAGAACTACCTGCACCACCGCCGCACCGGAGCGTTCCTGGTGATCGATCCGCTGGACGGCAACACGCTGGCCGCCGGCCTGGTCAAGGACCACCCGGGCGACCACGAAGACGAGCGCTACAGCATCTGATTCTGCCTTCGAAACCGCGGCTTGTTCGCAGATCCGAACCTTCAGGGGACGGACACGCGAACAAGCCGCGGTTTTGTTATCCCCTGGCCCGGCCTACTGCCGCCCCTCGAGGATCGACCTGAGCCGATGCAGGTCCTTGCGGGTCTCGCGTCGGATCATCGGCTCCATGACCAGCCCGGCGAGTTTATCAGCGCGGCGAGTTGTCCGGGTTGGCCGCGTATTCGGCAACTTCAGCCCGCGGGCGGTTGATGACAATCTCGGTCTGGACGTCCACCATGCTGCCTCTCCTTCTGAAGTGCGGGTTAGCCTAGGACTTACGTTAGTCCTAGGCCGTGCAGTGGGAGGCGGAGCATGGAAACCATCAGCCCGAAGCTTCTGAACTGGGCCTCGATCCTGGACAGCCAAACCCGCGAGCAGGCCGTGAAGACAGCCAGCCTGCCGTTCATCTACCCGCACCTGGCGCTGATGCCCGACGCGCACCTGGGCAAGGGCGCCACGGTTGGTTCGGTCATTCCCACGCTGCGCGCGATCATTCCGGCGGCGGTAGGGGTGGACATCGGCTGCGGCATGATTGCCGTCCGGACGCAGTACTCGGCCAAAGACCTCCCGAAGGACCTCAAACGGATCCGTGAGGACATCGAGCGCGTCATTCCGTTATCCGCCGGGCACAACAACAAGAAGGTGCTGCCCACTGCGGAACCCCGGATTGCCGAGCTGAAAGCACTGGCAGTGAAGGCTGGCTTCAACCCGGGCCAGTATGTAGCCAAGTGGGAGCTGCAGCTGGGATCCCTGGGCTCCGGCAACCACTTCATCGAAATCTGTGCCGATGAGAACCAGGACGTCTGGCTGTTCCTGCACTCCGGCTCGCGCGGCATCGGCAACAAAATCGCCCAGCATCATATCGGCGTCGCCCAGCACGTGTCCCGGAAGAACCAGGTCTACCTGCCGGACCCGGACCTCGCGTACCTTGACGAGGGGACATCCCAGTTTGAGAGGTACATGGCCGAGCTGCGCTGGGCCCAGCACTTCGCGCTGCTGAACCGCGAGGAGATGATGGACCGTGTCAGCACCCAGTTCGGCCACTGGGTGGGTGGCCGGGTGCATGAACGCGAGCGGATCAACTGCCACCACAACTTCACCCGGCAGGAGACCCACTACGGCAAGCCGGTCTGGGTCTCCCGCAAGGGGGCCATCAAAGCCGAGCCCGGCGATCCGGGACTTATTCCGGGATCCATGGGCACGGCGTCATACGTGGTGGAAGGACTGGGGAACCCTGCTTCACTCAATTCCTCTCCGCACGGAGCCGGCAGGGAGTACTCGCGCAACGCCGCCCGCAAGGCATTCACCCTGGAGGAACTCAAGCGGGCCATGCGCGGCATCGAGTTCCGCGCGTCGGAGGCATTTATCGATGAAATTCCCGCCGCATACAAGCCAATCGACCAGGTGATGCAGGACGCCGCGGACCTCGTGACCGTGCGGCACAAGCTGCGGCAGTTGGTCAACGTGAAGGGCAACTGAACCGCGCAATCCCGGTGCCACCGCGTCCGAATGTGACGCTAGATGAACGTGCGTGACCCCCCGTTTAGGCTTCATTGAACGCGAATATGTCACTCCCTATGGTGAAACAATGACTAGTTCCAAGCCCGGGATGACCCGCATCGTGGCAGGCGAAAGCGCGGTACCCAAGCGCAAGCGTGCCATCGAGGCCGCCCTGGCCATCGGACTGGTCCTGCTCATCGCCGTCGGAGCGGTGGTCGCGTCCACCGTCTCGCGCAACACCGAGGCACACGCCGTTGCCCCCACCCCTGCCGCTGAGCTGAAGCTCGGTTACTTCGGCAACGTCACGCACGCCCCGGCACTGGTGGGCATCAAGGAAGGCTTCCTCGCCGAATCGCTGGGCAGCACCAGCCTCAGCACCGAGACCTTCAACGCGGGCCCGGCCGCCATCGAGGCGCTGAACGCCGGCGCCATCGACGCCGCGTACATCGGCCCCAACCCGGCCATCAACTCGTTCGTCAAGAGCCAGGGCGAATCCGTCCGGGTCATCGCCGGCGCTGCGGCAGGCGGCGCCCAGCTGGTCGTCAAGCCCGAGGTCAACTCGGCGGCAGACCTCAAGGGAAAGACCATCGCGTCCCCGCAGCTCGGCGGCACCCAGGACGTGGCCCTCCGCGCTTGGCTCGCCCACCAGGGCTTTAAGACCAACGTGGACGGCAGCGGCGACGTCGCCATCAACCCGACCGAAAACGCGCAGACGCTCAAGCTGTTCCAGGACGGAAAGCTCGACGGCGCGTGGTTGCCTGAGCCGTGGGCGTCACGCCTGGTGCTCCAGGCCGGAGCCAAGGTGCTGGTGGACGAGAAGGACCTGTGGGACGGTACGGGGACCGGCAAGCCGGGCGAGTTCCCCACAACCATTCTGATTGTGAACCAGAAGTTCGCGGCCGAGCACCCGGACACCGTGAAGGCCCTCCTCGCCGGCCACGCAAAGTCGGTGGCGTGGCTGAACGAGGCCCCCGCGGACCAAAAAGCAGCGGTCATCAACTCAGCCCTGCAGGAATCCGCCGGCGCCGCACTGGCTGACGACGTCCTGGCCCGGTCCCTAGACAACATCACCTTCACCCTCGACCCGCTGGCGGGTGCCTACCCCCGGCTACTGCAGGACGGCGTCGACGCCGGCACCACCAAGCAGGCAGACATCAGCGGGCTCTTCGACCTTCGGGCACTCAACGAAGCCGCCGGCACCAGCAAGATTTCCGCGGCCGGCCTCGGCCAGGACTGACCAACCCACTACCTAAGGACGGCACCATGCCAGTCGTACTGGAACACCTGGGCAAGCGCTTCGGCGACGGCGCCCCGGTACTGGACGACGTCAACGCCAACATCGAAAAGGGCGAGTTCGTGGCCCTCCTCGGTGCCTCCGGCTGCGGCAAGTCCACCCTGCTGAACATCATCGCGGGACTGGAGGCGCCGTCGTCGGGCGCCCTGGAGGTCCCCAGCGACGGTGCCGCCTTCATGTTCCAGGACGCAGCACTCTTCCCGTGGCTGACCGCCCGGGAAAACATTGAGCTGGCACTCAAGCTGCGCGGTGTGGGCAAGGCCGAGCGGCGCGCCAAGGCCCAGGAACTCCTGGAACTGGTGCACCTCGGCACCGCCGGCGACAAGCGCCCCCACGAGCTGTCCGGCGGCATGCGGCAGCGCGTGTCCCTGGCGCGCTCCCTCGCCCAGGACCGGCAGCTGCTGCTCATGGATGAGCCGTTTGCTGCCCTCGATGCGATCACCCGCGACCTCCTCCACGATGAGCTGGAGCGCATCTGGAAGGAAACCGGGCGCACCATCGTCTTCGTCACCCACAACGTCCGTGAAGCCGTGCGGCTTGGCCAGCGGGTACTGCTGCTGTCCTCCCGCCCCGGCCGCGTGGTCCAGGAATGGGCCGTCACGGAGGAACACCGAACCGACGCCGGGCTCGCCGGCCAGCTGACCGGGGTCATCACCGCCCGGCTGCGGGAGGAGATTCGCCGCCATGCCAAGTAACCCCACGCCCCTCGAGGACAGGACGCCGGTGGTTGACCCTCTCGAAACCAGGGCGGCATCCGGCGCTGCGCCTTCGTCCTCGCCTCATGTCCATGCGGCTTTGACGAGGACTTCGACAGGGAATGAGGACCTTCGGGAGCTTGAGTCCGGGCTGGACTCGCTGCAGTCCGACGCCGAGCGCAAGCACCGGATGGACTGGAGCCGCATCCTGCTGCCCGTCGCCGCCCTGGTGGTCCTGGTGCTCATCTGGCAGTTCTACGTCTCCCTCGGGGTCAAGCGCCGCGACCTGGTGCCCGGGCCGCTGGACGTTGTGGCGCAGATGGGCCTTCTCTGGAACGAAGGCAAGCTGCAGGAAGCCATGTGGACCTCGCTGCAGCGCGGAGTGGTGGGTTTCATCATCTCCGTCGCCATCGCCACACCCGTGGGCCTGCTGCTCGCCCAGGTGGCACCACTGCGCAGGGCTTTCGGTCCGCTGATCTCCGGCCTGCAGGTGCTGCCGTCCGTGGCCTGGGTGCCTGCCGCCATCATCTGGTTCGGCCTGACGGACGCCACCGTCTACTTCGTGGTGTTCATGGGCGCCATCCCGTCCATCATCAACGGGCTCATTTCCGGGGTGGACCAGATCCCGCCGCAGTACCGCCGCGTCGGCACCGTCCTGGGAGCGTCACGGCTGCAGATGGCACTGCAGGTCATCCTCCCGGCTGCCCTTCCCGGATACCTCGGCGGGCTGAAGCAGGGCTGGGCCTTCTCCTGGCGGTCACTCATGGCCGCTGAAATCATCGCCGTGGGCGGTACCATCGGCTTCGGTCTGGGTTCGCTCCTGGACCAGGGCCGCGTCCTCTCGGACATGTCTGTGGTGATGTCAGCGATCCTGCTGATCCTGGGCGTCGGCATCCTCATCGAACTGCTGGTGTTCGCCCCCATCGAGAAGCGGCTCCTGCGCAGCCGCGGCCTCCTCGCCGGCAGCACCCGCTAGCCCCAACACACCTTCTGCAGAGCCCGACGGCGACCTCCCGCCGTCGGGCTCTGCTGTGCTTCGATTCCCGGCAGGTATACCTTGATCCTTACCGGACCGCTCCAGGCCCGGCAGCGCTCAGCGTGAGGCGGATACATGGAACAGACGCTAAAACCAGGGCAAGGAATCCTGGCAGGCATAGGCTCAACCCCGCTGGTCGAACTCACGAAAGTGGTGCCGCCCGGGTCTGCCCGCGTGTTGGTGAAGCTGGAGTACGCCAACCCCACCGGGAGTATGAAGGACCGGATGGCAGTGGCTGCGATCAGCGCCGCCGAAGCTCGGGGCGATATCCGCCCGGGTGACACTGTGGTTGAGTACACAGCCGGAACAACTGGCATCTCGCTGGCCTTGGTGTGTGCAGCCAAGGGCTACCGACTCCATGTCGTCTTCTCCGACGCATTCAGCCTCGAAAAGCGGCGCACCATGGAAGCGCTGGGTGCCACGGTGGAGGACGTGCCCAGTGACCACGGACGGATCACAAGCAAGCTCATCAAGGCGATGATTGCCCGCGCAGCCGCGGTCAGCTCGCAGCCTGGCCATTGGGCCTGCGACCAGCTCAACAACCGTGACGCCATCACCGGTTACCTGGCCCTGGGGGAAGAAATCTGGCAGCAGTCCTACGGCCGTGTGGACGCATTAGTCCACTTTGTTGGCACCGCACACTCGATCCATGGCACCGCACGAGGGCTCCGTCGACACATCCCCAAGGTTCGCGTGATAGCAGTGGAGCCTGCGGAGTCTGCCGTGCTCTCCGGACGCCCCGACGGCTCCCACCGGATCGAGGGGACGGGGATCGGGTTCCTCCCGCCGCTCTGGGAACCGGACGAGGTAGACGGAATTGAAACGGTGTCATCGGACGAAGCGATGGCGATGAGCCGACGGCTGGCGCGCGAGGAAGGCATCTTCGCGGGAACATCCTCCGGAGGGAACGTTGTGGCGGCCCTGAGGGTTGCTGAACAGCTGGGTGCCGGCGCTACTGTGGCCACGTTGATGTGCGATACAGGCTTCCGGTACCTCAGCACGGAGCTGTACAGGAGATAGTGGCGGCACGGAATCAGATGCTGCGTTGGCTGTCTGAGGGACTGGCGCCGTCAGTTTCCTGTGCCTGGAACGGCTTGTCGCCGCCGCGGCCGCTTTCTCGCCGGCCTTGACGACCAATCCGGGGCGCTTTGCCACGGACATGCCGCAGAATCAAGACCGAGGCAGGGCAGCGAGTGCCAATGTGCCCCGGCGCGCGGGGAAGGTCGACGGCGGCCGGCCGGCTTTGTGACGCAGCGTTACCTTGCGTGAACTGGTGTTGCTCGGCCTTTGTGGGCGATTGTGACGCGGCCCTACCGTTGATTCATGGCAATTCAGGATATCTACCCCACGGCGCTGCGGCTCCTCGGCCGTCCCGTGCTGGTGGTGGGCGGCGGCCCCGTTGCTGCCCGCCGCGCCAAGGGCCTGCTCGACGCCGGTGCCGTGGTCACCGTGGTGGCTCCCGTTGCCTCTCCCGCGCTCCAGGACATGGCCGGCGCCGGCCTGCTCACCTGGGAAGCGCGCGCATATGACTCCAAAGACGTCAACGGCGTTTGGTTCGTCCAGACGGCCACCGGCGATGCTGCCGTGGACGCCCAAGTGTCGGCCGACGCCGAGGCGCAGCGCATCTGGTGCGTCAACGCCTCCGACCATGAAGCCTCCGCAGCCTGGACACCCGCCGTCGCGGAGGTGGACGACGTCAAGATCGCCGTCAACGCCGGGGGAGACCCTCGCCGTGCCATGGCCGTCCGCGATGCCGTGGCTACTGCGCTGGAAACCGGCGACCTTCCGTTGCGCCGCCGCCGTCCCGCCGCCGCCGGCTCCGTCGCCCTCGTGGGCGGAGGTCCCGGCGATACCGGCCTCATCACCGTCCGCGGGCGCCGGCTCCTGGGCCAGGCAGACGTGGTAGTCGCTGACCGCCTGGGCCCCCGCGAACTCCTGGACGAACTGGCCCCTGACGTCCGTGTGATCGAGGTCGGCAAAACCCCCGGCCACCACCCCGTTCCCCAGTCCGAGATCAACCGGATCCTCGTGGACGAGGCCCTGCAGGGCCACCGCGTGGTCCGCCTCAAGGGCGGCGACCCCTACGTCCTGGGCCGCGGCGGGGAGGAAGCCGAATACTGCCGGCAACACGGCGTCGAGGTTGAATCGGTTTCCGGCGTCACCTCCGCGATTTCCGTCCCGGCCGCCGCCGGGATCCCGGTCACCCACCGCGGCCTGGCCAAGGGCTTCAGTGTTGTCACCGGCCACGAGGAACTGTCAGAGGTTCCGGCCCGCCCCGACCACACCATCGTGCTGCTCATGGGCGTCGGCCAGCTCCGCGAATCCGCGTCCGCGCTGGGCGAAGCCGGCCTGCCCGCCGGCACCCCGGTTGGTATTGTGGAGAACGGATATCTGCCGGACCAGCGCGTGACCATCGGCACGCTTGGTTCCATCGCTGACCAGGCCGAGGCCGCCGGCGTCGCGAATCCTGCAGTGATTGTCATCGGTGACGTGGTGCGCGTCAGCCCTTTCGCGCCGTCGCACTTCAAAACCGCTGACTACAGCACCACCACCCCCAACCGCCCCCGTACCGCCCGAGTCCTCACCTCCTAGCCCACCAACCCAACTGGGTAGCAGCAGATGTCGTTATGAGCCCTCAAAACGACATCTACTGCTACCTGGTTGGGCCGGAACGAACAAAAGGAACACAGCCGTGTCATCAAGCACCTCCGTAGGTTCTGCCGAACGTCCGCTGCGCGTCGCCGTCGTGGGCTCCGGCCCGGCAGGCGTCTACGCCGCGGACATCCTCACCAAGAGCGAAGCCGTCAAGAGCGGTGAGCTCACGGTGAGCATCGACCTCTTCGACCGCTACCCGGCACCCTACGGCCTGATCCGGTACGGCGTGGCCCCGGACCACCCCCGCATCAAGGGCATCGTCAACGCCCTGCACAAGGTCCTGGACCGCGGGGACATCCGCTTCTTCGGCAACGTGGACTACGGCACGGACCTCACCATTGAGGACCTCCGCACGCACTACGACGCCGTCATCTTCGCCACCGGCGCCATCAAGGACGCCGACCTGAACATCCCCGGCGTCGAGCTGGACGGTTCCTACGGCGGCGCCGACTTCGTTTCCTGGTACGACGGCCACCCCGACGTTCCTCGTGAATGGCCGCTGGACGCCAAGGAAATCGCCGTCATCGGCAACGGCAACGTGGCCCTGGACGTGGCCCGTGTCCTGTCCAAGCACGCCGACGACCTGCTCAGCACCGAAATCCCGGACAACGTCTACGCCGGCCTGAAGGCTTCGCCGGTCACCGACGTGCACGTCTTCGGCCGCCGCGGCCCGGCCCAGGTCAAGTTCACCCCGCTGGAGCTCCGCGAGCTGTCCCACTCCAAGGATGTGGACATCATCCTGTACCCGGAGGACTTCGAGTTCGACGAGGAATCGGACCGGCAGATCCAGACCAACAACCAGACCAAGACCATGGTGGGCACGCTCACCAACTGGATTGCCGAGCAGCCTGAGGACCTTTCCGAGCTCAAGGCCTCCCGCCGCCTGCACCTGCACTTCCTGCACAGCCCGGTGGAGATCTACGACGACCCCGAGACGCCGGGCAAGGTGGCCGGCATCAAGTTCGAGCGCACCGAGCTGGACGGCACCGGCAACGCCCGCGGCACCGGCGATTTCGTGGACTACCCGGTCCAGGCCGTGTACCGCGCCATCGGCTACTTCGGCTCAGCCCTGCCGGAGATCGAGTTCGACCACAAGAAGGGCGTCATCCCGAACGACGGCGGCCGTGTCCTGGACGCCGCCGGCACGCACGTGCCGGGCGTCTACGCCACCGGCTGGATCAAGCGCGGCCCGGTGGGCCTGATCGGCCACACCAAGGGCGACGCCCTGGAGACCGTGACCTACCTGCTCGAGGACCGCGAGAACCTTCCGGTTGCCAGCGTGCCCGCCGAGGACGCCGTCGTGGACCTCCTGGACGCCCGCGGCGTGAAGTTCACCAGCTGGGAAGGCTGGCTGGCCCTGGACGCCCACGAGCTCGCCCTTGGCGCGGCTGCCACCCAAGCCGGCGGCTCGCACGGCGTCGAGGTCAAGCGTGAGCGCATCAAGGTGGTGCCGCGCGAGGACATGGTGGACATCTCCCGTGACGGCGTAGCCGCCCAGGTCTAACGGACTACCAAGAAAGCGAGGTCATTCCGCGCCGGCCCGAAAGGGCCTTATGGACGCGGAATGGCCTCGCTCTTCGTTTAAGAGCCGCCTACCGTCCCGCGCCGCCAGCCGCCATCAGCTCAAGGCGCCGGAGGGTTTCGCGGTTCCTGACGGTAATTATCGCGTCCCGGAGGAACTTGGGCATCAGCTTTCCTGGCCCCTTGATGGCGTCCTCGGCGATGGTCACCAGGCACTGGTTGCCCCGGTCCTCGAGCGTGATCACCACCTTCGCCTCACCCATCGGCCAGCCGCGTGCCACCACTTCCAGCAGCCGGCCGTGGTCCGCGTTGGCCACCCTGGTGCTGTCGTTGATCAGCAGCGGCCAGGCGCCCACGGAGTGGTGGAGCCGGGCCCCGGCATGCGGCCACGAATCGTCCACGGCACGGATCCGGGAGGTCCCCACCACCCAGCCGGAATACAGCCAGCCGTCGGCAAGGACGCGCCATACGTCGGCTGCGGGGGAGTTGAACAGCTGGGACACGGTGGACATGGTGTTCCTTCCTTCTGCAGTGACGGCCCGGTTGCTTGCAGGATGTCCGACGGCGGCAGGGGCCTTCCGCTGCGCCGTGCGGTAGGAGCGCTCCCGCAACCGCCGGGTCCAGGCGTATGTCTGCGCCCCGGGCGGCCGGTTTTCCAGCGGGTTGAAACGCAGGTCCGAGTCGCCGGGCCGGGGACCTGCGTGCAGCCGGAGCTCGCCGCACGGGCGCCAGCGTCCCGCGGGCCGTGCCCAGAACAGTCCCAACACCCATTCGCCTGAGGACAGGGACCCCGGCGGCAGGCTGATGGTCCGCAGTCCCAGAAGCACCGGGCCCTTCCGGCCGCGGTACGGCATAAGTGTGGTCATGGTGGCGCCGTCAACGTCGAGCCGGGGCTGCAGCAGGAACCGGCCGGGAATTCGCCAGCCGGTGGAGGAGAACAGAACATCCGCACTGGCGCCGCCGGACAGGGCGTCGGAAGCTTCTCCGCCCGCCTGCGTAACCCGGAGCGCGAGCCCCAGGACGTCCGGCAGTGCCTGCGGCAGGCCCACCGACCGCGAGAACCTGGCCTCCACCGCGTCCACCCCCGGCGAATCCAGCCAGTCCAGGCCGCTTGCCTCAAAGGGGTTGCCGGTCCTGGTCAGCTCCCCGGTGAGACCCAGCCCCTTCGGGTGGATCGGCCGGTCCGGCCGCACCACCTTGAGCATCCGGAACAGGCCGGCAAACGCGTGGCCGGCCCCTTCCATGACCCCCGGAGCCACATCCCTGGGCACCGGTGCCCCGGCCTCCGGCGCGAACCCTCCCGCTGGGGTCCCGGGTGAGGCGCCGTGAGCGCGGACGCCGCCGCCGTCGTCGGCCGTCTTGTCGGTTGTCAGGTGCGTCATGTTTCCTTCCTACCCAAATCCGGTGGAACTACATGCGGCCAAAGCGGGAGCGGATCAAAGCGAAGAGGCCGTAGGCAATGAAGCCCGCCCCGATGGCGACCAGCAGGTACGGGCCGAAGGGATGGTCGCGGAGGGCCTTCAGGCTGCCGTCCAGCCCCGTGGATTCCTCGGGGCGGTGCTTGGCTGCTGCAATGACGAACAGCAGGCCGGTGAGGTTGAGGGCGATGCCTTTGGCGATGTGTCCGGTGACGCCGAGGCTGTCGATCAGCTTCCCGCGCCGCGTCCCGTCGAAACGGAAGAGCTCCTCCTTGAACCCCCGCCGGGCACCCTTGAACACGAAGTAGATGCCGATCCCGATAATCGTCAGGCCCAGGGCCACCAGCAGCCACAGTCCCAGCGGGTTGGCCATCAGCGAGGCGCTGAAGTCACGGGCGCTGTCGCCGGAATCACCGCGCAGCCCCACCGCGAAGCCGGCGAAGCTGAGCCCCACGCTGGCATAGGCAACGGCCAGGAAACCTGACGAGATCAGCTTTGCGAGCCGCTCCTTGCGCGGCTTGCCCCGCATGCGGAGCGTGGCCTCGCTGGCCTGCCACAAGGACAGGCCGCAGCAGGCAGCAACGCATGCCCACATGACGGCCGGTCCCCATGGGTTTGCGGCCAGCTGCTCAATGGCGCCGGTGGCGTCCGCCTCACCCGGCTGGCCGAACGCCACGGCTACGGCGATGGCCCCCACAATGATGTGGAGCAGGGCCATGACAGCGAATCCGGCGCGCGCCAGGACATCCAGGGCCTTGTGGTTGGAGACCTCCTCGACGGCGTCGGCCGCCTGGCTCAGCGTGGATTCCCGGTCCGACATCGGTCAGCCGTTCATGGGCCCTTCGGCACGAAGCTTCTCCGCGCCTGGTCCCTTAACATGGATGGTGCAGCGGACCACCAGCCGCCCGGGGGCGTTGTCCAGCTCCACCAGGGAATCGTTGCCGCTCAACACAGTGAACACTTCCGAGCCCGCAACCGCACTTACGCCCTTGGCTTCCGCCGTTTCGCGGGCGTTCCGCAGAGCCTCTCGCTGGAGCCCGTCCACGTATGTGCCGTCGTCTTCCCGGGCCGGATCCCCGAAGGCCCAGCCGAACAATGTCCCTGTGTGTCCCATGGCCACGATATTACGCGTCCGTTCCCCGAAGACGGGGTTTCGTAACATTAGTAAGTGTGCTTATCATGGCCGGACCATGACCTTGAGGGGCACGGAAATCGAAGTCCGCAGCAGCGGCATCGCGCAACCAGTTCAACGTAAGGAATGCACATCATGGCAGGAAATCTCTTTGCCCGGTCAGTTCACGATCTGACGGCAGCGGCGTGGTTCGGCGGATCCCTGATGGGTGCCATCGGACTGAACGGTGCAGCAGCGCAAGCCAAGGACCCTTCCGAGCGCACCCGGCTGTCCAGCGCCGGCTGGATGAAGTGGGCACCGTTCCAGACGGCGGCCTTCGCCTCGCACCTGGTGGCTGACCTGGCCATCGCACTGGAGAACAAGGAGCGCATCGCCAAGCAGGAGGGCGTCGCGCGGGACACCGTTATCAAGACACTGGTGACGGTGGCCGGTGCCGCGGTGACCCTGTACTCCGGCATCCTGGGCAAGAAGGTGGAGAAGCTCGCCGAGGAGGGCTCCGAAGGTGCCACCGAGCCCCGCCCGGGTGCTTCCGACGAGCTGCAGGCTGCCCAGCAGCAGCTGAAAATGCTCCAGTGGGTCATCCCTGCGTTCGCCGGCCTGGTGGTCATCCTCGGTGCTAAGCACGGTGAGATGCAGCGGCCCAAGAACGTGTTTGCGGGCCTCCGAAACTAAACGCGACGCGCGCAGCCGGCTGCGACGCACAAACAACCTGGCGCACCAGAAATATCAGGTGCGCCAGGTTATTTGTGCGTCGAAAGAGCGGGGCCGAAGCGTCAGATCGAATTGCTGCCGGCCGCCGGCAGATCCGGGTTCATATCCTCCAGGTTCGGGTCCTCGGCCGTCCAAACCTGGATGATGGCCCATGCGACTGCGGCCAGCGGGACGGAGAGTACCGCGCCCACGATTCCGGCCAGGATGGTGCCCGCGGTCAATGCCATCAGGATCACCAGCGCGTGGAGCTGAAGCGATTTGCCCATGACGACGGGCTGCAGGAGGTCGCCCTCCAGTTGGTTGACGGCGATGACCACCGCCACCACGATCAGGGCAACCACGGGCCCGTTCGCCACCAGGGCCACCAGTGCGGCCAGGATCCCGGCCACTGTGGCGCCCACCAGCGGGATGAAGGCGCCGATGAACACGATGATCGCCAGCGGGAACGCCAGCGGAACCTGGAGGATCAGCAGCGCCGCGCCGATGGCCACGGTGTCCACCAGCGCCACGATGGCGGTGCCGCGGACGTAGCCGCCAAGGACCTCAAGGGTACGGCCTCCCACCCGGCGCAGCTTGGCCTCGCGCTGGCCACTGAAGGGGCGCAGGAGGAAGTTCCAGATCCTGGCGCCGTCCTTGAGGAAGAAGAACAGGATGACCACCACCAGGGCGGCGCCGGCGAAGAACTCCGTGACCACCGAAAGCCCGGTGATCGCGCCGGAGCGGACCTGGCTGCTGGTGGCAAACTCGATGATTCCCTGCCGCGCCTGGTCCAGCTGTTCCTGCTCGATGGGGATGGGGCCGGTGCGGAGGAAGTTTTCAAGCTCGTCCAGGCCGGAGGACGCCTGGGCTGCCAGTTCGCCCCACTGGTTCCGGACCGAGAAGTAGATCACGGTGAAAACGCCGCCGAGCAGCAGCAGGAGTCCGATGAAGGCGATGCCGGTGGCCAGGCCGCCCGGCATTCCGCGGCGCCGGAGCATGTTGACGAACGGACCGATGGCCGCGGCCAGGATCAGCGCGATCAGGACCGGGATCACCAGGAGCTTGATCTGCATCAGCCCGTAGACGGACACCACGGCCACGGCCAGGATCAGCAGGATCTGGGCGGACCGGATGCCCACCCGTCCCAGCCCGTCGGCCCAGAGCGCGCCCGGCGGCTTCGTTTCACGCTGTTCGGCGCCCTGCTGCGGGCCGGATTTGCCAAGGCGCTGCCCCTGACGTGGTGCGCCCTCCACTGCCGGCCCGGCCGCAGCCTCGGCGTCCTGTTTCGGCTGCGGGGGCTCGTTGCCCAGCTCGTGTTCGGTCAGGCGTGTTGATCGCGCCACGGGAACTCCTCATCATCGGCGGCGCCGGCCCGCGGATGCAGGGCAGGCCTACTACCTACGTCAGATAGTAAGCCTACTGACCGACTAGGCGCCGAGCCACTCTGCGCATGAGTTTAGATTCCTGTTGACGGTGGCGACGGCCGCGTCCTCGTCGTGCCGTTCGATGGCCTCCAGCAGTACTTCGTGCCCCTCGGGGGGAAGCCCTTCGAAGCCGGACCGGCCATGCTGACTCAGGAGGTCCTGGTGGAGGGCGGGGCCAAAACTGACGTAGAGCTCGTGCAGCAGGGGGTTGCCGGAGGCCTGGGCCACCCGTTCGTGGAAGGCCCAGTCCGCCTTTGCCCAGGTGTCGTAGTCCCTGCTGTGCCAGGCCTGGTGCCGGGTAGTGAGGAGTACGCGCAAGGCTGCAACGTGGCCGGCAGTGGCGTTCCTTGCCGCCAGCCGGGCCGCCTGGGTATCCAGCCCCAGCCGGACCTCCAGGATGTGCTGCTCCGTGTGGTCCTGGTACATCCGGCGGGCGGCACCGGAGATTTCGCTGGTGGCGCGCACATAGGTGCCGTCACCGCGGCGGACCTCCAGCATGCCGCTGTGCGCCAAAGCCTTGATGGCCTCGCGGAGGGTGCCGCGGGAAACGCCCAGCCCGGCGATGAGTTCAGTCTCGGACGGAATTCGCTGGTTCAGCGGCCATTCGCCGGAGTGGACCATGGACCGCAGTTTGGCGGTCACTTCATCGGCCAGCGGCGGGCGGGTGGAGGGGCTTAGTGCCATGGTGTCCTACTTTGTCTTCCGTCGACCGGTCATTGCCGGGCCGGTGATCAGGTGCGCCACCACAACCTGGACCAGCGCCAGGGCCAGGAGCAGCACAAGGGGCAGGGTCCAGCTTCCGGTGGCGCTGTGGAGCAGTCCCATGCCGAAGGGGCCTGCGGTGGCCAGCAGGTAGCCGGAGGACTGGGCAAGGGTGGACAGTGCCGTGGTCTCGGCGGTGCTCGAGCCGCTGCGACTGATCATCACCATCACCAGCGGGAAGATACCAAGACCAAAGCCGATGAGGACGGCGGAGACAAAGGCGAGCTGCACGGGGAGGCTGAGCAGTGCCACCAGTCCCAGGACCATGACCACGCTGACCAGGTAGAACGCCGGGCGCAGCATCCGGGGGCGGGATCCGATGGCAATCAGAGCCATGCCGGCCGGTACCGAGACCAGTTGCATCAGCCCGAACATCATTCCGCTGTCCGACGCGCTGAGGCCCATGGTGGTGAGCATGTAGGGGAACCAGCTCATCAGGGCGTACGCGAGCAGGGCCTGCAGCGTGAAGATCGCGGTGAGGAGCACGCCCTTGCGGGTCCGCAGCAGCGGCCACGGTGCCACATGCCCAGCGGCGGTGCGCCTGCTGTTGCGGTGCGCGTGCAGCGCGACCGGCACGAACCCCAGGAATGCGGCGACGGCGGTGATCCCGATGGCGCCGACGGCGGCGGATGGCGATCCGAGCGCCTGGGCCAGGGGAACCACAGCGACGGAGGTGACGGTTGCCCCGGCGGTCATCGTGACCGTGTACAGACCGGTCATCAGTGAGGTCCGGGATGCGAAGTGCTCCCGGATGAATGACGGCATTGCCACGTTGCAGACCGCAAGCCCGGACATGCCCAGCACGCTGCCGGCCATCAGCATCCCGGTGGCCGGAATGCCACGCAGCAGGAGCCCGCCGGCCAGCATGGCCAGGGCCAGCAGGATGGCTTTTTCCACGCCCAGCCGTCCGGTTAGCCAGGATGTCGCAGCCCCGGCCACGGCAAAGCAGAGGGTGGGGATGGACGGGATGACGGCCGCCACCAGCACGCCGTAGCCGAGCACCGCCTGGAGGTCGTGCAGCAGAGCTGACGCGCCGGTGATGCCGGCACGCAGGTTCAGTCCGATCAGCACCAGCGCAATGACGCCGAAGACGGCGGCGGACCGCGGCCTGGCCTGTATGGCCGTCACTGCTGAGGGGGAAGGTGCGCCGGGCCGATGCCGTGGCAGCGGGAGCCGGACACGATGCAGGGGCGAGGGCTGAGGCGGGTGGAGTGGCGGACATGGGTCCAGCCTAAAGGTTAGACGTTTGATGTCTAGGGTTTTGTGGGCAAGCTCTCCCGGCTGCACGCCGCTGGGCCATAGACTGCGTAAGCCGGGTGGCAAAGCGCCTGGCATGCGCGCAGCGGCGGAAGTGGAAGGACGGCTGTGGAGGCTTCCCAGGGGCTCGAGGTGGAGAAGAAGTACGACGTCGGCAGCGACGCCAAGGTGCCGGCGCTGGAAGGACTCCCCGGCGTGGCTCGGGTGGGAGGGCCCCATACTGCCGTCCTGGAAGCCGTCTATTTCGACACCGACGCGCACACCCTGGCCTCCCGCCGCATCACCCTCCGCCGGCGGACCGGCGGAGGCGACGCCGGCTGGCACCTGAAATTGCCGCCTGAACCGTCGGCGTCCGGAGGAGGGGGACCCCAGCAGCGGCGTGAGCTGCACGCCCCGCTGGGCCAGGCCGACGTTGTACCGGACGCCCTCCTGGCCCGCGTCCAGGCATTCCTGCGTGGAGCGAAGCCGGTTCCCGTAGTTCGGCTCCACACGGAGCGGACAACCCATGCCCTCTACGGGGAGGACGGCGTGCACCTGGCCGACCTGGCGGACGACCGTGTAACCGCGGAGCGGCTGGCGGGGCCGGCAGCAGGGACCGGTACTGGTGAAGGGCAAAAGCAGCAGTGGCGCGAATGGGAGCTGGAACTCGTGCACGGTGAGGTCAGCCTGTTCGCTCCCGCCGATCAGCTTCTGGCGGGGGCGGGCGCCCGCCCCGCCGGCCATGCTTCCAAACTGGCCAAGGCGCTGGGCGGACCGACGGAAGATCAAGAGGAGGCCAGCGCGGAGGACGTCCCGGCGGAAGGCACCCCCACCCTGCCGGCCGGCAAGAAGTCCCCGGCTGCCGCCGTCGTAACGGTCTACGTGGCGGCGCAGATCCAGGAGCTCCTCGCCCGGGACGCCGCCGTCAGGCTTGAAGAGCCGGACGCCGTGCACGACATGCGCTCGGCAACCCGCCGGCTCCGCTCCGTCCTGGCGGCGTACCGCAAGCTGTACCGGGCAGTGCCCGTGCGCCGGCTGCGGGACGAGCTCAAATGGCTGGGCCGGCTGCTCGGTGAGCCGCGTGACGCCGAGGTCCTGCTGGCCCGGCTCCGGGGGCACCTTGACGGGTTGGCGCCGGGTCCGGGAACGGACGCGGCACGCGACCGGGTGGAGCGCCAGGCAGGAGCTATGTACGACGCCGGGTACCGCCGGCTCCAGGAGGCCCTGCGGTCGGACCGCTATTTCCGCCTCCTGGACAGCCTCGAGGAGTTCCGCGACAACCCGCCCGTGCACCCGCAGGCCGTGGCGCCGGGGCTGCGGGTGGCTGCAAAAGCAGTGGATAAGGCGGCGAAAAGGCTCCGGCGCTCCCACAAGGCGGCCGCTCACGCCCGCCGCGGAATGGACCACGAGAACGCCCTGCACAAGGTGCGCAAGGACGCCAAGCGGCTCCGGCACGTTGCGGAGTCGGCCGCCCTCGTGAAAGGAAAGCGGGCGGGCAAGCTGGCGAAGGCAGCCCACCGGCAGCAGAAGGTCCTGGGTGATTTCCACGACGCAGTGCTGGCCCGTGACCTGTTGGCCGGCCTGGGATCGGACCACGACCGAGCGGCCGTCGGCGAAGCCTACGCCGCGCTGCTGAAGCGGCAGGAAGAACTGATGTCCGCGGCCGAGTCGAAGTACCGGAAGTCGCGCAAGAAGTCCCGGGACCTGTTCCGGCGCGGTGTCATTTAATGCGGTGTCGTTTAAGGGGAGTTGCCGGCTATTTGCCCTGCCGTGCCGACAGCCGGGCTACAGCCAGGGCCAGCCACAACTGCACCCGGTCTGAGGTCACCGCGGGGTCGTACCCGGTCAGCTCGGTGATCTGCGCCAGCCGGTACCGGACGGTGTTGCGGTGCAGGGTCAGCTCCTCGGCGACGGCGGCCACCGAGCCGTTGTTGTTCAGGTAGCTTTCCAACGTGGTCATCAGCTCCGCGCCGTGGGCGGCGTCGAAGGTGCGCAGCGGGTTCAGTGACTCATGCGCCATGTCCGCCAGCGGCACGTCCTCGCTGGCCAGGAGCAGTGAGGTCAGGCTCAGCCGCTCCGGCTCGTTGACCGGCAGCCCATGGCCCGCCGCGTCGCGGGCCTCGAAGTAGCTCCAGCGCAGGCCGTTCGGCTTGGTGTAGGCGCCGCCGATGCCAATCGTGGCGTGGATGCCCGCCTCCGCCAAATGGTCGCTGAGCTTCCGTGCCAGGGCCGGCGCCGTCCCGCCGTCGTCATTGACCACCAGCACCAGGTCCTTGCCCACGACGGCGGCAACGGAGTTCTCGAGTTCGCGCGGCACGGCCGTGCTTCCCAGGGCCTTGTTGTGCGCGGCGGAGACGGCCAGCAGCACCACGTTCTTCCGTGTGCTGTTGACGCCCACCCCGGCCAGGCGGCGCTGGGCCTCGCTGGTTTCGAGGGCGCCGTGGATGACGTCCTCGAGCACCTGCCCGCAGAGGGCGCGCTGGGCCTGGCGCTGCTTGACCATGTTGTTCAGTTCCACGCTGATCAGGTTCTGCGCGTAGCCGATGATGCCGGAGTCCTCGAACGGCTGCCGGACCCATAGGGTGCAGGCGTCCCGCCGGCCTGTGGGAATCGGATAGGTGGACCAGGAATCCGCAGACGGGGATGCACTGCTGCTGTTGTAGAGCTGCGCCGTGAACTGGGTGAGCGCAATGTCCGTGCGGAGCATGCTGCCCAGCTGCTTCAGGAGCTCGGCCAGCCCGCCGCCGGTGAGCAGTGCGCGGGCCAGGACCTGGTGGCCGGCGATCAGGCGCTCCAGTTTGGCGTAGTGGTCCGCGGACTGGGCGTCGGCCACGAGTTTGGTGATGGCGATGAAGGGTGTTTCGTAGGGGACCTCAACCACGGGTAGGCCCCAGCGGTTGGCCTCGGCCAACAGTGCCGGCGGCACCGCCTCATGCGAGAGCCCGACGCCGAACCCGATCCCGACCGCACCGGTACGTTGCACCTGGCGGACAAACCGCCGCTGCTCAGGCGCGGACTTGAGCCTCAGCCCTGTCGTCAGGATCAGCTCCCCGCCGTTGAGGAACCGCTGCGGATCCTCCAGCTCCGTGACGGCCACCCAGTTGATCTCCTGGTTCCATGTGGTTTCGGCAACTCCCACCTTGGACAGCTTGAGGGAGTTCACGCCCAGCAGGGCGGCGAGGGAAATGGCCATGGATCAAGGATAATCATGTGCTGGACAACCGCACTAAACCACATCGGGAAGGGTGTGCAGGTGGCTATTCACTGGGCGGGGGTGCTGGCATAGGCTCAAACCGGTTCCATCCATCCGCCTGCCGCTGATGGCCGCTCAGAGAAGAGGTTGCACACCGTGGTCCAAACCTTGCAGAACTTCATCAACGGGGAGTTCGTTACGCCCGCCGGCACCGGCCGGCTGGACATCATCAACCCCACCAACGGGGACGTGGTTGCGCACTCGCCCATCTCGGTGCAGGCCGACGTCGACGCTGCCATGGCCGCGGCGAAGGACGCCTTCAAAACCTGGAAGCACGTCACCCCGGGCCAGCGGCAGCTGATGCTGCTCAAGCTCGCCGACGCCATCGAGGCCCACAGCGACGAACTGGTGGAGGCCCAGCACCGCAACACCGGACAGGTCCGCTCCCTGATCGCCTCCGAGGAAGTGGCCGCCGGCGCAGACCAGCTCCGCTTCTTCGCCGGTGCCGCCCGCATCCTCGAGGGCAAGTCCGCCGGCGAGTACTTCGAGGGCCACACCTCCTACGTCCGCCGTGAACCCATCGGCGTCGTGGCGCAGGTGGCCCCGTGGAACTACCCGTTCCTGATGGCCATCTGGAAGATCGGGCCCGCGCTGGCGGCCGGCAACACCGTTGTCCTCAAGCCCTCGGACACCACCCCCGAATCCACCCTGGTCCTGGCCCGCCTGGCCGGCGACATTCTCCCCGCCGGCGTCCTGAACGTCATCCTTGGCACGGGCGAGACCGGCGCCATAATGGTGGACCACAAGGTCCCAGGCCTGGTGTCCATCACCGGCTCCGTCCGGGCCGGCATCGCCGTTGCCTCCGGCGCGGCCAAGGGCCTCAAGCGTGCCCACCTGGAACTGGGCGGCAAGGCACCCGCCATCGTCTTCAAGGACGCCGACATCAAGAAGAGCGCCGCGGCCATCGCCGAGTTCGCCTTCTTCAACGCCGGCCAGGACTGCACCGCCATCACCCGGGTGCTGGTGGAGGAGTCCGTGCACGACGACGTCGTGGCCGCCATGGTGGAACACACCCGCACGCTGCACACCGGTTCGCAGAACGACGAAGACAACTACTTCGGCCCGCTGAACAACGCGAACCATTTCAACGCAGTGACGTCCGTGGTGGAAAACCTTCCTGCCAACTGCCGGATCGAAACCGGCGGCCACCGGGCGGGGGAGAAGGGCTACTTCTTTGAGCCCACCATCATCACCGGCGCCAAGCAGACCGACGACGTGGTGCAGCAGGAAACCTTCGGCCCCGTTATCACCGTGCAGAAGTTCAGCACCGAGGAAGAAGCCGTTGAACTGGCCAACGGCGTGGAATACGCCCTGGCCTCCAGCGTCTGGACCAGCAACCACGGCACTGCCATGCGCCTCAGCCGCGACCTGGACTTCGGCGCCGTCTGGATCAACACCCACATCCTCCTGACCGCCGAAATGCCCCACGGCGGCTTCAAGCAGTCCGGCTACGGCAAGGACCTCTCCATGTACGGCGTGGAGGACTACACCCGCATCAAGCACGTCATGAGCGCGCTCGACTCCTAGTCCCCGCCGGCGCCCCTTTAGAAAAGAAAGAAACCCAATGACCGCAACAGCATCAGAAATCACCTACCGGCTGGAGCAGAAGCGCCGCGTCCAGGCCGACTTTCCCGGACCCAAGTCCGTCGCCCTGACCGAACGCCGCAAGTCCGTAGTGGCCGCGGGCGTCGCCTCCAGCGTCCCCGTCTACGTGGCAGACGCCGACGGCGGCATCATCCAGGACGTGGACGGCAACTCGTTCATCGACCTCGGCTCGGGCATCGCGGTGACCAGCGTGGGCGCGTCGGACCCCGCCGTCGTCGGTGCCGTGAAGGAAGCCGTGGAGCACTTCACCCACACCTGCTTCATGGTTACCCCCTACGAGGGCTACGTGGCCGTCGCGGAGCAGCTGAACCGTCTCACCCCCGGCGACCATGAAAAACGCACCGTCCTCTTCAACTCAGGCGCCGAAGCCGTGGAAAACGCCATCAAGGTGGCCCGCCTCGCCACCGGACGTGACGCCGTCGTGGCTTTCGACCACGCCTACCACGGCCGCACAAACCTCACGATGGCGCTCACCGCCAAGGCCATGCCGTACAAGACCAACTTCGGCCCGTTCGCGCCCGAGGTCTACCGCATGCCCATGAGCTACCCGTACCGCGAGGAAAATCCCGGCATCACGGGCGCCGAGGCCGCCAAGCGCGCCATCACCATGATCGAGAAGCAAATCGGCGGGGACCAGGTTGCCGCGATCATCATCGAACCCATCCAGGGTGAGGGCGGCTTCATCGTCCCGGCCGAAGGCTTCCTCCCCGCCTTGGCCGGCTGGGCCAAGGAAAAGGGCATCGTCTTCATCGCCGACGAGGTGCAGTCCGGATTCTGCCGTACCGGCGAATGGTTCGCCGTCAACCACGAGGGCATCGTCCCGGACATCATGACCATGGCCAAGGGCATCGCCGGCGGCATGCCGCTGTCCGCGATCACCGGACGCGCCGACCTGCTCGACGCCGTCCACCCCGGCGGCCTGGGCGGAACCTACGGCGGCAACCCGGTGGCCTGCGCCGCGGCGCTGGCGTCCATAGGCTCCATGCAGGAGTACGACCTGGCCGGGCGGGCCCGCCACATCGAATCCGTTGCCACCGGCCGCCTCCGGGACCTGCAGGCTGAGCTTGGCGGTGCCGGCTCGTCTGTCATCGGCGACATCCGCGGCCGCGGCGCCATGCTGGCCATCGAACTGGTCCAGGCCGGCTCCAAGGAACCGAACCCGGAGTTGACCAAGGCCGTTGCCGCCGCCTGCCTTAAGGAAGGCGTCATCATCCTCACCTGCGGCACCTACGGCAACGTCATCCGTCTCCTGCCGCCGCTGGTCATCACCGATGAACTGCTGAATGACGGACTGGACGTCCTGGCCGCGGCCATCAGGGCCAACGCTTAACGGAGCACGAAGCGTCCCAACGAGGCAGTAACAGGAAAGGCAGCACCCCACGCGGCGGGGGTGCTGCCTTTCTCGTTGTCAGAGCGCCGGGCCGGGGTACCTACCCACCCCCCTAACCCGGTAGGAAGGCTACCTAATTCCCCCCCTCTTATCTGGCCAAAACACCTAGCCACTCGGCTTCATGAAGAGCTCATTGTAAGTAGCCCCAAGCTTCCCTTTGGAGTACCCGGTACTCGTGTTAGGTCAGCAGGGCGGCTCGTAGTTTGGACAGCACCGGGGGGTTAAGCAGCGGCTCCTTAAAAGTCAGACTCTGAGGAGATCTACTGTGAAACCCGTCGCTATAAGCGAATACCAAAAGACGATTCCAGCGGCCACAGATTTTGTTTCCCGGTCCGGCAAGGGTGCCGCGGCTGGCAGGAAAATGGTGAGCGAGACTTCAATCCCGAGAGCGTGCGTCGTCGATGTGCTGACGATATCCCCGCAACGGAAGCGATACCTCCAGGCCGGTGAAACATATCGCTCGGAACAGGGGAGATGCAATGACTCAGTTGTCAACGGGTACTGACGACCGGAAGACCCACCTCGCGGACCAAGGGCCGGCCTCTGCGGGCCGACCCCGGCACCCTGGCCGGCGCCTGTTCGGGTCCAGGGACGCAAACGAGCCGCGTCCGGGCCCAGCTGGTGAGCAGAGCGTCCAGGCCGGCACGCCGGAAACCGACATGTGGGAAGAGGGCAACGCAGCGGCCCGATCCGGAAGCCACGAAAGGGCCATGACTTGCTTCGTCCGGGAAGCGGAGATGCGGTCAAGGCAGGGCAGCCACGGCCGTGCTGCGATAGCGTTCAGGGCGGCGGCAGAACAAGCCCGTTTGCAGGGCCTGGCGGAGCGAAGCGAGGAGTTGCTTACCAGCGCCGCAACCGCCTACGTGCAGGCGGCGGAACGTAACCGGCTCATGCCGAATACGGCACACGAGGCATGGATTTCGGCTGCCAAATGCTTCCTCCAGTTGCAACACCTCGACCGGACAGCATGGTGCATCGAGCAGGCCCGGAAGTTTGCGGACAGCACTCGCGGTGTTGGCGAGAGCGTGAAGACGGCGACATGAGGATCCTGCTGACGACCGAGGGAACCTACCCCTACTTTCAAGGAGGCGTGTCCACCTGGGCCCATGAGCTCGTAAACGGCTTGCCTGAGCATGAGTTCGTGGTGGCTGCCGTGATAGGCAACCCTGACGTAGCTCCCGCATTCTCCATCCCACCCAACGTCCGGGTGCTGCCCATCCCCCTGTGGGGGACGGAGAAAGTGGAGGAATACGTCGAACCAACAGCACATTCCCGGCGACCGGCCAGGCTACGGGGACGGTCGCGGGAGCGCGCCTTTGCGGACTTGCTGTTGCCTGCGTACGAGGAGTTGGTAGCAAACCTGTTGGAACCCCGGGATCCGCGGGAACTGGGCACTGCCATCGCCGACATCGCCAAGTACTCCGAGAACAATGACCTGCATGAGGGCTTGCGTGACCCGCGGTGCTGGGAACTGGTGCGTGCCCGGCTCAGTGAACACTCGCTCCTGGCCGACATTTCCATGGCCGACGCAATCGACTTCGCCCGTTCGCTGTACCGCTACCTGACACCTCTCGCGGTACCCCTTCCGGATGTCGACGTGGCACATTCGTCGGGTGCTGCATTATGTGCGCTGCCCGCTGTCGCAGCCAAAGCCTACCGGGGTGTACCACTACTCCTGACCGAACACGGGGTCTACGTTCGCGAACGCGTTCTTCATCTGGTCCGGAATGACACCCCGCTCCTGCGGAAGGTGCTGCTTGGCAACCTCTACCGTTCGATTGCCCGCTGTGCCTACGCGCTTGCCGACGCCGTCCTGCCGGTTTGCGAGTACAACACCAGGTGGGAGTACGAGCTGGGGGCCGATCCCGGCCGGCTGGAGGTCATCTACAACGGCGTCAACCCCGACGAGTTCTTTCCGCGAGCGGTTGAGCTGAGCAGGCCGACCATAGCCTACGTAGGGCGTATTGAGCCGCTCAAGGACGTACTTGGCCTCATCACCGCCCTCAACATGGTTCGTCGCGAAATTCCCGATGTCCTCCTGCGGATCCATGGCCCTGACGATGACCGCCGCTATGCGCAACGCTGCAGGTTGGCCGTGGCAATGCTGCAGCTCGAAGACAACGTCGTGTTCGAGGGATCAACGAAGGACCCGGCGAGGGCCTACCAGGAATCGGACGTTGTGGTGCTCTGCTCGGTCTCGGAGGGGTTCCCTTACACAGTGGTGGAGGCGATGAGCAGTGGCCGTCCGGTTGTCTCCACTGCTGTAGGCGGCGTGCCGGAGGCACTGAACCGACCCGAACTGCTCGTCGAGCCGCAAGACCCGGCAGCGCTCGCTAACGCGCTGATAGCCCTCTTCCGGAAAACCCCGGCAGAACGTGCGGCAATCGGCGAGGAGTTCCGGGAGCGCGCGGTCGGCCTGTTCTCCCGGGAGCGCTTCCTTGAGAAATACGGCGCCCTCTACCAAGGAGTGGTCAATGACGATGTTGCCTGAGAACCCCCTCCCCGCCGAACTCACAATGGATCTCGACGAACTGGGCCCGGACTTGCACGCCGAGGCGCGCTCCGTCGCGGGCAGGACACGGGAAGCGCAGGACGCCTTCGAGGTGGCAGTGATCCTCGCCACCCTGGGTTACAGCGACGAGCGTGCGCGTGAACTGGGCTGCAGGGACGTCTTCGAGCTCGCCGGCAAGGTGAAGTCACTCCTGCCGCTTTACGGCGGGCCGGTGGACGAACCCCCGGTCGGCAGCATCGACCATGTCCCCGAGCCGCCGCCCGGGCCAGACCGGATGAGCTTGGGACTTCTTGGCCGCGCGCTGCTCTATTCTGCGCCGTGGATCGTTGCAGTCCTCGCGCTGGTAATAGCGCGTGTTTCCTTCTGGTCCACGATCACTCCGCAAATGTTCTCCACTACCGTCAGCCTGGCATTGTTTGCTGCTCTGATTGTGACCGGCGGATTCATGCAGGCGTTCGCACGGAGGGGGCTGTTCTATTCGCTGCAGCACAACGCCCCTTTGCTGCAATGGGCGCTCCGCTGGACGCTGGGCGCAGGCCTGGTGGCGCTCCTCGTGGTCATCGGTGGCAGCTACCTGCTTCTGGAGTACGTTGTTGAGGCATACACGCCCGCCGCAAACCGGTCATTCCTGTTCTTCGGAATCTCCATCGGGGTCCTGCTGCTGGCCTTCTCGCCGCTGTACCTGGCCCGCGCCATGCGGGAAGTGGTGATCGCTGCTTCCGCTGGCGGGCTGGTTGCCGTGATCGGCGGGCTGTGGATCACTGAGGGAAACTACATCAACCTCTTCACTGCCCAGTGGGTCCAGTTCAGCGCATTGTGGACCACTGTGGTTATCGCCGTCCTGTTCGATGTCCGGGTCCTGCGGCGGCTGGCAGCACCACCCGTCGGGAACGAACACACATCAAGTGCCAGCAGGTCTGTCCTGGCGCCACGGCTTGGCCCGGTGGCGCGTTCCGTGCGTGCCTACTGGGCCTACGGGACGGGTTTCTTTGTGCTCCTTATTGTCGACCAGTTGGTGGCGGGCGGCCTATGGATGGGTGTCTTCCACTACAACGGGCTGTACCAGGTGGGTGTCGGCACCGGCTTGCTCATCCTTGTTCCGACCCTCACCTACGCGATCGCTGCAGGTTTCCTGCTCCCTGCGACGGTGCGGCGCGAGATGAGGCGGCACAGTGTCTCCGGCAATGACGGAATCAACCGCGTGCTGCTCCGTTTCTACCGCCGGCACCTGCTTGTCACGGTGCTTGTCGGGCTGGTCAGCGGTGCTCTCCTGCTGGGTGCCACAGACTGGCTCGCTACGGTGAGCCTCTTGACGGTGCACCTCCAGATGGCCAAAGAGGTATACACCATGTCGCTGATCGGTTACCTCTTATTGGGGATTGGCGCTTTCAACACCGGGCAGTTGTTCAGCCTCGGCAGGGCCCGGATGCCTGCAGCCGTGGTTTGGATCGGAGCGGGTGTGTCCCTGGCGACAGGACTGATCCTTGCCTATGAGTGGGACGACATTCTGGGTCCCGTCATTGGCCTGATGGCGGGGTCGGCAGTGTTCGCGATTGTGACTTCGGTGGCCGCCTACCGCATGTTCCGTCAATTCGATCTCAGCTACTTCAGGGCGTTCTAATGAGACTCTCCAGGACTATCGTGGCAATACTGACCGCCGTAGGGCTCACGGCTGCCGGCGCCTCCGCCGCCAGCGTGCTCAACGATGAGGGAACTGTCCTCGCTTCGTCCGGTCAGTGGCAACTGCTGCGGACCACCGAAGGCACTCTTATGGACAATCCCTTCGACAAGGCCATCCCGAGCCGGGTGCTACAGGACACCTATGAGTTCAATGGTGACACCGACCCTGATCTCGCCTTCGTGCGTGCCACCGACGACGGCCTCCAGGTTGGCGTGGAGCCGATGCCGAAGGCTGAGAGCCACAATGGCTACTTCGCTGTAACGCACGACGCATATCCGGAGACCAGCATCTTCCATGTGCGGATGTCGAAACAGCTCGGACAGATCCAGTCGCTCGACCAGGTCGGCCAGGCAGTCTTCGCCGTCCAGACTGCCTCCACCAAGATCACCGGCCTGATCAACTTCATTGTGCTGTCAGCCGACAGCACGGGAGGAACCACAGCCTGGCGGGTGGGCTATATGTATGGGCATGTGAGGAACGCCGCATACGTCAACTACTGGAACAGCACTCCGGCGGCTGACGCACCGGACACCCAGGAAATTACCCTGCGTACGGACGGCCGGCGCACGCTGACGGTCTGGTTCGGCAGCGAACAGGTGTTCCACTCCGACGAGCTCCAGTTGGACATCCAGGCTCCTTACCAGCCGTACCTTGAGGTGCAGGCCGTCAAGACGCCGTTCGTTTCCTCGTTCCAGAACTTTTGGGTAGCCAAGGACGACCACTTGCAGCTTCACGGGTTGCCCGACGGCGCCGCCGTGAGGCTCGTTGACAACCAGGGCGCGACCTTGGGAGAGTCGGTGGCAACGCACGGCGGCAATGCCACGCTGGAACTTCCGCCCTACGCTGCGAAGGGCAACGGCACCTTGGAGATTACCGAGCAGGGGCGCGAGCCAGTCCGGCTGGGGGCCTTTGATTATGCAGGCGGCGACGAACTGCAGGTAGTACGGAAGTGAAGGCCTGGAGGTTCGGGACCCGAAAACCGCCACCCCAGGTGACTGGCGCACGCGTCCAGGGCACCCAGCAAGCGGCAATTTGGCCGTTTGCCATCTACTACGGGTGGCCGAGCTACGTCAACGGCGCCCGCGAACACGTGGCTCGTGCCGTCGCCGCCTTCGACGGGTACGGGGTGGTGGTTTTCGGTGACGACACCGCTACGCCGGAGGGCGATCCTTTGGCGGCTCCGATCATGGCGGGGGTCACCGCCCGGGGTGGGCACCCCTACGGCTACGTCACCCTCGGAGTTATCGACGGGGAACCCAACCACTCCATGGGGGAGCTGCGCGAGCGTATGGATGCCTGGTGCCGGCTCGGCGTCCGGGGAATGCTTCTCGATTGCGCCGGTGCAGACTACGGGGTAACCCGGGCCCGGTTCGACGCAGCAGTGCAATACGCACATTCCCTGGGGCTAAGCGTGCTGGCGAACGCATGGGATCCCGACGACGTCCTGAAGCGGTCGGTAACAATGGGACCGGGGGACGGCTACCTGGGCGAGAACGACGTGCTGTCAGATGGCAGGTTCCTGTCCCCGGCCACGTACAGGCCGAAGCTGGCAAGAATGGCCGCCTATAAAGCGACTCTGGGAATAACCCTTTTCGAGACTGCCACGAGCAGGGACCTCCAGTACGCCGACCTTCTGGCGTCGCGGGTGTTGGCCGAGTTGCGGGGTTACAACATAGATGCCTTCCACCTCACCGACCCTGTCTACAGCTGTGTTGACAATGTCCTCATCAGGCCTCCCGCAGAGCTTTGGGTCGGACGGTGAAAGCCGCCGGGTATAGGCGCAAGCGGCCGGCCGCTGCCGTTCTGGCGTCCGCCCTGCTGTGCTTCCTGGCGGGGTGCGGGCTGGGGGACCCGGACCCCCCTACCCCGCTCCCGTCCACGGGATCGGATGGTTTGCATATTGCCATCCCGGCGTACGTTGACCCGAAGGACTCGGGTTTTTGGCAGTCGGTAGTTGAAGCCGCGCCACAGGTACGCGATGTCATCGTCAACCCCCACAACGGACCCGGTGCGGCAACATCGGAACGGCACGTCCAACTGGTCAGGACTTTGCGTGATGCAGGTGTCCGGGTGTTGGGCTACGTCATGACCGGGTGGGGTGAGCGCGAGGCGGCTGCCGTCACAGAAGACATCAACCGCTGGCGGGAATGGTACGGCGTGGACGATATCTTCCTGGACGAGGCGGCATCGGTTTCGGAGGAGGTCGATACTTATGCGGACTACGCCGATGTGGTCCACGGGTCTGGAGGGATTGCGGTCCTCAACCCCGGAATAATGCCAGACCGCGGCTACTTTGAGTTCGCCGACGCCATTGTGACCTTCGAAGATCCGATGGAGAACTACTTCTCAGCGAAAGAACCCCCGGAGTGGCTTCGGGCGCAGACGCGTACCGAGGTGTGGCATATCGTCAGCGGTGCTCCCCAGGACCGGCTGGATGAGGTGGTAAACCGGGCCCGCGGGCAGGGGGTCGAAAAGCTGTTCGTGACTGACGATGAAGAACCAAACCCCTACGACAGCCTTCCGACATACTGGGCGGAGAAGCGGGACGCCTTGGAAGAGTAGCCCGGAGTCAGCGTTCCGAAGCGTTGCGACCGGGGGCGACCTCGCGTTTGGCCACTGAATTCTTCCGGGCCGTGCGGAGCATATCCACGGTGAGGACCAGCAGTGCCACCCACACCACAGCGAACCCAATCCAGCGGGCCAGCGTCATCGCTTCGTGGAACACGAGCAGCGCCAGGATGAACTGCAGCAGGGGAGCGAAGTACTGCAGCAGGCCGATGGTGGTCATCGGCAACCGGCGGGCGGAAGCACCGAAGAAGAGCAGCGGGACGGCAGTGATGATGCCGGAGGCCAGCAGCAGCCAGAAATGCCCCGGGCCCTGTGTGGTAAGCGTCGCAGATCCCGCCGCGCCCAGGTAAACCATGGTGGCGGCCGCGAAAGGGGCGAGCACCATGGTTTCCACGCTGAGGCTGGTCACCGCGTCCACCTTGGGGCCCACCCGTTTTTTCACGAAGCCGTAGAGGCCGAAGCTGAAAGCCAGCGTCAGGGCGATCCATGGCAGCTTCCCGTAGGAGTAGGTGAGCACGCCCACCGCAACGAAGCCAATGCCGACGGCGGCCCATTGCAGGGGACGCAGCCTCTCCTTGAGGACGAACACGCCAAGGAGGACTGAAACCAGCGGGTTGATGAAGTAGCCCAGCGAGGCTTCCACGGCCTGGTTGGTGGTCACGCCGTAGGTATAGGTCAGCCAGTTCACGGCGATGAGCATGGCCGCGACGGCAAGGCTGCCGAACACCGCCCGGTCCCGGAATGCCGCAACCAGGACCGGCCAGGCACGGGTCACGGTGATCAGCAGGGCGCAGAACAGCAGTGACCACACCACCCGGTTGGCCACGATTTCGACGGCGCCGGCCGGCATAAGCACGAAGAAGTACAGCGGGAGCAGCCCCCAGAGCCCGTACGCCCCGATGCCAAAGAGGATTCCCGCCGTCGTCTCTTTGTCCACTGCCTTGGGTGCGCCGGGAGCCTGGCGCCCTGCTGCACCGGTGGAAGACTGCCGCCCCGGCGGTACGGCCGACGGGGCCGGGGGACTGCTGGGGACGGGTCCTTCGGGGATAGGCACGAAACCCATAACACCAGCCGCAGGACAGGTATTCCAAGCCGGCAGGCCGGAAAACCCAAAATAGTCAGTAGGCTTGCTTTTATGATATTTGCCGACCGTCTGAAGGCCCTGCCATGAGGCTCCGGCGCAGCAACGCCTCGGGCCGCGGGTACCGCCGTGTGCCCGCGGGCAAGGGTTTCAGCTACCGGGACCTTGATGGTGCAACACTGCCGTCCGGCCCAATCCGGGACCGCCTGGAAAGCATCGGGATTCCGCCTGCCTGGACGGACGTGTGGATCGCCCCGTTTGAAAACGGGCACATCCAGGCCACCGGCGTGGATGCCGTGGGCCGGCGCCAGTACATCTACCATCCGGAATGGCGGGAACGGAAGGACCGGCTGAAATTCGACCGCGCCCTCCAGTTGGCCGAGTCGCTTCCGTCCGCCCGGCGGCGGGTCACCATGGACCTGCGCAGCGAGGGATTTTCCCGTGAGCGCGTCCTGGCCGGGGCTTTCAGGATGCTGGACAGCGGTTCGCTGCGCGTGGGCTCAGAGCGTTACACCAATGAAAACGGCAGCCGCGGACTCGCCACCCTGCTCTGCGCCCACGTCCAGGTCCGCAAGGACCGGATCCTGCTGAGGTTCCCCGGCAAGAGCGGCAAGGACTGGGAATCGGAAATGCGCGACGCCGACCTCGCCGCCCTGCTGCGCCTGCTCAAGCGGCGCGGCCCGAACGCCCGGCTCCTTGCCTATAAGGAGGGAAGGAACTGGCGGCCTGTCACCAGCGCCGATATCAACACGTACGTGAAGGAACGGACGGGTTCGGACTTCACGGCCAAGGACTTCCGGACCCTCCGGGGCACGGTGGCAGCTGCCGCCAGCCTGGCCCGGACCGGGGCGCAGCGGACGGCAGCCAAGCGCAAGCGGGCCATCAGCCGCGCGATGTACGAAGCTTCCGAGGTCCTGGGAAACACGCCGTCGATCGCCCGGAAGAGCTATGTGGACCCACGGGTGCTGGACCACTACCACCAGGGCGAAACCATCGACCCGAAGCGGCCTGATTCCGCGGAGGCCGAGCTTCGGGCGCTGCTTTACCGCGAAGGCAACGTGGTCCCGCTGGCGAAGAGCGGCTGAGGCCTAGAATAAGGGACTGTGCGCTACCTCCGGCGCATCCTCATTGTGCAATGAAGGACCAGTTCAGAAGGGCTCCCGGTGTCCACCTCCAGCGAATCAGCTTCCACCCGTCCGCTTCGCGTCGCCATTGTGGGCGCAGGACCGGCAGGAGTATATGCTGCGGACATCCTCACCAAATCCAGCGGGGTCAAGGACGGGGACTTCGAGGTCAGCATCGACCTCTTCGAGGCCTACCCGGCCCCCTACGGTCTGATCCGCTACGGCGTTGCCCCGGACCACCCCCGGATCAAGGGCATCGTCAACGCCCTGCACAAGGTACTGGACCGCGGCGACATCAGGTTCCTTGGCAACGTGACGTATGGCCGGGACCTCACCCTGCACGATTTCCGCGCCTTCTATGACGCCGTGATCTTCTCCACCGGCGCGGTCAAGGACGCGGACCTGAACATCCCGGGGATTGAGCTGCACGGATCTTTCGGCGGCGCCGATTTTGTATCCTGGTACGACGGGCACCCCGACGTCCCCCGCGAATGGCCGCTGGACGCCAGGGAGATCGCGGTGATCGGAAACGGGAACGTGGCCCTGGACGTGGCCCGCATGCTGGTCAAGCACCCGGAGGAGCTGCTCAGTACCGAGATCCCGGACAACGTCTACCAGGGGCTGAAGTCCTCCCCGGTCACGGACGTGCACGTGTTCGGCCGCCGCGGTCCGGCCCAGGTGAAGTTCACTCCGCTGGAGCTGCGGGAGCTCAGCCACATGGATGACGTGGACATTGTGCTCTACCCGGAGGACTTCGAATTCGATGACGCCTCTGACGAAGCGATCCGCAGCAACAACCAGATCAAAACCATGGTGAACACCCTCACCAACTGGCTGGTGGAGGAACATGCCGAGTCAGAGAATCCGTCCTCCCGCCGCCTGCACCTGCACTTCCTGCACAGTCCGGTTGAAGTGCTCGACGACGGCACGGGCAAGGTGGGCGGGGTCAAGTTCGAGCGGATGCAGCTGGACGGCACCGGCAATGCCAAGGGCACCGGCGAGTACATCGAGTACCCCGTCCAGGCCGTCTACCGCGCCATCGGCTACCACGGTTCGCCCCTGGACGAGCTGGAGTACGACGCCAAGCGGGGCGTCATCCCCAATGAGGGCGGCCGCGTCCTGGACGCGGGCGGCAACCCGGTTCCCGGCATCTACGCCACGGGCTGGATCAAGCGCGGCCCGGTAGGCCTCATCGGCCATACCAAGGGGGACGCCCTGGAGACCATCGGCTTCCTGCTCGAGGACCGGCTGACATTGCCGCCGGCCCAGAACCCGGACCCGCAGGCGATCATCAACCTGCTCGAAGAGCGCGGCATTGAATACACCACCTGGGAGGGCTGGAACAAGCTGGACGCCCACGAAGCCGGACTGGGCGCAGCCTGGACCGGGCCCGAAGGGCTGGACCATGTGGTCCGTGAACGGATCAAGGTGGTCCCGCGCGAGGAAATGATCAGGATTTCCCGCGAAACACCCAGCGCCTAGCCCTCCGGGGAGTAACCCATCGGGTTTGTCTGCTGCCATCGCCAGTGGTCCTGGCACATCTGGCGGAGATCCCTGCGGGCCGCCCAACTCAAATCAGCGAGGGCAGCGGACGGATCGGCATAGCTGACTGCGGAGTCTCCCGGGCGCCGGCCGGTGATTTCGTACGGTATGGGCCGGCCCACCACAGCACTGAAGGCGTCAATAACCTCCAAGACAGAGGAGCCTTTGCCGGTGCCGAGGTTCCAACGGAATACACCCTTTTTGTTTGCCAGGTAGCCCAAAGCGGCCAGGTGGCCGGACGCCAGGTCCATGACATGGATGTAGTCGCGGATCCCGGTGCCGTCAGGGGTGGGGTAGTCGTTGCCGAAGACCATGACCTTTTCCCGGCGCCCCACGGCGACCTGGGCGACGAATGGCAGCAGGTTGTTGGGGATGCCAACCGGATCTTCGCCTATCAGCCCGCTTTCGTGGGCGCCGACCGGGTTGAAGTAGCGGAGGAGGGCAATGCTCCAGTCGGGATCTGCTGCGCCCAGATCAGTGAGAATGTCTTCGATCTGTTCCTTGGTCCGGCCGTACGGGTTGGTGGCATCCAGCGGAGCCTTTTCGGTCAGCGGGACATCCTGCGAAGCCCCGTAGACAGTGGCCGAGGAGCTGAAAACGAGCCGGCGGACCCCATGGGTATCCATGGCCTGCAACAGGTTCAGTGTGCCCATGATGTTGTTCCGGTAGTAGTGCAGGGGCTTTTCAACGGATTCCCCCACTGCCTTCAATCCGGCGAAGTGGATGACTGCCTCGAAGCCGCCCTCAGCGAGAAGACGATTGACAGCCTCTGCATCCATCAGGTCCAACTGCCTGAATTCGAGGCGCCTGCCGGTTAACTGCTCCACTCTTCGAAGTGATTCAGGATTCGAGTTCACCAGGTTGTCCAGCACTACGACGTCGTGCCCTTCTTCGCTGAGGCAAAGCGTAGTATGCGATCCGATGTAGCCGGCCCCGCCGGTAACCAATACCTTCATGCACCACAGCTTAGAAGTGTCAGCGCCCCGGAGGAACTCTTTCAGGCGCGTCAGCGCTGACATATGCGCGGCCTGGAGTGCCAACCCGTGCGCGGGAAAACCTCCCAGGCACGGGCGGGGCCTTGTGCCCGCGGGATAAACTACTGCCCACACGCGGTCTGAGGGGCGCCAATGCCCGAAAGAAGCCCAACAGGAGTTCAATGCGGAACCTGATGCAGCCCGAACCGCTGCAGCGCGGCGCCCTTGCCGCCCACGAGCAGCTCGACGGCCGGGCCCTTCCGGATGCCCCCGGCATTCTCCGCCCCCTGATCCGGGAATCCTGGCAGCGTTCGGTCAGCTTCAAGGCCAACCCGGACAACCCCGCCGCCCCGCTCGCCCTGGATGCGGATGAGCTGGAAGACTACCGCAGCCAGCACCCGCTGGCCGCCATCATGCCGGTCATCAACAAGCTCCTGGTCCAGCCCAGCCACGACAGCGGGCTGCTGGTGGCAGTGGGTGATGAGGTGGGACGGTTGCTGTGGGTGGACGGCGACCCGGCGCTGCAGCGGCGGGCCGAAGGCATGATGTTCGTCGCCGGCGCCGATTGGTCCGAGGCCACGGTGGGCACCAGTGCCCCGGGCACCGCCCTGGCCCTTGGCCGGGGAATCCAGATTGCCGGGGCTGAGCATTACCAGCGCGCAGTCCACGCCTGGAGTTGCACCGCCGTCCCGTTCCACGACCCCGATTCCGGCGCCGTCCTGGGGGTCGTGGACATTACTGGGACAGACACCGCGGTGGCGCCCCACACCTTGTCCCTGGTGGAGGCCACCGTGGCGGCTGCCCAGGCGCAGCTGCGCGTCGAGCGGCTGCAGCTTGCCGCGGATCCCGCCATCAGCCCTGCACGACGCCGGGCAGGGGCTTCCGCTTCCCGCGCACCACGGGCAGGCGGCAAGGAAGGCAGCCTGTACCGGAACAGCCTTCAGCTGCTGGGCCGCGACCAGGCCCTGCTCAGCCTCGAGGGCAGGACGGTGGTGCTGTCCGCACGGCACAGCGAGATCCTTGCGTTGCTCAGCACCCATCAGGACGGGCTCACTGCCGAGGGACTCAGCGTCCTGCTCTATCCGGGTGAGGGTTCCACCGTGACGCTGCGCGCCGAGATGGTCCGCCTGCGAAAGGTCCTCCAGGAGCTCCACCCGGACGCCGTTCCCGGCTCCCGGCCCTACCGCCTTCCGCTGGACGTGGTGCCGGACAGCGGCCAGGTGCTGAGCTGCCTCCAGCGCGGCGCCCACCGCATCGCCCTGGAGATCTACCGCGGCGCCGTGCTGCCGAGGTCGGAGGCCCCCGGCATTATCGAGCTGCGGCATAAGGTCTCGTCGCTGCTGCGCGAGGCGGTCCTGACCGATGGCAGTGCCGAGGCCCTGCTCAAGTACGCGGACCTCCCCGAGGCAAGGGACGACGTCGGAGTCCGCCGCGCCGCGCTGCGCCTCCTTCCGGCGCGCTCACCCAAGCGGGCCGCCGTCGTCGCTGACCTGGAACGGCTGGAAGCCGAACTCCACGCCTAAGGCGGTGGTGCGGAGAGGCGCGGTCATCGCTTCGTGAGCTGGATCACCTGGTTGCAACCTTGCTGCAACCTGCCCGCTCCTACGCTGGCTTTACGGCAAACGCCCGCTCGGGCAAGCCTTCTGCACAGCAAAGGAGCTAGCAATGACCGTGTACGCACAGCCCGGAACCGAGGGATCGAAGGTCACCTTCAAGGACCGCTACGAGAACTGGATCGGCGGTGAATGGGTTGCCCCGGTGAAGGGGCAGTACTTCGAGAACATCACGCCGGTGACAGGAAAGCCCTTCTGTGAGGTGGCCCGCGGCACCGCCGAGGACATCGACCTGGCACTGGACGCAGCGCACAAGGCCGCACCGTCCTGGGGCAGGACATGCGTCGCGGAACGGGCCGCTATCCTCAACAGGATCGCCGACCGGATCGACGAAAACCTGGAAATGCTCGCCGTCGCCGAAACCTGGGACAACGGCAAACCCGTCCGCGAAACGCTCAACGCCGACCTGCCGCTCGCGTCGGACCACTTCCGGTACTTCGCCTCCGCTGTCCGTGCCCAGGAGGGCAGGCTGTCCCAGTTGGACGACGACACCACCGCCTACCACTTCCACGAGCCGCTCGGTGTCGTAGGCCAGATCATCCCCTGGAACTTCCCCATCCTCATGGCCGTCTGGAAGCTGGCACCTGCGCTCGCGGCCGGCAACGCCGTCGTCCTCAAGCCGGCCGAGCAGACGCCGTCGTCCATCCTGGTGCTCATGGAACTAATTGGCGACCTCCTGCCCGCCGGCGTGGTGAACGTGGTCAACGGCTTTGGCGTGGAAGCCGGCAAGCCGCTGGCATCCAGCCCGCGGATCCGCAAGATTGCCTTCACCGGCGAGACCACCACAGGCCGCCTGATCAGCCAGTATGCCAGCCAGAACCTGATCCCAGTCACGCTCGAACTCGGCGGCAAGAGCCCCAACATCTTCTTCAACGACGTCGCCCAGGCCAACGACGCCTTTTACGACAAGGCGCAGGAAGGCTTCGCGCTGTTCGCCTTCAACCAGGGCGAGGTGTGCACCTGCCCGTCCCGCGCCCTGGTCCAGGAAGACATCTACGAATCATTCATGGCCGACGCCGTCGCCCGGGTGGAAAAAATGGTGCAGGGCAACCCGCTGGACACCGACACCCAGGTGGGCGCCCAGGCCTCCAACGACCAGCTCGAGAAGATCCTCTCCTACATCGACATCGGCAGGCAGGAAGGTGCCAAAGTCCTCGCCGGCGGCGGCCGTGCCGAACTGCCCGGCGACCTCGCCGGGGGCTACTACGTCCAGCCCACCGTCTTCGAAGGCCACAACAGGATGCGGATTTTCCAGGAGGAGATCTTCGGCCCCGTGGTCTCGGTGACGAAGTTCAGCGACTACAACGACGCCATGGGCATCGCCAACGACACCCTCTACGGACTGGGCGCCGGCGTCTGGTCCCGTAACGGAAACATCGCCTTTTGTGCAGGCCGCGAAATCCAGGCCGGCCGCGTATGGGTCAACAACTACCACGCCTACCCGGCAGGTGCCGCGTTCGGCGGCTACAAGTCCTCGGGCATCGGGCGCGAGAACCACGCCATGATGCTGGACCACTACCAGCAGACCAAGAACCTGCTGGTCAGCTACGACGAGAACAAGCTCGGCTTCTTCTAACCGCTCCACTCCCGCTACAACGACGCAAGGATTTCGCCAATGACGACGACAATGCAAGCAGCAGTAGTAAACGAATTCGGTCAGGACCTCCAGGTCCAGGACATCGCAGTACCCACCCCCGGCCCGGGGGAGGCGCTGGTCAAGGTGCTCACCACGGGCGTCTGCCACACGGACCTCCATGCGGCTGAGGGTGACTGGCCGGTCAAGCCCGCACCGCCCTTTGTTCCGGGCCACGAGGGCGTCGGCGAAGTAGTGGCCCTCGGCGAGGGCGTCACCGACCTCGCCGTCGGCGACCTGGTGGGCAACGCCTGGCTGTGATCCGCCTGCGGCGACTGCCAGTACTGCCGTACCGGCTGGGAAACCCTGTGTGAGGCGCAAAAGAACGGCGGCTACAGCGTGGACGGCTCCTTCGGCCAATACATGCTGGTGGACTCGCGCTTCGCCGCCCGCATCCCGGCGGGATCCGACCCCGTCGAAGTGGCACCCGTGCTCTGCGCCGGCGTCACCGTCTACAAGGGCCTGAAGATGACCGAAGCCCAGCCCGGTCAATGGGTCACCATCTCTGGCATCGGCGGCCTGGGGCATATTGCCGTCCAGTACGCCGTCGCGATGGGACTGCGGGTGGCCGCCGTCGATATCGCCGATGACAAGCTGGAACTCGCCAAGGCACACGGGGCGGAAGTGACTGTTAACGCGCTGCACGAGGACCCGGCTGAAGTAATCCAGCGCGAAACAGGAGGTTGCCATGGAGTCCTGGTCACTGCGGTGCACCCGTCAGCTTTCGGCCAGGCCATCGGGATGGCACGCCGGGGCGGCACCATCGTGTTCAACGGCCTGCCGCCGGGAGACTTTCCGGCTCCGATCTTCGAGATTGTGCTTAAGGGTCTTACCGTCCGCGGCTCCATAGTGGGCACCCGGCAGGACCTGGAGGAAGCCCTGGACTTCTATGCGCAGGGCAAGATCCACCCCACCGTCTCGGTCCGGGAGCTTTCGGAGGTCAACGCGGTATTCGACGAGATGAAGCACGCCAAGATCGACGGCCGCGTGGTCCTGAGGTTCTGATGGCTCCGGAGCGGCTCGATGCCGCTGTGACGCTGCCCGGGGAGGACTTTTCCCGGGTGGCGCTCACGCCGGCAGCGGTGGACCTGCTGCGCTCGCTGTGGCTCCGGCACGGGCCCCTGATGTTCCACCAGTCCGGCGGGTGCTGCGACGGGTCCTCGCCCATGTGCTATCCGGCGGGCGACTTCCTGACCGGGGACTCGGACGTCCTGCTGGGGTTGTTTGACCTGTCCGGCGGTGCGGACCCGCAGCCGCTGGAGTTCTGGATGTCCCGGGAGCAGTTCAACTACTGGAGCCACACCCACCTGACCGTCGATGTGGTCAACGGCCGGGGGAGCGGGTTCTCGGTGGAGGCGCCCGAAGGCAAACGCTTCCTCATCCGGTCCACCCTGATGGATTGGCCCGCCTGAGCGGTTCGGCCCAAAAGCACTTGGGGCCCTCCAACTGGAGGGCCCCAAGTGCTTTTCCAGAATAAAGTTCGGCAACAGTACCGTCTCACCATTCGGAACAATTGGGGCCGTCCAGTGGATGGACACTATCGTGGATAAGTCTGTTTCCATCCGAAATCAGGATTGTGATCCCCTATGAACCTTCTCCGGACTAAATCCATCGAGCAGTCAATAGCCGACGCCGATGAACCCGGACGCAAGCTCAAGCGCTCACTCAGCACCTGGGACCTCATGATCATGGGCGTCGCCGTTGCTGTTGGCGCCGGCATCTTCTCGGTGGGCGCGAAGGCCGCAGCCAACTTCTCCGGCCCTGCCGTAACCGTGTCCTTCGCGGTCGCCGCCATCACCTGCGCCCTTGCGATCATGTGCTACGCCGAGTTCGCCACCGCCATCCCGGTAGCCGGCTCCGCCTACGTCTTCACGTACGCAACCATGGGCGAACTCCTCGCCTGGATCATTGGCTGGAACCTGATCCTGGAACTCTTCACCGCCGCGGCGGTCATCGCCAAATACTGGGGCATCTACCTCAGCAAGGTGTTCGCCCTCATGGGCGCGGACATCCCGCCGGCCATCTCACTGGCCGGCGTGGACCTGTACTGGGGGGCGTTCCTCATTGTTGCCGTCTTCACGGTGCTGCTGGTGCTGGGCACCAAGCTGTCCGCACGGGTGGGGAACATTTTCACCCTCATCAAGATCGGCGTTGTCCTCTTCGTGATCGTAGTCGGCTTCACCTACGTGAAGTTCGAGAACTACGCTCCGTTCATTCCCGCGGCCGAGCCGACAGGCGGAACCGGTACCGCTGACGTCCTGAAGCAGTCCTTCTTCGGGTTCCTCACGGGCGCAGCCCCGGCACAGTACGGCACCCTGGGAATCTTCGCCGGCGCAGCCCTGGTGTTCTTTGCCTTCATCGGATTCGACGTCGTGGCCACCTCGGCCGAGGAAGTGAAGAACCCGCAGAAGACCCTGCCGCGCGGCATCTTCGGCGGACTTGCCCTGGTGACACTGCTCTACATCCTTGTCTCGCTGGCGCTGACCGGAATGGTGTCCTACACCCAACTGGCCGAGGCGGAAAACCCCACCCTCACCACCGCGTTCGAAGCAGTGGGAGACACCTCCGCCGCTAAGATCATCGCGTTCGGTTCCCTGGTGGGCCTGACCACCGTGATCATGGTGCTGCTGATGGGCCTGTCCCGGGTGGTCCTGGCCATGAGCCGCGACGGCCTCCTGCCCCGGGCCCTGTCCAAGACCAGCGAGAAACATGCGACGCCGGCCCGCCTCCAGATCATCTGCGGCGCCGCGGTTGCCCTGGTGGCCGGCCTGACCAACGTGGACCTGCTCGAGGAAATGATCAACATCGGCACACTGTCCGCCTTCGTCGTGGTCAGCCTGGGCATCATCGTGCTGCGCAGGAAACGCCCGGACCTGAAGCCTGCCTTCCGCGTCCCGTTCGGCAAGGTCCTGCCGATCCTTTCCGCGGTGCTGTGCCTCTACCTGATGACCAACCTGGCCGTAGAGACCTGGATCTTCTTCGCCATCTGGCTCGCGATCGGCCTGGCCATCTACTTCGCCTACGGCCAGCGCCACTCGCGCCTCAACGAGCGTTTCAGCGAGGCCAACTCCGCTGTCAACGGTGCCGCTGCAGCCGTACGCGACTCCGACCAGGAAGACGAGTACTCCCGGGCCTGACGGCCCTGCTGATGCCCGCCCGGGCCTGGCCGGGGCGGGCATTCACATGCCCGGCTCCCGGGACGGAGCCGGCTCTTAGGATGGATTCATGGCACGCCCCACACGAACCGAACGAAAAGCAGAACTGCTGGGCGCCATCCTCGATTACCTGATGGACAAGACCCTTGCGGAGCTGACCTTCCGTAGCCTCGCGGAGGGGCTGGGCATGAGTGCCTATGTGCTGGTGTACCACTTCGGAAACCGGGACCAGCTGATCAATGACATCGTGGTTTCCATTGAGTCCCGGCTGGACCGGATGCGGAACACCGACGTCCGCGACATCGACCGCGCAGCATGGCGGGAATTCCTGCTTGATTCCTGGCAGTGGACCATGGCCCAGCGGAACCGCCACCTGACCCGGCTTGAATTCGAGGCCACGGCCCAGGACATCGTGGCTGCAGAGCCCAGGGGAACGTCGCAGGAGCACTTCCGGATGCTCCACCACAAGACCCGTGACTGGCTGATGGTGCAGGGTATCCCTGAGGAGTACGCCGACACCGATGCCCGGCTGTTCACGTCAACCTTCTACGGACTGCAGTTCGACTTCGTGGTCATGAACGAGCCGGAGGCGGCCACCAAGGCTTTCGAACTGATGCTCTCGGTCTTCTTCAACAACCTTGAAACCCGCCTCGCGGCCGTCCACGAGGCGTGAACCACCCGTCAAGTGCAAGCGGGAAGAGTACCCGGAACAACTGCGGGGTGTCACGGGGCCGCATAGCGGCCCACCCAATCCACCAGCGGACGCAGCTCATCCCACAGGCCGGAAATTTCCCTGACGGCAGCAGGGCTGTCCAGCCAGCCAGGCTGGCCGAGATCCATACTGGCCGCGAGTGATTTATGCTTCAGGAGTTCGGCCCGCGGATGGTTTCGGTCGTAGCCGCGGGGCACCGTCTTCAGTTTCTCTCCCTCCACCGAAAAACCTGCGGCTGCCACCGCACCCGTAATGCGCTGCAGGGACTCTCCCGTGCCGGAGGCGTCCACCGCGTTCCGGTACCGGACCAGCTGGGCGGGGGAATGGGAGTGGTAGCCACCGCCCACCAGCAGGCCCTCGGCGCTGATCTGGAGGTAGTAGCCCACGCCTTCCTGCACCGAGGCAAACGCGCCTTGGGCTGTCTTGTAGGGGGACTTGTCCAGTGAAAACCGGATGTCCCGGTTGGGACGGAAAATGCGTCCCGGCCCGAACCGGGGTTCCAGCTCAGCCAGGAGGGAGGTGAGCGGATCCCGTACCAGCGACTGGTAGCTGCCTTTGTGCTCCAGCCACCACTCCCGGTTGTTGTTGTCCTGCAGCTCCGCATAGAACCCGAAAGCGCCGGCCGGGATGCCCTGGAAACTTGTCATACAGCGATCCTAGGGACCGCTTCCGGCGGCGGCCATAAAACCCTTTGGCTATGTGGATAGCACAAAAAACCACCCCGCCACGAACATCCGCGACGGGGTGGTTTCAATGCTCAGCGAGCGGAGAATCAGCCGATCTTGTTGGCTGCTTCTGCGTCGGAGAGGGGTGCTGCACCGAGGTTGGCGCGCAGCTTGGCGCCGAGTTCGGCGTCAACGTTGGTCCAGTACTGGATGGCGCGTTCCTTGATGTCTGAGCGCTTGACGCCGCCCACGGCACCGGTGATGGTGTCGAGGAAGCGGGCCTTGGCGGCTTCGTCGTAAACCTCGCGGTACAGGGTGCCGGCCTGGACGAAGTCGCTGTCCTCGGCGTGGAGGGAATGCGCGGCAAGGGTCAGCTCGCCGTCGTTCTCCCAGCCGCCGGCCGGGTTCTGCGGCTCAAGCGCGGCCGGGCCACCGAAGGTGTTCGGGGCGTAGACAGGAACGGACGGGGCGTTGAACAGGTAGCGTCCGGCGCCGTCCTGGCTGTAGTTGTTGACCTGGCTCTTGGGCTGGTTCACCGGGATCTGGGCGTGGTTAGTGCCCACACGGTAGCGGTGTGCGTCCGCGTAGGAGAAGATGCGGGCCTGCAGCATCTTGTCCGGGGAAGCAGCGATGCCCGGCACGAAGTTCGACGGCGCGAAGGTGGCCTGCTCGATCTGTGCGAAGTAGTTCTCCGGGTTCCGGTTCAGTTCCATGGTGCCCACCTTGATCAGCGGGTAGTCGGCGTGCGGCCAGACCTTGGTCAGGTCGAACGGGTTGAAGCGGTAGGTCTTGGCGTCCTCGTAGGGCATGACCTGGACATGCAGGTCCCAGGAGGGCAGGTTGCCGGCTTCGATGTTCTCGGACAGGTCGCGGATGTAGAAGTCGGCGTCGGAGCCGGCCAGGGCCTCGGCCTGCTCGGACGTCATGTTCTTCACGCCCTGGTTGGAGTGGAAGTGGTACTTGACCCAGAACCGCTCGCCCGCGGCGTTGATCCACTGGTAGGTGTGCGAGCCGTAGCCCTGCATTTCACGCCAGGAGGCGGGCAGGCCGCGGTCACCCATCAGCCAGGTGACCTGGTGGGCGGACTCGGGGGACAGGGTCCAGAAGTCCCACTGCATGTCGGCGTCGCGCAGGTGCGTGCCCGGAAGGCGCTTCTGGGAGTGGATGAAGTCCGGGAACTTGATGCCGTCGCGGATGAAGAACACCGGGGTGTTGTTGCCAACGAGGTCGTAGTTGCCCTCGGAGGTGTAGAACTTCACGGCGAAACCGCGGGGGTCGCGCCAGGTGTCGGGGGAGCCGTTCTCGCCGGCGACGGAGGAGAAGCGGATCAGCATCTCGGTTTCGACGCCGGGCTGCAGGAACGCGGCCTTGGTGTACTTTGAGACATCCTCGGTGGTCTTGAACGTGCCGAATGCACCGCCGCCCTTGGCGTGCACAACGCGCTCCGGCACCCGTTCCCGGTTGAACTGGGCGAGCTTTTCCACCAGGTAGTGGTCAGTCAGGATGATGGCGCCATCGGCACCAACCGACTTGGAGTGCGCATCGGACGTAACGGGGGCACCTGACTGGGTTGTCGAAATGACAGTCATTGTTCTCCTATTTCTGTTTTTCTTGGGAGGGACGATTGGAGGGAAGTTGTTGGGACTGCTGGCAGTCCTGGCAGATGCCCTGGTACATGACGTCTGCGATCTGGATGGTCATCGGCCTGGTGTTCTCATCCCAGTGGGGCGTCAGGCACGGTGCGTGGCCTACGGCGCAGTCCACGTCCTCGACGCGTCCGCAGCTGATGCAGATGGCGTGGTGGTGGTTGTCGCCCACCCGGGTTTCGTAAAGAGCCGGTGAGTGTGGGGGTTCGAAGCGGCGCAGCATGTGCAGGTCCGTCAAGTCCCCCAGGACCACGTACACGGACTGCGCGGTCAGTTCGGGGAGCTCGGCACGGGCAGCGGCAAGGATGCTTTCGGCGGGGGAGTGGGGGTGGCGTTCGACGGCGGCCAGCACGGCCAGCCGCTGCTTGGTCACCCTGCGGCCGTGGGCGCGCAGGGCTCCAGCCCAGTCCTCGTGGCCCCCAGAGTGCTCCGTCATGGCTCCATTGAAACACCTATTATGAATTTCTCACAATAAGGGTTGGCTAACTTCTTCAAGTCGGTTGCCGGCGGCCACCGCGGGAGACGCCGGGGCTAGGATTTTGCCTGGGGGCCGGCCCGGCTGCCGGCGGCTGTCATCGACCCATGGAGGAAGGGAGCGGACGTGCACAAGCATTACAACGGGCTGAAGACCGCAGCGCTGTTTGGCGTCCTCTGGGCCGTGCTGCTAGGCCTTGGAGCCTTGATCGGGGCAGGCACGCGCAGCTCGGCGCCCATCTGGATCATGGCGCTGGTGGGCGTCTGCACCACGGCCTACGGCTACTGGAACAGCGACAAGATCGCCATCCGGTCCATGCAGGCGTATCCCGTGAGCGAGGCACAGGCCCCGCAGCTCCACCGGATGGTCCGTGAGCTGTCCGTCCGTGCCAACCAGCCCATGCCGCGTATCTACATCTCACCCACTATGAACCCCAACGCCTTCGCCACCGGCCGCAATCCCCGGAACGCCGCCGTCTGCTGCACGGAGGGGATCCTGCAGCTCCTCGACGCACGCGAACTCCGGGCCGTCCTGGGCCACGAACTCATGCACGTCTACAACCGCGACATCCTCACCTCATCTGTTGCGGCCGCCGTCGCGGGCGTCATCACGTCAGTGGGGCAGATGCTGCTGTTCTTCGGTGGCGACCGTCGCAACGCCAACCCCCTGGCCGTGCTGGCCATGGCCCTCCTGGCCCCTTTCGCGGCGTCGCTGATCCAAATGGCCATCTCCCGGACCAGGGAGTACGACGCCGACGAGGACGGTTCGCAGCTGACCGGCGATCCGCTGGCGCTCGCCTCCGCCCTGGCCAAGATAGAGCGCGGCGTCAGTATCGCACCGCTGCCCCAGGACCAGCGGCTGGTCAATGCATCGCACCTGATGATCGCCAACCCCTTCCGCGGCGGGGCGATCACCAGGCTGTTCGCAACGCACCCGCCCATGCGCGACCGGATTGCCCGGCTGGAGCGGATGGCGGGCAGGCGCTGACCTGGGGCCTGCCGCCAAACTGGCGCGCCGGCGTCGTACTTTCCGCCACATGGCATCCTTGTCCGGCGACGCAGAAAACCAAACGCGACACGAAAAAACGCGGGCGCTACCCGTATCAGGCAGCGCCGGCGTCTATTGCCGGCGGCAGGATCTTGCGCCTTGAAACTGATGGCTAGCTGCGGAAGTTCACAAACTGCAGGTCGGCTTCGTCGAAGTCCTTCAGCAGCGCCATCGTTGCCTGCAGGTCATCGCGGGACTTGGACGAAACGCGCAGCTCATCGCCCTGGATCTGGGACTTGACCGACTTGGGGGCTTCGTCCCGGATGAGCTTGTTGATCTTCTTCGCCAGGTCCTGGGCGATGCCTTCCTTGATGGAGGCCTCCAGGCGGAATTCCTTGCCAGACGCGTAGGGCTCGCCCGTGTCCAGCGACTTCAGCGAAATACCGCGGCGGATCAGCTTGGACTGAAGCACGTCCAGCACGGCGAGGACGCGTTCCTCGGAGTTGGCCTTCATCAGGATCTTCTCGCCGCTGAAATCCACCTCGGCGCCGACGCCCTTGAAGTCGTAGCGCTGCGCCAGTTCCTTCTGGGCCTGGTTGAGTGCGTTGGCCACTTCCTGCTTGTCCACCTTGCTTACGACGTCGAACGTTGACTCGCCTGCCATGACTCTCCTTCTGGGGGTGGGAGCCCTGTGCACGGACAGGGCCTGGATCACTGCGTTCAAGCCTAATACGGATACCCGGCCGGGTGCGTGGAGGGATTCACAGTTCCCTCTCAGCGGACGCACGGAGGGAACGAAGGAGCGCCGGAAAGGGTTGTACGTGTTGGATCGTTGCTCGAAGGGAAAACACAATGCACCGCAAAGCCGCCAAGTACGTCACGAAAACCACCACAGCCGCGGCCGGGGCAGTGGCGACGGCAGCAACCTCCGTGGCGGCGGCGGCAGTAGCTGCGTCCATCATCTTCAGTCCGGTGGCGGACGCGTCCTCCCGGATGGAAGGCGTCCGCGAGGATCTGCAGCGGGCTGTGCAGCTGAACCAGATCACCGAGGAGCAGGCCGTGAAATTCGAGGCGAAGCTTGCCGGGAGGATCCTGGGCGAGGCGTGATGGGCTTCGAACATCCGCAGGATCCAGGGTTTTTCTGCCCGGCCGGGGCCCGATTCGATTCTTTGGCGGAAGTTCTGTAAAGTTGTCTTGCCCGCGGTTACTGGAAGCGGAACGGCCCGGAAACGGACGTTCTGTAGACTGCAGCCCGGGTCTTCTTATGAAGTTCGGCAGATTACCCGAGCGGCCAAAGGGGGCTGACTGTAAATCAGCTGGCAACGCCTACGGGGGTTCGAATCCCTCATCTGCCACCCAAGGAAAGCCTCCGGAACCACACGGTTCCGGAGGCTTTTTCGTGCCTGGAATTCCCGCCCGGCTGCTCCCCGCGCACTGGTCTTTTCCCCCTGTTATTGCAGGGGGAGCTGACCATCTGAGGGGGAGAACTGGGGCCTCCGCAGAAGCGGAAATCCGCCGTCGACACTGCGCCGGGGGCGGCGTAGGCTGGCGATATCGGCGCACGTGCCCCGATGCCCTGCGTCGATACATCCATCGATGAAGGAGGATTCAATGAGTGCTGTACGTGAATTCATGACCACGGACGCACGGTGTATCAAGGAAAACCAGTCCCTGGTGGACGCAGCCCGGATGATGATGGACCTCGACTGCGGATCGTTGCCCATTTGCGGTGACGACGGAAAGTTGAAGGGCATGATTACCGACCGCGACATCGTCCTCAAGTGCGTTGCCGCCGGCCGCAACCCCAGCGACGTGATGGCCCGGGACCTCGCAACCGGCAAGCCCCACTGGGTTGATGCCGACGCAAATGTTGACGAAGCCATCGAAATGATGGAGCGGCATCAGGTCCGGCGGCTCCCCGTGATCGCCGACCACAAGCTGGTAGGCATCATCAGCCAGGGCGACATTGCCCGCAACTACTCCGAGCAGCGCGTGGGCGAACTGGTGGAGCACATCTCGGAGCGCCATCGGGTGTAGCGCAGGTACCCTGCTGCAACCTGGCCTTGTCCGCGGATTCCGTCCTTGTAGGTCCGGACCCGCGGACAAGCTTGTGAAATCCGAAAAATCAGTTCAGCGCAATCAGGAGCATCTGGCTGGTACCCGGGATGCAGGTCTGCAGTATGGCGCGGGGGAACCCGCCGAATACATTCAGCACGTCGTTGGTGGTGCCCGGGTTGGGAACCTGGCCCCGGGCCGTCACCGTGTAGGTGCCGTAACCGGGGATGCTCACAGTTTCTCCTACGCCGATCCCCGAGAAGCGTGCCCAGCCCCCGCAGTAATCGTGTTCGGTGATGAACAGCGAGTAGCCGTCATTCGGGGTGTAGTGGATGGGGCCGATGCAGGCGTCCACCATCGATTGCCCGCCAGCACCGGCAACATAAATGGTGCGTACGGGCGGTGCCGCTGCCGGTGCGGGAGCAGGAGCCGGCGCCGCTGCCGGTGCGGGAGCAGGAGCCGGCGCCGCAGCCGGGGAGGAAACGGGCGCGGCAGGAGCTGCTGCCGGCGGGCCGGTCAGGACGAGCGTCTGGCCGGGAACGATGATGCTGTACGGACTCAGGCCGTTCGCGGCAAGCATGGCATTCATGTCCACCCCATGCCTGCCGGCGATGCCGCCCACCGTGTCGCCCGGAACCACTGTGTAAAGGTTCGGGTCTCCGGCCGCGGCAGGCGCAGCTTCCGCAGGGGGTGGCGGTGCAGGGTCCGCGGGCGCCGGCTCTGCTGGTGCGGGCGCTTCGACTGCGGGTGCTTCGGCTGCGGGTGCTTCGGCTGCCGCTGCTGCCTCTGCCGGGGCGGCAGCACCGGGCTCCTGCCCGGAGGAAGCTTGATTTGCCGCCGTGTCCACGGGCGGGACAGCGCCTTCGGCAGGTGCCGCGGCGCCGGCAACCCCGCCGGCCGCCGTCGTACCTTGGCCCAGGGAGGAGGACGGGGCCGCCAGGGCTCCCACGCCTACCGCTGCCACGACGGCGGCGGTGGCCATCCCTGCCCACAGCCTGTTGCTGATGGCGGGGCGGCCGGTGGTGAGGCCGTTGCGGGGTTCATCGGTGGCGAAGCTTCTGCTCTCAGCTTCGGAGGTGTTGAGGTATGGCTGGTTCATGGGTGGCCCATCCGGGGTCGGCCCCCGCGCAGACGCAGGAATGCGGCAAACGGGGACGGATCGAGATGCAGCGCGCCGGTGGCTCCGGCTGGTGCCGGGGTGCGCAGGCAGCGCGGGATGGAGGCATCCGCATACCCAGAAATACGGAGGCTCCGCGACGAAACGGATACCCCGGGAAGCAAACCCCGGGGGACCCGCCGGTGCGTGTTGGGTCCTAGGAATCCCGAGTCTAGGAAGCAAGCACAGGGCGCGGCACCAGTAGGAATTACCTGAGTTTTTTGAGGCGGTACTTGGTGGCGCCGGACCTGCTACTCACGCGTCACGCGCCCGATACTTGCTTCCGAAACACGCCTACAGCTACAGCGTGCGGTGCTCCTTGAGTTCCGCGATCTCGCGCCGGAGCGAAGCGATCTCGGACACAAGCTCCGCCACTTCCGCCCGCACCGGCTCCTCCACGGCATCGGCCACCGTTTCGGCGGTGTCCTCCACCCGCTGCACCAGCCAGGACGCGATGGACGCCGTGACTACGCCCAGGACGGCGATGCCGCTCATCATGAGTGCCGCGGCCACCATCCGGCCGATGGGAGTCACCGGGTACATGTCCCCGTAGCCCACCGTGGTGATGGTGGTAATTGCCCACCAGAGCGCATCGCCGAAAGTGACGATTTTGGCGTCCGGCGCCGTCTGCTCCACATCCAGGACGGCGAGGGCGCCGACAAAAACGAGCAGGGCTGCAGAACCCGCCACGTATGTCACCACGCGGCCCCGCAGGGTCTCGCCCACGGTGCGGTGCAGGACGGACAGCAGCGTCACCAGCCGGAGCAGGCGCAACGGCCGGAAGAACGGCAGGGCCACGATGAGGAGCTCGTGCAGGTTGCGGATGAACCAGTTCCACCGGTCCCTGGCAAGCCAGAGGTTGGCCACGTAGTCAAGGGCGAAGATGCCCCAGGTGGCCCACATGGTGGCTTCCAGCCAGATGGCTCCGCTGCCCTCAACGCGGCCGATGACCTGCCAGGTGTACGCCGCCAGGAAGAGGAGCGCGGTTGCCATTAGCGGCCACTCCGCCAGGTCCCGGTAGCGTTGTTGGGTCATGGACGAAATCCTACGCGGGCTGGCGCCGGGAGGGCCTGCCACATGTTACCGACCGGTAGCATAAGGGGATGCATCTGCTCCTCAGAACCCTCCTCCTGCTGTTCACGTCCGCCCGCCGCCAGCCTCTCACGGTCTGGGACGGTGCCTCGCTGCCCCTGCGCGTGCTGCCCACGGACATCGATATCGCCATGCACGTTAACAACGGCATGTACCTGTCCCTGATGGATCTGGGCCGGTTCGACCTGATGGTGCGCAGCGGTGTGTGGAAGCGGATGCGCCGCCGCGGCTGGAGCCCGGTAGTGGCCGCCGAGACCATCTCGTTCCGCAAATCGCTCCAGCTGTGGCAGCAGTACACCATTGAGACGCGCATTATCGGGCTGGATGCGAAGGCCATCTACTTTGAGCAGCGGATGGTGGCCGACGGCGAAATTTACGCACGCGCCTACATCGCCACCCGCCTGGTCACCAAAGCCGGCCCGACGGGACTGGAGGAGATCCTGCGCGAGTTCGGCGCGCCCCCGGCCGACCTGGTCCTGCCCGAGTGGATCCACGAGTGGCGCGCCTCGAGCGCCTTGCCCGGGAGCCGTACCCCGGCCCCGCACCTTTGGAAGACCAGCGCCTGACCTGCAGGTATGTGCGGATGCCGCGTGAATATGGCTCCCTCCGGGTTATTCCCGATGACGCGGGGAGCGAACAAGCGCCCTGTGGCCGCGACATCGGCAGCCATCCCGCGTAGCGTGGACGCATGGCTACCCTTGACATCACAGGTGAACAGTTCGCGTCAACCATCGAGGGCAACGATATTGTCCTGGTCGATTTCTGGGCTGAATGGTGCGGGCCCTGCAAGCAGTTTGGCCCCACGTACTCGGCTGTGTCCGAGAAGCACCCGGATGTCCTCTTCACCAAGGTGGACACGGAGACCGAGCAGCAGCTAGCTGCGGAGGCAGGCATCACGTCCATCCCCACCCTGATGGCCTTCCGTGAAAAGGTGCTGGTGTTCTCGCAGCCTGGCGCCCTGAACGCCCAGCAGCTCGAACAGGTGGTGGACGCCGTGAAGGCCTTGGACATGGAGGAAGTCCATGCCCACGTGGCACGCCAGCGGGAAGAAGCCGCGGCTGCCAGCAAGCCGGCGGGACCCCAGGACGGCTCCCAGATCCCGGACATCTAAGTCTTCTTAACGGGAAGTGGGACCTCTTCACAGGAGGGGTCCCGCTTTCACGTTAAAGGCTGCGCTAGATGCGCTCCACCTTGACGGGTTCCGCGAGCAGTGCGCTCAGTGACTCGTTCAGGTCCTGCACGGCAATGCCCTTGGAATGCTTGTCCAGGTCATCCTCGGAGGCCCACTGCTCGGTCAGGACCAGCCTTTCCTCGGTGGCTTCCGTCAGTTCATAGCGGATGCAGCCCGGCTCGTTCACCACCTCGTCGATGGCGATTTCCAGGGCGAGCTTCACGCGGAAGAATTCGCCCTCGTTGGGGATGAACGTTGCCTGCAGGTCAATCGGTGCACTCATGGATGTCACAATACCGGCCCACGGCACCGGCTCCCGTTCTGTTGCGCAGGGCGGGGGTGCTTCATTTGCCCCTCACCTGTTGGTAGCGTGCCACCATGCGTGCTTATACAGCCGGGGACACTGACGTTCCGCTGCTCGAGGAGACTATCGGCGGGAACTTCGAGCGGGTGGTGGCAAGGTTCCCGTTCCATGACGCGCTGATCGAAGCGGGGCCGGTTCCGGGGGCCGATGCCCGGCGGTGGAGCTACACCAAGATGAACGACGACGTCGACCGGCTGGCCCGGGGGCTCCTCGCCCTGGGCGTCGGCAAGGGGGAGCGGGTGGGGATCTGGAGCCCCAATTGCGCCGAGTGGACGCTGCTGCAGTACGCCACCGCCAAGGTGGGCGCCATCCTGGTCAACGTCAATCCGGCCTACCGCAGCCAGGAACTGGAATTCGCGGTGAAGCAGAACGGCATGCGGATGCTGGTGGCGGCCCCGTCGGACCGGAACAGCGACTACGTGGGCATGGCAAGGCGGGCGCTCGCCGGATGCCCGGACCTGCGCGAACTCGTGTTTCTTCCCGCGCCCGGCGGCGAGGGGCCCGACGGCGGTGTGGCCCCGCTGGGGGACGCGGAGCTGACGTACGCCGAACTGCTCAAGGGGGCGGACGCCGTCGGGCATTCCGCCTTGAAAGCCCGGATGGCGGAACTCAGCCCGCACGACCCCATCAACCTGCAGTACACGTCCGGCACCACCGGCTTCCCCAAGGGTGCCACACTGACGCACCACAACATCCTGAACAACGGATATGCCATCGGGGAACTGCTGGGGTACACCGAGCACGACCGTGTGGTAATTCCGGTGCCGTTCTACCACTGCTTCGGCATGGTCATCGGGAACCTGAACGCGCTGAGCCACGGTTCGGCCACCATCATTCCGGGCCGCGGGTTCTCACCAGCGGCCACACTGGAAGCCGTGCAGGATTTCGGCGGGACGTCCTTGTACGGGGTCCCCACCATGTTCATTGCCGAGCTTGCCATGCCGGACTTTGCCACGTACGACCTCTCCACGCTCCGCACCGGTGTGATGGCGGGCTCGCCGTGTCCCGTCGAGGTGATGAACAGGGTCATCTCGGAGATGAATATGAAGGACGTGGCCATCTGCTACGGCATGACCGAGACCTCGCCGGTCTCGACCATGACCCGGCAGGGGGACACCCTGCAGCACCGGACCGAGACGGTGGGCCGGACCATGCCCCGGCTGGAAAGCCAGATCGTGGACCCCGCCACGGGCGAGGCCTTGGAGCGCGGGCAGATCGGGGAGCTGTGCACGCGCGGCTACGCCGTGATGGCCGGGTACTGGAACCAGCCGGAGAAGACCGCCGAGGCCATCGACCCCGACGGCTGGCTGCACACCGGCGACCTTGCCCGGATGGACGACGACGGGTACGTGGTCATCGAAGGCCGGATCAAGGACATGGTGGTCCGGGGCGGCGAGAACATCTACCCCCGCGAGATCGAGGAGTTCCTCTACACCCACCCTTCCATCCAGGACGTGCAGGTGATCGGGGTGCCGGACGACAAGTACGGCGAGGAACTCATGGCCTGCGTCATCCTCAAGCCCGGCGCCGAACCGCTCGACGCCGCCGCCATTGCAGAGTTCTGCCGCGGGCAGCTGGCGCACTACAAGATCCCGCGCTACGTGGAGCTCCGGGACAGCTTCCCCATGACGGTCTCCGGGAAGATCCGGAAGGTGGAGATGCGCGAGGAGGCCGTGGCCCGGCTGGGGCTGTGACGCCTACTCCTCCGCTGCCGGTACCAGCTGGCCCAGCAGGCCGGCGGCATCGTAGTAGCGGCGTTCCTCTGTGACTTTCCCGTCCGCATCGAACCTGGAGAAGACGGCGCCGTGGTTCTCGATGGACCGGCCGGTGGCGGCAATCTCCCCGTCAGGTGATGCCAGCGGACCCTGGTGCGTTCCCCGCAGCGTGAATTCCGCAGCGACAGTGTCGCCGTCCTGGAGCAGGGCGCCGGTGGAGAACCGCATGTCGGGGAACGCCCGCAGGAGCTCCACCATGTCCTGCTCCACGGCGTCCCGTCCTTTCAGGGGCTGCGGGTAGAGCGGGTCGTGGACCACCGCATCCGCGGCGTACGTGGCGGCAAAGCTCTTCGCGTCATGGGTGTTGATGATCTCCACTGCCTTGGCAAATGCTTCAATACTCATTGCTGGCTCCTTAAAGAGGTGTGCTGTCCGATCCCCGGACACCTCCAGATTGCCGGGGCGCCGAACCGGACGGATCGGGCAACTGACCCATTTTTGAACCGGTCGCGCGGGTCCGACTGCCAGGCTACGCAGCGGCCGATGAATCCCCTAGGGAACCCATCGGTGGAGTGCTGTAATTAAGCGTGGTGCTGGAGGAATTGACAGCGAGGGGCCACGCTGCACTGGAAGCGGGGCGGTGGGCCGAGGCGCGTACGGCATTCGAGGAAGCGCTGGCGGAATCGGGGTCGGCGGAGGCCCTGGCCGGGCTGGGCGACTCCCTCTTCTTCCTCGGCGACGCCAGCGGCAGCGTCCACTGCCGTGAGCGCGCGTACGCCGCGAGCCGGCGGGCCGGAAACGTACCCGACGCGATCGATTCTGCCATCTGGCTGTGCCTGGTCTATGGCATGTCCCTGGGCAACGAGGCCGCGGCGCGGGGCTGGCTGGCCCGCGCCGAAAGCTTGGCCGGACCCGACGACGGGCAAACTCTGGCCTGGCTGGACTATTGCGCAGCGCTGCTCTCCACCGAGACCCGGCACTGCCGGGACCTGGTGGAGCGTGCGTTGGCGGCATCCCGGGAGCTCGGCGACGCGGACCTTGCAATTTGTGCCCTGGCGGAACGCGGGGTGATCCTGGTCAAAGACGGTGAGGTGCAGGCGGGCCTGCGGTGCGTGGACGAGGCCATGGCAAGCGCGCTCGGCGGCGACGGCACCACGCTCTACACAGTGATCATGGCCAGCTGCTCGATGCTGTCGGTATGTGAGCTCCTGGGCGATCTGGGGCGCGCCACCCAATGGTCCCAGGCCGCCGACGACTGGATGAAGTCCTACGGCTGTCCCTACCTGTACGCCCAGTGCCGCATGGTTCACGGGCAGGTCCTCCTGCTGACCGGGCACTGGGCCGAGGCGGAGGACGAATTGCGCCGGGCTGCAGACGCCACCAGGGATGTCTTCCCCGGCATGTACCACCGGACTATAGCTGGCCTGTCCGAGCTCCGGCTCCGGCAGGGGCACTTTGATGAAGCCAGGGCCCTCATCGACAGTATCGGGGCCCCCGTGGAAACCAGCCTCGCGGCGGCAGGCCTGGCCCTGGCCGCCAACGAGCCGGCGTCGGCCGTGGCTCTGGCCGAACGGTGGCTGCGCGGCAACGACGACGGCGCCGCCGTTCCACCGCTGCACACCGGCGGGCAGCGCTCACCGCTGGAAACGGCGGGTGCTCGCGGCCTGCTGGTCGAGGCGCACCTGGCTGCGGGCGATGCCGCCGCAGCGGCCGCTGTTGCCCGGCAGTTGAGTGATCTTGATGGCGGCACCGGGGAAGTCCGACTACTGTCCGCGCACTCCGCCCTGGCTAGGGGCCGGGTGGCGGCGGCGGCGGGAAGCCTTGAGCCAGCCAGGGGATGCTTCGAAGACGCCCTCCGCTGGTTCGGGATCCTGGACCTTCCGCTCGAGGCCGCGCGGACACGGCTGGAACTTGCCCAGGTCCTGGCCAGCGACGGCCAGTCCTCGCTGGCCATCGCCGAGGCGAGGGCGGCCATGTCCGTACTGGACCGGCTGGGCGCATCCCACCACGCGGACGTGGCCGCGGCGCTGCTCCGGTCCTGGGGCGCCACCGGCCGGTCTGTACCCCGCGGGTCAGGGCTCCTCACCCGGCGGGAGCAGGAAATCCTGGGACTGCTGGTCCAGGGATACTCGAACCAGGAGATTGCCGGCCGGTTGTTCATAAGCCGCAAGACCGCCGCCCACCATGTCAGCAGCGTGCTGGAGAAACTGGGACTGCGCAACCGGGCCGAGGCGGCGGTATACGCCGCCCGGCGTGGTTACGAATGACTGGTCAGGGATAACGCCCACTATTCGGGCTGGTTGCCGGCCGCGCCGTCGATCGTGAACGGAGTGGAGACCCCCTCATACATCAGGTGCGCGACGAGGCCGTCCACGGCATGGGGCAGAGTGTGGCAGTGGTCGCTCCAGATGCCCGGATTGTCCGCCACGAAGGCGACCACGTACGACTCGCCCGGATGGACGTCGAGCGAGTCGACCCACCACGGGCTTCCCGACGCCGGTATACCGTTCCGGGAGAGCACCAGGACGTGGTGTCCGTGCAGGTGCATGGGGTGCACTTCTCCGGAGTCATTCCGGATGCGCATCTGCACCACGTCTCCCTCGCGGACCACGAACATCGGCACGTCCGGGAACAGCTGGCCGTTGACCGTCCAGAAGTTGCCGGGCCGGCCGTCGATGACACCGAAGCGGCGCCCGATGGCATAGTCAAACGTCCGGTCCGGCAGCGCCGGGTCGAAGCCTGACGGGGCCCGCGCACCGTACGCCAGCAAGTCGAGGACCTGGTCCGGCTGCCGGGCAGGCCGTGCGTCCCGGACGTCCGCGGGGACCGGGGCACCAATCAGGATGCTGCGGGCGCCGCCGACGTGCACACTCGCCGTGCCCTGTGCGGGAGCCTCAACGGTGATGTCAACGCGCCCGCCCGCCGGTATTAGAACCTTTTGGCCATCAATGCGGGACGGGCTGTTCACGTCGTGCCCGTCGGTTGCAACCACCGTGAACGGACCGGCGGACCATACCGCCGCTGTGCCCTGGTTGGTGTTGATGACGCGGACCCGGACCAGCGAACCCGTGGAAGCCGGCACATGGTGGTCCTGCAGCCGTCCGTTGAGAGTGTGCTGGCCGCCATAGACGTGCAGCAGCGCCACAAAGTCGGTGCTGCTGTCCTCAGCCTGCGGGACGGGGTCAACGATTATGGCGCCCAACAGCCCGCGCTCCACCTGCTCATGCGATACCTGGTGTGAGTGGTACCAGTAGGTGCCGGCGTCGGCGGCAATGAACCGGTAGACGTACCGGCCACCGGCAGGAACTGCATCCTGGGTAATGCCGGCAACCCCGTCGGCCGCATTTGGTACATCGAGTCCGTGCCAGTGCAGGGTGGCCCCCGCCGCCACGGACTCGTTCACGAACACCGCCTCCACAAGATCGCCCTGCCGCACGCGGAGGGTGGGCCCGGGGGAGGTACCGTTCACCGTGTAACCCTCCACCGGGCGCCCGCCCGGAACCTCAACGGTCTCCTGCCGGGCGACGAGTACTACGCTGACGTCCGGGGTCCGGAGCGGATCCGGGATAAGCGCCGCCACGCTGACGGCGCCCGCGGCGCCGTGCGCGTGGGCCGCCTGGCCGCCGCCCATGTCCATGACCGAGTACTCACCCATGAGCGTTGAGCTCCACGCCAGCGCTCCGAGGCCAAGTACAGCCGTCAAAGCGAATCCGGCGGCGACACGCCTGATGAGGTCAGGTTGCGACGGCATCGGAGGAAGCTTGTTCTGTTGTTCCCGATGTGCGCTTCCGGCTGCCGAGCATCCCTGCGTAGACTGCGGTCAGCAGCACCGCCAATGCGTTCGCGCCGTGAACCAGGCCGAGGTACGGCATATCGCTGATGGAGTACCCGAGGGTGATCTGAAGCGCCACCACGCCGAGCACGATGGCCGCCCACCGGCGTGCACCACGAATCCGCACGAAGAACGCCACGATGAGAAGCGCGACGGCGGCCAGTGGTATGACCATCCCGCCCACAATGCCGTGGATGGGGAAGCCGAGGTCACCTGTGAACGTCGCCTCGCGGCTCTCGACGAGGGCCTTGTCGATGACGCCGCCGTCCTGGATGTAGCGCGCCATGCCGCCGAGGCCGAAGGCAATCGAAGCTGCCTGCACCGCGACACCGCCTGCAATGATCCAGGCCAAGGCCGAGTAGATCCTGCGCATGATGTCCTCCTCTGGGGTTGTCCGGACGTTATCTGGAGCATCCGTTCTGATCCAGACGCTAGTGGCCGATGAAGGGGCGGTGGAACGCGGGTGGCCGCAGGGTGGATGGAAGCCAGCCACGGGGGAGGGGCGGAGGCAACCCCCTCCCGGGAACTGCGAAGGAGGCGGATCATGGGATTGTGCTCCGGCGATGGGTATTGCTCGCCACGCTGGCTCCAATCGGGTCCGCGGCGCTCATCTACGTCGTCATCGTCCGGGGATTTGTTGATTCGACGGCGGATCATGCCCTTGCGTGGCCGTTGCTTGGGGTGCTCCCTACCTTTGTTTTCGGCATCTGGCTGCTGACGGTGTCATCGTCCCGGTCTGCAGTGTTCATTGCCCTTTCAGCTACGGCAATGGGAGTCGGGTCGGCGTATGAGACATTCATCCAGCGGAATGCCGAGCTGATCCAGCATCAGTGGTTTCCGCTTTTCAACACGATCGGACTGACCGCGGACAAGGTATCTGCTGCGGCTTTCCTGGTCATGTTCGCCACGTATCCGACCGGGACGGCGGAGCGGCGCTGGCAGCGGATCGCTGTCGGGTTCCTTTGGGTGCCGGTGCTCGTGGGGCCGCTGACCCTGTTGACCACCCCGCATGTTGTGACACCTGCCTACGCCGGCCTTAGTAACCAGGTAATTCCAAACCCGTTCGTCGTGCCCGGGCTGGAGTGGGCCGCTCCTGCGGTGGATTTCCTCATCTACCAGCCTTGGCCGAGCGTCGTGCTCGGGCTTAGCGTGCTCTACTTCAGGGCGCTCTTCGGCGAGCCCGCGGTCCGTGCGCGGATGCGGGTAGTGACGTGGGTGGTCACGGCGTCACTGGCCGCCTTTGTCCTGTGGACGATCGCGCCGCCACTTTGGGTCAATGCGGCCGCGGTGGCCGTATTCGCCTCCCTGATTGCTATTCCCCTCGCCGCAATCCACGGCATCCTCCGCTACGGAGCCTTCGATATCGCCCCGGGCGACAGGGGGCGGCTTACCGCCCGCTCATCCGACCTGCTCATCACGGTCCTGTACGGAATCGGTACCGCCACGCCGGCAGTGCTCTTGGCCGAAAGCCTGACGGTGATTGGTGCCATCCTGCTCACCACGATTTTCGCCGTCTGCCTTTTGCCGCTGCGGGGATGGCTGCGGGACTGGATCCACCGCGCCGTCTTCGGCGACCGGGACCGGCAGCTGACGCTTCTCAGCCAGCTCGGCCGCCAGTTGGACCAGGCGGTGGATCCAGGCGCACTGCTCAGCCGGCTGACAGAGGCGGTCCGCTATGGTCTTGATGCCTCCTGGGTCCGGATCAGGCTCGCCGGACCCGACGGCACGCTTACCGAGTCCCCGATGGGCCTGGCCGGCGAGGTGAGTGGGGAGCCTGCCGACTCCTGCGTCCTGGTGCACGCCGATGAGACGCTGGGGCGCGTTGAAGTGGGTCCGCGCAGGCGCGGGGAGTACAGCGACGCCGAACGGGCCCTGCTGCGGACTGTCGCCGGCCAGGCTTCGGCGTCGGTGGCGAACGTCCGGCTGAGCGACCAACTCGCCAAGCAGCTCAACGACCTCACTGCCTCCCGGGAGAGGCTGGTTGCCGCCCAGGACGATGAGCGCAAGCGGCTGGAGCGGGACCTGCATGATGGAATCCAGCAGAACGTGGTGGCACAAATAGCCGGACTTCGTCTCGCCCGGAACCGGTTGCAGCGCGGCCAGCTCACCGGGGATGAACTGGCCGCCTTGCAGGACCAGGCCCGGGAAACCCTGAGCGATCTGAGGGAGCTTGCCCATGGGATCCATCCGCCGGTGCTGAGCGACAACGGACTCGTGGCGGCCATCGAGTCGAGCGTGGGAAGGTTCCCGATTCCGCTGGTTGTGGAAGCGGATGACGGCGTCCGCACTGCACGCTTTCCCGAGGACGTCGAAACAACGGCGTATTACGTGGTTCGGGAGGCCCTGGCGAACACCGCGAAACACGCGAATGCCACACAGGCCTCGGTGCAGATTGCACGGAATGCCGGGCAGTTGCGGATCGCGGTCACCGACAACGGTTGCGGAATCGGAGTGCACCCCTCCGCTCCGCGCGGCGGCCTCGCGAACATCCGGGATAGGGTGGCTGCCTTGCGGGGCAGCCTGCACGTCGCGGACAACAACCCGTCGGGCACCACCGTGCTGGTGCAACTTCCCGTCGACCGGAAGGCGGAACACGTTGGATAACCCAGGCGTCCTGCGCGTTGTGATCGCAGAAGATAACTACCTTGTGCGCGAGGGGCTCCGCCGGCTGCTGGAGGACTCCGGTGAGATCGACGTGGTGGCATGCACCGGCAACGCGCCGGAGTTGCTGGATGCCGTGCGCCGGTTCAGCCCGGATGCAGTCCTTACCGACATCCGGATGCCGCCGGGCCACCACATGGAGGGCATCGAGGCCGCCCGCGCGATCCGGGCCGCGCACCCGGACACCGGCGTCGTGGTCCTTTCACAACATTCTGACGAGAGTTACGCCCTGGCGCTTTTCGCTGCCGGTTCGGCGGGCCTTGGCTACATGTTGAAGGACCGCATTGGAGATCTGGAGGACCTGGTCCATGCCCTTCGCGAAGTGCGGATGGGCGGCTCGGTCATCGACCCGCAGATCGTGGATACGCTGGTGCGCCGCCGAAGCGCAGGTGCAGAGAATCCCCTGGCCGGCCTGTCAGCGCGGGAACTGGACGTGCTGCGTGAGATGGCCCGGGGAAGGACGAACGCCGGCATCGAGCAGTCGCTCTACCTGTCCTCGTCAACCGTGGAAAAGCATGTGAACGCGATCTTCACCAAGCTCCGACTTCCCGCTACCGGTGTGCACCGCAGGGTTGCCGCGGTCCTGACGTTCCTGCAAACCGACGGCCACGCGGCAACCAGCGAGCGCGACCAGAATCAGCCCGGGGCCGGCGGGAACGCCCGCCAGGCCTAGCGGATGTCGCGGCTGATGGTCCTGATCCCCACCACCAGTCCGACGGCGGCTGTCACCGCCGCTGCCACAAGTCCCCACACAGTATGCTGCCCGATGTTCCCCGCGAACAGTTCGCGCTCGGCGTTCACCAGGTAGGTCAGGGGGTTGAACAGGCTGGCGGTCTTCATCCAGGCAGGCCCGGCTTCGATCGGCAGCATGATCCCGGACAGGATCATCAGCGGGAAGAGCAGCGTCTGCTGTACGCCCCAGAAAATCCATTCCTTGTTTTGCGACACCAGTGCCAGGGCGTAGGAGAGCGCACCCAGGCCGATGCCGAAGATCCCCAGGATCACCAGGCCCAGCAGCACATGCAGGGGGTGGAAAACGAAGCCGAAGGGGATGCAGACCAGGGCGATGAGCAGCCCCTGGACCACCAGCGGCGCCCACTCCTTCAGCGCCCTGCCGATCATCAGCGACGAACGGGACAGGGGAGTGGCGAGGATCCGCTCATAGGAACCGGTCATGAGCTCGTACTGCAGGTTGGAGCCGGTCATTGAGGTACCGAAGAGGGCGATCATCACTACTACGCCGGGGAGGAACCATTGCAGCGTGGACTGCCCGCCGAACGCCGGGGCGCCCACGGACGCACTGAGCAGCGGACCGAACAGGCCAAGGAACACCAGCGGCTGGATCAGGGAGAAGATCAGGGAAAACGGGTCACGCAGCGGCAGCAGCATCTCGCGCCAGAAGACGTACCTGGTATCGCGCAGGATCTGTCCCAGGCCGGGCGCCTTCAGGCCGTCCCCGGTGCTGACTGTGTTCCGGACGGATTGGCTGCTCATTGGTTGGCTCCTTCGCGGAGATTGCGGCCCGTCAGTTCCAGGAAAACGTCGTCCAGGGTGGGCGGCTTCAACTCCAGGGACTGGGCGGGAGCCGGCGTCGTCCATGTCCTTGAGCAGGGCCGGGGCAATCCGCGCGCCCTCAGGCAGGCGCAGCCGGAAAGTCACCACGCCGTCAAGCCTGTTTTCCGTCACCTCGCCGCCGGCAGCCGCCCGTCCCAGCAGTCCGCGCACACCCGGCGCGGACTCGGCCGCCACTTCGACGGCCAGCAGGTCGCCGGCGAGGTTGGCTTTCAGCCGCGCCGCAGTGTCATCGGCGATGATCCGGCCGTGGTCGATGACGATGACCCGCTCGGACATCGAATCCGCTTCATCCATGTAGTGCGTGGTCAGGACGATGGTGGTGCCGTGTTCTTGCCGCAACCGGGTGATGTGGTCCCAGAGGTTGGCCCGGTTCTGCGGATCCATGCCGGTGGACGGCTCGTCGAGGAACAGCAGCCTGGGGGAATGCATCAGGCCGAGTGCAACGTCCATCCGGCGCCGCTGTCCGCCCGAGAGCTTGATGACCGTACGCTTGGCCAGGTCGGTGAGGTCCATCGACTGGAGCAGTTCCTGGGCGCGGGCGGCGGCGTCGCTGGTGTTCATGCCGTAGAAGCGGCCCTGCATCACCAGTTCGTCGATCACGCGGAAGCTGTGGCCGCCGCCGTTGCCCTGGCCGATGTAGCCGATCCGCGCCCGCACACCGGCCGGATCGGCGGCCACGTCCACCCCGGCCACGGTGGCTGATCCGGAGGTAGGGCGGAGCAGGGTGGTGAGCATCCGCAGCGTGGTCGACTTGCCTGCGCCATTGGGACCCAGGAACGCCACCAGCTCGCCGGGGGCAACATCGATGTCCACGCCCTTGACGGCTTCTACCGTTTCCTTTTTGACCTGGAAGGTCTTGGTGAGTTTTTCCGTATGGATCATCGCCGGCTCCGAGGGATGCGTGCGGGGCTCCGGTGCGGGTCCCTTGCGCCACGGTATACCCGCCGGGCATGCCAGTCCACGCCCTTTTGCCGGGAGGGGGTTGCCGGTTCCGTGTCAGTGCCGGCGGTGGTCCTGGATGGTCATCCGGGGGCCGAAGGTGGGCTTGCGGAAACCGCTGCTTTGGATCATCCGGACCACCCGCTGCCGGTGGCCCTGCCAGGGCTCAAGCAGCCGCAGCATCCCGGCGTCATCGGTGCGCCGCCCCGTGAGCGCCGCGCCCACATACGCCGCCAGGTGGTAGTCGCCCACCGAAATGGAGTCCGGGCACCCATGTGTCCGCTGCACCACTTCGGCCGCGGTCCAGATGCCGATGCCGGGGATGGTCTGCAGCTTTGCCCGTGCCTCTGCGGCCGGCAGGGCAGCCAGCCGTTCAAGCGCGACGGCGGAACGCAGCGCGCGCATGACAGTTGCCGAACGCTGTGGTCCAACACCCGCCCTGTGCCACTCCCAGCTGGGGATCTGCAGCCACTGGGAAGCCGTGGGTCCCACCACTAAACCGGCCGGTGACGTACCGGCCGCCGGGGCAGCCGTTCCGTAACGGTGGACCAGGTACCGGTAGGCCCGCCGCGCCTCGATCACCGTCACCTTCTGCTCGAGGATGATGGGCACCAGCTGGTCCACCATGCGGCCACTGGCGGGAAGCCGCAGCCCCAGGCTCCGCCGTCGTGCTTCGCGGACCATCGGCGGAAGGGTTGCGTGGAAGCCTGCGTCGTCAAAGCCCCGCCAGTCGTCGTCGGCGCCAAGGAGCCGGGGCACTGCCTTCACGGCCGCGGCGGCACCTGGCCCCCACGCCTGGACATCGACGAAAGCCTCCACACCTGCACCCGTTCCAGTGCCTCCTGCGGCCCCGCCCAGCGGGCTGAGCCGCAGCGTCGCGGGGCCGTCCGCCGTCATGAACGCATTCCAGATAACGCTGCCCTGGACACTGAAGGACGGATCGCTGTTGCCGCGCAGGAGCGGCCCGAGGGTCCGGCAGAGGCTGTAGGGACCGCCGGGATACCACCGGAGCGAGGCGTCCGCTGCGGCTGCCAGCCGGGGAGGTGCCTCTGCAATGGTCATGTCCTCCATCGTCCCACGCCCGGGCGACATTCGCCGGGGACGGGTTGCACCGGGGCAGCTGCCAGGGACAAGGAAATTGGCCCTTAACCAGCGCTGATACCGGGACTAGACTCCACCTGTGGCGCGGAACACTCCGTGCCGGAAGCCCGAAAAACCAGGAGGAAACAATGGGTGGAGTAGTGCATTTCGAAATCCCCGCGGACGACCAGGAGCGGGCCCGGAAGTTCTACCAGGAGGCCCTTGGCTGGCGGATCGACCCCGTCCCGGGCATGGACTACAACATGGTGGTCACCACGCCGATGGACGAATCCACCGGCACGCCCACGGAACCGGGAGCGATCAACGGCGGCATGTTCGCCAGGGAAGCGGAGCTGAAAACGCCGGTGATCACCGTTGATGTGGAGGACATCAACGCCACCCTGCAGACGGTGGAATCCTTGGGCGGCGCCGTGGTCAAACCACGGGAGACCATCCCCGGAATGGGGTCCTTCGCATATTTCAAGGACACCGAGGGCAACGTGATGGGTCTCTGGGAGAATCTCCCGCCGGATGGGGCAGGCCCGGCCACGGACACCGCGAACGGCACCTCCGAGTAGCCGCCCGGCTCGCGGCAGGGCAGGAGTCGCTATGAGTGTTCTTGTGCAGGTGCTGGCCGTTATCACCGGCATAGCTCTGATAACCGTCGGATTGCTGGAAGCCTTCCGGTACAAGGACCAGCGCCTCCACCCAATCTTCCTCATCAAGCCGGAGGACACCGCCGCCGTCCGGCTCTGGACGGTCAACGTCGGTTTCTACAACATCGTCTGGGGCCTGTTCGGCATTGCCGGCGTGGTGCTCGCCAACCTCGGCGAGGTCACCGCGGGCCGCACCACGGTGACGCTGATGTGCATCGCGCACTTCATCCTTGGCATCGTGCTGATCGTCAGCGAACCCCGGCTGTGGATCAGCGGCATCGGTCAGTCGCTTTTCCCGGCGGTGATCCTCCTGCTGATGTTTGCCGCCTGAACCGCCGGGGCCGGAAGCGGTAGCTTTGTACCTATGAAGTACGCCCAGTCCATCCTGGACCTCATCGGCAATACCCCGCTCATCAAACTCAACCACGTGACGGAGGGCATCAAAGCCACAGTCCTGGTGAAACTGGAGTACCTGAACCCGGGCGGTTCCATCAAGGACCGCATCGCGGCGCAAATGGTCGAGGATGCCGAACGGGAGGGCAAGCTCCAGCCTGGCGGGACCATCGTGGAGCCCACCTCCGGAAACACCGGCGTGGGCCTGGCGCTGGTGGCCCAGCAAAAGGGCTACAAGTGCGTGTTCGTGGTTCCGGACAAGGTGGGCGAGGACAAACGCGCAGTACTGCAGGCCTACGGCGCCGAGGTGGTGGTGACGCCTACCGCCGTGCCGCCGGACAGCCCGCAGAGCTACTACGGCGTCTCCGACCGGATCGTGCGCGAAACACCCGGAGCCTACAAACCGGACCAGTTTTCGAACCCCGCCGCACCCGGCAGCCACTACCGGACCACCGGTCCGGAAATCTGGCGGGACACCGACGGCAGGGTCACGCACTGCGTCATCGGTGCCGGCACCGGTGGCACCATCACGGGCACCGGCCGCTACCTGAAGGAAGTCTCGGCTGACCGGCCGGAGTCCGACGGCGGCACGGTCCGGATCATCGGCGCCGACCCGGAAGGTTCTGTCTACTCAGGCGGAACCGGACGGCCCTACTTCGTGGAAGGCGTGGGGGAGGACATGTGGCCGGCAAATTACGACAAGTCCGTCCCGGACCAGGTGATCGCCGTCAGCGACGCTGACTCCTTTGCAATGACCCGGCGCCTCGCCCGGGAGGAGGGGCTCCTGGTGGGCGGCTCCTCGGGCATGGCGGTGGTGGCCGCGCTGCAGGCGGCGCGGGATCTTCCGGAAAGTGCCGTCGTCGTCGTGATCCTGCCAGACTCGGGACGCGGCTACCTGGCCAAGATCTTCAACGACCAGTGGATGCGCTCCTACGGATTCCTGTCCGGGGGCGAAGAGACCTCGGTGGGCGAGGTGATCAAGTCCAAGAACGGCGAACTGCCCGACCTGGTGCATATCCATCCGAACGAGTCCGTCCGCGATGTCATCAACATCATGAACGAGTTCGGCGTCAGCCACATCCCGGTCCTGTCGCAGGAACCTCCGGTGGTCATGGGCGAGGTCCTGGGTGCCGTGGACGAGCGTACGCTGACCGCCAAGCTCTTCCGCGGTGAGGCCAGGCTGACGGACAAGATCTCCGAGCACATGGGCCCCAAGCTGCCGGTGATCGGTTCGCTGGAAACCATCTCCGCGGCCAGGGAGCTGCTCTCGGACGTGGACACCGTGATGGTCACGTTCGTGGGCGCGCCCGTGGGCATCCTTACCCGCCACGACCTCCTGGCCTACCTCAGCAACTGACCCGCTTCACCCCGATAAAGGAGCATGATGTCCGTATCGAAGAATCAGGGATTTAACACCCGCGCCGTCCACGCCGGCCAGGCCTTTGAACCGCGCACCGGGGCGGTGGTCCCGCCGCTGCACTTCAGCTCCACCTACGCGCAGGACGGCATCGGCGGTCTCCGTGACGGCTACGAGTACGGCCGCGGCGCCAACCCCACCCGGGATTCGCTGCAGGAGCAGCTCGCCGCGCTGGAGCTCGGCACCCACGCCTACAGTTTCAGTTCGGGGCTGGCGGCGGAGGACGCGCTAATCCGCGCGCTGACCCGTCCCGGGGACCACATCGTGCTGGGTAACGACGCCTACGGCGGGACCTACAGGCTCATCAGCCGGGTCCTCGGTGACTGGGGTATCGGCAATACCCCTGTGGACATGGCCAACCTGGACACTGTCCGGAACGCGGTCGCCGCCAACAAGACCCGCTTCGTATGGGTGGAGACGCCGTCCAATCCGCTGATGAAGATCACCGACATCGCTGCGCTCGCCGAGATAGCGCACGACGCCGGGGCCCTCCTCGTCGTCGACAACACCTTCGCGTCCCCGTACCTGCAGACCCCGCTCGCTTTGGGTGCCGACGTGGTGGTCCACTCCACCACCAAGTACATCGGCGGCCACTCCGACGTGGTGGGCGGCGCCGTCGTCGTTAAGGACGCGGAACTGGCAGAGAAGATCGGGTTCGTCCAGTTCGCGGTGGGTGCGGTGTCCGGCCCCATGGACGCCTTCCTCACCACCCGTGGCCTGAAGACCCTGGGCGTGCGAATGGACCGGCACAGCCTCAACGGCCAGGCCGTCGCCGAGTGGCTGCTGGAACGCCCCGAGGTGGAGGCCGTCCTCTACCCGGGCCTGTCCACGCACCCGGGCCATGAGCTGGCCAAGCGGCAGATGCGCAGCTTCGGCGGCATGGTTTCGGTGCAGTTCAAGGGAGGCGAGGCAGCGGCCCGCAAGGTGGCCGAGTCCACGTCGGTGTTTGTGCTGGCGGAGTCGCTGGGGGGTATTGAATCGCTGATGAACTACCCGTCGGAGATGACCCACGCATCCGTCAAGGGCACCGAGCTGGCCGTCCCCGTGAACCTGCTCCGGCTCTCCTGCGGCATCGAGGACGCGGAGGACTTGATCGCGGACCTGGAGCAGGCGTTCACCTCCATCCCGTAGGGGCGTTTCCCCGGACAGGAGCCACCTCCGGACCCGCCTCCCTTATCCCGCGGGATGGCACTTCGCAGCAGTGTTCACACCGGACATTGCCGCGACGTGCCAACTCGGCGGAAGCCCCGGGCAGTCGGGGACCGGCTGACTGCCGCCAACACCAGTTGGCACAGCCGGGCAAGCTTCAACACACCCTTAAACTTTCCACCGCCGTGCTGGAACAGGAGCCGCCGCGTGAGTACCCTTCCTGATGAAGAAGCCGTTCCGAAGGGGCGGGAAACAGTTGTTCCCCCGCCCGCGTCCCGGCGCAGGCTGCACCCGGCGTGGATCGTCGCGGCGGTAGCATTCCTGGCCCTGGTGGGCGCGGCAGGGTTCCGTGCGGCTCCCGGTGTGCTGATGGTTCCCCTGCAGCAGGAATTCGGCTGGTCCACCACCGTGCTGTCGGCAGCCGTCAGCATCAACCTGGTCCTGTTTGGCCTGACGGCACCGTTTGCGGCCGCCCTGATGGAACGCTTCGGAATCCGGAAAGTCACGGCAACTGCGTTGGCGCTGATCGGCATGGGCAGCGCCCTGACCGTGCTGGTTAACCAGGCCTGGCAGATCCTCCTCACCTGGGGCCTGCTGATTGGTCTGGGCACCGGATCAATGGCCCTGGTGTTCGCCGCCACCATCGCCAACACCTGGTTCGTCAAGAGCCGGGGCCTCGTCATCGGCATCCTGACGGCCGGCAGTGCGGCGGGCCAGCTGGTCTTCCTGCCCTTCATCGCCGTGCTCGCGCAGGATCCCGGCTGGCGCCAGGCCTCGCTCCTGATCGCCGCCGGGGCCCTGGCCGTGGTCCCGCTCGTGCTGAAGTTCCTCAAGAACTCGCCGGCCGACGTCGGCGTCCTTCCTTACGGCGAGGAACCGCAGGCAGCACCACGTGTCCAGGCGCCGCCAGCCGGCAGCGCTCCCCGAACCAACGCCGCGGTCCGCGCGCTGCAGGTACTCCGCCGGGCCAGCAAAGTCAGGACGTTCTGGGCACTCGTGGCCGGGTTCGCGATCTGCGGTGCCACCACCAACGGGCTGATCGGGACCCACTTCATCCCCTCCGCCCACGACCACGGCATGCCGGAAACCACGGCCGCAGGCCTGCTCGCCGTCGTCGGAATCTTTGACATCGTGGGGACCATCGCCTCCGGCTGGCTCACGGACCGCTTCAACCCGCGCATCCTGCTGGCCGTCTACTACCAGTTCCGCGGCATCGGCCTGCTGGTGCTGCCGTTGCTGCTGAGCGCGGAGGTGCAGCCCAGCATGATCGTGTTCGTGGTGATCTACGGCCTGGACTGGGTGGCCACTGTCCCGCCCACCGCCGCCATCTGCCGGGAAACCTTTGGCGCGGACGGCAGCGTGGTGTTCGGCTGGGTCTTCGCGGCGCACCAGCTCGGGGCGGCAGCTGCAGCCCTCGCCGCCGGCGCACTCCGTGACGCTACCGGGCACTACACCTACGCCTGGCTGGGGGCTGCCGCGATGTGTACCGTGGCGGCGGTCATCAGTGCCACTATCCGGCGCCACACCGGGTCCCGGGAAGCGGAACCGGCGGCGGCGGCGTCCTAGCAGTCCGGCCTATTAGGCTGGCTGCATGGAAACCCCTCTGCAAGGCACCGCCCGCAACACTGCCCTGATCACGGGTGCCAGCCGGCTCGCCTCAATTGGCGCAGGCATTGCCCGCCAACTCGCCGCCGACGGCTGGGACATGGTCCTCTCCTACTGGCAGGACTACGACGAGCGGATGCCGTGGGGGACTGAGCCCGACGATATTGTGCGCCTGACCGCGGAACTTGAGGCCATCGGCGCGCGCGTCCACGTGCTGTCCGCCGACCTGCAGGACCCGGGCGTGCCGGACAGGCTCGTGGCGGAGGCAGTGCAGCTCGCAGGGCCGTTGCAGGGAATGGTGCTGAGCCACGCGGAATCGGTTGACTCCGGAGTCCTGGACACCAGCGTGGAGTCTTTTGAGCGGCACTTTGCCGTGAACACACGGGCCAGCTGGCAGCTGATTGCCGCGTTTGCCCGGCAGGCAACGGACGACGGCGGCGCGATCGTTGCGTTGACCAGCGACCACACAGCGTTCAACCTTCCCTACGGCGCCTCGAAGGGGGCGCTGGACCGGATCGTCATTGCCGCAGCCCGGGAGCTGGGCCCCAGGAACATCTCGGCGAACGTCCTCAACCCCGGGCCGGTGGACACGGGCTGGATGGATGACGCAATTAGGGAAGCGGTCCTCGAACGCCAGCCCACCGGCCGGCTCGGGACGCCGGCGGATGTGGCCGGGACGGTGTCGTTCCTGCTTTCACCCGCCGGGCGCTGGGTCTCCGGCCAGCTGATCAAGTCCGACGGCGGCTTCTCGGCCTGACCGCCCGCTCACCTTCCTCCAGGCGGAGAAGGCAAAAGGGGCCTGTTCGCAAGGGGCCTGTTCGCGCCGTGGCGGGTGTGCGAACCTGTGTGGGGGAGCCGTTTCGCGTGGCAGGAGGGCTGCAATGAGGATCGCCTCCGGACAGTTCAGCGCCGGGAGGGAACCGCGCAAGAACCTGCTGCGCATCCAGCAGCTGATGGAAGCCGCGGCATTGGGCAACGCGGACCTGCTGGTGCTGCCGGAATCCAGCCTGTATGCAAGCGCCGAACCGCCCGGCGTCCTGGCAACGGTGGCCGAACCCCTCAACGGTCCTTTCATGAGCGGTATCGCCGCCCTCGCGGAGGAATTCAGCCTTCCCGTGGTGGTGGGCACCGCTGAAGCCAACCCGGACGGCCTGCCCTTCAACACCCTCGTGGCCATCGGCTCCGACGGGGCGGTACAGGGCACCTACCGGAAAATCCACCTCTACGACGCCTTCGGCTACCGCGAAAGCGAGGGAACCAGCCAGGGAACCATCGGCGAGCCCTTCCTGCTCTCCTTCGGCCAACTGCGCCTGGGCATGCTCACCTGTTACGACCTCAGGTTCCCGGAGAGCGCACGCTACCTGGTGGACGCAGGAGCCAACGTCCTGCTGCTGCCGGCAATGTGGATCGTGGGCCCGGGAAAGGAGGACCACTGGAGCACGCTTGTGCGCGCCCGCGCCATTGAGAATACCTCCTATGTGGTCACTGCCAACCAGTGCGGTCCCTTGGCCACTGCCTTCTCCATCGTTGTCGACCCCTTCGGCGTGGTGATCGCCAACGCCGGCGAGGGACCCGGCATCATCTTCGCGGAGCTCAAGCCGGAGCGAATTGCCGCTGTGCGCACCTGGGTTCCGTCGCTGAGGAACCGCCGGTTCAGGGTGCTCCCAAGCGAGACCGCATGAGCCACCGGGTGTGATCTTCTTGACACCTCGAATTGACAGGGACGAAACATTCCGGGCCTTTGACAGCCATAAAATTGAAGGCAGTCGAATCTTCCGGAAGGACTACCGTGCACGCGACCGACGCCGCGATGAAGCCCATCATCGGACTCACGACGTACCTCGAGCAGGCGGACACCGACGGTTGCGGTAGGCTCAACGCCGCCTTCCTGCCCGAGACTTACCTGAAACCGATCATTGCAGCCGGCGGCGTTCCCGTTCTTTTGCCGCCCCAGACAATCATGGCCGGCATGGTGGAACAGCTCGTGAACAGGCTCGATGGACTGGTCGTCCCCGGTGGCTGGGACGTTGACCCGGCCCTTTACGGCCAGGAAGCGCACCCGAAAACTGATGAGCCCCGGACCGAACGGGATGCCTGGGAGCAGGCACTGATCCAGGAAGCCCTCGCACAGGACCTTCCGCTGCTGGGGATATGCCGCGGTGAGCAGCTGCTGAACGTGACCCTTGGGGGCACGCTCCACCAGCACCTGCCGGACGTCATCGGCAGCGGGCAGTACCAGCCAGGCGGCTACAACTTCAACCGCATTCCGGTGGAGGTCAGGCCCGGCTCCCGCCTCGAGCAGCTGATTGGCGCCAACCCGGGACCGGTTCCCGTGGCCCACCACCAGGCCGTCGACAAGCTGGGTGAGGGGCTGGTCGCCTCTGCCTGGAGCGACGACCAGGTGGTGGAAGCCATCGAGTACCCGGCCAACACCTTCACCATGGGCATCCAGTGGCACCCTGAGGAACTCCCCGAGGACTTCGGCCTGTTCCGCGGCTTTGTGGAAGCAGCACGCGGGAAGTTCCTGTCCCGCCTCCTGCCGGCTGCAACGTCGCCTGTCTCTGCGGAGATCAATGCCAGCTTTGCCGGGCCGTCTCTCGGCTAGCGTGCCGTCCCGTCCAGCAGGGGGCAAAGAATCCCGGAACGACGTCGGAGCCGTTCCTGAAAGCGCGGAAGCCACCCCTTTCCGGGGCGTTTTCCCGTGCTGTGCCTTGCGGCCCGGAAATAAGCATGCTTAGTATGTTGGCATCGGAGGTTAAGCAATTGCTTCACGGTTAGATCGGAGGAGCAATAATGGCTGGTTCCCACGACAAATCCACCGCCCTCCCAGGCGGCATCCCTCGTCATGGCGATGCCTTTTCAACGGGGGACCGGAAATGCGCCGGCTCCCGGTGTTGATTGGGCTGACGGCTTCTCCCCTCTATTGCAACGGGCCCCTACCGGCTCTTCCAGCTACTCCTCCCAGGCCTGGGACAGGTGGCACGCCGCAGTGCCCACCCGCCGCTGCCGGCAGGTGGCCCATGCATCAAGCCGCATCCGGCCGATTCAACAGTGAAGACCTACCGGGTGGTCCGTGAGGAACCACACCGATCGCAGTAAATCGCAGGAACGAGGGACAGCACCATGTGCGGTATAGCCGGCGAAATCGCCTTCAACGGGAGAAGGGCCTCCCAGGAGTCGGTATTGGCAATGATGGGGGCAATGGCGTCGAGGGGTCCGGACGGGCGGGGGAGTTGGGATGCGGGCTGGGTGGCACTGGGGCACCAGCGCCTCAGCATCATTGACCTTTCCGAGGCGGGGGCCCAGCCCATGCTGGACGACGGCGGCCTGGCCATCACCTTCAACGGCTGCATTTACAACTACAAGGAACTGCGCAGGGAACTTGAGCCCGAGTTCACCCTCCGGTCCACCAGCGACACCGAGGTGATCCTGAAGGCCTACCGGAAATGGGGCGGCGACTTTGTCCACCACCTGGTGGGGATGTTCGCTGTGGCCCTCTACGACCCCGCGCGCCAGGAGGTCCTGCTGGTGCGGGACCGGCTGGGCATCAAGCCGGTGTACTTTTCCCATTTGCCCGGAAGGTTGCGCTTTGCGTCCAGTCTGCCCGCGCTGGTGGCCTCCGGCGGGATTGACACCGCCATCGACGAGACCGCCCTGCACCACTACCTGAGCTGGCACTCGATCGTGCCGGCACCGCGGACCATCCTGCGCGGCGTCCAGAAACTGCCCGCCGCCACCATTCGCACCATCCGTGCCGACGGCACCTGGCACGACCGCGAGTACTGGAAGCCTTCCTACACGCGGAATCCGGAGCGTGCGGGGTGGTCCGCGGCGGATTGGCAGGACGCGGTCCGTGAGTCCCTGACGACGGCTGTACGCCGGCGGATGGTGGCCGACGTGCCGGTGGGTGTCCTTCTCTCCGGAGGCCTGGATTCGAGTCTCCTGGTTGCGCTGCTTGCCGGGGAGGGCCAGCACGGTCTCTCCACCTTCAGCATCGGGTTCGACGGAGCCGGCGGGGACCCTGGCAATGAGTTCGCCTACTCGGATCTCATTGCCCGCGAGTTCGGCACCCGGCACGAACGCCTCCACATCAGCACTTCCGGGTTCGCCCCGTCCATCGATGGTGCCGTGGGTGCGATGTCGGAGCCGATGGCCAGCCACGATGTCACGGCGTTCCACCTGCTCTGCAGGACTGTTGCGCAGCACGTGAAAGTGGTGCAGTGCGGCCAGGGGGCTGATGAAGTCTTCGGCGGCTACGCCTATCACCAGCCCCTGGCCACTGCAGGCCGCGCTGAAGCGCAGGCAGTGTTGACTGCCAGCTTTGTGGACCACAGCCACGAAGAGTTGCTGAACATTTTGGAACCCGAGTGGTATTCCGGCACTGACGTCAGCAGGGAGCTCCTCGCCTCCCATCTGGCCGCACCCGGGGCGGAGACAGCACTGGACGCGGTGCTCCGGCTGGACACCCACCTGCTGATGGTGGACGACCCGGTCAAGCGCCTGGACAACATGAGCATGGCATGGGGGATTGAAGCCCGCGTCCCGTTCCTGGACCATGAACTGGTGGAGCTGGCCGCGTCCTGCCCCCCGCAACTCAAGGCTTCGCAGGGCGGAAAGGGCATCCTCAAGGACCTGGGCCGGCAGATGCTGCCCTCCGCCGTGGTGGACCGGCCCAAGGGATACTTCCCCGTCCCGGCACTCCGGCACCTCGAGGAACCGTTCATCACCATGGTGCACGACGCCCTTCATGCGCCTGAAGCCAAGCAACGCGGGCTCTTTCAGCCGGCCTGCATCGATAATCTGCTCGTGGACCCCAACACGCAGCGGACCGCTGTGAACAGCAACGTCCTCTGGCAGCTGGCGCTGTTGGAGATGTGGCTGCAGCACCATGGGGTGGGGTGACCGTTGGCCCCGGCAGGCAAGGACAGCTCCCTCTTGCCCCTCACTTTGAGAGACGGTCGCGCCAAACCTCGCTTCCGCCGTCGGTGAAGTAGGCGCGGGTCGAGGGCAGGAAGCGGCAGACCACGGCCAGGACCACTCCCAGTGCCAGCAGCACCACGCCGCTGATAAACGCGCCCCCGACGCCGAAGATCTCGGTATCCCCGTAGGCCGGGTCCCACATCTGCACGGCCGAGATGAAGAACGCGGCTGTCAGGAGCAAGGCACCGGCCAGGGGCAGGATGCCCCGGAACAACAGGTTGCGGGCCGATGTCCGCAGGGTGCCCCGGAAGTACCAGAAGCAGGCGAACCCGGTAAGGGCGTAGTAGAACGCGATGAACAGGCTGATGGCGCTGATGGAGTCCGAGAGCAGGTTTTCGCTCAGGAAGCTCATCGCCACGTAGTAGGAAACGGCGGCGGCACCCATCACCTGCGTGGAGAAGCCCGGGGTCTGGTTCCGCGGATGCACCTCTCCGAACTTCCCCGGCAGGGCACCATGGACGCCCATGGACAGCGTTCCGCGGGCGGTGGGCAGGATGGTGGTCTGCGTGGAGGACAGCACCGAGGCAAGGACCGCGACGACGATCAGCCAGCCCCACGGGCCCAGCACCACGTCCTTCATGGCAACGAACACGTCGTCCTGGTTGGCCTCGTTCCCGAGGCCGATGCCCTCGCTGCCCACAGTGGCGTACATCATCACCAGCAGCGCCATGGACACGTAAATCGCCACCAGCACAAAGGCTGAGATCACGGCGCCGCGGCCCGGCGTCGTGGACGGGTTCTCCGTCTCCTCGTTCACGGCCAGGCAGGTGTCCCAGCCCCAGTAGATGAACAGGGCAAGGAGTGCACCGTGCACCACCGCCCCGGGATCGGCGAAGGCGCCTGCGGGGTTGAACCATTCGAAGTCGAACGCCTGTCCCTCCGGTGCGCCACCAACAATCCGGACCACGATGGCCAGCGCGAAGATGCCCAGGGCAATGTACTGCACGTAGGTCAACACGCGCTGGACGTGCTCACCCAGCCGGATACCCCGGTAGTTGACCAATGTCATGACGGCGATGAACAGCACCCCAGTGGCGGTGACCAGCACCTTGTTGCCGGCCAGCGAGCCGTCACCGACCAGAAGCCACAGGTACTGGCCGGCCACCTGGGCGAGGTTGGCCAGGACCACGATGCCGGCGAGCGCCACTCCCCAGCCTCCCAGCCAGCCCGCCCACGGTCCAAAGGCGCGGCGGGACCACGTAAAAGTGGTGCCACAGTCCGGGATGGCGCTGTTCAACTCCCGGAAGGCGTATGCGATGAACAGGACCGGGATAAACCCGAGAAGCAGGATCAGGGGAGTGTAGTTCCCGTTCACCGCCACAATGAGGCCCAGCGTGGCGGCCAGCGAGTACACCGGTGCGGTGGACGCAAGGCCGAGCATGACGGAGTCACCGAGGTCGAGGATTCCGGCGCGCAGTCCCTTGGCCGGGACCGGTGTGCCGGGCGCTCCGCCCGGGCCTGACGCCGTCGTAACGTCTGTGCTCATGCTGTCACCGGATTCATAGTGCGATACCTGCTTTGCTGGAGGACGCCGCGGCCGAAAGCGGCGCCGGCGCGTCAATAGTATTGGGGACGAAACGGCAGAAGTAGTCCGTGATGGGGCCGTCCGATTCGCGGATTCCGCAGCCCACGGACTCTCCGTCCACAACCCAGAGGCCCAGGACGGGATGGTTGCCGTCGAAATCCGGCAGCTGGTGATACTGCTGGTAGCACCAGCCCTCCCGGCCGTACCCGCCCGGCTGCTCCAGGCTGATGCCCTCGGCATGGATCCTGATGTTGTCGCCTTCACGGCCGTGCAGCGGCTTGGCCACCCATTCCTTCAGCGGCCCCGGCCCGTCCAGGTAGGCCGGCAGCAGGTTCGGATGCCCGGGGTACAGGTGCCAGAGGGCGGCGAGGAGCGCCTTGTTGGAGAGCAGCATCTTCCACGCCGGCTCCACCCAGCGGGGGTTGTGGGCGCGTTCGAGCAAACGTGGCCCGAACGGTTCCTTCATCATTAGCTCCCACGGGTAGAGCTTGAAGATGGTGCTGATCATGAAGTTGTCCAGGTCCACGAAGCGGTTGAGGTTGGGGTCCCAGCCGATATCGGACATGTTGATCCCGATGGTGGTCCAGCCGGCCTGGCTGGCCACGTCGCGCATGTAGGCGGCGGTCATCCAGTCCTCACCGGATTCCTCCACCTCGGAGTGTGCAACGTGGAGGGTGCTCATCCCGGTGCGGTACTGAACCTTTTTCCACTGCCGGATCAGGGCTTCGTGGATGCCGTTCCACTGGTCCTTCTCCGGTAAGACGTCCTGCAGCCAGAACCACTGGGCCACGGCGGCCTCGATCAGGCCTGTGGGGGTGTCGGCGTTGTATTCCAGCATCTTGGCCGGGCCCTGCCCGTCATAGATGAAATCGAACCGGCCGTAGACGTCCGTATCGCCGGCCTGCAGGGATTCAGCGGCGAGTTCCAGCGCCTGCGGTCCAATGCCGATGGTGCCCATGGCGCCGGTGGCAAGGAACTTGGCCGCCTCCACGCACATCCGGTGCATCTCCTCGGCAGTCTCCTCGAGGGTTTCCACCTCGTCCATGGTGAACTCGTAGTAGGCGGATTCGTTCCAGTATTCGATCTTCCGGCCGTCATCCATCGTGGTGGTGGAAAATACCAGGCCCTGTTCTTCGATTTTCTGTTTCCAGCCGGGCCGGGGTTCGCTCAGCATCCGCTTCACGCTCAGCCCCCCGAGACCTTGCCGCCGCCACCGCTCGTCCCGCTTTTTGCACTGGTTCCGAAGCCGCCGCGGCTGACGGTCCCGCCTTTGGTGCTGTACCCGGTGGAGGCCTTCGCGCCGCTGGGCACGGTCCGGGTGAAGTTGGGGGCGGTGGAGCGGTTCTGCCCCACGGCGGGGACGAAAGCGCCCCGGGAGAAGAAGTACCACGCGTAGATACCGCCGCCCCGCCCCGCCGAGCTGTTGCAGTTGGCGTCTTCGACGCGCTCGCCGGTTTCATCGTTGAAGCACACCTGCGCGTATTCGGGCTCGTCCTGGTTGCTGGCCACCACGGCGGTGATGGTGCCCGCCAGCAGCGCGGTCACACCCAGGCCGACGACGACGGTGCGCCGCTGGGAGCGCTTCTTGCGGGCCGCCGCCTCGTTCAGCTGCCTCTCGCGGTCACGGGCGAACGGGTCCACGGGAGTGACGGGTTCGTTGAGCAGGTCGGGGCGTAGCTCAGGCTTTGGCACCTGCCAAGGGGGTGGCTTTGGACTGCTGCCTTCACCCGCAGGCTGGGCGCCGCCGGTGGCCTGGTGGTCCGGATCCTGGCGCTCCGGACCGTTGTCCGGAGCCGGCCTGTTTGGATCCTGCTTGTCTGGGTCCACGGCGTCCCCCTCAGTTGTCCACGTGAATTGGGCACAGCGCTGCACCCCCAATTGCAATCCTCGAATCAGCGTAGTCCCTGCCGGCCCGTGCTGCGAGTGCGGCCAAGGGAAGAACTGCCCATCCATTCCGCAACCGGAGCGGGACCCTACACTTGAGCCATGGAAACCGCGTCCGTGCTTGCCGTCTGCCGTGTCCACCAGTTGCTCCCGGATACTTCGAACGTGGGCGTGACCGCCATCGACAAGCGCCCGGCGGAAGGACCGGTCAGGGTGCACCGGCTGGGACTGCACGGTGATATCCAGGCGAACCGGGTCCACCATGGCGGGCCGGACCAGGCCGTCTACGCTTACTCCCAGGCTGATGCCGACTACTGGGCCGCCCAGCTCCAGCGCGACCTGCCGCCGGGGTCCTTCGGGGAGAACCTGCGGGTGGCCGGGATCGATGCCACCTCCGCCGTGATCGGGGAGCGCTGGAAGATCGGCCTTGACGTCGAACTGGAGGTCACGTCGCCCCGGACGCCGTGCGCCACCTTCCAGCGGCGTCTGGGGGAGCGCCTGTGGGTGAAGCGCTTCACGGAGGAGGGGCGCGTGGGCGCGTACCTGAGGGTCATCAAGACCGGCAGCATCCAGGCCGGGGACCACATCCACCGGACCTACATTCCACGTCACGGCGTCACCGTGGGCAAATGGTTCAGCGAGCCGGATGCCGAGTCCATGGAGGCGCTCAAGGACGCCGACGCCGGGGGTGAGATCCGCCTGCAGCAGCCGGAATTCACCAAAAAGTTCGAAGCCCTGCAGCGGCAGCTGCGCGGCTGAGGCAAGGAAGAGCGACGCCGAAGGGCGAGGAATGTGCCCAAGCTCACCGCCGCCGTCGGGCGCTTGATTTCGGGCAGACGCCCCCGGTGCCGTACACTTGAAACATCCCCCACTCCGGAAATCCCTTTTTCCTGCCCAATTCTTGAGGCAGGACTGGCAAGTGTTGGGGCCCGCAACTGTGATGCGGGCAGTTTCATAGGGAGAGCCGGCTGAAGAAAACGCTGTACAGACTGCTGGGATAGCAGCCAAGAGATGCAGCGCGAAGTCCTGCCACGGGATTGCGAAAGCGCCGGACTTCTGTGACCGGCCGGTCAATGTTTGCCCGGCATCCACGGCACACGTACTGCGGCTCCGCTCACCCTGGGTAGTGCCGCCTGGCCCCCTATGGATGAGGAACATTTCCCTATGCCCGAAAATCAGAACGACTCCGTCGACACCCAGAACCCCGTGAACGACGCACAGGCCGCTGCCATCGAATTCACCGAGGCCCCGGCAGCAGAACCGGCCGCGCCCGCAGCAGAGACTTCCGCCCCGGCAGCGGAACCGGCCGCGCCCGCAGCGGAGACTTCCGCCCCGGCAGCCAAGGCTGAGGAGACCGACGAGGACGGCGTTCGCTTCGCCGATCTCGGCATCGACGGCCGCGTCCTCGCCGCCCTGCAGGACGTCGGCTACGAGAAGCCTTCCCCCATCCAGGCAGCAACCATCCCGCTGCTTCTTGAAGGCCGCGACGTGGTGGGCCTTGCCCAGACCGGCACCGGTAAGACTGCAGCATTCGCAGTACCGGCACTGTCCCGCCTGGCCGAGCTCCACGACCTCAACGGTCCCTCCCGCAAGACGCAGGCCCTGGTCCTGGCTCCCACCCGCGAGCTCGCGCTCCAGGTTGCCGAGGCGTTCACCTCCTACGCCAAGCACATCGATGACTTTACTGTGCTGCCCGTCTACGGCGGCTCCGCCTACGGCCCCCAGCTCGCCGGCCTGCGCCGCGGCGCCCAGGTTGTTGTCGGCACCCCGGGCCGCGTCATCGACCACATCGCCAAGGGTTCCCTGGACCTGTCCGAACTCCAGTACCTGGTGCTGGACGAGGCCGACGAAATGCTGCGCATGGGCTTTGCCGAAGACGTGGAGCAAATCTTCCAGCAGACCCCGTCGGACCGCCAGGTTGCACTGTTCTCTGCCACCATGCCGAGCCAGATCCGCCGCATGTCCAAGCAGTACCTGAACAACCCGGCCGAGATCTCCGTCAAGTCCAAGACCACTACCGGTGCCAACACCCGCCAGCGGTACCTGCAGGTCATGGGCCCGCACAAACTCGACGCCATGACCCGCATCCTCGAGGTTGAAGAGTTCGACGGCGTCATCGCCTTCGTGCGGACCAAGATGGCCACCGAGGACCTGGCCGACAAGCTGAAGGCCCGGGGCTTCCAGGCAGCAGCGATCAACGGTGACATTCCGCAGCAGCAGCGTGAGCGCACTGTTGACGCGCTGAAGGAAGGCCGCATCGACATCCTGGTGGCCACCGACGTCGCCGCCCGTGGCCTCGACGTGGAGCGGATCAGCCACGTCATCAACTACGACATTCCGCATGACACCGAGTCCTACGTCCACCGCATCGGCCGCACCGGCCGTGCAGGCCGTTCCGGTGACGCCATCCTGTTCATGACGCCGCGGGAGAAGTACCTGCTGCGTTCCATCGAAAAGGCAACCCGCCAGCCGGTGGAGCAGATGCACCTGCCCACTGCCGAAACCGTGAACACCCTGCGTCTGGGAAAGTTCGCTGAGCGCATCACGGAGACCCTCGCTTCAGAGGACGTCGCAGCGTTCCGTGACCTCATCGCCTCCTACGAGGAAGAGCACAACGTGCCGGCCGCGGAGATCGCTGCAGCCCTTGCCGTGATGGCGCAGGGTGGCCAGCCGCTGCTGGTCAAGGAACTGCCCGCAGCTCCCGAGTTCCAGAAGCGCGAGCGTTCCAAGGACGGCTTCGGCTCCCGTGGGCCCACCCGCGCCCTGACCGAGGGCAACGCCACGTACAGGATCGCCGTGGGACGGCGCCAGCGCGTCATGCCCGGCTCCATCGTGGGCGCCATCGCCAACGAGGGCGGCATCTCCTCCTCGCAGATCGGCGGCATCGACATCCGTTCCGACCACTCCCTGGTGGAGCTTCCGGCGGACCTGAGCCCGGAGCAGCTGCGTGCGCTGTCCCGCACCCGGATCGGCGGTGAGCTGATCCACCTCGAGCTGGACAACGGCCGCAAGCCGTCCGGCGAGCGTGGCAGCTACCAGGGCAACCGTGGCGGCGACCGCGGCGGCAACTTCAAGGGCAGCGGCGGCTTCAAGAAGGAGTTCCGGAAGAACGACGGCGAGCGCAGCTCCGCCGACCGTGGCGGACGCTCCTACAGCGAGCGGTCCGAGCGCAGCTTCGGTTCTGACAACTACAGCCGCGGACAGGCCAGCGACTCCCGCTTCGGCGGCCATGGTGACGGCTCCCGCAAGCCCCGCCACGGCGGCGAGGGCGGACACCGCGACTTCAACCGCAAGGGCAAGTGGTAAACCTCCCGCAGGTTGATGCTTCCCCGATGGGCCGGCTCTCGAGCCGGCCCATCGGCGTTTAAGCAGCTGAAGACTCCTGTGGGCCTGGACACATTCCGTCCTTGAAGTGGCCCGACAGCCCCTGCCGGGCCACTTCCGCTGGCCACTCCGGCGGCTCGGAATCCCCGGGATCACGCGGAACTCGCACCCAAATCACACGGAACTGCAAGTGTTGCTTCGGCTACCCAGACGCCCCTGGAGCCGATTTGTTGGGAGCAAAATCTTCCGGTAGAGTATTTACTCGTTGCCCCCCTAGCTCAGTGGTAGAGCGCGTTCTTGGTAAGAACGAGGTCACCGGATCGATTCCGGTGGGGGGCTCTGAATGAGGGCCTGTGTCAAGGCGGTTTTGACCGGCTTGACACAGGTTTTTCTCATTCGTGGCGGTGTAGCTCAGTTGGTTAGAGCGCACGACTCATAATCGTGAGGTCGGGAGATCGAGCCTCCCCACCGCTACAGGACAAGCCCCCGGAATCCGCAAGATTTCGGGGGCTTTCCTGTTTTCCAAGATGGCAATGTTCATGAGGTGCGTCTTTCATGTTCCCTAAAAAGGAGTCGCATTCTCTGAGGGGTGGCTGTTAAATGGCTGCTCCATGAACCGGCCAGGGCTGTCCAGACCGACGCAGGACCGCGGAGCGGCCCCCTACGGCCCAAGCTTCCCGCTTGCGCCGTCCAGTGCCGCCGGCGGCTCAGAGGGGTCTCTGGACGGCGTCAAGAAGCTACTGTCAGCGTCATCAATCGTGGCCCGGGCGAGCTGCACCGGTTGCTTGAGATCTTCGGTGCGGTCAGCTCCAAGGGGAAACGCGGCCTAACCCCCGGAGCGTGTCCACGAGTGCTCGCTCTTCTTCCGATATTCAGGAACAGCTCCTCGGTGGTCATTGCGTCTCGAGGATCACGTCGCCCAGCGGCGTGGACAATACGGCACGCAGCGCTGGTTTCGGTGCATGTGCCACGCCCGGCAGCGCCAGCAACTGGCGCACCGTCGGGGGCAGCCCGCCCAATTGAAGCTCCCGCAGCGCGACGCTGCTGGTAGCCATATGTTCTGTGGGATGCGTGCCGTCCCACTGGATCAGAGTTGGCAGCGCGCCGCCTAGCTGCAGTTTGCCGTCGTCGCGCACCAAGACCTGCCACGCTAGCCGCCCCTGCAGCGTGTCGCGAGACATAGCCACCGGAAGGCCCGGGTCTATTCCGGCGTCAAGAATGCCCACTCGGTGCTTATCCAGAACGCCGCTGCGCGCCACCATGTGCACCAGGCGTGGCGAATGGGCGATGCGTTGCTGCAGTTCCGGGTCGTCGAGGCCGAACCAGCGCCGGCGCGGTGGCGGCGGAGCATCCGGATCGATGGCGATGATCTCGAAGTATGCGCCCGGGAACGGGGCCGACGCGATGCTGAACACCCGGTTATGCGTGCCCATCAGCGGGTGCTTGCCGCCCGGCCCTGGCGTGATGCCGAGCGTGCCCTCGCACCAAGCCACTCCCTGTTCCAGGCTGGCCGCGGCGACGACGAGGTGATCGACTGCGGTGGTGCTCACAGGCCCACCTTACCGCTGACTCAGGTCACGCTCCGGGCGCGTCAGAGCCGGACGAGGTCGTGGCTGCCGCTACTGATGACCTATTTTTTCCCCCGTCAGTACGCCCTGCAGAACCATGGCCAGTCATGTACCAACAACAACCCGGCCTACCCGATGTATGTGGCCGGAGGCACGCGGAGCGCTGATATGGACGCCATGGACGCGTGAACTGTCACGACCGGGCCGGCATTAATGTTGCCGTTCTGGATTCAGGTGTCGATACCACCCGCCCCGACTTCAATCCGCAGGCTCTTGCACGAGCCAACTAATTCTCCGCGTCACTGCAGAGAAAGTCTTGCAGACCTCTGTCCTTGGCAGGTTTCCTGCCCTCTGCGTGAGAAACGCACTTGCTTCGTGATCCTGAGCGTTATTCCGCTGGCCTGACCGAACTTGCTTGCAATGAGAAATTCACTTCGGATCTGGCTGTCGGTGATTCTCTAGTGTCGGCCGCCCAGGTCTTTGCCGGCAGCGCGGCGCTTGGTGGCCGCCCGGCCGGGGTGATGTCGTAGATGACCACCGAGGTTGCGGGAGCATGAACGCCGGAGTGCCTTGACCAGTCTTGGTCCCGGGTCTAATTTGACGTTACTGACCACCCGTATCTCGGAACGAGTTGAAGGAGTTTTCCATGGCACTCGTTACTCTCCTCCACCGCTTCGCCGACTACGACACCTTCCGCAGGGTCTACGACTCGGCGGACGGGCTGCGGCAGGCCGGCGGTGTAATCGATCATTCAGTGCACCGCATGGCCGATGACCCCAACAACATTCTGGTGCTCCACTCCTTCGATTCGCTTGAGACAGCCCGCGCCTATTTGAGCAATCCCGGTCTGAAAGACGCCATGCAGCAAGCCGGCATGCAGGGCGAGCCGCGGATCGAGTTCTACGAATAAGGAACAGCCCTAATCCTCTGGCTTCACCTGGCCCGTGAATCGCGGCGGTAAATGGCGTCGTTTTCGCAGCGCCAACCGGCGCGCCTGCCCAGCCGTTGCCGATCCATTGATGCAACAGTCCTGCGAAAACATCATGTGGCGGAGCAGGAGTGCGTTCTGGTCTCTTAAGGGGTTCCCGTACGGGCGCCTTGGACATGGATTCTAAAGTTTTTTTCGTTTGGTGAAACCTTTTGGGCTTTGCCGGACACTAATGGGCATGGGGGCATAGAAACCGGAGAAGAGGGGCTGTGGCGCCAGAGCCTTCTGGGCCGGGGCGACGCCTTTGGCGCCCTCTATGACCGGCACCGGGACAGGATTTTCCGTCACGCCTATCGACTAACCGGCAACCACCACGATGCTGAGGACATCATGGCTGCCTCGTTCCTTGAACTCTGGCGCCGGCGAAAGCACGTCCGCGTCGTTGAAGGATCGATCCTTCCGTGGCTGTTGGTGACAACCACGAACATGCCACGCCTTGAGATGGCCTGCCGGTCAGTCACGCCGTCGTATGGTCAGCGCCAGGGTGGAGGGTTGTTCGCGATGATCTCCGGGGTGAGGAGCATGCCCCCGAAGTCGTTGCGGGCCTTTGCGAGTGTGTCCGCGTCCGGGTTGACGGTGGCATACCAAGGCTCCAGGTCTTTGGCCTGCACGAGGTGCTTTCCTGCCCCGAGAGGTTCGATGATCCAGTCGGACAGGTCGTTCGCGTGCGCCAGATGGGCGTCAGTGAGGAGCTGCAGCCCGTGCGCGTCGGCAATGTACTGCCCGTTCAGGTGCCTGTTGTAGCGGATGTGGTATTCCTCCACGTAGGGCAGCACGGGTCTGACGGTGTAGAGCCCGCTCCAGCCGAGTTCGAGGGCGCTGCTGTACTGCACAAACGCCAGATCTGTGTCCTCGGGGAACGCGACCATGGCCCGGACAACCTGGGCAAGCCGGTCCTGCCAGGACACCGTGTCATCCAGAACGCCGTAGGAGGCCCGGCCCAGGGCGCCCAGCGACGCCCAGACCAACCGGCGCGGCTGAGACCGCAGATAGACCACCCGGCCCATAGCGAATTTCACAGCCGCGCCCGCCAGGACTGACCCCGCGTCCGGGTTCTTCGAGCGGGTCTGGTGAATGTAGCGCAGCAGGTACACATCCGCACCGTTGAACCGGCCCCACGCCGTCGCGGCGTCGGCCACCTTCGTAGTCAAGGCAGCCGGGACATGCCACGCACGCCTCTCTTCGTCTGCGTCCAGCAAAGCCAGATCATTGGTCTGGTAAGACACGAACGCCGTGAGCTGCCGCGGCACTTCGACTTCGCCGCTCAGCCAGTCCGGAAAGAACGCCTCCGGCGCGGCGGTGACCCGCCCGGACAGCCCCTGGGTCTGCAAATGCCGGGCGAAGACAGCCAACCAGACGCGCACGCCCTCCTTCGATCTGGCCCTGCTCATAAACGCCACCGGGCCCGCGTCGGAATCCGAGAGGCCCCCAGTGAAGACGTCGTCGCCCCACCCCGCGTCCTCGACTTTCTGGTTCGCGACCTCGACGGCGGCCGCGACCGCGTCAAAAACATCCTTCGAACCGCGGGGCCGGAACTGCAGCCATAGTTCCTCGTACTGGGCCTTCCGCAAGGCCCTCGACAACGCGCCCCACACAACCTCAACGCCGGGCTCCGGCATACGATCCCCTTCGTTCGCATGTAGTGCTATCGCTCTTCGGTGAACGTACACCATCCCATTGCGAATATTTCGAGGAACTGATCGAACCGGCCCGCTCAACCCTCGTCGTTCAGCCGCAGCCCAAACCGCCAAACAGTTACACCGAAATCTTGACAGACCGTTGCCGCACTTTCACGGCTGCTTGAGGTGACGTTATCTGCTTGTGCCGCTGTTTTGCTCTCGGATCATGCGCCGGAGGCTGGTGCGGGCTGCGGTGAGGTCGGTCGTCTTGTGGGGCTGCGATCTGTGGGTTCAGTTCGGTGTTCGATGCGCGGGCTTCCGCCAGCTCGCCTGCGAGACGGTTGAGCCGGTCGACGACCTGCGTGCCACTTTGATGAAGGTGATGGGATCATCGTCACCGGGCATCGCGGCGAGTTGTTGTGCGACACCTGTGCGCTTTTCGCGGCTTTCCTTCTGCCGGTATTTCCAGCAGCACTTGTGCGGGCGTTCTGGGCGCGGGCTTCCCGGCCGCGTTCGTCGACATGAGCCGCGTGTCCGGGTTTTGACGGTGAAGACCGACATAGCGGCGTGTAGTGCTGCGCGGTTGTCCGTCAGGGTGCGACCACATCCGAAAGGCCTGAGCCGTCCCGAACTCCTTAAAGGCGGCGCCGGCGATGAAGCCCGCCGCCCAGGCCCTTCCCGGGCTTGAGGAACCCGCGTTGGCCCGGAGCCCGGCCACAGCCCCGGCCGCTCCTAGGGATGGCAGTCAGAGAGCTCCAGTTAACGTCGGAACTCGATAGTCTCCTACCCAACGTGCACCCTGGAATACTGCGAAAGGAATTGACAATCTCTTCGATTTATCTGTCCGGCCATAGCCGCGGAGCCCGCTTAGCGGCCACGTCCTCGACCCAGCCGACAGTAAGGAACACCACGGCGAGGAGCAGCCAGATGCCGGCGAACAGGGTCCACTCGCTCTCCAGCAGCCAGGGTATGGCAGCGCCAATCTGGTCGTTACCGTAGAGCGTGTTGACGATGGTGTACATCAACGACAGCAGCAGGGTATGCCAGAGATAGATGGTGACTGCCCTGTTGTTGATGAGCGTGACCGGCTTGTCGAGGAGCCTGATCGGCCGTGGCATCGACTTCCAGGATGGCGAGATTCGCAGCAGCATCGCGCAGAAGCCAAGGGCATACAGGCCATTTGCCCCCCAAATGTTGTTCAGGTCCCATCCCTCGTCCTGAAGGTGGGGTGCGGCCCAGAGGAGGCCGAGGGCCATCAACACCGGTCCGGCCGAGAATACGATCCACCGCGGAATCCGGCGCAGCATCCCGGAGTAATGGGCGAAGCCGAGAACCCAGCAGGAGCCGTAAGTAGCGAAGTCGCTGACGCCGCTTTCCGCCCAGGCGGGCAGCGTCACCCAACCGGCGACGACGGGCACCAGGATTGCGAGAGGCGCCGCCAGGGTAATCCACGGCAGCCGGCGGAACGCCGCGAGCAGCAGGGGCGACAAAAGCATGAACCAGAAGTAGGCGCGGATGTACCAGAGGATGACTCCAGCCTCGTGAGCCCACAAGCTGTCAACCAGGCCTTCGTCAGAACCAATGCTGTCCGGGTAAGGCGGGTCAGCGAGCGGGACGAACCACAAAAGGATATGGGGCCAGGAGCGGCCCTCTTCCTGGTCCGGACTCCAGCCCTGCCAGAGCAGAAGAAACAGAACTGTGGCGCTGTAAATCCACAAGGGCAGCAACAGGCGGCGTGCCCGGCTTTTCAGAACACCCAAGGCAGGCCGCTCAAGGGAACGCGCCATGAGGGAACCCGCGAGGGCGAACATGACGCCCATGGAAGGGAAGATCAGAGTCAGCCAGGCTACGCCGGTGAAGGTATGGTAGGCGATAATCCGGATCAGGGCGATCGCCCGCAGCAGGTCCAGGTACCGGTCGCGCCCGGAAGGGTCCGGGGCGGTACGGTCAGGCTTGACATGGCCGGGTGTTGCACCATGTCCAGGGGCGGCGGCCGGAGGTGCGGGACTTGTGCTGACTGTCGGTTTCTCCACGCCTGGTCCCTTTGCTGTTACCTGCAGCCCCTGAACGCACCTGCAGCTCCTGAACGGCGGGCCCAGGAGGCGCTACCGTCAACCCGTACCCGACGTTAGCAGCAGCTGCTTCCCAAGGCGCCGGTTCCGAGTACTCGAATTTTCGGCGGTGGCTACGTGAATTCCTGAGCTCATTCGGCATCGAAGCAGGAGGACTTGTTCCGGGCCAGGCTCCGTGACAGGGGCGGCTTTGCGCAGTAGCTTTGCAGCAGGCGGCGGATGGGGGCTGGGTGGACTTTTTCGAATCGGTAATGGAACCGTTCCGGTGGCTTGTTTCCGTCATCATGCTGGCTTTCCAGGGCGGTCTGACTGCGGTCGGGATGCCGGCGGGGAGCGGCTGGACCTGGACGCTGTCCATCATCGGGCTGGTACTGGTCATCCGGGCCGCCCTGATCCCGGTGTTCCTGGCACAGGTCCGGGCCCAGCGCCGCATGCGGCTCCTGCAGCCCGACCTGAAAGAGCTCCAGGAGAAATACCGGGGCAAAACTGACCAGCTGTCCCGGCAGGCCATGGCGCAGGAACAAATGGCCCTCTACAAGAAACACGGCACCAACCCGTTCTCTGCCTGCCTTCCCCTGCTGATCCAGGCGCCGTTCTTCCTCGCCCTGTTCCAGGTCCTATCCGGTATTTCCGATGCGGCGGCACGAGGCGAAGGTATCGGAACGCTGAACCACGCCCAGGCCGCCCAGTTCGACGCCTCCGGCATTTTCGGCGCGCCGCTGTCCGCGTCCCTGCTCCATGGCGGCGGCGGTGAGCAGACCGCCGTAGCGATTCTCGCCGTCGTCATGATCCTGGCCATGACCGCCTGCCAGTTCCTTACGCAGAAACTCGTCATGGCGCGGAGCATTGCCGGGCAGGACCCCGCCAGTCCGCTCGTGCGCCAGCAGAAGGTCCTCCTCTACATTTTGCCGGTGGTTTTCGGTGCCGGCGGGATCATCTTCCCCGTCGGGGTCCTCATCTACTGGACCGTTTCCAACGTGTGGACACTGGTGCAGCAGTTCCTCGTGACCCGCAACGATGCCGCGCCAGGACCGGACCAGCAGGGCAGCTAACACCTGCAGGTTGTGGGCGTATTTACAATCCACGGGCCGCGGACAAGAATGAGCCGGGTCAGCGAACGCCTCGTCCTCCAGGATCAGCCATGACCATCCTCAAAATGATTCCCGAAGCCGAAGCGGACGGTTTAAGGGCCACGATTTACGAGGGCAACGTCCGCTCGCTCGGCTACGTGCCAAGCCACACCAAGGTGATGAGCCTCAACCCTGAGGCCCACATGGCCTGGGACTCTCTCACCGAAGCCATCAGCTCATCCCTGGGGCTGCGCCGTTACGAGCTGGTGACGCTCGCGGCGGCCCAGGCGATCGGGTCGACGCACTGCCGGCTTGCCCACGGACAGAAGGCACTCCAGGTCATCAGCGAGGAACAGTTGGTGGCGATCGCCCGGGATTACCACCACGCCGGGCTGCCGGCTGCCGAGGTGGCGATGATGGACTACGCAGTACGGCTGAGCACCGACGCGGCAGCCATGACGGACAGCGATGCCCAGGGCCTGCGGGACCTGGGCTTCAGCGACCGCGAAATTGCTGACATCACGATGGCGGCCGCAGCACGCAACTACTTCAGCCGCGCGCTGCTTGCACTGAATGTGGACCTGGACGTCCCCGCCGGATTGAGCCCCGAGCTGCACACCGCACTTCTCGAACCCCTGCCGGCGAGCACCCCGGGCGGGTCCAGCCCGCCAGCAACCCGCGGCCTGCCTGACGTCACCCCTGCTGACTTGAGGGGCAGAATGGGTCCATGACCCGAATCGCAATCATCGGTGGCCACGGCAAAGTGGCCCTCCGCCTGTCCGCCCTCCTCACCGACGAGGGGCACAGTGTCACTTCGTTTATCCGCAATCCGGACCACGCCGCCGACGTGGCCCGGACCGGAGCCACGCCGTCGGTCCTGGACGTTGAAAACGCGACGACGGCGGAACTCGCCAGTGCACTGAAGGGCCACGATGCAGTGGTCTGGTCAGCCGGCGCGGGCGGCGGCAATCCGGCCCGCACCTATGCCGTGGACCGGGACGCTGCCATCCGCTCCATCGACGCCGCATCCCAGGCAGGCGTGGACCGCTATGTCATGGTGTCCTACCTGGGTGCCGGCAAGGACCACGGCGTACCCGAGAGCAACGGCTTCTTCGCGTATGCGGAAGCAAAAGCGGCCGCCGACGACTACCTGCGGGGCTCAGGGCTGGCCTGGACCATCCTGGGGCCGGGCTCCCTGACGGACAAGCCTGGTACCGGGCGCATCGACGTTGACCCGCCTCGGGAAGGCGGCCGGTCAACGTCCCGCGACAACACAGCCAGCGTGGCTGCAGCCGTCCTTGACCTGCCGGAGACCGCCGGCCGAACCATCGAATTCCGCGACGGTTCGCTGCCTGTTGCTGCCGCCCTGGGTTCTCCCTAGCCGGCAGCCGCCAGCGTCAGGTCCAGGGAGTTCTCTTCGACAAAGTCCAAGGCACGCCGCACTGCACCCACCGTCACGATGGAGTCGCCCAAGGGGGAAACGGCCACCCGCGGGGGAGTGGAGGTGAACCCGGCCAGGCGCTCCGAGATGGAGCCGAGGAGCACGTCTGCCGAATTGGCCACCGCGCCTCCCAGCACCACAAGTTCGGGGTTGAGGACGGTGGCGACGGCGCCCACCACCCGCGCCATCCGGTCCGCCAGGCGGTCCAGGATCTGCAGGGCGACGGGATCGCCGTCAGCCGCAGCGGCGAAAACCTGTTCCGCCCCGACGCCGTCAGGAGCGTACTTCCGCAGTGACGTCCTGGCCTTGCCGGCGAGCGCATCCGCAGCCCAGTTCCGGGCGAGGAAGGCGATGCCGAACGTGTCGCCGACGCCCTCCATCATCTCCACGAAGGCCAGTTCCCCGGCGCCGCCATCGCGCCCATGCAGTAGCCGCCCATTGTCGATGATGCCGGCACCAAGCCGCTCGCTGGCGAGGATCACCACCACGTCGTCAATTCCAACTGCGGCTCCCTGCCAGCGGTCACCAAGTGCGGCGAGGTTGGCGTCGTTTTCCAGCAGCACCGTCCAGCCCCGCATCTCAAGCAGCGCGGCGCGCAGGTCGACGTCGAACAGCCCCCAGAAGTGCTGCTTCAGCAGGACGCCACCGTGGCGGTCCACCGGGGCGGCGATGCCGGCGCTCACGGCAAGCACGGCCTCGGGCGGCGCCCCCACGCTGTCGAGCGCCAGCATGGCGGTGCGGTCAACCACTGCCACGCGCTCCTGGGCCGGAATCTCTGCCCGGCTGAACGCCTGCGTGGCCCTGCCCAGAGTCCTGCCCCGGAGATCCGCGACCACCGCCGTGGCCTTGGAAACGCCCACGTCCATGCCCAGGACGTAGCCCGCGCGCTCGTTAAGCTCGAACCGGCGGGCCGGGCGGCCTTTCTGGTACCCGCCGAAGGCCCGCTGGTTTTCCAGCTCCCTGATCCAGCCCCGCTCCATCAGGTCCTCGCACACGGAGATGGCAGTGGCCCGCGTGAGGCCGGTGGCCTCGATGACCTCTGTGACGGTTACCGCCGAAGATGCGCGCATGAACTGCAGGACAGCACCCGCGCTGACGCGCCGGAGCAGCTGCGGGGTTGCCGGCGGGGATTCAGTCATAGTGTTGACCTCTCTGTGCTCTGCACAACATAATACTTGGGACACTAAATTTAGATTCCAAATGAACATGTCCCGGCAGGCGGGGCAGTGCAGACGCTGCCCGTTGTCCGACTCCTTTTCCGGTGGTTTACATCCTGGCCCAACGGTGGGTACTGTCCGGAGTGATGCGCGGGGCCGCCAAGTAGACCCAACCCTTTGACCAGCAACAACCCAACGCACAGAAAAGGAAGATCCCTTTGTCCACCACCGCCAGGCTGGCAACCCTGTCCGACTCCGACCACCCGTCCGACCCAAACTGGTGGCGCCAGGCGTCTGTCTACCAGATCTATCCGCGCAGCTTCGCAGACTCGAACGGCGACGGCATCGGCGACCTGAAGGGCATCACGGCCAAGGTTCCTTACCTGAAATCGCTGGCTATCGACGCCGTGTGGCTGAGCCCCTTCTACCCGTCGGCGCTGGCGGATGGCGGCTACGACGTGGATGACTACCGCGACGTCGACCCCAAGCTTGGCACGCTGGCGGACTTTGACGAGATGGCCAAGGCCCTGCACGACGCCGGCATTAAGCTGATCGCCGACATCGTCCCCAACCATTCCTCGGACCGCCACGAGTGGTTCAAGGAGGCCCTCGCCTCGCCCAAGGGCTCGCCCGCCCGGGACCGCTACATCTTCCGTGACGGCAAGGGCCCGAACGGTGAGTTCCCGCCATCGGACTGGGATTCCGTGTTCGGCGGCCCTGCCTGGGAGCGCATCACCGAACCGGACGGCACCCCAGGCCAGTGGTACATGCACATCTTCGCCAAGGAACAGCCGGACCTGAACTGGTCCAACCGGGAAGTCCGTGACGACTTCCTCAGGACCCTGCGTTTCTGGTCGGACCGCGGCGTGGACGGGTTCCGGGTGGACGTGGCCCATGCCCTCACCAAGGACCTCACCGAGCCGCTGCTGTCCAAGCTGGAACTGAGCGCTGCGAACACCGGCGTGGACGGTTTCGACGACGGTTCACACCCGTTCTGGGACCGCGACGAAGTCCACGAGATCTACGCCGAATGGCGCCAGGTCTTCAACGAGTACAACCCGCCGCGCACCGCCGTTGCCGAAGCCTGGGTCCACGCCAGCCGGCGCGCCCGCTACGCCAGCCCCCAGGGCCTGGGCCAGGCCTTCAACTTCGACCTGCTCCAGGCCGACTTTGACGCCGAGGAATACAAGGAGATCATTACCCGTAACCTCGCCGAGGCAGCCGCAACTGGTGCTTCCTCCACCTGGGTGTTCTCCAACCACGACGTGGTCCGGCACGCCACCCGCTACGGCCTGCCCCAGGTTTCCAAAGGCAAGGAGCGCAGCAAGGGCCAGGACGGGAAGGACTGGCTGCTCGCCGGCGGTCCCGCTGAGCAGCTGGATGTGGAACTCGGTGAACGCCGGGCCCGTGCCGCCACGCTGCTGATGCTTGCCGTCCCCGGGTCCGCGTACCTGTACCAGGGCGAGGAATTGGGACTGCAGGAAGTGGCTGACATTCCGGAGTCGGAACGGCAGGACCCGTCCTTCTTCCGCAACAAGGGCGTGGAGATCGGCCGCGACGGTTGCCGCGTGCCCCTGCCGTGGAACGTGGAAGGCACGTCCTTCGGGTTCGGCGAGGGCGGATCGCACCTGCCGCAGCCGGACTGGTTCAGCAAGTACGCCGTGGAAGCCCAGGACGGTACGGAAGGCTCCACCCTGGAGCTCTACCGCGCTGCCCTGGAACTGCGCCGCGAACTGCAGACGGACGAGGAACTCGAGTGGGTCGAGTCCGGCAACCCTGAAGTCCTGCGCTTCCGCCGCCCCAACGGCTGGCAGTCTGTGACCAACTTCGGGGACACCGCCGTGGACCTTCCCGCCGGGACCGTGCTGCTCACCAGCGGACCGCTGGAGGGCGGCCAGCTGCCCGCCAACACCACGGCATGGCTGCGCTGATGCCCGCAACCGGCGGAAGCCCGGCCTCCTGACGGGGACATGATGCAGGAGATTATTTATGGCTGCATGGGCCTGGGCGGCAGCTGGTCCGACGAGCCGCATGCAGGCGAGCATGTGGACGAGGCCGCTGCCGCCGTCGAGGCTGCCCTTGATGCCGGGATCACGCTGTTCGACCACGCGGACATCTACCGGAGCGGCAAGTCAGAGGCCGTCTTCGGTGAGGTACTGGCCGCCACCCCGGGGCTGCGGGACCGCATCCGGCTGCAGACCAAGTGCGGAATCAGGCTGAACGAACGCGGCCTGCAGACCCACTACGACCTCAGCCGCGAAGCCGTCCTGGAACGGGTCAACGAAAGCCTGAAGCGGCTGCGGACGGACTACGTGGACATCCTCCTGCTGCACCGCCCGGATCCGCTGGCGGACCCGGCGGAGGTGGCGTCCGCCGTCGGGCAGCTGATGGCTGAAGGCAAGGTCCGGCAGCTGGGTGTGTCCAACATGTCGGGAGCGCAAATCGAAGTGCTGCAGGACAGGCTGGAAACTCCGGTGGTGGCCAACCAGCTGGAGATGAGCCTGCTGAGGCGGGCATGGCTGGAAAGCCAGGTGCTGGTGAACCATCCGGAACACCTGGACTACAGCTTCCCGCACGGGACGCTGGAGTACTGCACCCGCCACTCGATCACCCTGCAGGCCTACGGCTCGCTGGCCCGCGGCGTGTACACCGGTGCGGAACCGGAAAGCCCCACATCCGCGGAGTCGGCAACGGCGGACCTGGTGGCCCGCCTGGCCGGGGAGTACGGCACGTCCGGGGAAGCGGTGCTGCTGGGGTGGCTGATGAAGCACCCCTCAGGCATTGCCCCGGTCATCGGCACGGTCAACCCCGGCCGCATCCGCGCGTGTGCCGACGCTTCAAAGGTGGCCGCCGCGATGACCCGCGAGGACTGGTACCGGCTCTGGGTGACGGCGCGCGGCAGCAACATCCCCTGACCCACCCAACTGAGTAGCAGCAGGTGTCGTTATGGAGGCCCATAACGACACCTGCTGCTACCTACTTGCACCGGGGCTGGAGTCACAACCTGTTTAGTTCGTATTGATCCTCACATGGCGGCTAAATTCGTCGCCGCGCCCCTCGCAGGGCGGATACTGTAGAAAGCATGACGTCTACCATCGCTACCGAGACCGTAAGGCCGGAACGCAATATCCCCGCAGAAATCGCCCGCTCCTGGCTGCTGGTCAATGCCATGAAGCCCGAGCTCTTCGACCAGTCGGCAGTGTCGCGGGCCGACTCGATCATTCTGGATATTGAAGATGCAGTGGACCCCTCGCAGAAGGACCAGGCCCGCGGCAACGTCATCAACTGGCTCACCGCCGGCGGCAAGGCCTGGGTGCGCATCAACGACGCCACCAGCGCTTTCTGGGCCGACGACCTCGCAGGGCTTCGCGGCACCCCGGGCCTCCTGGGCGTCATGCTCGCCAAGACCGAATCCGCGGACCAGGTGACCGAGAGCTTCCACCGCATGGACGGCAAGACCCCCGTCATCCCGCTGGTCGAGTCCGCCCTGGGCATCGAGGAAGCCAACCACATTGCCAAAGCCCAGGGCGCGTTCCGCCTGGCCTTCGGCTCCGGCGACTTCCGCCGCGATACCGGCATGGCCGCAACCCCCGAGGCCATGGCCTACCCCCGCGCCAAGCTCGTCGTCGCCAGCCGCGTGGGCAACCTGCCCGGACCCATCGACGGCCCCACCGTGGGCACCAACCACCCCATCCTGCGCGAGCAGACCGGCATCACCGTGATGATGGGCATGACCGGCAAGCTGTGCCTGGCCATCGACCAGACGCCCGTCATCAATGAAGTCATCAGCCCCACGCCATCCGACGTCGCCTGGGCCACCGACTTCATGACCGACTTCGAAGCCAACGGCCGCGTCATCCGCGACGGCTCCGACCTGCCCCGCCTGGGCCGCGCCGAAAAGATCATGAAGCTCGCGGTCGCCTTCGGGGTGCAGCCGGCGCTGTAGTGCACCAACCCCGTTCCCAGGAGGCACTGTTGACCGATACCCGCTATCTGGTCCACGGGGTCTCTTGGGATGGGCCGCCGGCCTTGGGAGCAGCGGACGACGGCGGCGCCCCGGTCCTGCGTCTTCAGTCGCCATCCGGGGACTTCCGGCAGCTCAGCCTTCACCCGGGTGCCAGGCCTGGCTTCCAGGTTGTGGACCCGGCCAGGTCCTGCCTGGGGCACCTTCGCGTCCAGTCGTCCACCCGGCGCCACCACATCCTGTGCGCGGCTGGTGCCCCGGCGGCCAAAGGAAAACAATGTGAGCGCTGCTTCCTGCTGGACGAATCGCGGCTGATCCATGACTTCCACCGTGGCGGCCGCGTCACGCCCGGGCTCCGGGATTACCTAATGCAGGAGCACTGGCTGTATGTGGCTACCTTCGCGGGCGGGGCCAGCAAGGTTGGGACGGCATCCGGTCCGCGGAAGTGGAACCGGCTGGCGGAGCAGGGGGCCGTGGTTGCCCGGTATGTGGCCCGGGCGCAGGACGGCCGGGTGGTGCGGATCCTGGAGGACCTGGTCACGGGGGAAACCGGACTGGCCCAGCAGGTGCGGTCCGCGGCCAAGGCCGAAGCGCTGCTCCGGCCGCTGCCCGCTCCGGAACTGGATGCCATCAACGTCCGCCGCGCCGCCGAATCCCGTGCCCTGCTGGCGCGCACCGCCGTCGAGGGCTTCACCTTAGCGGACGAACCCTGGGTGCGTCCGGCGCAGGCGTCCGTCCTGTATGGTCCCGCCGCCCGTCACGCCTACCCGCATCCGTTGGACAGCGGCGCGCATGGCTTTGAGATCGCCGGGATCAGCGGTGCCAACATGCTGGTTCGCCTCGACGGATCGGATGCGGCGTTCGTGGTGAACCTGGCGCAACTGGCCGCCCGCACCATCCTGCTGGGCAGCTTCGCCTCCGAGGTCCCGGCCGTGCAGGAATCCCTGTTCTGATGGCCGGGTAAGCTGGCTGTGTGCTGAACGAATTCTGGGCCACCGCGCCCACCCGCTACAAAGTCCTGGTTTTCAGCGCGATGGGGCTGATCGGCGTCGGCATCATCCTGAACCTGGTGGGCAACACCAGCGGCAACCAGGGCCTCGCCACCGCCGCCCTGCCGCTGATCGGGCTGGGCCTGGTCCTCCATATCGCCGGGATCGTGGTCCGCGGCCAGGCAATCCGTAAAAACCTGCGCCGGTAGGCGGCACGGAAGCCTTTTCTGCCCGTTCACAGCCGGACGATAGGCTTGAGGCCATGACTATCAATCCGGATCTGCAGGGCCGAAGCTACCCTGCCGCAGAGGTGTACGACGTTGGCCGCGAAAAAATCCGCGAGTTCGCCCGGGCCGTGAAAGCCACCCACCCTGCGCACTTCGACGTCGATGCCGCCAGGGCCCTGGGCCACAGCGACCTGGTGGCTCCGCCCACCTTCGCCATCATCGTCGCCCAGCGCGCCGACGCCCAGCTCATCGAGGATCCGGAAGCCGGAATCGACTTCTCCCGGGTGGTCCACGCGGACCAGCGCTTCACCCACCACCGCCCCATCTTCGCCGGTGACCGCCTGGTGGCGGAACTGCACGTCGACGGCGTCCGTGCCATGGGCGGCGGCGCGATGATCACCACGCGCTCTGAAATCTTCGCCCTGGGCGCGGACGAATCGCGCGAGCAGGTCACCACCACCACATCCTCCATCCTGGTCCGTGGGGAGGGACAGTAGCCATGAGCCCAAGCATTCACGAACTCAGCGCCGGCCAGGAGATCGGCAGCCGCACCGTCGAGGTCACCCGTACCGACCTGGTGAAGTACGCAGGTGCCTCCGGCGACTTCAACCCCATCCATTGGAACGAGGCCTTCGCCACGGGTGTGGAACTGCCCGGCGTCATCGCCCACGGCATGTTCACCATGGGCTCGGCCGTCCAGTTGGTCACCGACTGGGCAGGCGACCCGGCCGCCGTCGTCGACTTCCAGACCCGGTTCACCAAGCCGGTCCTCGTCACGGACACCACCGGCACAACCGAACCGGGTGCCACCATCGAGGTGAGCGGCACCGTTGGAAAGCTCGACGCCGAGGCAGGCACTGCCCGCGTCGACCTCGCCGTTGTCTCGGCGGGCCAAAAAGTCCTGATGAAGGCCCAGGCCGTCGTCAAGCTTTCCTGAGCAGGCACGTTGGTACCCAGGGCAGGGACAGAAGCTACCGCCACCGAAGTGACCCACTGGCGCAATGCCGTGGTGGTTGCCTACGGGGCCAGCGGCCTGGCGTTCGCCTCCTGGGTGTCCCGGCTCCCGGCAATACGTGACGCACTGGACCTCACCCCGGGCAATGTGGGGGTCCTCCTGCTTTGCATGACCCTGGGTTCCTTCGCGTCAGTCTCTGCCTCCGGGCTGATAGTGCTCCGGCTCGGTTCGAAGCGGACAATCCGGACTGGCAGCATCATGGTGGGCGTTGGCCTGCTGCTGACCGGCCTCGGCACCTCGGTCCTGGCCAGCCCGGTGGCGACCGCCGCAGGCCTGGCCATCATCGGCTTGGGGACCGGGAGCTGGAACACCGCTTCCAACGTCGAGGGCGCAGCCGTGGAGCGCGCCGTTGGCCGCCACATCATGCCCCGGCTGCATGGCGCCTTCAGCCTGGGGACTGTGGCCGGCGCCGGGCTGGGCGCGGCAGCGGCTGCCGTGTCCCTGCCGGTGTCCTGGCACCTGGCAGCCGCCGGGGCGGTGGTTGCCGTCTCGGTGGCGACGGCGGCCTCCTGGTTCCGTGCGGACATCACTCCGGTTGCCGGGGAGCGGACCTACGCCCCGGACAATTTCGAGGACCCCACCACGGGGCCCATTCCCGTCGTTCCTGCGGGTACTTCGACCCCGGACGCGCCCTTGGACAACAAACGCAAGATCGCCCAGGCTTGGCGGGACCGGCGGACCCTTCTGTTGGGTGTGCTGGTGCTGGGCCTTGCCCTGGCCGAAGGCGCGGCGGGGGACTGGGTGGCGCTGGCCCTGGCCGACGGCCACGGCCAGAGTGACGCCGCCGGCGCTGCCGGGTACGGGCTCTTTGTCACCTTTATGACCATCGGACGGTTCGCCGGAACCCTGGTCCTGGACCGCTTCGGGCGGGTGCCGGTGATGCGCTGGTGCGCGGCAATAGCCGTCCTGGGGCTGGGCTTGTTTGTTTTTGCGCCGGTGCCCTGGCTGGCATTCGTTGGACTGGCGGTCTGGGGACTGGGCGCATCCCTCGGGTTCCCGGTAGGCATGTCAGCCGCGGCCGACGACCCCGCAAAGGCAGCCGCCCGGGTTTCCGTGGTGTCCACCATCGGATACGGGGCCTTCCTCTGCGGGCCGCCCCTGCTCGGCCTGCTCGCCGAGCACGTAGGGATCCTGCATTCGCTGCTGGCCGTCATGGTGATGCTGGCGGTGAGCTTCCTGCTCTCACCGGTGGCCAGGAAGATTGCCTGAAGTCCACTGCTTACATCGGTTTGCACATGCGCCGGGTAAAACGGTGTAACTTCAAGTACTGTTGTTCGGTGAATTCCACCCTGCTTTCCTCCCTGACCACCTCCGCCGTCGGAGGCCCCGCCGGCACCTTCATCGAGGCGCGCACCGAGGCCGACATCATTGACGCCGTCCGCTCAGCAGATGCAGCAGGCGAGCAGGTGCTGATCATCAGCGGCGGCTCCAACCTCCTGATTTCCGACGACGGGTTCCCCGGGACCGTCGTGAAGGTTGCCTCCGAGGGTTTCACCGTCAATGCCGAGGACTCGTGCGGCGGCGTGGCCGTAGTGGTCCAGGCCGGCCACAACTGGGACAAGTTGGTGGAGCACGCCGTCCGGCATGCCTGGTCCGGTATCGAGGCGTTGTCCGGGATCCCGGGTTCCACCGGTGCGACGCCGGTCCAGAACGTGGGTGCCTACGGCGCCGACGTGTCCCAGACCATCGCCGCGGTGCGGACCTGGGACCGCGAGCGGAACGCCGTCAAGACCTTCACCAACTCGGAGCTGAAGTTCGGCTACCGCGACTCCATCCTCAAGCAGACCACCGTCAACGGTTCGCCCCGCTACATCGTGTTGACGGTCGAGTTCCAGCTTCCGCTGGGCCGGATGAGTGCACCCATCCGCTACGCCGAACTGGCCCGGGCGCTGGGCGTCGAGGCCGGCAAGCGCGCCTACGCCACGGACGTGCGCCGTGAAGTCCTGCGGCTGCGCGCCTCCAAGGGCATGGTGTGGAACGCCGCCGACAGGGATACCTACTCCACGGGATCGTTCTTCACGAACCCCATCGTCCCGGCGGAGGTGGCTGACGCGTTGCCCGAGTCCGCGCCGCGCTACCCGGCGGGTGCCGACGGGCTGGTGAAGCTTTCGGCGGCGTGGCTCATCGACCAGGCCGGGTTCGGCAAGGGCTTCGGCCTGGAACAGGACAGCGTGTCCGGCGGACGGGCGGCGCTCTCCACGAAGCACACGCTGGCGATCACCAACCGGGGCGCCGCCCGTGCAGCGGATGTGGTGGCCGTGGCACGCGAGGTGCGCGCCGGCGTCGTGCGGCGCTTCGGAATTGAACTGCACCCGGAACCGCTGCTCATCGGCTTGGAGCTGTAACCCCAACATCCTGGACTTTTTGCCGCTGTATTTCTGCAGCGCCCATGAGGGCTGATGCCCACCCCGTGAGGGCCAGGTAGATGCCCATGAAAAGCCAGACCAGCAGGCCCGGTGCCAGCGGGTTCGATGCGCCGGCGACGACGCATATGGCCAGTCCGCTGACGGCGACGGCCAACGACAGGATCCAGAGGACCTGGCCTGCGCGGGGGTGCTGCCGCCAGTCCCGGTGGATCCGCACGCCGTTGCGGCTGACCGCGATGCCGGGGAACAGGACGGCGTAGCCACCGCCCAGGCTCAGGGCGAGGGACGGGAGGAGCAACAGGGGATTGGACCGGCCTTCGCTGAGGAACGCTGAGAGGGAAATGAGCCCCAGTGCAGTTCCTGCCAGGACACCGGCAGTCCCGCAGATCATCCATCTCCTGGTTTTACGCGCGGGCAACTGCCACAAACTCCCCAAAGTCATGGTTCTACCCTAGCCGCCGTGTTACCTGCTCCGCAGCGATCGTAGGATGAGGGCATGGCTGCACTGGTGCGAAACCGTCTCAACCGCAAGGATATGGGGCGGCTGCGGCTGGCGTCCCAGGGACTGCTGCCCGTGGGGGAGGGGCTCGCGTCACCAGCCGATGTGGTGCGCCGGATGACGGCAATGCAGGCGCAGGACCTGCAGGCGGCGCTGTGGGCGGTAGGCGTCCGGCTTGCCGGTTCCGGCATCAGCGCGGTGCGGGCTGCGCTCGATGCCGGGGCGGTGGTGCGGTCGTGGCCGATGCGGGGAACACTCCACCTGGTGGCTCCGGAGGACCTGGGCTGGATGCTTGAGCTGACTGCAGACCGGCTGACCAAGGGCATCGCCGCCCGGCACCGGGAACTCGGGATAACGTGGGCGGACGTCGAGAAGTGCCGGGATCTTGCCCTCGACCATATCTCTGCCGCCGGGCCGCTCAGCCGCTCCGATATGTTTAGTGTGTTCGACGCCGCCGGACAGCCTACGCAGGGGCAGCGGGGCATCCACATCATCGGAACCCTCTGCCGCCACGGCTGGCTGGTCCAGGGACCGCTGGCCGGAAACCAGCAGCTGCTGGTGGCCTTTGACAACTGGATTCCGCTGTCGCGCCGCCTGGACAGGGCCGAGGCGGTGGCCGAGTTCCTCCTGCGCTACTTCCGCAGCCACGGGCCGGCCACCGTCCGCGACTTCGCCTGGTGGACGCAGATTCCCCTGACCGAAGTACGGTCCGCCCTGGAGGAAATCCGAGGCCGGCTCGTGGAGCTGGAGTTCGACGGTTCGACCTACTGGATGTCCCCGGAGACGGCGTCGCTGCTGGACGGCAGGATCCCGGGCGGCCGCACCGTCCTGCTGCTCCCCGGCTTTGATGAGTTCCTGCTGGGCTATACGGACCGGAGCCTTGTTCTGCCGTCGGAGCACGCCAACCGGATCGTTCCCGGCGGCAATGGGGTGTTCAAGAAGACAGTTGTTGTGGCCGGCCAGGTGGTTGGCACCTGGGCGCGCGATGGCCTCCGCGGTGCGCCCGCCGTCGTCCCGGAACTCTTTGACGGGACACGGCCGCTCGGCCCGGCAGCACAAACCGCTTTTGACCGCGCCGCCCGGCGGTACATGCAGTTTTTAGACACCTGAGCCTGCTCCAACGCAAAAGCGGCCCCGCCCCATCCGGGGCAGGGCCGCTCCTACAGCAGCTGTTACAGGGTGCCGGTGGCGATGTTGAGCATGCGGCGCAGCGGCTCCGCGGCGCCCCAGAGGAGCTGGTCCCCCACGGTGAAGGCGCTGATGTACTGCGGGCCCATCTCCATTTTGCGGATGCGGCCCACGGGGATGTCCAGGGTGCCCGAGGCTGCCACCGGCGTGAGCTCGGCCATGGACGCTTCCTTGGTGTTGGGGACCACCTTGGCCCATTCGTTGTCCTCGTCCAGGAGCTTCTCAATCTCGGCGACGGACAGGTCCTCACGGAGCTTGAGGGTGAGGGCCTGGGAGTGGGAGCGCATGGCACCGATGCGGACGCAGAGGCCGTCCATGATGACGCGGTTCTCGTCGGACGTGCCCAGGATCTTGTTGGTCTCGACCCCGGCCTTCCACTCTTCCTTGGACTGTCCGTTGCCCAGGTCCGCATCAATCCAGGGGATGAGGGAGCCGGCCAGCGGCACGCCGAACTGCGTGGCGTCGACGCCCGTGCGCTGGTGGGCAAGCACCTTGCGGTCGATGTCCAGGATGGCCGACGCCGGGTCGCCCAGTTCCGTGCTGACCTCGGCGTTAAGCGTGCCGAACTGGCTGAGGAGCTCACGCATGTGCCGGGCACCGCCGCCCGAGGCAGCCTGGTAGGTCATGGAGGTGCCCCACTCCACCAGCCCGTTCTTGAACAGGCCGCCGAGGCCCATCAGCATGCAGGAGACGGTGCAGTTGCCGCCGATGAAGTCCTTGGTGCCGTTGACCAGGCCCTTGTCGATGACGTCGCGGTTGATGGGGTCCAGGACGATGATTGAATCGTCGCTCATGCGCAGGGTTGAGGCGGCGTCGATCCAGAGGCCGTCCCAGCCCCGGCTGCGCAATTCGCCGTGGACCTGCTTGGTGTAGTCGCCGCCCTGGGCGGTGACAATAATGGGCAGCTTCGCCAGGGTGTCGAGATCGAACGCATTCTCGAGCTTGCCGGCGCCCTCAGCGAAGGAGGGCGCGGCACCTCCCGCGTTGGAGGTGGAGAAGAACACCGGGTTGATGTTGGCGAAGTCGCCCTCGTCCTGCATGCGCTGCATGAGGACGGAACCGACCATGCCGCGCCATCCGACCAGGCCGACGGAAGGGGTAGCTGCTGTAGTCATTCGTCCAGTTTAGACTTCGGAACCGGCAGGGCGCAGTCGGTTACGTCACTCCCGGCCGCCTAGGGGGAGGCGCATTACGACGGCGGCGGGCGGCTAAGGAGTTTGCCGCGGCGTCGGGTTCAGCGGGGAACGCCTGCGTGCTGCCGGTTCAGTCCTCCGGAAAGCCCTCAGGGCCTGTCGAACTGGCGGGCGGTGGGTTCCGGAATTCCGCGCGCAGCGCGCAGGCGTTTCGCCTTGGCGGCGACACCGGCCATCCGGGCAGCGTAGAGCACGCCGCCCACACCGGCCACGGTCAGGATCAGGGCACCCCACATGGGATCCTGGCCTCTGCTGGTGGGTCCGGCCACCAGCAGTACGGAGAACACCGACAAGGCAGCGAAGAACACAGCCATCACCAGGAACCCGCCGGCAGACCGTACCTGCGGGTGGGAGCTGGCGGTTACCACGCCGAGTTCGTCCTTCGCATAACTGTGCAGCGCGCCATCCACCGTACGGAACAGGACACGTTTTTCTCCGCGCGCCAGCGCCTGCTCGTGAAAGGTACGGACCTGATCGTCCGGTGTGAATGCGCCGCCCGAAGTATTGCCCGGATTGCCGTTCTGCATGCTAGTCCTGTCGGATCGATCGTATGTGGTCCAACACCTGGTCGTCGGTGAGGCCGGGAACTTCGCGGATCGGCTCCGAAGGGGCATCCAGGCTGCCGTAGCCCACTGTCCAGCCTTCCCCGCTCCGTTTCACCAGTAGTTGCTTGCCGCCGGCACCCGGGAGCAGGCGGATGGTCGCTCCGCCGTCGGGATTGTCCTCAAGGTGCTTGCGCACGATAAAGAAGTTGGCTTCTGCGGGTGTGGTATCCGGACGCTGCGCCATCGCGAACCAGCTGAGGTAGGCCCTTGGCTGCAACAGGATCCGGTATTCGGGCGACTCGACGGACAGGACGTTGTCCACGGAGTCGGCCGTGAGGAGATTGATCTGCACCAGCTTGTCCGCCTCCGTGAGGGCATGGGTAACAGCTGCCACCGGACCGTCGACGGAAAGTTCCCGGTCCCCGCCTACGCTGGCGGCGCCGCGGGCCACCAGGGACGAAGCGCCCGCCGAAAGCAGGGAGGCATCATCGAGTTCGCCCTCCAGCCGTAGTGCCTTAGCCGAGGCATCGGCTGCGGGGCCGCGCCGCAGGTTAAGGAGCACAAGGAGCTCGGCGAAGCCAAAACCGATCGCGTCCGGAAAGCCTTGGCCAGCGCTCGAGGACCTGGCTGTGGTTGTTTCAGTCACTGGTTTTTCTCCTCAGTTCTCAGAAGCCGAAAAAGTCGCCGACGGCGTCCACACCGTCACTGATGGCGCCGCCAACGGCCTCGGCTCCATCGGCGATCTTATCCCCGACGTAATTCACAGAATCATGGATGATGGGAACGTTGTCATAGAGGGCAAGGGCACCGCTGGCCACCATGCAGGCAGTACCGGCCGGCGGCGGCAGGAACGAGCCGGCGCCCAACAGCGCCTTGGTAGTGGAGTAGGCGGCGGAGCCGTAGTCGCCCTCCTGGAAGTTGTTATAGGCGTCGAGGCTGTCCAGTCCGATGCCCACAACGCCCAAGCCCTTGCTGAACCCATCGAGGTACCTGAAGGCGGTGGATCCCTCAGCGAGGTTCAGGACCTCGTGGAACTTGCCCTCAAACAGGCTGTTCGACAGGTTGAAGAACTTGCTGAACTCGTTGGAATTCTGGAAAGCCCGCCATGCTGCCGGATCCAGGAAGTCGGATATACGCGACTTGTGAAGCATGGCAGCGATGTCGAACACGCCCGCCCGAAGGTTCGGGAACGCTTTAGTGAGGCCATAAATGTCCCAGCCGTCACGGAACGGCGAGTCAGGGTCTGCCAGCCAGTCGGGACCCGAGGGGTTGTTGCTCCCCTGGCCGGGGACCTGCCCGCCTGGTCCGTTGCCGCCTGGTGCCCCGGCACCGGGGCCGGCATCGCCGGCCCCGCGGGTGGCACTCGCCTTCTCCTGCTCGTCGGCATGCGTCAGCAGCAGTTTGGACTCCTGCTGGAGCCGCACGGCGGTCTTCTGCAGGAGCGTCCGGTGGCTGCTGTTCCAGTCCGACCGGAAGCGCGCGGCGTCCTGGCCTTTCCAGGCCGGACTGTTGTTGATGTGGCCGCTCAGCTGCTGCGACTGCTGCTGCAGCAGGTCAGCTGTCTTGCTGAATTGCCGCGCCAGGGTGCGCAACTGCTCGACGTCGGCGCCCCACAAAGTTCCTGCCATCCGGCATCCCCCCAATATTGTCCAAACAGCAGTCCCTCAGGCTGCAGGCTTCAGCCTATTCCAGCAGGCGACTTGCCGCGATGGGGTGACCTCCCCATGCACCGCGGCCACACGCCACCGGGGGCTAGCCGCGCTTGGACTCCTCCAGCACGGCGGACTTCCGGGCCCGCAGCGCAAAGAAGGCACCGAAGGCGAAGACCTGCGTCACCACCACCAGCACGATCGCGCCGGCGATTTTGTTGCCGCCCAGGATCATGGTCAGCCCCACGATGGCGGACAGCAGCGCAAGCAGCGGCAGCAGCATGTAGCCCAGGACAAAGAGGGTTTCCGGTTTCTTCAGCATGTTTCTAGCCCTCGGTCCTTGACCACTTGGTGAATCGGTAGCGTGTGCCGTTGGCGGCGGTCAGCCAGCCATCCGGCGGGACGGAAGCAGTGGCCTCCCAGGTGGTGCCAAGCTCGGGGGCGAACGTGTCGCCGTCGGACTTCACATCAATGGTGGTGACCACCGCAACATTGGCCAGTTCCGTGGACTGGCGGAAAATCTCCCCGCCGCCCAGGATCCAGACGGTGTCACCGCCGTCGACAAACTGCGATTCCAGCAGCGCATCATCCAGGGAAGGAACCACGACGGCGCCCTCTGCCTCAGGCGTGCTGGCCCAGGTTTTCTGCCTGGTGATGACGATGTTGGTGCGTCCGGGCAGGGGACGGTACTTGTCCGGGAATGACAGCCAGGTCTTGCGGCCCATGATGACCGGGTGACCGGTGGTCAGCCGGGTGAAGTGCTTGAGGTCCTCGGGAAGGTGCCAGGGCATGTCCCCGTCCTTGCCGATGACGCCGTCGGGGGTCTGCGCCCAAACCAGGCCGACGCCGGTGATCGATGCGGCCAGTTCCTCCGTGAAGGACTGCGGATCTGTGAAGTTCTCTGTGCTCATACGGCGATCGGTGCCTTAATCGTCGGGTGGTGCTTGTAACCCACCACTTCGAAATCCTCCAGCGTGTAGTCGAAGATCGACGCCGGCTTACGGTTGATCCTCAGCTGCGGGTAGTCGTACGGCTCCCGCTCCAGCTGCTTGAGGACCTGGTCCATGTGGTTCTCGTAGATGTGCACATCGCCGCCGGTCCAGATGAACTCGCCGGGCTCAAGACCCACCTGCTGGGCGAGCATGCAGGTGAGCAGGGCGTAGGAGGCGATGTTGAACGGCACGCCCAGGAACATGTCCGCCGATCGCTGGTACAGCTGGCAGGACAGTTTGCCGTTGGCCACGTAGAACTGGAAGAAGGCGTGGCAGGGCGGCAGCGCCATGTCACGCAGTTCGGAGACGTTCCAGGCGGACACGATGTGCCGGCGCGAGTCCGGATTGGACTTCAGGCTCTCCACGAGTTCGGCGATCTGGTCGATGTGGCCGCCGTCGGGGGTGGGCCAGCTGCGCCACTGGACACCGTAGACCGGGCCCAGGTCACCGTCCTCGTCGGCCCATTCGTCCCAGATGGTGACGCCCTGGTCCTGCATCCATTTCACGTTCGTTTCGCCGCGCAGGAACCACAGGAGCTCCACCGCGACTGACTTGAAGTGCACGCGCTTGGTGGTGATCAGCGGGAAGCTCTTGGCCAGGTCAAAGCGCAGCTGGCGCCCGAATACGCTGGTGGTTCCGGTTCCGGTACGGTCCGATTTGTGCGTGCCGGAAGCCAGGACATCGCGCAGGAGGTCTTCATAGGGCGTTGGGATGCTCACGCCCCAAGTCTATCGGGGTTGGTTGGACCCTTCCGGTATTAGCGCTTCCTCAACCGGCCGCGGAGAAGGTCCAGCAGGACCTCGTCGCCCAGTTGGGCTTTCCGCCCAGCGCGGATGTAACGGTCGACGGCGGCAGTCACCTCATCCGGGACCGGCCCGGTGATTGCGTCCCCGGTGCCGCCCGCCCCAGCGCCGGTCACAACCGTGCCGATCACAACGGTGCCGGTCACAACGGTGCCGCCCCGCCGTCGTGATTCGACAATCCCGGCAGCCTCGAGTTCCTTGTAGGCCCTCGCCACGGTCCCTGCCGCGATGCCAAGGTCGGCGGCAAGGCTTCGGACGGTGGGAAGCCGGCTTCCCGCAGCCAGTTCACCCACCGCCACCAAGGAACTGATCTGCGACCGGATCTGCTCGTACGGCGGTATGGGGGACCGCAGGTCCACCGTGATGCCGGCGCTCACGGCACCGGGTCGGATGCGTGGGTAGAACTGGAGGCAGGTTTGGCGGCGATACTGCGTACCGGAATCACGGCAATCACAACGCCCGCCGCGGCCAGGAGGACTCCGATGCCGGTAGCGGCCTGCCAAAGGTCGTCCCACGTCCCGGCGTGCAAGGGATATGCCACCTGCAATTTGTTGCCAGCGGCCATCAGCAGCACGCCCGCCTGCACGGTGAAGAACGCGGCCAGCGTGCGGACCACCCGGTGCACCGTGATCGCGCGGAGGGCGGCGTCCAGGCCGGGAATCGCCGGGGGGATGCTGCGGCGACGCCGGGCCAGGGCCAGCGGGAGCACGGAGAACACCGTGACGGCCATGCTGCTCCAGGCCGTCGAGCTCCACGATGCCGGCACGGAGAGTTCGGCCTGGCGGAAGGCCACGGTAACAGTTATGCCGCCCAGTACAGCTATTGCTGCGATGGCCGTGCTGAGCATCGCAGGGGACACCGGCTGGCGGGGCCAACGGCGTGGCTCGCCTGCGCTCCCGTGGTTGCGGTGGAGAAGCACCTCGCCGGCAGCAACAACAGCGAGGACAGCGGCGGCTGCCAGTGCAACGAACACTGCGGGGGGTCCCGCGATGGCACCCGGGATTAGCAATGCGGCCAGAACCGGAACCAGCACTGCCAGCCCCATGGCAGGCCCGATCGATACCGCCAGCCTGGTGGCCGGTTGGGGAGAGGCCTGCGGGTTCCGGTTTGAGGCTTGACGGCCACCCGTGAGTTTGGGCGGCGCCCACCACCACATGACCAGCAACACAGCCAGGTTCAGCAGGCCGGAGGGGTTGAACCAGCTGCCGGTCCCGCCCGTCGGATCGGGCCGCGCAGCATGATTGCCGGCAATGGCCGCCAGGCCCGAGGCGACGGTGGCAACTGTACGAAGGAGGCGGTTCATGGCAATCGTCCGCAGGATGCCGTTATCCTCCGGAGCGAGCGTCTCAAGCTTGCGGCGGCGGGTGATCACCGCCAGCACGGCCAATGTCCCGAGGGCCAGGACGAGGAGAGCCCCGCCCAGGTACATCGCGAGCTCGACGCCCGGAATGCGCCCGTCTCCGCCGTAGGTGACGTATTGGTTACCGGGGGCGGGCCGGGATTCGTAGGGAAGTGGGGCGAATCCGGGCAGGGTTGCGGTCCAGGCGATCTGCGCGGCGGCCACCACGAATATCACCAGGACCGTCCAGGCGAGTGCAAGGGGCAGGAAGTCGCGGATTTTCCGGATGCCGAGGTCTGCCTGGCGCCGCGGAAGCCGGTGGCCGGGGTAGGTGAACTGGCCGATGGCGTGGACAGCCAGGCAGCCCATAACGGGCCAGGCCAATGCCGGAAGGATGTCCGCTGCTCCGCTTGTCGATCCCTGGAGGGAGGGACGGAGGATGCCGGCGCTGGCCGCCGGCTGCAGGGAACTCGCCAGCCAGCCGATGATCCCCACCCAGTAGGAATGCCGCGCAGCCGTTACTGCTGAGGAGCGGTCACCCGGTTCCCACAGGCCCCACCGCAGCAGCAGGTAGACTCCCGCAGCGAGCAGAAAAGGCCACAAGACCGCCATGGGTGGAACGTTGCTGAAAACGGCAATCGCGTCGGTGCCCGGCACATCATCCCCCAGATTCGTGCTGCTTTGTATCAAGCATCTGGTACAAAGTGGCACGGGTCAACAGGGCCTGGTGCCTCAGTCGTCGAAGGGTTTGAACTGCTCGACGGCGACCACCCGGTTCTTTGCGCCGGGCGCTACATGGCAGACCACGAGTTCGCCGGGGGAGAGGTATGGCTCCTCGGAGGGCAGCAGACTGCTCAAACGGGCCGGCATGTGTTTTGCCAGCTGGGCGAAGACAGTGGGCAGCGCAGGGCGGTGGGTGCAGACCACCACTGGCCGCTGCTTGTCGAACAGGGACTCGATGACTGCGGCGGTCTTCTTTGGGCTGCGCTCGTGGCGGTGTTCGGTGAGGGCCTCCGCCAGCCGAACCTTCGCACCCGCGGCCTTGGCGTACGGAGCCACGGTGGCCACGCACCTGAGCCAGGGACTGGTAACCACCCGCGGCGGTTTCCATGCCTGCAGCAGCCGTCCCACCGCCTGGGCCTGCCGGGTTCCGGTGGCAGCCAGCGGCCGTTCACCTTCAGCCTTGGTCCAGGACGAGCGCGGCTTCGCCTTCGCATGCCGTAACACCACGAGTGGCCAGGTGTTCAGCTCGCCGCGTTCGTGGGCTTCGCGCAGGTACTCCAGCGGAACGGCGTCGGTGGGGTTGGACAGCAGCGTGGCAGCCTTTTCCGGGGTGCACCACATGACGCTGTCCACCTCCTTGCCGTCAGGAACGAGCCTGCTCCCGTTGACCTTCACAGCCCAGTAGTGCACCACTTTCAGGCCCGACGCGACGTGGTAGTGAATGGCCGGCAGGGGAAGCCCCAGGGGCGCGTCCAGTCCAATCTCTTCACGCACCTCACGGACGGCGCATTCGGGGATGGTCTCGCCGTCGTCGATCTTGCCCTTGGGCCATGACCAGTCGTCATAGCGTGGCCTGTGGATCAGCAGGACTTCAAGCCTGTCATTCGTGACCCGCCACGGCAGGGCGCCGGCAGCGGTGACTGCTACTGGTTCCCCCGGATGGTCTGTCTGGTCAGCTACGAGTGCATCGCTCGACAAAATGGTTGCCCTTACCGCCGGGTCAGGCTGCGCTGCCGGGGACGCGAGGCGAGCAGCCAGGACTGGACGTCCTCAAGCGGCTTTCCGTCCTCGGCCAGGTGGTGCCGGGTCCAGTCGCCTTGGTTATCCAGGTGCCAGCTGGCGGTTTCCGGCGCCATGTACCGGCGGAGCAGGTCAAGGACGTAGTTGATGTCATCCGCGCTGGCAAGCTGGACCAGGGCCTCCACCCGCCGGTCCAGGTTGCGGTGCATCATGTCTGCCGAGCCGATGTACACCACCGGCTCACCGCCGTTGGCGAAAGCGAACACCCGGGAGTGCTCCAGGAACCTGCCCAGGATGGAGCGGACCGTGATGTTTTCGCTCAAGCCCGGAACGCCGGGGCGCAGCGAGCAGATACCGCGGACCACCACGTCCACCTTCACGCCCGCCTGTGATGCCCGGTAGAGGGAATCGATGATGGCTTCGTCCACCATGGAATTCACCTTGATCTGCACCCGGCCGGGAACGCCGGCGCGGGCATTGCGGATCTCCGTTTCGATCCGGTCGATCAGCCCCGACCGCACCGACCGCGGCGCCACAAGCAGCCGCTTGAAGGTGGACTTCGGGGCGTAGCCGGAGAGCTGGTTGAACAGCTTGGACAGGTCCTCGCCCACCTGGTCGTTGGCGGTCAGCAGGCCAAGGTCCTCGTAGTAGCGCGCCGTACGCGGGTGGTAGTTGCCGGTGCCGATGTGGCAGTAGCGGCGCAGCCCGTCCACTTCCTGGCGGACCACCAGGGACAGTTTGCAGTGCGTCTTCAGGCCCACGATCCCGTACACCACGTGCACGCCGGCCTGCTCCAGCTTGCGCGCCCATGAAATGTTGGCCTGCTCGTCGAAGCGGGCCTTGATTTCCACGAGCGCCAGGACCTGTTTGCCCGCCTCGGCTGCATCGATCAGGGCGTCAACGATGGGGGAATCGCCGGAGGTGCGGTACAGGGTCTGCTTGATGGCCTGGACCTTGGGGTCCGCTGCGGCCTGCTCCAGGAACGCCTGTACCGAGGTGGAGAAGGAGTCGTACGGGTGGTGCAACAGGATGTCGCGTCGCCGCATCGCGGCGAAGACGTTCGCGGCCTTGGAGGTCTCGGACTCGTTGAGGTACCGGGAGGTGTGCGGAACGTGCTTGGGGTAGTGCAGGTCCGCGCGGTCGATGCCGGCGATGACGGACAGTCCGCGGAGGTCCAGCGGGGCCGGCACCGAGTACACCTCGGACTCCTCCACCCCCAGTTCGCGGATCAGCAGCGCGCGGATATTGGGGTTGATGTCATTGGTGACCTCAAGCCGCACCGGCGGGCCGAAGCGGCGGCGCAGGAGTTCCTTTTCGAGCGCCTGCAGGAGGTTTTCGGCGTCGTCCTCCTCCACCTCCACGTCCTCGTTCCGGGTGACGCGGAAGGTGTGGTGTTCCAGGACCTCCATGCCGGGGAAAAGCTTGTCCAGGTGGACGGCAATGACTTCCTCGAGCGCGATGAAGCGGGCCACCCGGCCTGCAACGGCGCCGGCACGGGGCCCGTCGATGGAGATCAGGCGCGGCAGCTGGTCCGGCACCTTGACGCGGGCGAAGAGCTCCTTGTCGCTGATCGGGTTGCGGACCACCACGGCAAGGTTCAGCGAGAGGCCGGAGATATACGGGAAGGGGTGGGCCGGGTCCACCGCCAGGGGAGTGAGGATGGGGAAGACTTTCTCGGCGAACATGACGCTGAGCTGCTGCTTGGCGGCGTCGTCCAGTTCCTCCCAGTGCATCAGGTGGATGTGCTCGTATGCCAGGGCTGGGCGGATCTGGTCCGCGTACACCTGGGCGTGCCGCTGCTGCAGCCGGTGGGCTTCCTCGCTGATCCTTTCGAGTACCTCAACCGGGCTCAGGCCTGCGGGGGACGGAACAGCCAGGCCGGTGGCGATGCGGCGCTTCAGGCCGGCCACCCGGACCATGAAGAACTCGTCCAGGTTGGAGGCGAAGATTGAGAGGAAGCTGACCCGCTCCAGCAGGTGCAGCGAGGGGTCCTCGGCAAGTTCCAGGACCCGGGAGTTGAAGGCGAGCCAGCTCAGTTCACGGTCCAGGAAGCGGTCGGGGCGGATGTCGCCTTCGGGCTGAAGGTTCGGCGCGAATTCCGGGATGTCGATGCGGTCCTGGGTGGCCCGCGATGCCGGTACCTCCGAGGAGCCGAAGCGGGCCCGCACAGGTACTGCCACATCCTGGGACGTGGCTGTTCCGGAAGGTTCCGGGTTCATGGCATCTCCTTTAGCTGGCGCTTGATGCTGGCGCTTCCGGCCCGCGGGGTTCTGTTTCAACCTTACAAGCATTCGCTGCCTCAAACCCCCAGATATCGGGTGCCCGAGGCATACCTCAGTCGACTGGACTAACCGGCCGCCACCGGCCCGTACATCACGTCCATGTCCCAACGGGTGAACCCCAGCCGGCGGTACAGGGAGACGGCGGGGGCGTTCTCCGCATCGGTGTACAGCATGACGGCGTGCAGGCCCTGATCCTGGAGGTGCCGGATCCCCGCGACCGTGAGCGCCTTGCCGAGGCCCATCCCCTGCGCCTCGGGTGCCACGCCCACCACGTAAACCTCGCCGATGGCCGGGTGCGCGCCGTGCTGCGGGTGAACCTTGGTCCAGTGGAAGCCCAGCAGCCGCCCGCCGGCGTCCTCGGCCAGGAGGAAACCTCCGGGGTCGAACCAGTCCTCGGCCATGCGTGCCTCGAGGTCCGCCCTGGTGAGGTTGCCCTGCTCCGGATGCCCGCAAAAGGCTGCCTTGTTGACCGCCAGCCACGCGTCCTCATCCTGCCCGGGGACAAAGGCGCGGAGCGAGACCCCGTCCGGCAGGCCGACGTCGGGAAGGTTCGCGCCCGCCGTCGTCATCCGCATCTTCCACAATTCACGCACCGGCGCGTAGCCATAACGGGCAGCGAGGTCGGCGGCGGCCTCGTGGTTGCCATGGGACCAGGCCTTAAGCCCGTCCAGCCCGCGGGTTTCCACCAGTGCCCCCACCAGGCGGTCAGCGACGCCCTGGTTGCGGTACGACGGGTGCACGGCAATCTCCAGGATTCCGCTGCCGTCCGGCTCCTCGACCACGACGGCGAACCCTGCCAAGTCCTGCCCGGTGGCGGGATCCGAGTCCTCATCGGGTGCGTACAGGGCGAGGGTCAGCAGCGAGTGCGCGGCCGAATCCCCGGCACGCATGGTCACCAGGGTCTGCTCAGAAATGGAAGGATTCCCGTCAGATTCTTCTGCCGCGGACAGCAGGTCGCGGCAGTCCTTTAGGAGTTGCTGGTCAACCCCGCCTCGGACGACATGGACGGGCCACTTCTCAGGGTGCGCAGGAGTCATGAAGCAAGGCTATACGGGATGGCGGCCTGCCACTCAGGCTTCCGTGAGCTCGTCTTCCTGCTGCCGGACCAGCGTGAGGCGGTACCCCACGTTGCGGACCGTGCTGATGAGATTCTCGTGGTCCGCGCCCAGCTTGGCCCGCAGGCGCCGGACGTGGACATCCACCGTGCGCGTGCCGCCGTAGTAGTCGTAGCCCCACACCTCGGTGAGCAGCTGCTGGCGGGTGAAAACCCGGCCGGGATGCTGGGCAAGGTATTTCAGGAGCTCGAATTCCTTGAAGGTCAGGTTCAGCGGGGCGCCGTTCACGCGGGCCGTGTAGCTGGCTTCGTCGATCACCACACCGGCAGCCCGGATTTCGCTGGGTGCATCTTCCTGTTCGGGCACGGCACGCGCGACGGACAGCCTGATCCGCGCTTCCACCTCGGCGGGGCCGGCGGAATCGAGGACGATATCGTCCACGGCCCAGGCCGAGGACACGGCGGCCATGCCGCCTTCGGTGAGGATCAGCACCAACGGGGCGCTGAGGCCGGTGGCCTTAAGGAGTTGGGTGAGGGAGCGGGCCCCCACCAGGTCCTTCCGCGCATCCAGCAGGACGATGTCGCAGGGATCTGTTTCGAGCAGGGCCGTGGGCTCGGCGGGGAGGATATGGACCCGGTGGTTCAGCAATTCCAAGGCAGGCAGGATGTCGACCGAAGAGCCGGTGCTGTTCGTCAGTAACAGGATGTGCGACATTGTTCCTCCAAGGGCCGTCCGCGCATCATTGGGCGACTGAACCGGATTTCCACCGGCCGGTACTGTCTCCCTGCGTGGATTTAGGGCCGCCAGAAAACTGCCGGCCAGCCATCCCCGCGGGGAGCATAGCTGAACCTTGAGTATACCCGGCACCCCTTGTGGAGCCAGAGATTCACGCCCGGAAACGGTACGTTTTGCTACATATCCCGTTCACATAGGGCAGGATTGAGCCAGGGCGTCATGCCCTGCCACAAAGGGGCGGATTCCGCCTCCGGTCGACGCCAGGATGGGATTGCAGCGCAGTGAGTGCAGAAATTAAGCACAGGCCGGGTTCCGCATGACGGCGGATCTGCATGCGCCCGTGCGTTCCCTTGGCTCCTGGACCATCGGGGTGGTGGGAATAGCAGGGCTTGCGGCGATCATTGCCGGTGTCTATACGTCCCGCGAGGCCTTGGTGGCCGTCGCCGTCCTGATCGCAGCCGCCGTGGGAATCGGCTGGCCGCACTTCCTTCGGATACCAGCAAAGAAGACCCTCGCCGCCGTCATCGCCCTGCCGGGAGCAGCATCCGCGTTAGCCGCAGCCATGGTGCCCGCACCCGGTTACCTCGACTGGACGCCCGGATTCATGGCCCTGGGAATGATGGCCGTCTTCGTGGTGCAACTCATCCGGGGCACCGGCCAGGCGCAGCGGCTGGAGTCAACGCTTGGCTGCTGTGTCGGGGTCCTGCTGTCCTGCCTGGGCTCGGGATGGGTTGCCGGTGCCAGGTTCAACGGTGTCCGCGAGATGCTCCTGGTAGCGGCCATCAGCGCCGCTGTGGCGTTGATCACAGGGGTGATCCGCTGGCCTGACAGCGTGGTGGCACCGCTGGGCATGGTCCTGGCCGGGCTGGCTGGACCACTCGCCGGGCTGGTGCTCTCCGATATTGCAGTCCTTCCAGCCGCAATTTTCGGCGTCCTGGTGGGTGCCGTGCTGGCCAGCTTCCGCCGGATGGCCACTCTTCGGGGCGCTCCGCTCAACTTTCCTGCGGCGCTCGGCATGGGGCTGGCGCCCGTCTCCGCCGTGGGTTCCCTGGCCTACTTCATAGACAAACTACTCATCTACTAACGCGTTAGGATGGCACCATGTCCGTACTTGCATTTGAAATCTTCTTCCTTGTCCTGCTCGGCATCGCCAGCCTGTCGATGGCCTGGTTCGCCGGCTTCGTGGTTTACCGCCTCTTCAAAGGCCAGAAGTAGACCGCTTTTCCGGAGCTAGCTGTATCTCGAGGTAATTGTCGTGCCCATTGAGATTCCTACGGATCTGACCCCAGAACTCGTTCCCCTCTCCTGGCTCATCGGCGAGTGGGAGGGCCGCGGCCGGCTCGGCAGCGGGGACGAGGACTCTGAGCATTTCCTGCAGCACGTTTCCTTCACCCACAACGGCCTCCCGTACCTCCAGTACCGCGCGGAAAGCTGGCTGACCGACGACGACGGCACGCGGCTTCGGCCGCTCACCGTCGAGACCGGGTTCTGGGCGCTGGAGCGCAAGCAGCTGGACGCCGACGGCGGCCCGGGCCTGGTGCCGGCAGACATCGTGCCGGCGTTGAAGAGTGCCGACGAAGTGGAAGCCTTGCGTAACAGCGAGGGCGGCTTCGACATCTCGGTCTCCATCGCCCACCCCGGCGGTATATCCGAGCTGTACTACGGGCAGATCAAGGGCCCGCAGATCCAGCTGACCACAGACATGGTGATGCGGGGCAGCCATTCCAAGGACTACAGCGCCGCCACCCGCATATTCGGGCTGGTGGATGGCAACCTGTTGTGGCGTTGGGACGTCGCAACAGGCGGAGAGGGCGGCAAGGGCCTGGAAGCCCACGCCTCGGCCTTCCTCAAGAGGGTTTCCTGACCCCCTGCCGGTACCCACCGGAAGTCGCAGGCTGAGGGAACCCGGGTCAAATCAGACAATCCGGAATATCGCCGAGCCTCAAGGACTTCTACTACATATGACTATTCCCAGCCCTCTGTTGTCGCGCCCTGGCGCCGTTGAGGCTGCCGGCGCCGATGCAGGCGTGGCCGCCCACTACGGTGAACCCCTGCGCGAGCAGCGCGCCCTCGCCGCCGGAACCGCCGTCGTCGACCTCTCCCACCGCGGCGTGGTGACCGTTACCGGTCCCGACCGGCTGAGCTGGCTCAACACGCTCTCCTCACAGCAGGTCACCGGCCTGGAGCCCAGGGAGTCAAGCGAGCTGCTGCTCCTCAGCGTGCAGGGCCGGATCGACTTTGATGCCCGGGTGATTGACGACGGCGAGACCACCTGGCTGATCGTGGAGGGCGCCGAGGCAGCACCGCTGGCGGAGTTCCTCAACAGGATGAAGTTCATGCTGCGGGTGGAGGTGGCTGACGTCTCTGCCGAATGGGCGGTTGTTGGAAGCACGCACGCCGTCCCCGAATGGTCCGGGCTGCTGGCCTGGCAGGACCCCTGGCCGCAAGTGAGCGCCGGCGGCTACTCCTACGCGACTGTGTCCGAGGAAAGCCACCCCGGCCTGGAACGCCCCTGGTTCGAATACCTGGTTCCCGCAGCGGCCCTGGAGGAGACTGTCGCCGGCCGTCCCCTCGCCGGCACCCTCGCTGCCGAAGCCCTCCGCGTTGCGGCCTGGCGCCCCCGGATCGGCGCCGAAACCGACGACAAGACCATCCCGCACGAACTCGACCTCCTCCGCACGGCGGTCCACCTGGCCAAGGGGTGCTACAAAGGCCAGGAAACCATTGCCCGCGTCCACAACCTGGGCCACCCGCCGCGGCGCCTCGTGTTCCTGCAGCTGGACGGATCCCAGCACACCATGCCCGCGGCCGGGAGCCCGGTCCTGGTGGGCGACCGCAAGGTGGGGTCGGTGACCTCGGTGGCCCAGCATTACGAGATGGGCCCGGTAGCCCTTGCAGTCATAAAGCGTTCCGTGGCGCCGGATGAGATACTGACGGTCCTGGACGGGGACGAGCCTTACCCCGCCAGCCAAGAACTCATCGTCGCCCCCGACGCCGGCCAGGTGGTGGGGCGCCAGACCGGATTCCTCAGGGGGCCACGCTGATGACTGACAACGCTGCACCAACGGCAGGGGCCGACGACGACGCCGTCGCCCTGGCGCACACGCTCTTCCAGGCCGCACGCGAAGGAAACACGGACCTGCTGCGCGCCTACCTCGAGGCCGGCGCACCCGCCACCCTGACCAACGCCGCGGGAGACTCCCTGCTGATGCTGGCCGCTTATCACGGCCACGTGGATGCGGTCCGGCTGATCCTGCAGCACGGCGCCGAAGCGGACACCGCCAATGACCGCGGCCAGACGCCCCTCGCGGGGGCAGCCTTCAAGGGCTACCCCGACGTGGCGCGCGCGCTGCTGGACGCCGGCGCGGATCCCGACGCCGGTTCCCCTTCGGCCCGTGCCGCGGCCCAAATGTTCGCGCGCCAGGAGATCCTGGATCTCCTGGGCTAGCCGTTCCGGGTCCGCCCAGCCAGCAACCCTGAAAGATGACCGAGTGGAAAACGTAGCAAAGCCATGGCCTGCCCTGTGGTCCCTGGTGATCGGATTCTTCATGATCCTGATCGACAGCACCATCGTGTCCGTGGCCAATCCGGTGATCATGGAGGGCCTTGGCGCGGACATCAACTCGGTGATCTGGGTGACCAGCGCCTACCTGTTGGCGTACGCGGTGCCGCTGCTGATCACCGGTAGGCTCGGTGACCGGTTCGGGCCCAAGAAGCTCTACCTTCTGGGCCTGGTGGTGTTCACCCTGGCCTCGCTGTGGTGCGGGCTTTCCGGAAACGTGGAGACCCTCATCGCAGCCAGGGTACTGCAGGGCCTCGGCGCGGCGATCATGACACCCCAGACCATGGCTGTTATCACCCGGATCTTCCCGCCGGACCGGCGCGGGGCCGCGATGTCCATCTGGGGGGCCACCGCCGGATTGGCGACTCTTGTCGGGCCCATCCTGGGCGGCGTCCTGGTGGACGGGCTGGGCTGGCAGTGGATCTTCTTCATCAACCTGCCTGTTGGTATCGCCGGGTTCATCCTTGCGCTGCGGAACGTTCCCACCCTCAGCACCCACCCGCACAGGTTCGATATCCCTGGCGTGGTCCTCAGCGCGCTCGGACTCTTCCTGCTGGTCTTCGGCATCCAGGAAGGCGAGACGTACAACTGGGGCACCATCACCGGGCCCGTCAGTGTGTGGGGCCTGATCATCGCGGGCTTGGTTGTGCTGACCGCCTTTGTGGTGTGGCAACGGTTGAACAAGGGCGAGCCGCTGCTGCCGCTGGGGCTGTTCCGGGACCGGAACTTCTCCCTCGCCAACCTCGGCATCACCATGGTGGGTTTCACCGTGACCTCTTTCGGCCTGCCGCTGATTTTCTACTACCAGATGGTCCGCGGCCTGACGCCCACGCAGTCGGCCCTGTTAATGGTGCCCATGGCGCTGATTTCGGGCGGCCTGGCACCGGTGGTGGGGAAGATCGTGGACAGGGTCAACCCGAAGTACCTTGCCGCAGGCGGCCTGACCCTGATGGCCGTGGCCCTGGCCTGGAACGCCCTGCTAATGCAGCCCGGCACGCACATCCTGCTGTTCCTGCTGCCCAGCGCCGTCCTGGGCTTTGCCAACGCCGGCATCTGGGCCCCGCTCAGTACCACGGCAACCCGCAACCTGCCGCCCCGCCAGGCCGGTGCCGGCTCCGGCGTCTACAACACCACCCGGCAGTTCGGGGCGGTCCTGGGCAGTGCCGCCATCGCCGTCCTGATCCAGGCACGGCTCGCGGCGGAGCTGCCCGCCGGGGGACCGGCCGGAGCAGCCGGTGAGGGGATGGCGCTCACCGGCACCTTGCCGGTGGCCCTGCACAGCGGATTTTCGACGGCGATGGGCCAGTCCATCCTGCTGCCCGCCGCGGTGGTCCTCGCAGGGGCTGCGGTGGCTCTGTTCTTCGCCAAACCCCAGCCGGTCCGGGGCTGGGGCACGGGGGCTCCCGCGTCAGCCAAGGTGGACGCTGGTCTGGATTCCGCCGGCTGAGAGGCCAAGCTTGCGGGCCAGCGCCAGCGATCCGGTGTTGCTGACGTCAGTCCGCCACTGCAGGGTCAGCCCGGCGGCCAGGGCTTCCTGCGCTGCAATGGAGGCGGCCAGCGAGCCGAGCCCCCGGCGGCGCCATGCCGGGTCCACCAGCACACCCAGGTGCGCCAGCAGGCCTTCCCACTCCGCATAGGCGCCACAGGCCAGGGGAACCCGCCGTCCATCAATCTCTTGGACGATGGTGTAGCGGTTCTCCAGGTCTGAAAGGCCAACCTCGTTGACGTCATCCGGCGGGCACCTGCCCTCCAGCTCGATGGCCTCAGGATTGCCGTGCGAAACGGTCATCTCCCCGGCCGGCTGCCTGAGGGGCAGGTCGTCGGCAAAGAACAGGGCCGCGGCGCCCAGGCCATGCCCGCCGTGGGAGCGGGTCAGGGTCAGGAGGGTCACGTGCTGCGCCATCTCCTCGTCCGGAATGCCCGCCGCGGCGTCAATGACCCATTGCGGGCCCACCAGGGCCGAACTGCCAAACAGGCGGATGAACTCCACGGTCCGCACCGATTCATCAGCCCGGACCACCCGTTCGCCGGAGGCCAAAGCCGTTCCGAAAGCGTCGTCATCGAGCCCCAGGCGGCGGGCCCACGCAAGCTGGATGATGGCAGCAGAACCGGGGTCGAGTGTCATGCTCCCAGCCTAGGGCGGGCAGGCGGCCCAGCCGAACAGGACACCTCAGCCGAAGAGGACACCTCAGCCGAACAGGACAGAGGCTTCGTCGTAACGATTCTGCGGGACGGTCTTCAGCTGGCCCAGCGCGTCCTGGAAGCCCACGTGTTCGATGTCCGTTCCCTTCAGGGCAACCATGGTGCCCCAGTAGCCCTCCACCACGGAGTCGATGGCGGCCATGCCCAGCCGGGTGGCCAGGACGCGGTCGAAGGCTGAGGGCACGCCGCCGCGCTGGATGTGGCCCAGGATGGTGGCGCGGGTTTCGATGCCGGTCCGGGCCTCCAGTTCCGGCGCGAGCTGGTCGGCGATGCCACCCAGGCGTGGCCGGCCGAAGGTGTCCAGGCCGCGCTCGGAGTGCGGGGTTTCCATGTGCTCCGGAACGAAGCCTTCGGCCACAACCACCAGCGGTGCGCGGCCGCGGGCGTGGGCTTCGTTGACCCACTCGGTGATCTGTTCGATGCTGACCTTCTGCTCCGGGATGAGGATGGCGTGGGCGCCTGCTGCCATGCCTGCGTGCAGGGCGATCCAGCCCACGTGCCGGCCCATGACCTCGGCGATCATGCACCGGTGGTGGGATTCGCCGGTGGTGCGGAGCCGGTCGATGGCTTCGGTGGCTATCTGCACGGCGGTGTCGAAACCGAACGTGTAGTCGGTAGCGTCAAGGTCGTTGTCCACCGTCTTGGGAACACCGACGATCTTGAGGCCGGCGTCGGTGAGCCGCTTGGCGGCGGCCAGGGTTCCCTCACCGCCGATGGCGATGATGGCGTCGATGCCCAGGCGGTCCATGTGGGCTTTGATGACCTCGGGGCCACCGCCGTTGTCGAACGGATTGGTGCGTGAGGTGCCAAGGATGGTGCCGCCCTGCTTGGCGATGCCGCGGACCATGGTGCGGGGGATGTCGATGATGTCACCCTCCACCACGCCGCGCCAGCCGTCGAGGAATCCGACGAACTCGTGGCCATGGATGGCGATGCCCTTCAGTACAGCACCGCGGATAACCGCGTTCAATCCGGGGCAGTCGCCACCGCTGGTGAGGATTCCAATTTTCATGTTTGGCTCAAATCCTGGGAGAAGGTTTACAGGCAGAGCGCCACGCTGAGCTCACCTAGAAGTGTAGTGGGAGGTGTGGGGTACGACACAAACCGGTTACAAAAGGCCCCGCTCCATAGCGATGACCACGGCCCGGGTCCGGTCGTCAACGTCCAGCTTGTTGAACACGCGCAGCAGGTGCGTTTTGACGGTCGCCTCGGCGATGTGCAGCCGCGCTGCCACGTCCGAGTTGCTCAGCCCCTGCGACACGCACCTTAGGACCTCCACCTCACGGGCAGTGAGCTGCGGCCGTTCAGGCGCCCGCAGGTGCTGGACCAGGCGGGCTGCCACCGGCGGGGCGAGGACAGTTTCACCGCGCGCCGCGGCGAACACGGCGTCGATGATCACATCGCCGGGGGAGTCCTTCAGGAGGTAGCCCACGGCTCCTGCCTCGACGGCACGCACAATGTCCGCGTCGCCGTCGTACGTGGTGAGGATGAGGACCTTCGTTTCCGGAAAGCGGGCACGGATCCGCTCGGTGGCGCCGGCCCCGTCCAGGACGGGCATGCGCAGGTCCATGAGCACCACGTCGGGGCCATGCTCCGCCACCGAGTCCACAGCCTCCTTGCCGTTCGACGCCTCCGCCAGCACCTCGATCCCGGCCGAGGTGCCGAGCAAGGCGGCGAGGCCGCCGCGGACCACCGGATGGTCATCAGCCAGGACAACCCGGACCGGCATCGATGCGCTCATGGGGTGTTCTCCCTGGAAAGTTCCTGCGTGGCGGTTTGGGGGGAGGGCGGGGAGACCGGAACGACGGCGGTCAGGACGGTGCCGGTGCCGGATGACTCCAGGTCCAACCTTCCGCCGATCCCGGCCAGCCGGGCGGCCATGGATTTCAGTCCGAAACCGGGGTGGGCCGCGGTGGTGTCGAAGCCGTCGCCGTTGTCGCTGACCGAGAGCCTCAGCTCCTGGCCTCCTTCCGCCCCGCCTGTAACCACGGACAGCTGCGCGGCGGACGCGCCCGAGTGCCTGCGCACGTTGTTCAGGGCCTCCTGTGCGGTCCGGAGCAGGGCCACCTGCTCGTTCGACGTCAGCGGCGGCAGGGAGGCAGGCACGTCAACGGTCAGCCCAATCGGCTCCAGGTGCAGGCTTTCCGGAAGGCGCCGAAGCGCGGCGATCAGGTCGCCGCCCTGCACGTCGGTGGGAACACCCGACGCCACCAGCGACCTCGCCTCAGCCAGGTTTTCCCGGGCGGTCCGGGCAATTGCAGCCAGCGTGTCCACAACTTCCGGGGACCCGGGACTCCGAAGCTGCGCCTGGGCTGCTTCGGACAGCATTGCAATTGAGGTGAAGCCCTGGGCCAGGGTGTCGTGGATTTCGCGGGCCATCCGTTCACGTTCGGCCAGGGCGCCCCGGGCCTGTTCTGCAGCGGCGAGGTCGGCACGGGTGGCGTCCAGCTCGGCCAGCAGTTCGGCACGCTGTTCACTTTGCTCGATGACTTTTGAGATCCACAGACCGATCATGCAGCTGGCCACGAAAGACGTCACAAGCTGGGCTGTGATGCCGTAGACCTCCGGCCCGCCCAGGCCGTAGCGGCTGATCTGTCCTGCGGCCACGCCCACGCACAGCACAGCGGTGGCAACAACCCCCTGCCTCTGGGTTGCGGTGAACATCCACACCTGCGGGAAAGCCACGAAAAGCAGTGCCCCGGCGCCGTCGTGGACAAAGGACAGGAACACCACCACCGTGACCAGGACCGCCACGTATATCACAGGCCGCCCGGTCCGGAGGTCCTTCAGGCGGGTCAGGAACGGGTACACCACGCCCAGCAGGACCATCGCCGCCACCACAACCGGTGTTTCCGGACGCCATGGCCTGCCTGCTACCGCCAGGTACATGAGGGCGGCCAGCGCCGCATAGAAACCGATGTGCCACCAGATCATGGAGGTGGTCCAGACGGAACGGGCGGGCAGCAGCCGCTCCGTCCGGCCACCGATATTGTTCATGACTGCACCTTATCCCCGCCGCAAGGTGGCACCAACCGGGGGCCCTGGCGCCCCTCCTGTGCGTGCCCTACTTTTGCGGCGGCCATTTGAAGGCCAGCCGGGCCAGCACCGCTCCGGCCACCGCCCACACCGCCAGGACCACAAATGCCAGCGGCATATCGTAGCTTCCGCCCGGTTCTGCCGCCTCGAAGCTTCCGGGAAGGAAGATGGACCGGAATGCGCTGGCTGTCCACCGGAGCGGAAAGAAATTGGTCACCGACTGAAGCCACTCAGGCAGCTGGGAAAACGGGAAGTACACACCCGAGGTGAAGGAAAGGAGCAGTACGGGAAGCACCGCGAGCGTCGACGCGCTTTGCGCGGATTTGGCGACCGCAGTGAACGCGATGGCCACCGTCGCCCATCCGGCAGTGGAAAGGACCATCAGGCCCGCCAGCAGCGCCCATTGGCCGGCGTCGGCTGGAAGCGGGACGTCGAACACGTACCTCGCCGCCAGCAGGAGCAGCACAGTCTGGGCTGTGATGAGGTAGAGGGTTTGTCCCGTCTTGCCCATGAAATAGGACGAGGCCGGCAGCGGTGTTCCGGCGAGCCGCTTGATGGTGCCGTTGAAGCGCTCCGTTGCCACGTAGCTGCTGAGGTTCTGGAATCCGCTGAGGATGGTGCCCAGTGCCAGCATCCCGGGGAGGTAGTAGTGGGCGGGGGTGATTCCGCCGTTGCCGGACGGGTCCGCACCGAAATCCGGTTCATCGCCGAACACGGTGCCGAACAGCGCAAGCATGAGGATCGGGAAGAACAGCACCAGCACCAGGGACAGCACATCCCGGTTAAAAAGCTTGATTTCCAGGGCCGTCCGCTTCAGCCCCAACCGGAGCCCGGATGGCTTCCACGCTGCTGGTACCGCCCGCTGCGGCACGGCTCGAAGTGTGCTCATGACAGGACCTCCGCTGAGTGCGCAGCCACCTGGGGGCTGCCGGATGATCCGGCGGCCGCACCGGTGGAACCGGAGCCGATCAGTTCAAGATAAACGTCCTCGAGGCTGGGCCGCAGAACCGTCAGCTCCTCCGGTTCCCGCCGTCCGCCGTCGGATAAGGCATTCACCAGCGCTGCCGGGTTGCCGGTGACCTCCTCATGCATGCCGGCAGTGTCCCGCCACCGCACGCGCGGCACCCGGAGGGCCGGTCCGCCGATTTCGTGGGGTGTCCCTTCGCTGATGAGCCGTCCGCCGTTGATCACGCCGATCCGGTCGGCGAGCTGCTCGGCCTCGTCCAGGTAGTGGGTGGTGAGCACGATGGTGGTGCCGTTGCTGCCGAGCGAACGGATGAGCCCCCAGAACTGGCGGCGGGCTGCCGGGTCAAAGCCGGTGGTCGGTTCATCGAGGAAGAGGACTTCCGGGTTGCCGATGATGCCGAGTGCCACGTCCAGCCGCCGCCGCTGTCCGCCGGACAGCGTTGAAATCCGGACGCCGCCTTTGTCCTCCAGCCCTACGGCTGCCAGCACCTCAGCCACCGGCCGCGGGGCCGGGAAACAGGCGGCAAGGGAGGCCAGCGCCTCGTGGACCCTGAGCTCTCCCGCGTCGGTTGCTTCCTGGAGAACTATTCCGATCCTTGCCCGGAAGGAGGGCGGGGCCTTCCACGGGTCGGTGTCCAGGACCCGGACCTCGCCGCCGTCCGCCCGGCGGTGCCCCTCAAGGATTTCGATGGTGGTGGATTTCCCGGCGCCGTTGGGGCCCAGGAGCGCATAGGTCTCGCCGTTCCGGATGGCCAGACTGAGGCCGTCGACAGCGGCCAGCAAGCCGCCGTCGGGAGTCTTGTAGGTCTTACGGAGGCCCCGGACGGAAATGGCTTCTCCGGCAGGGCCTGATGTGTTGTGGGTTCTCATGCCTTCAGCGTGGCAGTTGGCCCTTGGCGGCCAACACGACCTGCCGGTTGAACTTCCCGTCCACCGGACGGTGGACAACACTGCCCCGGGAACACAGCGGCCCCTGCCCGGAGGGGGCAGGGGCCGCTGAGCTGGCGTCAGGGACGGTTGAGTGAGCGCCGGTCCAGGAACGTCTGGAGCGGGATCACGTTGCGCTGGTCCGGAAGGACCACCCACGCCAGGAGGTAGAAGATGACGGCCGGGCCGGGCAGGAGGCAGAAGATGAGGAAACCGATGCGGACGTAGGCCACATCCACGTTCAGCTTTGCCGCAATGCCGCCCAGGACCCCGCCGAGCCAGCGCTGCGGGCCGCGTTTCAGGCCAAGGCCCCTGATGATGCTGAAAAACTTGTCCATGGCTTAAGACTCCCGTGTTGTTGGTTCATTGTCACGCTTGCGGGCCGAAAGCAGGCCGCCCACCACCAGTGCGGCGCCGGCGCCGATCATGAGGCCGATCAGGACGTAGGTGCCGTTGAGGGTCACGAACCCCAGTTGCGCCACGATGATCAGCGCTGCCAGGGCCAGGACGATGAGTCCCCACACCACCGTGCCCACCCGGGCGGGTGCCGTGCCCGCATCGGCGTTCGACGCCGTCGGGAATTCCGGGGAATAGGAGCCGGGTGTGTAGGGCTCCGGCGCCGGATTGTTGTTGCTCATCTCAGTTGCCTTCCTCGATGGTGACGTTGCTGAAGGTGCCGTCGATCTGGACCACCAGACGGCTGCCGGGTGCGTCGGTGTTGTAGCTGCTTTCGCGGGTGGTGGTGCCGCCGCGCTGTCCGGTCACCTCATTGAGGTTTCCCATCGTCATGTCCGCCTTGATGTCCACGGGCACGTTGTCGGGGATGACCACAGTCACGTTGCTTGCCGTGATGTCCAGTGGGATGACGACGTCGGACGGCAGCGGAGCGTTGACCGCCAGCCTGGTGAGGTCCACAGTTCCCCTCCCGGCCGTGACGTCGTAGCCGTCCCGGGCCTCGGCGATGCTGGCGGGGCTCCAGTTCACCTGCTGGAACCGCATGCGGTCGCCGTTGCCCACCACGTTGTACACCCCGCCGGCAATCAGTGCGATGACGGCGAAGAGGCTCAGGACGCCTGCAGTCCTGCCGCGGATACCGGCAATCAGGATGCCCAGGCCCAGAACCGCGGCAGCACTTGCCCAGACGACCGCATTGGCGGAGTCGCCCAGGTCGATCACGTTGGTGACATCGAGGGCCTTGAGCCCGCCACCCACCAGCAGGGCAGCACCTGATGCGATGGCGACGGCGGGGGCACCGGGACCTGCAGGACGGGGCTTCGGAGGCCGCGGCGGGGTGGTGCTGCCGCCGCCACTGTAGGTGCCGTCACCGTAGGAGCCGCTGCCGGACCCGCCGCCATAGGACGGCATGGAACCCGAGCCCGGCGACGTGCCGTAGGTGGTGCCGGTGGCGGCGAAAGAGGAACTGGTGGCACTTCCGGGGTACCCGGGCTGGTAAGTGGTGCCAAAGCCGGGCTGCTGTCCGGCCATGGCGGGCCGGGTGCCTTTGTTGCGCTGGGACAGGTAGTAAACCAGGTAGACGGCGCCGCCTACCCAGAAGACGGTCCAGAGGAAGCCGCCGAAACCGTTATGGCTCCATCCCCAGAATCCGCCGCCGAGGCCCGTGAGGCCGACGATCGTAGCGATGAGCGCACCGGTCATGCCGGTGGTCCAGCGGCCTGCCCCGGCTTCCTGCACGTGGATCCGCCCGTCCGGTTCCGGGAGGAACGCCCATGCCAGGCCGTACAGCAGCACGCCGATGCCGGCGAAGAGTGTGAGGACAATGAAGACGCCGCGGATGATCAGCGGATCCACGCCCAGCCGGTTGGCGATGCCGCTGGAAACACCGCCCACCCAGCGGTCGGTGCCCCGGTAGATCCCGTGCCCGCGGACCCAGGTGAAGAAGTCCGTGGGCTGCGATGTGGTGGTGGAACCGTAACGTGGGCCGGGAGAAGTGCCGGACGGCGGCTCCTGGCCGCCGGCAGCCTGGCTGGCTCCGGGCTGGGCACCGGCGCCGTTTCGTCCGTCGCTGGAGCCGGCGTCGTTCTTCTCCGCGTCCTGCGGAGCCGAAGGGCCCGCGGACGGGTCCGGAGAAGATGGCACGGAGGACGGCAGGGGCTCAGTGGGTCGCTGGCTGCCGGGCCGGGGAAGGGGCTCGGTGGGCTGGCCGTCATCGGGGGAGGGGGTCTGCGAGTTCATACCTGAATCCTCCCGTTTGGGCAGGCCGCCGCTCTACTGGGGGATACCCTGAACCGCCCCTGAGTCACCCCCGGTTGCCGCTGGAATGCGGTCCGGGGAACCCTGATCCGTGCTTGGATTGAACCATGACAACCGTCCCGGCAAGGCCACCGCTTGCGCGCAGCAGCGACCGCGTGATCGCCGGTGTGTGCTCTGGCCTGGCGCTTCATCTGGGCTGGCCGGTGAAGAATGTCCGTGTCGGCATGGCGCTCGCAACCCTTGCAGGCGGTGCAGGACTCGTCTTCTACGCGTGGTTATGGATCATGGTTCCCACCGCGGACGAGGCCGCCCGCCGCAACGCCCGCCGCCCGGCATCGCCCATTGCCCCCGCGGTGAGCCAGCCCTCAGGTTCCGTGCCTGGCACGCCAACCCCCGGGGGGCCGCGTCCGGACCTGCCTGCCTTGGGCTCGGGCTCCGGCTTGCAGGCACCGCCGGGCCCGGTTCCCGCCCAAGGCGGCATACCTTTCGACGGCGGTGCCCGCGGCAATGGCGCTACCGGCCCCGCCCAGCCCGCGGCGGCACCCTGGTTCCGTTTCCGCAGCATGAAGTACGGAAAGGAAATCCTGCTGGGCTGTGGCCTGCTGCTGGTGGCGGGCATCATGATCGCCCAGCTGCTGGGGGTGGACGTTCCGCTCGGAACACTGATCCCGGCCGCGGCGGTCCTGGGCGGCGCTTCCATCGCCTGGATGCAGCTCGATGAAACCCGGCGCGCAGGCCTGGTGGACAAGACGAAGGCGGACCAGGCCGGCGGCTGGGCGCGCCTCGCCGCCGGCCTTGCGCTGGTGGTGGCAGGGGTGCTGGTAATGGTGTCCGGCTCCGGATCCTGGGAGCAGACCTGGCTTGCCCTGCTGGCCTCGGTGGCGGTCCTGGGCGGCGTGGTGCTGGTCCTGCTGCCGTGGGCGCTGAGGTTCTGGCGGGACCTGGAGTCCGAGCGTGCCGGCAGGATCCGGGAAATGGAACGGGCGGAGATTGCAGCGCACCTCCATGATTCTGTCCTGCAGACGCTGGCCCTGATCCAGCGGCGGGCCGGCAATGAACACGACGTGGTGCGGCTGGCCCGTGCACAGGAGCGTGAACTACGGGGCTGGCTGTTCCAGGATCCCGGCCGTGAAGCGGGCCAGCTTTCGGACCGGATCAAGGCAACCGCTGCCGAGGTGGAGGACTTGCTGGGCAACGCCGTGGACGTCGTCAGCGTAGGCGACACCGCCATGACCGAGGCGCATGAGGCCCTGGTCCAGGCCAGCCGCGAAGCCATGCTCAACGCCTCCCGGCACGGCGGTGGGACGGTGTCCGTCTATCTGGAGGCGTCGGACGAGCAGGCGGAGGTTTTCATCAAGGACAGGGGACCCGGCTTTGAACTCTCGGACGTGCCCGAGGACCGGCTGGGCGTGCGCGAGTCGATCATCGGCCGGATGAAACGGCACGGCGGCACGGCAACCATCCTCAGCACCGGAACCGGCACGGAAGTACGTTTGCGGCTGCAGGCGGCAGGAGCAGACAACGCGGAAGGTAAATCATGAACAACAGCCAGGGGGCAGCGGCCACCCGTCCCATAAACTCCGTCCGGGTGGTGATTGTGGACGACCACGCGATTTTCCGGTCCGGTTTGAAAGCTGACCTTGACGCCAGTATCCAGGTTGTGGGCGAAGCGGCCACCGTGGAGCAGGCCATTGCCGTCATCGCGGAGCAGCGCCCCGATGTGGTGCTGCTGGACGTGCACCTTCCGGGCGGGCTGGGTGGAGGTGGACGCGAGGTCATCGCCGGATCCGCTCCCCTGCTGGGTACCACGCGGTTCCTGGCCCTCAGCGTGTCCGATGCGGCGGAGGATGTGGTGGCTGTCATCCGCGCAGGCGCCCGCGGGTACGTCACCAAGACCATTTCCGGCGCCGAGATCACCGATGCCGTGTTCCGGGTAGCGGGCGGGGACGCGGTATTCTCGCCCCGGCTGGCAGGATTCGTCCTGGACGCGTTCGGCACCGCCCCGGCCGACATCGCGGACGACGAACTGGACAAGCTCTCGGCCCGGGAGCTGGAAGTGATGCGCCTGATCGCGCGCGGCTACAGCTACAAGGAAGTGGCCAAGGAACTGTTCATCAGCATCAAGACGGTGGAAACGCACGTCTCGGCGGTGCTGCGGAAGCTGCAGCTCTCCAGCCGGCACGAACTCACCAAGTGGGCCGCCGAGCGCCGCCTCCTCTAGACGCTCTCTCACATCCTGCGCCTTAAACCCAAACGCTCCCTCAGATCCTGGACTGCTCTCCGGAAGTCGGAACTGAATTTCTCAGTCCAACTTCCGGGGACCAGTTCACCGTGGTGAGAGAGCGTTTGGGTTTCTGGCGCCAAAAGTGAGGGAGCGTCCTACTGGGCCTTGCCCAGGAAATCCTGCAGGCGCTGGACGCCGGTGGCCAGGTCCTCGTCACCCAGGGCGTAGGAGAGGCGCAGGTAGCCTGAAGGGCCGAATGCCTCGCCGGGCACTACTGCCACCTCTACCTCGTCCAGGATCAGCGACGCCAGCTCGGCGGAGGTCTGCGGCGCGGCGGTACCGGACGCCGTCGGGAATTCCTTGCCCAGCAGGGCACGAACGTCCGCGTAGACGTAGAAGGCACCCTTCGGCGTCGGGCATTCCACGCCTTCGATGGAGTTCAGGCCGGCAACGATCGCCTTGCGGCGGCGGTCGAACGCCACCTTCATCTCGTCGACGGCGGTCAACGGCCCCGACACAGCCGCGAGGGCCGCGATCTGGGGGATGTTGGACACGTTGGACGTGGCGTGCGACTGGAGGTTCGTGGCCGCCTTGATCACATCGGCCGGGCCGATCATCCAGCCCACCCGCCAGCCGGTCATGGCGTAGGTCTTGGCCACGCCGTTGAGGATGACAACCCTGTCGCCCAGCTCAGGGGCGGCGGTGGCGATGGAGGTGAAGGGGACGCCGTCGTAGGTCAGGTGCTCGTAGATCTCGTCGGTGACCACCCACAGGCCCTTCGCGGCGGCCCACTTGCCGATTTCCGCCACCTGTTCGGGGGAGTACACCGACCCGGTGGGGTTCGACGGCGAGACGAACAGCAGGATCTTGGTCCGGTCCGTGACGGCTGCTTCGAGCTGTTCGACGGTGACCAGGTAGTCCTGCTCCGGACCCGCAAAAACCTCAACCGGAACGCCGCCGGCCAGCCTGATCGCTTCCGGGTACGTGGTCCAGAAGGGGGTGGGGACGATGACTTCGTCACCCGGATCCACCAGCGTGGCGAACGTGTTGTAGACGGCCTGCTTGCCGCCATTGGTGACCAGCACCTGGGAAGGGTCGACGGCGTAGCCCGAGTCCCGGAGCGTCTTTTCGGCGATGGCCTTCTTCAGCTCGGGCAGCCCGGCTGCGGGGGAGTAGCGGTGGTACTTCGGCTGGCTTGCGGCGTCGATGGCTGCCTGCACGATGTAGTCCGGCGTGGGAAAGTCCGGCTCGCCCGCCCCGAAGCCAATCACGGGCCGGCCTGCTGCCTTGAGCGCCTTCGCCTTGGCATCAACGGCAAGGGTTGCGGATTCGGCAATAGCGGATATGCGCTGGGAAACGCGGGCGGCAGACATGGCAGGTCCGTTCTTCGCTTGCAGCCCGGAGGCTGGAATGTGGGATTCGACGGGTTCTACTCTATGCTGTTCACCGGGCCCTTCGGGGTGCCGGTTTTGAATTATGACTGCTCCGGCAGGCAACGTCAGGACGCGGCGCCGAAGGGCCGGAACGGGCTGGTTTTACGAACGTGCAGATGTTGCGTAGACTGGTTCACCGGTGTTGAAAACACGGATGATGACGTGCGCCCCAGTTCAGGCTGGCGGTTCGTCGTCGGAGTGACATTCACTCCAAAGGGTAGTGGCGCAATTGGTAGCGCAGCGGTCTCCAAAACCGCAGGTTGCAGGTTCGAGTCCTGTCTGCCCTGCGCAAGCTGCCCCGGGCGAATTTCCGGGGCAAGCGCAGCAACCATGGTTCTGATCAGGGCCGGGTAATCCAGCATTGCAAAGATGAGCGAGGACCAGGTGACCGAAACAGCTGCCAGCAGCTCCAAGGGCCGCCCAGCTAAGAAGGACGCCAAGGCCAACTTCTTCGCCCGCATTGCGCTCTTCGTCCGCCAGATCATCGGCGAACTGAAGAAGGTCGTTGCACCTACCCGCAAGGAACTGATCAATTACACGCTCGTGGTGCTGGTGTTCGTGGCCATCATGATGGTCATCGTCAGCCTGCTGGATATCGGTTTCGGAACCGCTGTCGGCTGGATCTTCGGCGGTACCGGCTCCACGGACAGCTAAGGCTGCACGGTCCGCAGGCCGCGTGTTCGCTCCGGAAACCGGAGGGAAACACCGGTGTGCGGAATTGAGCCATTTAAATAGGCATGTTAGGCAATGAGGAAGCAGGAGACCAAGTGTCTGAGCAGGAGCTCGGGGTAACCGAGACTGAGCTGGAAGAATCCGCGGACATCACGGCAGAAGCCGGTGACGAGTCTGAGGCTGAGTCCGCCGCGCCCGAATCCGACTTCGCCGGCTCCGACGCTGCCGAAACCGAAGGCGAGGCCGGCGGCGACGAACCTGCCGACGCCCTCGCCGCGGCCGCCGCTACAGCGGCTGCTGATCCGGCTGAGGAGTTCAAGGCCAAGCTGCGCCGCCAGGAGGGTGACTGGTACGTCATCCACTCCTACGCAGGCTACGAAAACCGCGTGAAGGCCAACCTCGAGACCCGCATTCAGACCCTGGACATGGAAGATTACATCTTCGAAATCCAGGTGCCCATGGAAGAAGTCGTTGAGATCAAGAACGCCCAGCGCAAGGTCATCAACCGCGTCCGCATCCCCGGCTACGTTCTTGTCCGCATGGACCTGACCGACGCTTCCTGGGGCGCCGTCCGCCACACCCCCGGCGTTACCGGCTTCGTGGGCAACGCCCACAACCCGGTGCCGCTGCGCCTGGACGAGGTCTTCTCTATGCTGGCCCCGGTCTTCGAGGAAGAGCAGGCCGAGAAGGGCAAGCCGGTCAACAAGCAGAACCAGGCTCCCGTGGCTGTCGACTTCGAAGTCGGCGAATCGGTCATCGTCAAGGAAGGTCCGTTCGAGACCCTCCCGGCGACCATCTCCGAGATCAAGCCCGAGTCCCAGACCCTCGTGGTGCTGGTCTCCATCTTCGAGCGCGAAACGCCGGTCACGCTGGCGTTCAACCAGGTCACCAAGATCTGACAACCAAAGAATTCGTCCCGGCGCTGCCCGCTTAGCGGCACCGGAACGGCCGGCCGCCTTGCCATGGCGGCCAAGAACCTGAGGCACGCTCCTGTGTCCCAGGACGTTATTGAGAGAAGGACCCTACATTGGCTCCCAAGAAGAAGGTCACCGGCCTCATCAAGCTGCAGATCCAGGCAGGTGCCGCTAACCCGGCTCCGCCGATCGGTCCTGCGCTTGGCCAGCACGGTGTCAACATCATGGAATTCTGCAAGGCGTACAACGCTGCGACGGAAGCCCAGCGCGGAAACGTCATCCCCGTGGAGATCACGGTCTACGAAGACCGTTCCTTCACGTTCATCACCAAGACCCCGCCGGCTGCAGAGCTCATCAAGAAGGCTGCAGGCGTTGCCAAGGGTTCCGCCACCCCGCACACCGTCAAGGTTGCAAAGCTGACCCAGGCCCAGGTCAACGAGATCGCCTCCACCAAGATGGAAGACCTCAACGCCACCAGCCTCGAGGGCGCAGCGAAGATCATCGCCGGCACCGCCCGCTCCATGGGCATCACCGTCGAGGGCTAATACCCCGTCAGCCTTCCAGGGTCGGGCAATTGACGACGACGGGCGGCACCGCCGGGAAACCGGCACTACAGAAAATTTGAAATGTCGGGCATCCGGGCCGAATAACGAACCGGACCACCGACTGTGGCAGGGCCCAGCGCGGTCCGCAGACCACAACTGCACAAGGAGAAACAGCAGCATGGCAAAGCGCAGCAAAGCATATGAGGCAGCAGCCGCCAAGATCGACGCGGAGAAGTTCTACGCGCCGTTCGAGGCAGTAACGCTCGCCAAGGACACCAACCCGTCCAAGTTCGACGCCACGGTTGAGGTCGCCTTCCGCCTCGGCGTGGACCCCCGCAAGGCTGACCAGATGGTCCGCGGCACGGTCAACCTGCCCCACGGCACCGGCAAGACCGCCCGCGTCCTGGTGTTCGCCACGGGTGACAAGGCTGAGGCAGCAATCGCTGCCGGCGCCGACTTCGTTGGCTCCGATGACCTGATCGAGAAGATCGCCGGCGGCTGGACCGACTTCGACGCCGCCGTTGCAACCCCTGACCTCATGGGCAAGGTTGGCCGCCTCGGTAAGGTCCTGGGCCCCCGTAACCTCATGCCGAACCCGAAGACGGGCACCGTGACCCCCGACGTCACCAAGGCCGTGAACGACATCAAGGGTGGAAAGATCGACTTCCGCGTCGACAAGCACTCCAACCTGCACTTCATCATCGGCAAGGTGTCCTTCGACGCCGTCAAGCTGGCCGAGAACTACGCAGCAGCCCTGGAAGAGGTGCTTCGCCTGAAGCCGTCCGCTGCCAAGGGCCGCTACATCCAGAAGGCTACGGTCGCCACCACCTTCGGTCCCGGCATCTCGGTTGACCCCAACGTCACCAAGGTGCTCATCGAGGCATAGTCCTCAGCAGCATCCGTGCCATCCCGGCACACAGGAAGGGACCGCCCGGCAGCAGCCGGGCGGTCCCTTCCGCGTCAAGCGGCGGTTTTAGGCTGGCTTCCCTCGACAGACGGCCCGGGCTAACTAGGCTGATGTCATGACGCAGCCGAACGCCATGGTGATTTCCGCCGTCGTGACGCCCCGTTCCCTTGACGGAACGGAGGACTCCCGGGATTTCCTCGACTGCCAGGCGATGCGGAAAGCACACGAACTCGAGACTTGGGGCGACCTTGACCGCGGTTACACCCTTGCCGAGGAGCTGGAACATTGGCGCGGCACCCCCTACGAGGCGCGGCACCTCTTCGTGGGCCGGATCGACGGGGAAACAGTGGGCATGTGTTCAGTGACGCTGCCGCTGCGGGAGAACCTCTGGACAGCAGGTATCAACGTCCTGGTGGCACCGGAGTTCCGGCGGCGGGGACTGGGCCGCCAGCTCCTGCAGTTCGCAGAGGCCGTGGCGCAGGAGCACAGCCGTACTTCGCTGGACGGCTACTTTGAGCTTCCGGCACGGGTGGTGGACGGCGCCGGTCCGCTGCTTCCGGCAAAGTCAGGGGCGGGAGGCCTGCCGGCGGACGAGCCTGCCACCGCCTTCGCCGTGGCAGGTGGCTATGAACTCGAACAGGTGGAGACGTCCAGCCGCCTAGGCCTGCCCGTGCCGCCCGAACGGCTTGCCGAACTGGAAGCGGCCGCGTCCGCCCATGCGGGGGACTACACACTGGTGGGCTGGTCCGACGCCTGCCCCGAGGAACTGGTGGACAACTACGCCCTCCTGAATGCCCGGATGAGCACTGATGTGCCTACGGCAGGGATGGATTGGGAAGGCGGGATCTGGGACGCCGCCAGGGTCAGGCGGGACGAAGAGGCAGCGGCCCGCAGCGGTGTGCAGGCCCTGGTGGCGGCCGCGATGCACCGGCCCACGGGTGAACTGGTGGCCTATACCGTACTGAATTGGCGGCCGGAGGTACCGGCGACAGCACTCCAGCAGGACACCCTGGTGTCCGCCGGGCATCGCGGGCACCGCCTGGGGATGCTGATCAAGCTCAAGAACCTCCGCATGGCCCAGGCCAGATGGCCCGCGGCGCGTTCCGTCCTGACGTGGAACGCCAACGAAAACCAGCATATGCTGGCGATTAATATTGCGCTTGGATTCAAACCTGCAGGCTATGAGGGTGAATGGCAGAAACGGCTGGGATGATGCCCCATATGGCAAAAGACGTGAAGATCGAGCAGCTCTGGATTCCCGACTCCCTTGACTCTCCGGACGCGGCGGATTTCCTCGCCGCGGTCGAAGTTGGACGCAAAGTCAGGATGCAGACCTGGGGCAGCGACGACCTTGCCTATGGGCCCCTGGAGAAGCTCCTGGAGTTTGAGGACCCCTATGAGCGGCAGCTCATCCTGGTGGCCAAGGTGGACGGCGAGATCGTGGGCACCGTGGACATCGCCCTTCCCATGACGGACCACCTGGACCTTGCGGAATTCACCCTGGACATCCTCCCCGAGTTCCAGCGCCAGGGCGTGGGCCGGCGCCTGCTCGAAGCCGCCGAACACCTTGCCCGCGGGGAAGGGCGCACCATGATCCTGGTGGACACCAACCACCCGGGCGCCTCCCTGCACGAGTTCGAGCAGGCGCAGCTCGTTCCCGGCTCCGGGCTCGGCTTTGTGCCCCTGGAGAGCCGTGAAGTGGAGTTCGCGCAGAAGACGGGGTACACCCTCCAGCACATTGAGCAGTTCAGCTCCTGCGCGCTGCCCCTGGATTCGAAGCTCGTGGCCGATCTGCAGGCGGAAGCGGATGAGGCCAATAACGGCCGGTACCGGCTGCACCACTGGACGGACCGCTGCCCGGACCGCTGGCTGGAAGCCGTCGCGGCCCTGGAAAACCAGGCCGGCGCGGACGTGGACCCGTCCCTTGACGTGCCGGTGGAGCAGGACATGGTGTTCGACGGCGGCATCCTCCGGGAAGCCGAGGACGTCGCCATTGCGCAGGGACGGCGGACGGTGGTCACCGCCGTCGAGCACCTCGCCACGGGCTCGCTGGTGGGCCTGACAACCATCACCGTGCTGGCACACCGTACGGACGTGGTGTTCCAGGACGACACCCTGGTCCTTCAGGAACACAGAGGCAACAAGCTGGGACTGCTCATCAAGGTGGCCAACATGGAGCGCCTGACAGAGCAGTTCCCCGATGCCCGCGTGATCTACACCTGGAACGCACCGGAAAACCGCTACTTGCTGACCGTCAACCAGCAGCTGGGTTTCCACACGGCAGGCGTCACCGGCATCTGGCAGAAGGAGCTGCCGAAGCTGCATACCCGGACCAGCTAGGGTGGCCGAAGCAGGCGGCGGGCACGATTTGGAGGTCCGCCGCGCCTTCCCGTAGACTGGGTTGACCAAAGACCGTCGGTTATTGGAAATCCACTCTCCCGGACATAACTCAACTCTGCAGTTGTGCGCGGGAGGCGCCGTGGCTTTCCTTACGAAGGACCCTGACATAGGGCGGCCGGCGCAGGTGAACGAAGCAAAGCTCCATGGAGAACCATGTTGAGCCAAGCCCCGTGCATCTGCGCGGGGCGTTTTTAGTTTTAGCTCACCTGAGCGGGGACCGTCGAATACCCGGCACTATCCCCGGAAGGAGGGTTATGGCAACGCCTACCAAGGTTTCAGCAGTAGCTGAGATCACTAACGATTTCAAGGAATCGAACGCCGCTGTCCTGACCGAATACCGCGGGCTCACCGTTGCACAGCTCAAGCAGCTGCGTGTTTCTCTCGGCCAGGACACCAAGTTCGCGGTCGTCAAGAACACCCTGACTGCCATTGCAGCCAAGGAAGCCGGCGTCGGAGCATTCGACGGCCAGCTTGCCGGCCCCACTGCAATCGCGTTCATCAAGGGTGACGCAGTTGCCGCTGCCAAGAGCCTGACGGATTTTGCCAAGGCCAACAAGCAGCTGGTCATCAAGACCGGCTACTTCGAGGGCAAGGCATTGAACGCCAGCGAAGTTGCCGAACTGGCAGCACTAGAGTCCCGCGAGCTGCAGCTCGCCAAGGTTGCAGGCGTCCTCAAGGCACCCGCCGCCGCAGCTGCACGCATCATTGACGCACTGCGCCTCAAGCTTGAAGAAGAGAACGGTGCACCGGCAGCTGCCGAAGCGCCCGCCGCTGAAGAAGCTGCCGAAGCTGGAGCTGAAGCTCCGGCTGAAGCTCCCGCAGCCGAAGAGAACTGATTCTCTTTACCCCACAAGACTCCGGTGTTCGTGCGGCCCACTGGTCCGCGAACACCACAACAGGAAGGACGCCTACCATGGCGAAGCTCAGCAACGAAGAGCTCATTGAAGCTTTCAAGGAACTGACCATCATCGAGCTCTCCGAGTTCGTCAAGCTCTTCGAAGAGACCTTCGAAGTTACCGCTGCTGCTGTTGCAGTTGCTGGCCCCGCTGCCGGCGGCGCTGCAGAAGAGGCTGAGGAGAAGACCGACTTCGACGTCATCCTCGAAGCTGCTGGCGACAAGAAGATCGCAGTCATCAAGGAAGTTCGCGCCATCACCTCCCTCGGCCTCAAGGAAGCCAAGGACCTGGTTGACGGTGCCCCCAAGGCTGTCCTCGAAGGTGCCAACAAGGAGGCCGCCGAGAAGGCCAAGGAGCAGCTCGAGGCTGCAGGCGCCACCGTTACCCTCAAGTAACAGCGCATACTCCCGGGAAACCCCGTCCACTTCGGTGGGCGGGGTTTTCTGCGTCCTAGAGCCGATCCGAGATGTCCGCCACCACGGCGTCCAGGGCGGAAGTCAGGGCATCTGCGTCAACGAATGCGCTGTAGCCGTGGGCTCCGGCACCCATGGAGATCCGCCGGCCGGTGATGGTGGCATCCGCGTAAACCGGCCAGGGAGTGGTGCTGCCGAGGGGCGTGATGGTGCCGCGTTCGTAGCCCGTGGCGTCCAGGGCCACGTCGGCCGGCGGCAGTGACAGCTTGTTGACGCCCACAAGGGTCCGCAGCTTGGGCCAGGAGATCTGCCGGTCGCCCGGAATCAGCGCGAACAGGAAGGACCCGTCCTTGTGTTTGACCACCAGCGACTTGACGATATCAGCGGGGGTTATGCCCAGGATGCCGGCCGCTTCCTCGAGGCTCTTTGCGGCCGGCCGTTCCACCACGTCCACCTTCAGGCCGCGGGCGGTGGCGTCAGCAAGGAAACGTTCCCGTCCGACGCCGTCGGCTGCGTTCCCAGATTGGCCCGCCATCAGTCGCGGTACAGCAGGAGCGCTTCGCCCTGCCCGCCGCCCCCGCACAGGGATACGGCGGCCCTGCCGGTTCCGCGGCGTTTGAGTTCGTGGGCAGCGTGGACCGCCAGGCGGGCCCCGGAGGCGCCGATGGGATGGCCAAGGGCGATAGCACCCCCGTGGATATTGCACTTCTCCAGCGGATAGTCCAGGTCCTTGAGCGACTGCACCGCCACGGACCCGAATGCCTCGTTGATCTCGATGAAATCCAGGTCCGCCGTTGTCCATCCCGCTCGGCCCAACGCATTCATGATGGCGTTGGAGGGCTGGGAGTGCAGCGAGTTGTCCGGTCCCGCCACCTGGCCCGGCTTACCAACCACAGCGAGGTAGTCCAGCCCGTGTGCCTCCGCGTAACCGCGTGATGCCAGGACCAGGGCGGCGGCGCCGTCGGACAGCGGCGAGGAGTTGCCGGCGGTAATGGTGCCGTCGGTAACGAACGCCGCGCGCAGCCCGGCCAAGGACTCAACGGACGCGTTCGGACGGACGCCCTCGTCCGTGGCCACGACAACGGGGTCGCCTTTGCGCTGCTTGACGCTGATGGGGACGATCTCGTCGTCGAATGTTCCGTTCTTTGCGGCCAGCGCCGCGCGCTGGTGCGACTGCGCGGCCACGTTGTCCTGCGACGTCCGGTCGATGCCCAGGGGGAGGTTCCGCGTCTCGGTGGACAGGCCCATCGACTGGCCGTCGAACGCATCGGTCAGCCCGTCATGGGCGGCTGCGTCGAGGGCCTGGATGGAGCCGTAGGTCCAGCCCTGCCGGGAGCCGGGCAGCAGATGCGGTGCCTTGGTCATCGATTCCTGGCCGCCTGCCACCACCACGTCGGCCTCACCGCCGCGGATCATCCGGGCGGCATCGATGACGGCTGTCAGTCCCGAGAGGCACACCTTGTTTACCGTTACGGCCGGAACGTCCCAGCCGATTCCGGCGCCGACCGAGCTTTGCCGGGCAGGATTCTGGCCGGCGCCCGCCTGCAGCACCTGCCCCATGATCACCGCTTCGACGTCGCCCACGTCCACCCCGCTGGCGTCGAGGGCAGCCCTGATCGCGTGCGCGCCCAGATCCACGGCGGTGAAGCTCGCCAGCTGGCCGTTGATGCGGCCCGTGGGAGTACGCGCTGCTGCGAGGATAACAACGTCGCTGTTGCCTGGAGAGTTGGCCATGGTTGTCTCTTCCGCTCTGATCCGATGTAAGCCACCAAGGCTATGGTGACCCTGGTCACCTAACTATTCAAACACCGTCGCGGCCATGTGCATTCCGCCGGTCACCGCAAGGGGACAGGTCCCCATTGTCCGGCCCCAACTGGGCGTTGGCAGCGCGAAAAACAGGTGCTTGCATTCCGGCCGGATGTGGGGTAGACACGTGCGATATTTTGCCGTATCGTAGATATTTGCGTCTTCCCTGTTTACCTTCAGCCTTCATATAGCGGTGGGCTTTGCCTGGCAGCTGACAATTAACATGCCGTACCAACGTCACAGCATAGTCAGTACCGGCCCCGGGTCATATAGCGGAACCGGATGGTAGCGCTGCGGACTCTGTCCGCAGGGTGCACAGCGGGGGAGATCTGAAAACGCCTGAAGGTCTGTGGAAGGATCCCTCTTGGTCGCCTCGAGCACCTCTAATAACGAAACCGCTAACACCGCCGACAGCACTGATGGTGCCACTCGCCGGCTTTCATTCGCAAAGATTCACGAACCTCTTGACGTTCCGAATCTGCTTGCCCTGCAGACGGACAGCTTTGACTGGCTGGTCGGTAACGAGCGCTGGCAGGCACGCGTAGCAAAGGCTGTCGAAGAAAACGATCTCAGCGTCGCCACCACGTCCGGCCTCTCGGACATCTTCGAAGAAATCTCCCCGATCGAGGACTTCCAGGGCACTATGTCCCTGAGCTTCTCCGATCCGGAATTCGCCGACCCCAAGTACACCATGGCCGAGTGCAAGGACCGGGACGCTACGTACTCCGCTCCGCTGTACGTCAAGGCCGAGTTCATGAACAACAACACGGGCGAAATCAAGCAGCAGACCGTGTTCATGGGCGACTTCCCGCTGATGACCGAGAAGGGCACCTTCGTGGTCAACGGCACCGAGCGTGTCGTCGTCTCCCAGCTGGTCCGTTCGCCCGGCGCCTACTTCGAGCGCGCCGCTGACAAGACCAGCGACAAGGACATCTTCACCGCCAAGATCATCCCGTCCCGCGGTGCATGGTTCGAGCTCGAAATCGACAAGCGCGACCAGGTGGGTGTCCGCCTCGACCGCAAGCGCAAGCAGTCCGTCACCGTTCTGCTGAAGGCCCTCGGCTGGACCGAAGGCCAGATCCTCGAAGAGTTCGGCCAGTACGACTCCATGCGCGCCACCCTGGAGAAGGACGCCACCGAGACCCGCGAAGACGCGCTGCTGGACATCTACCGCAAGCTGCGTCCGGGCGAGCCGCCCACCGTCGAGGCTGCCCAGTCCCTGCTGGACAACCTGTACTTCAACTCCAAGCGCTACGATCTGGCCAAGGTCGGCCGCTACAAGATCAACCGCAAGCTGGGCATCGACCGCTCCCTTGGTGACAAGGAAGCTTCGGTCCTGCACGTTGAAGACATCGTCGCCATGATCAAGTTCCTCGTTGCGCTGCACGCCGGCGAGAAGACCATCAAGGGCGTCCGCGACGGCCAGGAAGTGGACCTGCGCGTCGAGATCGACGACATCGACCACTTCGGCAACCGCCGCATCCGCGCCGTTGGCGAGCTCATCGAGAACCAGGTCCGCACCGGCCTGTCCCGCATGGAGCGCGTTGTCCGCGAGCGTATGACCACCCAGGACGTCGAGGCCATCACGCCGCAGACCCTGATCAACATCCGCCCGGTCGTTGCCGCCATCAAGGAGTTCTTCGGAACCTCCCAGCTGTCGCAGTTCATGGACCAGAACAACCCGCTCTCGGGCCTGACCCACAAGCGCCGCCTGTCGGCCCTTGGCCCCGGTGGTCTGTCCCGTGACCGCGCCGGCATGGAAGTCCGTGACGTGCACCCGTCCCACTACGGACGTATGTGCCCCATCGAAACGCCTGAAGGCCCCAACATTGGTCTGATCGGTTCGCTGGCATCCTACGGACGCATCAACCCGTTCGGCTTCATCGAGACGCCGTACCGCAAGGTCAAGGACGGCATCGTGTCCGACGACGTCCAGTACCTGACGGCCGACGACGAGGCTGAAGTGCTGATCGCCCAGGCCAACGCGCCGCTGGACGAGAACAAGCGCTTCGCCGAAGAGACCGTCCTGGTCCGTGCCCGCGGTGGTGGAGGCGAGCCCGTCCTGGTCCCGGCCGAGGACGTCGAGTTCATGGACGTTTCCCCGCGCCAGATGGTGTCCGTTGCAACGGCCCTGATTCCGTTCCTCGAGCACGACGACGCCAACCGCGCACTCATGGGTGCCAACATGCAGCGCCAGGCCGTGCCGCTGGTCCGTTCCGAGGCCCCGGTTGTGGGCACCGGCATGGAGCGCGCCGCTGCCGTGGACGCCGGTGACGTTGTCATCGCCAAAAAGGCCGGTGTAGTTACCGAGGTCTCCGCCGAACTCGTCATCATGCTCAATGACGACGGCACGGAAACCAACTACCGCATCAACAAGTTCGCCCGCTCCAACCAGGGCAACTGCTACAACCACCGTGTCCTGGTGAACGAAGGCCAGCGCCTTGAGGTCGGCGGCATCATCGCTGACGGCCCGGCAACGGACCAGGGCGAGCTCGCCCTCGGCAAGAACCTGCTCGTGGCATTCATGTCCTGGGAAGGCCACAACTTCGAGGACGCCATCATCCTCTCGCAGCGCATCGTTGCGGAGGACGTCCTTTCCTCCATCCACATCGAGGAGCACGAGATCGATGCCCGCGACACCAAGCTCGGTGCCGAGGAAATCACCCGTGACATCCCCAACGTGTCCGAGGAAGTCCTTGCAGGCCTGGACGAGCGCGGCATCATCCACATCGGTGCCGAGGTTGAAGCCGGTGACATCCTGGTCGGAAAGGTCACCCCGAAGGGTGAAACCGAGCTGACCCCGGAAGAGCGCCTGCTGCGCGCCATCTTCGGCGAAAAGTCCCGCGAAGTGCGTGACACCTCCCTGAAGGTGCCCCACGGCGAGTCCGGCACCGTCATCGGCGTCCGCGTCTTCGACCGCGACAACGACGACGAGCTGCCCCCCGGCGTGAACCAGCTGGTGCGTGTCTACGTGGCCGCCAAGCGCAAGATCACCGACGGCGACAAGCTCGCCGGACGCCACGGCAACAAGGGTGTTATCTCCAAGATCCTCCCGGTCGAGGACATGCCCTTCCTTGCCGACGGCACCCCCGTTGATATCGTCCTGAACCCGCTGGGTGTCCCGGGCCGTATGAACGTGGGCCAGGTGCTGGAAACGCACCTCGGCTGGGTTGCCAAGACGGGCTGGAAGATCGAAGGCGAGCCTGAGTGGGTCAAGCAGTTGCCCAACCTGCCGCGCGAGAGTGGCCCCACCACTGTTGCCACGCCGGTGTTCGACGGCGCCCGCGAGGAAGAAATCACGGGCCTGCTGGACTCCACCAACGTGACCCGCGATGGTGAGCGCCTGATCAACTCCTCCGGCAAGACCCGCCTGTTCGACGGCCGCTCCGGCGAGCCGTTCCCGGATCCGATCTCGGTCGGCTACATGTACATCCTGAAGCTCCACCACCTGGTGGACGACAAGATCCACGCCCGCTCCACCGGCCCGTACTCCATGATCACGCAGCAGCCGCTGGGTGGTAAGGCACAGTTCGGTGGCCAGCGCTTCGGTGAAATGGAAGTGTGGGCGCTCGAAGCCTACGGCGCCGCCTACACGCTCCAGGAACTCCTCACGATCAAGTCCGATGACATCCACGGCCGCGTGAAGGTCTACGAAGCGATCGTCAAGGGCGAGAACATCCCCGAGCCGGGTGTTCCCGAGTCCTTCAAGGTGTTGATCAAGGAAATGCAGTCGCTGTGCCTGAACGTGGAAGTCCTCTCCACGGACGGAACCACAATTGAAATGCGTGACTCTGATGACGCAGTCTTCACGGCTGCGGAGGAACTGGGCATCGATCTGTCTCGTGCAGAGCCCAGCTCCGTAGAAGAGGTCTAAGGAGTCCGACGACGGCGGGCCCAGTCCGCCGTCGTCCTCCTTCCTTCTCCCGCACCCAAGACTTCAGAATTTAGAGAACAAGAGAGAACAGGGACCATATGTCCAGCGAATCCTCCTTCGGCCTCATGCAGATCGGCCTCGCCACCGCGGAAGACATCCGCGGCTGGTCTTACGGCGAGGTTAAGAAGCCGGAAACCATCAACTACCGCACGCTCAAGCCCGAGAAGGACGGCCTCTTCTGCGAGAAGATCTTCGGCCCGTCCCGTGACTGGGAATGCTACTGCGGCAAGTACAAGCGCGTGCGCTTCAAGGGCATCATCTGTGAGCGCTGTGGCGTCGAAGTCACCCGCGCCAAGGTCCGCCGCGAACGCATGGGCCACATTGAGCTGGCCGCACCGGTTACGCACATCTGGTACTTCAAGGGTGTTCCGTCCCGCCTGGGCTACCTCCTTGACCTGGCACCGAAGGACCTCGAAAAGGTCATCTACTTCGCTGCCTACATGATCACCAGCGTCGACGAGGCTGCCCGCCACGAGGAACTGCCCAACCTGCAGGTTGAGCACGACATCGAGAAGAAGCAGCTGATCGACAACCGCGATTCCGATATCGCTGCCATCGCCCGCGACCTCGAGGGCGAAATCGCCCGCCTGGAGGCCGAAGGCGCCAAGGCTGCCGACAAGAAGAAGGCACGCGACTCCGCCGACCGCCAGATGGCCAACGTGCGCAAGCGCGCCGACGCCGACATCGAGCGCCTCGAGCAGGTCTGGGACCGCTTCAAGAACCTGAAGGTCGCCGACCTCGAAGGTGACGAGGGCCTGTACCGCGAGCTGCGCGACCGCTACGGCATGTACTTCGAAGGTTCCATGGGTGCCGAAGCCATCAAGAAGCGCCTTGAGAACTTCGACATGCAGGCCGAGTCGGACCTGCTCCGCGACGTCATCGCCAACGGCAAGGGCCAGCGCAAGACCCGCGCGCTCAAGCGCCTCAAGGTGGTCAACGCGTTCCTGACCACCAACAACAGCCCGCTTGGCATGGTCCTCGACGCCGTCCCGGTGATCCCGCCGGAACTGCGCCCCATGGTCCAGCTGGACGGTGGCCGCTTCGCGACCTCCGACCTCAATGACCTGTACCGCCGTGTGATCAACCGCAACAACCGCCTCAAGCGCCTGCTTGACCTGGGTGCCCCGGAGATCATCGTCAACAACGAGAAGCGCATGCTTCAGGAAGCTGTTGACAGCCTCTTCGACAACGGCCGCCGCGGCCGTCCGGTCACCGGACCGGGCAACCGTCCGCTGAAGTCCCTGAGCGACATGCTCAAGGGCAAGCAGGGCCGTTTCCGCCAGAACCTCCTCGGCAAGCGCGTCGACTACTCCGGCCGTTCGGTCATCGTCGTCGGCCCGCAGCTGAAGCTGCACCAGTGCGGCCTGCCCAAGCAGATGGCACTGGAGCTCTTCAAGCCGTTCGTGATGAAGCGCCTGGTTGACCTCAACCACGCCCAGAACATCAAGTCGGCCAAGCGCATGGTGGAGCGTTACCGTCCGCAGGTCTGGGACGTGCTCGAAGAGATCATCACCGAACACCCGGTGCTGCTCAACCGTGCACCTACCCTGCACCGCCTGGGCATCCAGGCGTTCGAGCCGCAGCTTGTTGAAGGCAAGGCAATCCAGCTGCACCCGCTGGTCTGTGGCGCCTTCAACGCCGACTTCGACGGCGACCAGATGGCAGTCCACCTGCCGCTGAGCCCCGAGGCCCAGGCTGAGGCACGCATCCTGATGCTGTCCTCGAACAACATCCTGAAGCCCTCCGACGGACGCCCGGTCACCCTTCCTTCGCAGGATATGATCATCGGCCTCTACCACCTGACCACCAAGCGGAAGGGTTCGGCTGGTGAAGGCCGCGTCTTCGGCTCGGTCTCAGAAGCCATCATGGCGTTCGACGCCCGCGAGCTGCACCTGAACTCGCAGGTCAAGATCCGCCTCGAAGGCTTCGTTCCGTACGCCGGCTGGGAAGCCCCCGAAGGCTGGGAGCCGGGTCAGCCCGCGCTCGTCCAGACCTCCCTGGGCCAGGTGCTCTTCAACGAGACCCTGCCCGAGGACTACCCCTGGGTGGAGGCTGTTGCCGACAAGGGCGAACTGTCCCGTATCGTCAATGACCTCGCCGAGCGCTACCCGAAGGTTGTCACGGCTGCCACGCTGGACAACCTGAAGGATGCCGGTTTCTACTGGGCCACCCGTTCGGGCGTCACCGTTGCGATCTCCGATATCGAGGTCCCGGCCGCCAAGCCGGAAATCCTCGCAGGTTACGAGGAGCGGGCCGCCAAGATCCAGGGCCAGTACGACAAGGGCCTGATCGACGACGACGAGCGCCGCCAGGAACTGATCGAGATCTGGAACAAGGCAACCAACGAGATCGCTTCGGTGATGCGTGAAAGCCTGTCCCCGATGAACACCATCAACCGCATGGTGTCCTCCGGTGCACGTGGTAACTGGATGCAGGTCCGCCAGATCGCGGGTATCCGTGGCCTGGTGGCCAACCCGAAGGGTGAAATCATCCCGCGCCCCATCAAGTCCTCCTACCGTGAGGGCCTGTCGGTGCTGGAATACTTCATCGCCACGCACGGTGCCCGTAAGGGCCTCGCCGATACCGCTCTGCGTACCGCCAACTCGGGTTACCTGACCCGTCGTCTGGTGGACGTGTCCCAGGACGTCATCGTCCGCGAAGAGGACTGCGGCACCGAGCGCGGCCTGGTCACGCCCATCGCCGTCGCCGATTCCAACGGTGAGCTGGTGCTGGACGAGAACGTCGAGAACAGTGCCTACGCACGTACGCTGGCTGTCGACGTCGTGGACTCCGAGGGCAAGGTCCTCGCCGCCGCCGGTACCGACTGCGGCGACGTGGTCATCGATGAGCTCTACAAGGCAGGCATCACCGAGGTCAAGGTCCGCTCCGTACTCACCTGTGAATCCAGCGTCGGCACCTGCGCCCTGTGCTATGGCCGTTCGCTGGCAACCGGCAAGACCGTGGACATCGGCGAGGCCGTGGGCATCATCGCCGCACAGTCCATCGGTGAGCCCGGTACCCAGCTGACCATGCGTACGTTCCACACTGGTGGTGCAGTTTCCGCCAGTGGTGGCGATGACATCACTCAGGGTCTGCCCCGTATCCAGGAGCTCTTCGAAGCCCGTACTCCGAAGGGTGTTGCACCGATTGCCGAGGCAGCCGGCCGCATCACCATCGAAGAGTCCGAGCGCCAGATGCGCCTGGTCATCACCCCGGATGACGGAACCGAAGAGATCGCGTACCCGGTCCTGCGCCGTTCACGCCTGCTGATCGAAGACGGCGACCACGTCGCCGTCGGCCAGAAGCTGATCAACGGTCCTGTCGATCCCAAGCAGGTCCTGCGCATCATGGGTCCCCGTGCGGCACAGAAGTTCCTGGTGGACGAGGTCCAGGGCGTGTACCGCAGCCAGGGCATCGGTATCCACGACAAGCACGTCGAGGTTATCGTCCGTCAGATGCTGCGCCGCGTCACGGTCATCGAGTCCGGCGAATCGGACCTGCTTCCCGGCGAACTCGCCGAGCGCAGCCGCTTCGAAGACGCCAACCGCCGCGTTGTGTCCGAGGGGAAGACTCCGGCATCCGGACGTCCTGAGCTCATGGGCATCACCAAGGCCTCGCTGGCAACCGAGTCCTGGCTGTCCGCAGCTTCCTTCCAGGAGACCACCCGCGTCCTGACGCAGGCGGCCATGGAAGGCAAGAGCGATCCGCTGCTGGGCCTCAAGGAGAACGTCATCATCGGTAAGCTGATCCCGGCCGGTACGGGTCTCCCGCGCTACACCGAGGTCACAGTCGAACCCACTGAGGAAGCAAAGGCCAACCTCTTCACCGGCCCAAGTGCATTCAGTGACTTCTCGTACGACACCCTGGGTGGCGACGGAGCTCCTGAGTTCCACGCCATCCCGCTGGATGACTACGACCTGGGCAACGACTTCCGCTAAGGAAGTCCCGTTGATTGGCTGAAAGGCCCCGCCTCCACGTTTGTGGGGGCGGGGCCTTCCGCTTTCAACTAAGTAGCAGCAGGTGTCGTTATGGGCGCCCATAACGACACCTGCTGCTACTTAGTTGGGGGAGGCGACGGCGATTAAGGCATGGAGGCCGTCCATGCTAGACTTGTTACCAATTGTTATTGTGGCAGTGGATGAGTGCGCCGGTCCCAGTTGGAAGACTGTGGCCAGAGCGACGTTTCCGGTTTGCAGGGTTCTTGTGCAACGTATGCCACATTTTCGCATGCCTAGGGACATTTGGACGCGAGTCAGGTCATGGGTATGGGATCCGACTATTAAGGCTTCGCCTTCGCCGCCCTGGAGATTCCCTTCAGGGCCCGGGCGGCGGGGCAACGCAACAAGAGAGCGGCCGGAGACGGCTGCTCCGGATAAAACGGAGAACACGAGAGTGCCTACGATTAACCAGCTGGTCCGCAAGGGCCGCACGCCTAAGGTCTCAAAGACCAAGGCTCCCGCGCTTAAGGGCAGCCCGATGCGCCGCGGTGTTTGCACCCGCGTCTACACCACCACCCCCAAGAAGCCGAACTCGGCTCTGCGTAAGGTGGCACGTGTGCGCCTCAACGGCGGCGTTGAAGTAACCGCCTACATCCCCGGTGTTGGCCACAACCTGCAGGAGCACTCCATTGTGCTCGTCCGCGGTGGTCGTGTGAAGGACCTCCCGGGTGTCCGCTACAAGATCGTCCGTGGCGCCCTCGATACCCAGGGCGTGAAGAACCGTAAGCAGGCCCGCAGCCGCTACGGCGCAAAGATGGAGAAGAAGTAATATGCCTCGCAAGGGTCCGGCCCCCAAGCGGCCGCTCGTACAGGATCCGGTCTACGGTTCCCCGCTGGTAACCCAGCTCATCAACAAGGTCCTCGTTGACGGCAAGAAGTCCACGGCAGAGCGCATCGTCTACGGTGCCCTCGAAGGCGCGCGCGCCAAGTCCGGCGGCGACCCCGTCGCAGCGCTGAAGAAGGCCATGGACAACGTCAAGCCTTCCCTCGAGGTCCGCTCACGCCGCGTCGGCGGCGCCACCTACCAGGTTCCGGTTGAGGTCAAGCCTGGCCGCTCCACCGCACTCGCCCTGCGCTGGCTGGTCGGCTACTCCAAGGCCCGCCGCGAAAAGACGATGACCGAGCGCCTCCAGAACGAAATCCTGGATGCCTCCAACGGTCTCGGTGCCGCTGTGAAGCGTCGCGAAGACACCCACAAGATGGCCGAGTCCAACAAGGCCTTCGCACACTACCGCTGGTAATACTTCCCGTACGCCGCCGGCTCAACCGAGCCGGCGGCGAACGTGTAGTCCATCCCAAAAGGAGACCCCGTGGCACAGGACGTGCTTACCGACCTTAGTAAGGTCCGCAACATCGGCATCATGGCCCACATTGATGCCGGCAAGACCACCACAACCGAGCGCATCCTGTTCTACACGGGTGTGAACCACAAGATCGGCGAAACGCACGACGGCGCTTCGACCACTGACTGGATGGAACAGGAAAAGGAACGCGGCATCACCATCACGTCTGCCGCCGTGACCTGCTTCTGGGAAAACAACCAGATCAACATCATCGACACCCCCGGCCACGTGGACTTCACCGTTGAGGTAGAGCGCTCGCTGCGCGTCCTCGACGGCGCCGTTGCCGTCTTCGATGGCAAGGAAGGCGTTGAGCCCCAGTCCGAGACCGTTTGGCGCCAGGCTGACAAGTACAACGTCCCGCGCATCTGCTTCGTCAACAAGATGGACAAGCTCGGTGCCGACTTCTACTTCACGGTAGACACCATCATCAGCCGCCTGGGCGCCAAGCCTCTCGTGATGCAGCTTCCCATCGGTGCCGAGAATGACTTCATCGGCGTCGTGGACCTGCTCTACATGCGCGCACTGGTGTGGCCCGGCGATGCCAAGGGTGACGTCACCATGGGTGCCAAGTACGAGATCCGTGAGATCCCGGCTGACCTCCAGGAAAAGGCCGAAGAGTACCGCGCAGCGCTCGTAGAGACCGTTGCAGAGTCCTCCGAGGAACTCATGGAGAAGTACCTCGAGGGTGAAGAAATCTCGATCGACGAGCTCAAGGCCGGCATCCGCAAGATGACGATCAACTCCGAGCTCTACCCGATCTTCTGCGGTTCCGCCTTCAAGAACCGTGGCGTTCAGCCGATGCTCGATGCAGTTGTCGACTACCTGCCGAACCCGCTCGACGTCCCCCCGATGGTCGGCCACGATCCTCGCGACGAAGAGAAGGAACTGACCCGCAAGCCTTCCTCCGAAGAGCCGTTCTCCGCACTGGCGTTCAAGATTGCTGCGCACCCGTTCTTCGGCCAGCTCACCTTCATCCGCGTGTACTCCGGTCACGTGGAAGCAGGCGCCCAGGTGGTCAACTCCACCAAGGGCAAGAAGGAGCGCATCGGCAAGCTGTTCCAGATGCACGCCAACAAGGAAATGCCTGTTGAGGGCGCTACCGCCGGTCACATCTACGCAGCCATCGGTCTGAAGGACACCACCACGGGTGACACCCTGTGTGATGCCAACAATCAGATCGTCCTCGAGTCCATGAGCTTCCCGGAGCCCGTGATCTCGGTTGCCATCGAGCCCAACACCAAGGGTGACCAGGAGAAGCTCTCCACGGCCATCCAGAAGCTCTCCGCTGAGGATCCCACCTTCCAGGTGTCCCTCAACGAAGACACCGGCCAGACCATCATCGCCGGCATGGGCGAGCTCCACCTGGACATCCTGGTGGACCGCATGCGCCGCGAGTTCAAGGTCGAGGCAAACGTGGGCAAGCCCCAGGTTGCCTACCGAGAAACCATCAAGCGTGCTGTGGAGCGTCATGACTACACGCACAAGAAGCAGACCGGTGGTTCGGGCCAGTTCGCAAAGATTCAGATTGCGATCGAGCCGCTGGACACCGCCGAGGGCGAGCTGTACGAGTTCGAGAACAAGGTCACCGGTGGCCGCGTTCCCCGCGAGTACATCCCGTCGGTCGACGCTGGTATCCAGGATGCGCTGAACGACGGCGTCCTGGCCGGCTACCCGGTTGTGGGCATCAAGGCCACGCTGGTTGACGGCGCGTACCACGATGTCGACTCCTCGGAAATGGCGTTCAAGATCGCCGGCCGTATGGCTTTCAAGGAAGCTGCACGCAAGGCGAACCCTGTTCTGCTCGAACCGCTGATGGATGTCGAGGTCCGCACCCCTGAGGAATACATGGGTGAAGTTATCGGTGACCTCAACTCCCGCCGTGGCCAGATGCAGTCCATGGAAGATGCGCAGGGCGTCAAGGTTGTTCGTGCACACGTTCCGCTGTCCGGAATGTTCGGTTACATCGGTGACCTGCGCTCGAAGACCCAGGGCCGTGCTGTTTACTCCATGACGTTCAACAGCTACGCCGAGGTCCCGAAGGCAGTTGCCGACGAGATCATCCAGAAGAGCCGCGGCGAGTAGTCCCCAGGACTTTCAAAGCGATCACCTCGGGTGCGCCCGCCGGAAACGGAAAGCGCAGCCAGTACAGGTGGCCGGGCCTGGTCGGATTCATCCGGCCAAGCAAGGCCCGGCCACCTGTACGAACAGGCTCAAGGGACTAGTATTAGTTCCTGAATCTGCAATTTCACCAATCCAAAGCCCCCAAGTAGACTTGCCTGAGTTTCTGCCGCGACAAGCGCGGTTGAAGGGCAAGCCATTTGAAAACGTTTCTAGGAGGAACCTGTGGCAAAGGCAAAGTTCGAGCGGACTAAGCCGCACGTCAACATCGGCACCATCGGTCACGTTGACCACGGTAAGACGACGCTGACGGCCGCCATTTCCAAGGTGCTGTACGACAAGTACCCGGATCTCAACGAGAAGCGCGACTTCGCGTCGATCGACTCTGCTCCCGAAGAGCGTCAGCGCGGTATTACCATCAACATCTCCCACGTGGAGTACCAGACCGAGAAGCGTCACTACGCACACGTTGACGCCCCCGGTCACGCTGACTACATCAAGAACATGATCACCGGTGCTGCCCAGATGGACGGCGCAATCCTCGTGGTTGCTGCTACCGACGGCCCCATGGCACAGACCCGTGAGCACGTTCTGCTCGCCCGCCAGGTTGGTGTTCCCTACCTGCTGGTCGCGCTGAACAAGGCTGACATGGTTGAGGACGAGGAACTCCTCGACCTCGTCGAAATGGAAGTTCGTGAGCTCCTGAGCTCGCAGGGCTTCGATGGCGACGACGCTCCGGTTGTCCGCGTTTCCGGCCTGAAGGCACTGGAAGGCGACCCCGAGTGGGTCAAGTCCGTTGAGGACCTGATGGCTGCTGTCGACGAGTCCGTTCCGGACCCCGTACGTGACCGTGACAAGCCGTTCCTGATGCCGATCGAGGACGTCTTCACCATCACCGGCCGTGGCACCGTTGTTACGGGCCGCGCCGAGCGTGGAACCCTCGCCATCAACTCCGAGGTCGAGATCGTCGGCATCCGCCCCGTTCAGAAGACCACGGTTACCGGTATCGAGATGTTCCACAAGCAGCTCGACGAAGCATGGGCCGGCGAGAACTGTGGCCTCCTGCTCCGCGGTCTGAAGCGCGACGATGTCGAGCGTGGCCAGGTTGTCGTCAAGCCGGGTTCCATCACCCCGCACACCGACTTCGAGGCAAACGTCTACATCCTCTCCAAGGACGAAGGCGGACGCCACAACCCGTTCTACTCCAACTACCGCCCGCAGTTCTACTTCCGTACGACGGACGTTACCGGCGTTATCACCCTGCCCGAGGGCACGGAAATGGTTATGCCCGGCGACAACACTGAGATGACCGTTGCGCTCATCCAGCCCATCGCCATGGAAGAGGGCCTCGGCTTCGCTATCCGCGAAGGCGGCCGCACCGTTGGTTCGGGACGTGTTACCAAGATCAACAAGTAGTCCTTGCTGATCAACGGTTATCCGGGGCCCGGTCCCGAATAATCCACAGGAAGCCCCGCTGCCATGTGCAGCGGGGTTTTCTTTTGCTAACTTAAGTCCAGTCACTGGATAAATAGCAGCTGCACTGTGCTGCCTGTTGGAAGGGCGCCGGCATGAAGGACACATCCTACGAAGCGGGTTACCGCGACGGCCACCTGCAGGGGTGGCTGGATGCGATGGCCAAAGTCGCCCAGGGGCAGCCCCAGGGCCAGCCTTTGCCCCCGGTCCCCGGGCGCCCGGTCCATGTGCCGCTTCAGGACGGGCGCCTCGAGCAAGGAGGCACTGTTCACCACGCTTGGGCCATTCCTCCAGCTGACCCGCCGCTGGCGGCACTCCAGCATCGCCCGTCAACTTCCATGCCGATGACGACTGCCACTCCGGCCAGTAAAACTGGCCGGACTGATCCGCCTCAGCCAGCCAGGCCGGTTGTCCGGCCGGCAGCGACGCAGCCACTTGCCGCCAAGCCGGTCCGCCCTGCTGAGACTCCCGAGGAGCGCAAGGCCCGCCGGGAACGCCGGGACAGGCAGAACATCAACATCACCCTGTACGTCGCGAGCCTGCTGCTCGTGGCGGCCGCGGCCCTGTTCGTGGGGACCGGGCTTGCCCCGATGTTCCGCTTCGCCGGCGTCTGCGCGGTTGCTGGCTTCTTCTACGCCTCCGGCTTGGTGCTCCACCACAAGGCGCCCCGGCTTAGGCCTGCAGCAGTGGCGTTCACCGGTACCGGCCTGGCATTGGTTCCCGTGGTAGGCCTTGCGCTGTACAACTTCGTTTGGCTGAACGGCCCGGCGGTTTGGCTGCTTACCTCCCTGGCCGGCACCATCGCGTACATCGCGGCTGCCCTTCGGCTGGAAAGTCGCGTCCTGGTGTATCTGTCGCTAACGTTCGGCGTTTCGACTGCGTGGTCTGGCCTCGCCGTGCTGGGCGGGGCCCTGGTTTGGTACTTTGTTGCGCTCATCGGCATGGCGGTGCTGCTCACCCTGGTGTCGCTGTTGAGCCCGGGGTGGCTTCCTCCAGTTTTCGTGAGGCCGTTGGCGTCCCTTCACCCGGTTGTGGTTCCCGCCGCAGCCCTGGCCGCCACCTTCGTCCCGTTGCTGCTCACCAGGTGGGAGTATGCCCTCGTTCTCGGCTCCTGCGCTTCGTACTTCGGCGTCATGGCAGCCGTCCGGACGGCCCCGTTCAGGCTGCCAAATTTCTATGCGGCACGGGCGGCCCTCACAATCGCCTGCAGCGTCGCCGTCTGGGACTTCACCGGGCAAGGGGCGAATGCGCTGTTCACCGCCGGGGCGCTTCTTGCACTACAGTCAGTCGCAACCACGCTTGGCAGCGGAAGCTTGGACTCCTGGTTCTCCCGCCGGATTGCAGGGGCTGGGCGGGCCGCAAGCGGGCGGGGCACGGCCGACGGCGGCACTTCACCCGGTGCCGGATGGTGGCGCCTGGACGCCCTCCTGACATTCGGAGCGCAGTTTGCGGTGACCGCCGGGTTCGCCGGAAGCGTTGCCCTTCCCGGTCTAATGGCTGCTTCGCCCGGGGACAGCGGCACGGTTCCGCTCTGGCTGCCGGTCCTGATCTTGCTGCTGACCAGCTTTGTACTGGCCACGAGGCTGCGCGGGGCAGCCGAGTTTACACCGTTTGTGCCTTTGGCGCTGGCCTGGTTCTTCAGCCCGGTGCTGGGTGAGTGGGAGTTTGCAGCGATGCCGGTGGTGGCCTCGCTCATCTGGCTGGCACGTTCGTTCAGGACGGGGGAGGAACTGCGGCGTGTGCTGGAGTTGAATGGCCGGGTGGCGGCCACCTTGGCTGTTCCTGCCGCGGCAGCGGCCCTCACTGAGGGGGAACTGCAAAACCATGCCATATGGTCCAGCCTTGTTGCCGTCGCTGTCGGGCAGCAGCTGCTGTCGGCGGCACTGCAGCGTTTCGGGTTCCGCGCGCTGGCGCCGCAGGCCACCCTCGCCGCCTTTGCAGGCCTCGGAGTTGCGGGAGTCGCGTTCCTGGCGTCCGTCGACACTACACCGGGTGCCTGGCTGACTACGCTGGTAATCCTGCTGCAGCTGGTGGCGGCCGCCACCACGGGCCTGATGCTGGTCCGGCGTCCTGGCGAGGCCTCTGCCTGGCGTCCCACTGTAGGGGAAGTGCTGCCGCTGGCGGTCGGTTCGGTCATGGTGGATTTCGCTTTCCGATTCGTATCCCAGGCCGCAGGCAACACTGCCCTGGCATTGGTGATTGCCTATCTGTCCGGTACCGCCATCATCCTTCCGGCACGTCTCCACCGCTGGTGCTACTGGTGGTTGTCCCGGATTGCGGGCACGATCCTGGTGGTCACAGCGTTCGGGCAGCTTGCACAGGGCGCGGGCGTGCCGGTGGTGGCGGGAGAGGAGCTTCGGCAAGCCACTGTGCTGGCTGTGGCTCTCGGGCTACAACTGACGCTTGTCCTCGGGGCTTACCTCCTGCGGCGTACGCCGCGGGGGACGGCCGTTGACGCGGGCCTGGTGATCCTCCTGCAGCTTGCTGGTTGTACCGGCCTGGAACCGCTGGGAGACGGCAGCTGGCAGGCCATCTTTGTACCCGCTGTTGCTGCCGCCTCGGCGGTACTTGCAGGCTGCGTGCTGCGGCAGGAGGGCGGCTCTCCGTGGTTTGCGCCGGCGTCGTTCGCTGTGCTCCTGTACCTGTCTTCAGGCAACCTGCTCCTGGTGGAGGTGCTGCTGGGCGTTTTCGGGCTCTTTGCCGCGGTCATGGTGGCGGCCGCGCCCCGGACCCTGCAGAAGGGCTGGTACTTCGTGTCGGCCCGGATACTCACAGCGGCCTTGGCCGTTGTGCTCAGCTATGACATCACCGCTTCACCCGCGGTGGTGTCCCTGACCTTCGCCTGGGTCCTTGCCGCCCAGCACGCGGCGCGGTGGGTGCTGCGCTCCCGGTTAGAGACGGTGCCCTTCCAGCAGGCAGCCGTGTGGATCACGCTGGCCGGCCAGGCACTTCTGCCCCTGGTTTACGCCCTTCAATACGGCCATGCAGGCGACGGCGGCGGCCGCGGCGTCCTGTTCCTGGAACTGGCCCTGCTGCTGGTGTCCGCTATCGTTGCCCGCCGGCTGTTTGCCGCCCGCGGGGCGCTGTTCTTCGGTGTCTACGCGCTGCTGTTTGCGGTGCTCGCTCTGGGCCCCTTTGCCACCTTCGGTGCGCAAATGCTGCTGGGTTACACCGGAACCGCCGTTGTGCTTTTGCTTCTGGGGCTTTCCGCGGCAGGGGCGGGCGTGTTGGGAAACCGGCGGAACGCTGTGCCCTCCGGCATCGAGCACTGGCTGTGGCTCACCGCAGCCGGGTCCTTCACGGGGGCCGCGCTGCTTACCGCACCCTTGGCAGCCGGCTGGGTTGCCGGTGCCGCCGTCCTTGCCTTGGCAGCCGTCCTTTGTACTGCTTCCCACGTCGAGCGGATCCCTGCGCTTTACCCCCTGGCTGTGGCGGGATTGCTGACAGGAGCCTGGCTGCTCGCGGGTTCCCTGTTCGGGGACCACCCTGGAGAATGGGGCCGCTATGTTCCTTGGCTGGCAGGACCGGGCGCGGTGGCGGCAGGTCTCTATGTTCTGCGTCAGGCCCGCGCCGACCGCCTGGCGGAAGAGCCGGTCCGCCGGTGGTCCTTGGCCGGCGCGTCCTTTCTTGGGTTAGGGGCAGCGGCGGCTGCCGGGCTGCCCGCGGATGCAACATCATGGTGCGCTGCTGTCCTCCTGACGTGCACGGCCGGAGTCGCCGTGCTTGAAGTCCCCACGGCCATGCGCCGCGTTACGGCTGAACTGGCTGCGCTGGCCGTTGTGGCAGCAATCCAGCGCGCGGCCATCTTCCACCTGGACACAGCGGACAGGCTGGGCGTTGCCGGTGTCGGGTCGGCCTGGTCCGCGACCGGGCTGCCAGACCCGTTTTGGGTTGCCCAGTGGTATGTGGTTCTGGGTGCCCTGCTGGCCGCCTTACGGTACCTGGCAGGACAGAACGGAACGGGCCGGGCCTTCGCTGCGGCTTCGGCCGTACTGCTCACCCTGTCCGGCGTCGGCGTGGTTTTCAGCGGGGCGGGCGGCCAGCAGTTGTGGCTCCTGGTCATGCTGGCAGTGCTGCTCGTCGCGGGGCTGGCGCTTGGCGACAGGACATTTGTCCGCTGGGGCGCGGGCGGAGTCGCCGCGTGCATCCTATGGGCAATGCGGGAGTACACCTTCGCCCTGCTGGCGCTTGTCGCCGTCGGACTTATTGCGTTTGCCGTGTGGCGGCTCAACCGCAGCACGGGCTCTGAAGCGGCCGAAAAGCACGACAGCCCTGTACGGAACCTTCCCTGATACTGTGGCAGCATCGAGAGGAGATCATCATGGGATGGCTTATTTTCCTGATAATCGTGGTCGCGGTGGTGGCAGGCGTGTTCTGGGCCAGGAAGCACTTCCGCCACGAAATCGACCGGGCCAAACGGATCAACCGGGCAAACAAGGACCAATAGCAAGGCATCACGCAGGGCCCGCATGCGCGAGGGGCCGTGCCAGTGCCTACTTATTGGCCGCCTTGGGTTTTGCGCGCCCGGGAAAGTGCCTGGTACCAGTAGAAGGACTGTTTCGGGGTCCTCTCCTGCGTCTCAAAGTTAACGTGGATCAACCCGAATCGTTGGGAGTAGCCCGCTGCCCACTCGAAGTTGTCCATCAGCGTCCACACGTAATAGCCGCGAAGGTCCACGCCGGAAGCGATGCCACCGGGTGAGGTCGCGTCCAGGGCGGTGCGCAAATGGCTGGCCAGGTACTGCACCCGGTCGTCGTCCTGGAGGGTGCCGTCAACCTTGTCCGGCTCGGGGAAACTGGCTCCGCCTTCCGTGATGTACACAGGCGGCAGGGCGTCCCCGTACCGGTCCTGGAGCTCCTTGAGCAGGATACCCAGGTGCTCCGGAGCCACGGGCCAGCCAAATCCGGTGCTGCCGAACTCGGGGTACCCCACTTCATGGAACGGCAGCCGGGCAACGGCCTTGTGCATGTCGGCCGGGATGGGGGTCACGCCGCGGCCGATGGCCACCTTCACAGGGAAGTAGTAATTCAGGCCGTAGAAATCCAGCGGCTGGTGGATGATGCGCAGGTCTGCGTCGGAGATCCTCCCGATGGAGCGCAGCCACGGCCGGGCGTACACCGGAAGCGTGGGGTAGCGGCCGAGCAGCACGGGATCTGCGTAGATCCGGTTCATCAGCAGGTCATACATCCGGGCCACCATCCGGTCGCCGATGCTCCGGCTCGCGGGCCGGACGGGCGCGTGCAGGTTGGTCACCCCAACGCCGCCGGTTACTCCGGCGGCCCGCAGCGCCTGTACGCCCAGCCCGTGCGCCAGCAGCTGGTGGTGGATCGACGGCAGGGCGTCGAACATCAGTGCCCGCCCGGGCGCATGCACGCCGAGGGCATAGCCGTTCAGTGTTACCGAGAGGGGCTCGTTGAGGGTGACCCATTGGGCCACCCGGTCGCCATAGCGCTCGGCGGCTGCTGCTGCGTACTCGCCAAAGCGTTCAGCCGTTTCGCGGTTCAGCCAACCCCCGCGGTGCTCCAGCGGCAGGGGAGTGTCCCAGTGGTAGAGCGTGGCCATGGGGGAGATGCCGGCCTCCAGCAGCTGGTCGATCAGCCGGTCGTAGAAATCCAGGCCCTCCGCGTTGAAACTGCCACGGCCCTCCGGCTGGATCCGAGGCCACGAAAGCGAGAACCGGTAGGAGTCCACCCCCAGGTCCTGCAGCAGCGCCACGTCCTCCGGCAGCCTGTTGTAGTGGTCGCACGCCACCGCGGGGGAGTGGCCGTCCACGATGGCGCCGGGCTTCTCGGCGAACGCGTCCCAGCCGGACGGGCCGCGCCCGCCTTCACCCAGGGCGCCCTCAATCTGGAAGGCGGCTGCAGCCACGCCAAGTGTGAACGACGGCGGCATGCGGCTGGCCAGTTCCGTCACCGATTCAGTGCTTTCCAGCGTCATGTCCTTATCATCCATTCGGACGCAGCCAAGGGCAATGACCTCCCCCGTGGCGCCACCAGAAGGGCGATTCGCATCTGCGGGGGATTTCCGGCATACTAGATGAGTTGTTCAAGCGCTTCTTCGCGTCCCGATCCGGATAATGCCGGGTGCAGGGTCCAGGTTGAAGACCAAACATAACCCACCCCAATGGAATTGCGGATTTGTATGCGTGTTCAGCACGACACGCCCGACCGCGGGGGTCGGTTACGCCGGCAAGGTGAGGAACCCGGATTCATCCGGATTCAGTTTGTGCGGCGGGTGGTAGTTACGACTTCAAATGCTTCGGCAGCCACATACAACAGGAAAGTGAACAGGGCAGCCCTAATCCGGGGAAGCACAGACTGAAAGAGAGTCAGGCGACATGGCGGGACAAAAAATCCGCATCCGGCTGAAGTCATACGACCACGAGGTCATTGACGTTTCAGCACGGAAGATCGTTGAGACGGTCACGCGCGCAGGCGCAACGGTAGTCGGCCCGGTGCCGCTGCCGACGGAGAAAAACGTGTACTGCGTCATCCGCTCTCCGCACAAGTACAAGGACAGCCGCGAGCACTTTGAAATGCGCACGCACAAGCGTCTTATCGACATCATCGACCCCACGCCCAAGGCTGTTGACTCGCTCATGCGTCTCGACCTGCCGGCCGACGTGAACATCGAAATCAAGCTGTAGGGAGGTGCTGAGAAACTATGACCGCAACCCGTAACGTGAAGGGCCTGCTGGGCACGAAGCTCGGCATGACCCAGGTCTGGGACGAGAACAACAAGCTCATCCCCGTCACTGTGGTCCAGGCAGATTCGAACGTCATCACCCAGCTGCGCAACGCAGAAGCTGATGGCTATGTCGCCGTTCAGATCGGCTACGGCCAGATCGATCCCCGCAAGGTCACCAAGCCGCTGGCTGGTCACTTTGAGAAGGCAGGCGTTACGCCTCGCCGCCACGTCGTCGAACTCCGTACCGCAGATGCTGCCGAGTACGAGCTGGGCCAGGAACTCTCTGTGGAGCTCTTCGAAGCCGGCCAGAAGATCGACGTCGTCGGGACCACCAAGGGTAAGGGCTTCGCCGGTGTTATGAAGCGTCACGGCTTCCACGGCGTTGGAGCTTCCCACGGTGCCCACAAGAACCACCGTAAGCCCGGTTCAATCGGTGGCGCATCCACCCCGAGCCGCGTCTTCAAGGGCATGAAAATGGCCGGCCGCATGGGCGCCGTTCGTCACACCACGCTGAACCTCACGGTCCACGCGGTTGACGTCGAGAAGTCGCTGCTCCTTATCAAGGGTGCCGTTCCCGGCGCCCGCGGCCAGGTCGTCCTCGTACGCACCGCCGTGAAGGGAGCCTAATCCAATGGCTAACACTGTCCAGGTTGACCTGCCTGCAGAGATCTTCGACGTCCAGACCAACGTGCCGCTGCTGCACCAGGTTGTCGTTGCCCAGCTCGCTGCTGCTCGCCAGGGTACCCACAAGACCAAGACCCGCGCTGAAGTTTCCGGTGCAGGACGCAAGCCGTTCAAGCAGAAGGGCACCGGCCGCGCCCGCCAGGGTTCGATCCGTGCTCCGCACATGACCGGCGGTGGCATTGTCCACGGTCCCACTCCGCGTGACTACAGCCAGCGCACCCCCAAGAAGATGATTGCTGCTGCACTGCGCGGCGCACTGTCTGACCGGGCCCGCAACGGACGCATCCACGTTGTCTCCGAGCTGGTTGCAGGCGACAAGCCTTCGGCCAAGACCGCCCTGGCAACGCTCCGCGGTGTTTCCGACCGCAAGAACCTGCTGGTTGTCATCGAGCGCGCCAACGATGTTGCTGCACTGTCCGTGCGCAACCTCGCCGGTGTTCACGTTCTGTACGCAGACCAGCTGAACACCTACGACGTTCTCGTGTCTGATGACGTTGTCTTCACCAAGGCTGCCTACGACGCATTCGTTGCCGCCAAGGCAGCTAAGAACGAGGAGGATGCCAAGTGAGTGCAGCCACCATTAAGGATCCCCGCGACGTCGTGCTTGCACCCGTCGTGTCGGAAAAGAGCTACGGCCTGATCGACGAGGGCAAGTACACCTTCCTGGTGGACCCCCGGTCGAACAAGACCGAGATCAAGCTGGCCGTGGAGAAGATCTTCTCCGTCAAGGTCGAATCGATCAACACCATCAACCGTGCCGGTAAGCGCAAGCGCACCAAATTCGGATGGGGTACCCGCAAGAACACCAAGCGTGCGATTGTCACCCTCAAAGAAGGCACCATCGACATCTTCGGCGGTCCGCTCTCGTAGCGGAGACCACTTTAACGAGGAAATAAATTATGGGAATCCGTAAATACAAGCCGACTACCCCGGGCCGTCGTGGCTCGAGCGTAGCGGACTTCATCGAAATCACGCGGTCGACGCCGGAAAAGTCGTTGGTACGTCCGCTGCCCAAGAAGGGCGGCCGTAACAACACCGGTAAGATCACCACCCGTCACAAGGGTGGCGGACACAAGCGCCAGTACCGTCTGATCGACTTCCGTCGCCACGACAAGGACGGCGTTGACGCCCGCGTTGCCGAAATTGAGTACGATCCGAACCGTACGGCCCGCATCGCGCTCCTGCACTACGTTGATGGCACCAAGCGTTACATCATCGCCCCGAACAAGCTGTCCCAGGGTGACTTCGTGGAGGCAGGTGCCAACGCTGACATCAAGCCCGGCAACAACCTCCCCCTGCGCAACATCCCCGTGGGTACCGTTGTCCACGCAGTTGAACTGCGTCCGGGCGGCGGCGCCAAGATGGGCCGCTCCGCCGGCGCATCCATCCAGCTCGTTGCCAAGGAAGGCCGCTTCGCCCAGCTGCGCCTGCCTTCCGGCGAAATCCGCAACGTTGACGTGCGCTGCCGCGCAACCGTCGGCGAGGTGGGCAACGCCGAGCAGTCGAACATCAACTGGGGCAAGGCCGGCCGCATGCGCTGGAAGGGCGTCCGCCCGACCGTCCGTGGTGTCGCCATGAACCCGGTTGACCACCCGCACGGTGGTGGTGAGGGTAAGACGTCCGGTGGTCGTAACCCCGTCAACCCGAACGGTCAGCGGGAAGGCCGCACGCGCCGCCCCAACAAAGAGAGCGACAAGCTTATTGTGCGTCGCCGTCGTACTGGCAAGAACAAGCGATAGGAGCCTGGACACATGCCACGCAGCCTGAAAAAAGGTCCTTTCGTTGACCAGCACCTCTTTGTGAAGGTAGCCAGGGAAAACGAAAAGGGCACCAAGAACGTCATCAAGACCTGGTCCCGCCGTTCGATGATCATCCCCGACATGCTCGGACACACGATCGCCGTACACGACGGACGCAAGCACATTCCGGTGTTTGTCACTGAGTCGATGGTCGGGCACAAGCTCGGCGAATTCGCTCCCACGCGGACATTCCGCGGCCATGTCAAGGACGACCGTAAGGGCAAGCGCCGCTAGGCGCCTGCGCTTACGTCATAGACGAGAGAAGGAAAGCAATGGAAGCCAAGGCAATTGCGCGCCACATCCGCGTAACGCCTATGAAGGCCCGGCGCGTCGTCAACCTTGTTCGTGGATTGCAAGCGAATGAGGCTCTGGCAATTCTGAAGTTTGCCCCGCAGGCAGCTTCGGAGCCGGTATTCAAGGTAGTACAGTCGGCAATCTCCAACGCCCGGGTCCTTGCGGACCGCGACGGCGTGGCGTTTGACGAAGGTGACCTCATCATCAGCGAAGCGTTTGTTGATGAAGGCCCGACCATGAAGCGGTTCCAGCCGCGCGCCCAGGGTCGTGCATTTCAGATCAAGAAGCGCACCAGCCACATCACCGTGGTAGTCGCTACCCCGGAGAAAGAGGAGGCTCGCTAAGTGGGACAGAAAGTAAACCCGCACGGGTTCCGACTCGGCATCACCACCGATCACGTATCGCACTGGTTCGCTGACAGCACCAAGTCCGGCCAGCGGTACAAGGACTTCGTTCGCGAAGACATCCGTATCCGCCAGCTCATGTCCACGGGCATGGAGCGCGCCGGCATCGCCAAGGTCGAGATCGAGCGCACCCGTGACCGCGTCCGCGTGGACATCCACACGGCCCGTCCCGGCATCGTCATCGGCCGCCGTGGAGCAGAAGCAGACCGCATCCGCGGCGAGCTCGAAAAGCTCACCGGCAAGCAGGTCCAGCTGAACATCCTCGAGGTCAAGAACCCCGAGATGGAAGCCCAGCTTGTTGCCCAGGGCGTTGCCGAGCAGCTGACTTCCCGTGTGGCATTCCGCCGCGCCATGAAGAAGGCCATGCAGTCCGCGCAGCGTGCCGGTGCCAAGGGCATCCGTATCGCCTGCTCGGGTCGACTGGGTGGCGCTGAAATGTCCCGCTCCGAGTTCTACCGCGAAGGCCGTGTGCCCCTGCACACCCTCCGCGCGAACATCGACTACGGCTTCTACGAAGCCAAGACCACTTTCGGCCGCATCGGTGTGAAGGTCTGGATCTACAAGGGTGACGTCACTGCCAAGGAACTGGCCGCCCAGGCCGCTTCCGCCCCGTCCCGCGGCCGCTCCGGCGACCGTCCGGGCCGCCCGGGTGGCGCTGACCGTGGTGATCGCCGCCGTCGCAACGACCGTCCGGCCGCTGACGCAGCTCCTGCTGCCGAAGCACCGGCAGGTGAGGCTGCACCCGCTGCAGCAGTAGAAGGAGGACAGGCTTAAATGCTTATCCCACGTCGAGTCAAGCACCGTAAGCAGCACCACCCGGGTCGTTCCGGCGCTGCCACGGGCGGCACCAAGGTCTCGTTCGGTGAGTACGGCATCCAGGCCCTGAGCCCGGCATACGTCACCAACCGTCAGATCGAATCTGCACGTATCGCGATGACCCGCCACATCAAGCGTGGCGGTAAGGTCTGGATCAACATCTACCCGGACCGTCCGCTGACCAAGAAGCCTGCCGAAACCCGTATGGGTTCCGGTAAGGGTTCGCCGGAGTGGTGGGTCGCCAACGTCAAGCCGGGCCGGGTTCTCTTCGAACTCGCCGGTGTCAATGAAGAGGTAGCTCGCGAGGCCCTGCGCCTGGCAATCCACAAGCTGCCGTTGAAGGCACGCATCGTGCGTCGCGAGGGTGGTGAATAGAAATGGCAGTAGGATCCAAGGATCTGGCTCCCGCACAGCTGGACGGTTTCGACAACGAGCGTCTCGTTGAAGAACTCCGCAAGGCCAAGGAAGAGCTGTTCAACCTGCGTTTCCAGTCCGCCACCGGTCAGCTGGAGAACCACGGTCGCCTGCGCGCGGTAAAGAAGGACATCGCCCGCATCTACACCGTTCTCCGTGAGCGCGAGCTGGGCATCCGTGCCGAGGTTGCCGCACCGGTTGTGGAAGCCAAGGAAGAGAAGAAGTCCAAGAAGGCTGCAACCAAAAAGGCCGAGAAGGCTGAAACGGTTGAGACCGAGGAGGATGCCAAGTGAGTGAAAAGGACGAGAACGTGACGGAAGCTGCTACCGGCGCCAAGGCTGGTCAGCGCGGTTACCGCAAGACGCGTCGCGGCTACGTAGTCTCGGACAAGATGGAAAAGACCATCGTTGTCCAGGTTGAGGACCGCGTGAAGCACGCCCTGTACGGCAAGGTCATCCGCCGTACCTCAAAGGTCAAGGCACACGACGAAGAGAACACCGCCGGTATCGGCGACCTCGTTGTCATCGCCGAGACCCGTCCACTGTCCGCCACCAAGAACTGGCGGCTCGTGGAAATCCTCGAGAAGGCCAAGTAGCACCTGCTGCTTAGCTGTTGCAGCCCCTGCTCCCACTGGGAGCGGGGGCTGCCTCGTTTAACGGCAAGGGCGTCACGCGGAGCATGCTTTGCCTGGATGTACGACGGCGGCGGTGCGGCTTTGCGGGGGGAGTGGCACCCGGCAGGGCCGACAGGTGCCGGGCAGGACGCCGTCGTCCGTCTTGCGGGGGAGTGGCCGCTGGTGATATGGGGACCAGGCCAAACTGTGCTAAGATTTTGAGTTTGTATGGCGCCTTTCGCGCGCCGTTCATCAACCTCGTAAACAAGCGTGCCACAGCATAGTGCCCCTGTGCGCCCGGGATCCGTCCCGGACCGGATGGGAGCAACTGCTTCTGGCACGGGCGTTTAGGCCTGGTCTGGCAAAATCCAGGCGGGTCAAGAGACACCCCGATCAACCGTTCCGCAAGGCTCATTCCGTAGGAAGATTTTCGGTCTGAGAACCGGCGCGACGCAAGGAGTAAATAGTGATTCAGCAGGAGTCGCGACTCAAGGTCGCCGACAACACGGGTGCTAAGGAAATCCTTACCATTCGCGTTCTCGGTGGATCCGGCCGTCGCTACGCAGGCATCGGTGACGTCATTGTCGCCACCGTCAAGGACGCAATTCCGGGCGGCAACGTAAAGAAGGGCGATGTTGTCAAGGCAGTCATCGTCCGTACCAAGAAGGAACGCCGCCGTGCGGATGGTTCCTACATCAAGTTTGACGAGAACGCAGCTGTGATCCTGAAGGGCGACGGTGACCCCCGCGGTACCCGTATCTTCGGACCGGTTGGTCGTGAACTCCGTGACAAGAAGTTCATGAAGATCGTTTCTCTGGCTCCGGAGGTGCTCTAGTCCATGGCTGCAAAGATCAAGAAGGGTGACCTGGTCCAGGTCATCACTGGCGCCAAGGCTGAGCGCGGCGGCGACCGCGGCAAGCAGGGCAAGGTCCTGCGCGTGTTCACCGACACCAACCGCGTGTTGGTTGAAGGCATCAACCGCGTCACCAAGCACACCAAGGTCGGTCAGTCGCAGCGCGGCACCAAGACCGGTGGCATCGAGGTTGTTGAAGCCCCGATCCACATCTCCAACGTGGCACTGGTTGACCCGTCGACCAAGAAGCCGACCCGCGTGGGCTTCCGCCTCGACACCGTAGAGAAGGACGGCGTCGAGAAGACCGTCCGCATCCGCGTGTCCAAGAGCACCGGGAAGGACATCTAATGACTGAGACTCTCGAGACTCCGGCAACGAAGATCGTTCCCCGTCTGAAGACCAAGTACGCAGACTCCATCAAGGCCCAGCTCCAGGATGAGTTCAAGTACGCGAACGTGAACCAGGTTCCCCGCCTCGTCAAGGTTGTTGTGAACATGGGTGTTGGAGATGCCGCCAAGGACTCCAAGCTGATCGACGGCGCTGTCCGCGACCTCACCCAGATCACCGGCCAGAAGCCGCAGGTTACCAAGGCCCGCAAGTCGATCGCACAGTTCAAGCTGCGCGAAGGCATGCCCATCGGTGCACACGCTACCCTCCGTGGCGACCGCATGTGGGAATTCGTGGACCGTCTGGTCACCCTGGCACTGCCCCGTATCCGCGACTTCCGCGGCCTCAGCGGCAAGCAGTTCGATGGCAACGGCAACTACACCTTCGGTCTGACCGAGCAGGTTATGTTCCACGAAATCGACCAGGACAAGATCGACCGCGTCCGCGGTATGGACATCACGGTTGTGACCACTGCGAAGACCGACGACGAAGGCCGCGCGCTGCTCAAGGCGCTTGGTTTCCCGTTCAAAACCGAAGCTTAATTACTACGTAAAAGGTCCGGCCGCCCTGCTTCATGCGAAGCGGACGGCGGAAACCGTTACGAGGAAGGGCAAGAGCCCACCATGACAATGACAGATCCTGTCGCAGACATGCTTACGCGCCTGCGTAACGCAAACTCGGCATACCACGACACCGTGTCTATGCCTTACAGCAAGCTCAAGGCTCGCGTTGCCGACATCCTTAAGGCCGAAGGCTTCATCGCCGGCTGGAAGGAAGAGGACGCAGAGGTCGGCAAGAAGCTGACCCTCGAGCTCAAGTTCGGTCCGAACCGCGAGCGTTCCATCGCCGGTGTTCGCCGCATCTCCAAGCCGGGTCTCCGCGTTTACGCGAAGTCCACCAACCTGCCGCACGTGCTGGGTGGCCTGGGTATCGCAATCCTGTCCACCTCTTCCGGCCTCCTGACTGACAAGCAGGCCGGCAAGAAGGGCGTGGGCGGCGAAGTCCTCGCGTACGTCTGGTAACGGGAAAGGAAGAGAATAATGTCACGTATTGGACGTCTCCCCATCACCGTTCCTGCCGGCGTTGAGGTCAAGGTTGACGGCTCTGTCGTCAGCGTCAAGGGTTCCAAGGGCGAACTGAGCCACACTGTGGCCAGCCCCATCGAGGTTGCCCTGGAAGACAACACCCTGACCGTCACCCGCCCGAACGACGAGCGCGCCTCCCGTTCGCTCCACGGCCTGACCCGCACCCTGATCGCCAACATGATCCAGGGCGTCACCGCAGGCTACGAGAAAAAGCTTGAAATCGTCGGTACCGGTTACCGCGTTCAGGCCAAGGGATCTGACCTGGAGTTCGCTCTGGGCTTCAGCCACCCGGTCAACGTGTCGGCTCCTGCCGGCATCACCTTTGCAGTAGAGGGACCGACCAAGCTCTCTGTCTCTGGCATCAACAAGCAGCAGGTCGGCGAAGTTGCTGCCAACATCCGCAAGCTGCGGAAGCCTGACCCGTACAAGGGCAAGGGCATCCGTTACGCCGGCGAAGTTATCCGCCGCAAGGTCGGAAAGGCTGGTAAGTAACCATGGCCATCGCCATAAACAAGAAGCGCACGAACAAGAGCAAGGCTGCTGCCCGCAGCCGTCGCCAGCTTCGTATCCGCAAGCGCATTGCAGGAACGGCCGTTCGCCCCCGCCTGGTGGTCAACCGGTCCGCCCGCCACGTATTTGTCCAGGTTGTCGATGACAGCATTGGCCAGACCGTAGCAAGCGCGTCCACTCTGGAAGCCGACCTCCGTGCATTCGACGGTGACAAGACCGCCAAGGCCAAGCGCGTTGGTGAGCTCGTTGCCGAGCGTGCCAAGGCTGCCGGCGTCGAGGCAGTTGTCTTCGACCGCGGTGGTAACAAGTACCACGGCCGGATTGCCGCCGTCGCTGACGGTGCACGCGAAGGTGGGCTGTCACTGTGACTGAAGCAAACAAGGAAAAGGACACTGTGTCTGCAGATCAGAAGGCTCCCGAAGCCGCAGCTGCTGAGACCACTGCCCCCGCTGCCGACGACCGCCGTGGTGGCGCCCGTCGCGGCGAGCGTGGCGACCGCGGCCAGGGCCGCGGCGACCGCGGTGGCCGTGGCGGCCGCGACGGTGGCCGTGAAGCCGAAAAGAACCAGTTCGTAGAGCGCGTTGTCACCATCAACCGCGTTTCCAAGGTGGTCAAGGGTGGTCGTCGCTTCAGCTTCACCGCGCTGGTCGTCGTTGGTGACGGTAACGGCATGGTCGGCGTGGGCTACGGCAAGGCCAAGGAAGTTCCCGCTGCTATCGCCAAGGGCGTTGAAGAGGCCAAGAAGTCTTTCTTCCGCGTTCCGCGCGTCGGCAACACCATCCCGCACCGCGTTCAAGGTGAAGCCGCTGCCGGCGTCGTAATGCTGCGTCCGGCTTCCGCCGGTACCGGTGTTATCGCCGGTGGTCCGGTCCGTGCAGTACTGGAGTGCGTGGGCATCCACGACATCCTCTCCAAGTCGCTCGGTTCCTCCAACGCCATCAACATCGTCCACGCGACCGTTGATGCCCTGAAGCGCCTCGAAGAGCCGGCATCCGTGGCAGCACGCCGCGGCCTGCCGCTGGACGAGATCGCTCCGCAGGCACTGGTGAAGGCCCTCCTGGCTCCGAAGGCAGGTGTCTAGGTTATGGCTAAGAACCTGGTCCCCTCCGACGCACAGTTGGAGATCACTCAGATCAAGTCCGCCATTGGCGGCAAGCAGAACCAGCGCGACACCCTGCGTTCCCTCGGCCTGAAGCGGATCGGACACACCGTTGTCCGCACCGCCGACGCCGTGACCGTCGGGATGCTCAACACGGTTCCGCACCTGGTAAAGGTAGAGGAGGCGAAGTAAATGGCAGAGAACGAAAAGGCTCAGGCTGAAAAGCAGAACGCCCTGAAGGTTCACCACCTGCGTCCCGCCCCGGGTGCAAAGACCGCCAAGACCCGTGTTGGTCGTGGTGAGGCATCCAAGGGTAAGACCGCTGGTCGCGGTACCAAGGGTACGGCAGCCCGCTACCAGGTGAAGGCTGGCTTTGCCGGCGGCCAGCTGCCGCTGCACATGCGCCTGCCCAAGCTGCGCGGCTTCAAGAACCCGTTCCGGGTGGAGTTCCAGGTTGTAAACCTGGACAAGCTCAACGAGCTGTTCCCGGAAGGTGGCACTGTCACCGTGGAGAACCTGGTCGAAAAGGGTGCCGTTCGCAAGAACCAGCCCGTCAAGGTGCTCGGCACCGGTGACATCACCGTCAAGGTTGACGTCACCGCCCACGCATTCTCGGCCAGCGCCGCTGAAAAGATCGCAGCAGCAGGCGGAAGCACCACCGCTCTCTAGAGCCGGTGGGCGCCACGCCCGTTGTTCAACTCCCGGTGACCGGGGCCTACGCCCTGGTCGCCGGGAGTTTTTCACATCCACACGCCGTATTTTTCCCGCCATCCGGCGCTGGAGCACTTCCGCGGATTGTTCGCATGGCGCATAGAACCGTTAGACTCGGTTGTTGGGATTTATCGAGCCCCATCACACCACTCTTACAAACACCACAGGAGGACGCTTGCTTAGCGCATTTGGCCGGGCCTTTCGCACGCCTGATCTGCGACGCAAGTTGTTGTTCACGCTGGGAATCATCACCATCTTCCGCTTGGGTGCTTTCATTCCCTCGCCTGGTGTGGACTACCAGAATGTCCAGCAATGTTTGCAGAACGGTCAGACGGCAGGCGGGCTGTACCAGCTCGTGAACCTGTTCAGCGGCGGCGCGTTGCTCCAGGTGTCCATCTTCGCCCTGGGCATCATGCCGTACATCACGGCCAGCATCATCGTCCAGCTCCTCCGGGTGGTCATTCCCCGGTTCCAGCAGCTGTACGAAGAAGGCGCTTCGGGCCAGTCCAAGCTGACCCAGTACACGCGCTACCTCACCATCGCCCTGGGCCTGCTCAATGCCACCACGCTGGTGTCCCTGGCACGGTCCGGGCAGCTTCTCCCGGGCTGCAACCTGCCGATCATCCCTGATGACAGCATCATCACCACCATCCTGCTCATCATCACCCTGACGGCCGGCACCGGCCTGATTATGTGGATGGGCGAACTTGTCACCGAGAAGGGGGTGGGCAACGGCATGTCCCTGCTCATCTTCACCTCCATCGCGGCAACGTTCCCCACCTCCCTGGGTGCCATCTGGACCTCGCAGGGACCGGCCACGTTCTTCACCGTCCTCGCGGTGGGTCTGCTGACAGTGGCACTGGTGGTCTTCGTGGAGCAGTCCCAGCGCCGCGTCCCGGTGCAGTACGCCAAGCGGATGATCGGACGCCGCACTGTTGGCGGCACCAGCACCTACATCCCCATCAAGGTCAACATGGCCGGTGTCATCCCGGTGATCTTCGCTTCCTCCATGCTCTACCTGCCCGGCCTGATTGCCCAGTTCAACCAGCCCGCGCAAGGCGAGCAGCTCCAGCCGTGGGTCGAATGGATCAACAACAACCTGGTCCGCGGCGACCAGCCGATCTATATGGTTCTGTACTTCGCCATGATCGTGTTCTTTACCTACTTCTATGTCGCGATCACCTTCAACCCTGAAGAAGTGTCGGACAACATGAAGAAGTACGGCGGCTTCATTCCAGGTATCCGCGCCGGCAAACCGACCGCTGACTACCTGCAGTACGTGCTCTCCCGGATCACCCTGCCCGGCGCCCTTTACCTGGGTTTCGTGGCACTGATTCCGCTGGTGGCGCTGGTACTGATCAACGCGAACCAGAACTTCCCGTTCGGTGGCACCTCGATCCTGATCATGGTGGGCGTTGGTCTGGAGACCGTCAAGCAAATTGATGCGCAGCTACAACAACGTCACTACGAAGGGCTTTTGCGATGACGAGAATGCTGATTATTGGACCTCCCGGTTCCGGAAAAGGAACGCAGGCGGAGCGGATCTCAGAGCGCCTCGGCGTTGTGGCCATCTCCACCGGTGATATCTTCCGTGCGAATGTAAAGGGCGAGACGCCCCTTGGCATCGAGGCCAAGAAGTACATGGACAACGGGGACTTTGTTCCGGACAGCGTGACCAACAAGATGGTTCGCGACCGCCTCAGCGAGGCCGACGTCGAAAGCGGCTTCCTGCTGGACGGCTACCCCCGCACCACCGCGCAGGTGGACTACCTTGACGAAATTCTTGCCAAGGGCGAGGAGAAGCTCGACGTCGTCCTGCAGCTCACTGCCGACGATGAGGAACTGGTTCACCGCCTCCTGGGCCGGGCCAAGGAAACGGGCCGGAGCGACGACAACGAAGCCGTCATCCGCCACCGCCTGGACCTGTACCACGAGCAGACCGAAGCTGTGGTGGCAAAGTATGCCGAGCGCGGCATCCTTACCCAGGTTGACGGCATCGGCCCGATCGACGACGTGACCGACCGCGTGATGCAGGCCATCAAGGCGGCACAGGCAGCCTGATTCAAGGCACCGGTTTTTAGAGGCTCCTCCCGGAACAGGGGAGGAGCCTCAGCCATTTGAAAGGACACACCATGGGTTTCCGCCAGCCCCGCATCGAACTCAAGAACAACGCCCAGATGCGCACCATGCACGAGGCCGGATTGGTCCTGAGCCGCGCCCTGGATGCCGCGGTTGCCGCGGCCGTTCCGGGAGTTACCACCAAGCACCTCGACGATGTCTTCGCGGCCGTGCTCAACGAGGCCCGTGCCAAGTCCAACTTCCTGGGCTACCACGGCTTCCCGGCCACCATCTGCACCTCGGTCAATGAGGAAGTGGTTCACGGAATTCCGGGCAGCCGGGTGCTGCAGGACGGCGACATCATCTCTATCGACGGCGGTGCCATCGTAAACGGCTGGCACTCCGACTCTGCGCGGACCGTCATTGTGGGGACGGCCGATCCGGAAGACCAGCGGCTTTCCGACGTCACCCGCGCTGCCATGTGGCGGGGTATCGCGGCACTGGCCACCGGCACCCACGTGGGCGACATCGGCGCCGCCATCGACGACTACGTCTCTTCCGTGCCGGGCAAGCCGCTCGGCATCCTGGAGGACTATGTTGGGCACGGCATCGGCTCCGAGATGCACATGGCACCGGACGTCCTCAACTACCGTACGAGCCATCGCGGCCCCAGGATCAAGCCCGGTCTGTGCCTGGCGATCGAACCAATGCTGGTTCGTGGCGGCATCGAGACCGCCGTGCTGGAGGACGACTGGACCGTTGTCACCACCGACGGCAAGCGTTCCTGCCAGTGGGAGCATTCCGTGGCGGTGCACGAAAAGGGCATCTGGGTGCTGTCGGCGCCCGACGGCGGTGCGGAGCACCTTGTGCCCCTCGGAGTCACCCCCGTGCCCATTCCCTAGCCCATGTAGGTAGCAGTAAGTGTCGTTTTGGAACCGCATAATGACATGTGCTGCTACCTAGTTGGGGGAGCGGGCGGCTACTCGTCCGGCGGGCCGTCCGGTTCCCACCGCAGCAGGTCGCCGGGCTGGCATTCCAGCACTTCACACAGCGCCTCGAGCGTCGTGAACCGCACGGCCTTCGCGCGGCCGTTCTTTAGCACGGCCAGGTTGGCCGGGGTGATCCCCACTTTCTCTGCCAGTACGCCAACAGGCATCTTGCGCTTGGCCAGCAGCACGTCGATGTCGACGACGATTGCCATCAGATCACCTCATCGAGTTCGTCGCGCAGGTGCTTGGCCTCGGCGTCGCGGGCCACCGCCTGGGCCAGAAGGGTGCGGAGCACCAGCACGATCAGTGCAACGCCGCCGATCATCAGGGCGGCACCGCAGATCAGCATCACGATGCCCGGCGCGACTTCTCCCGGTGCCAGCAGCACGGCGATCCCGAACACGAGCACGGCCGCGGCGGCGATAGCGCCGAAGATGATGTCCACGTATCGGAAGGCGCCGTGCGAGAACACTGTCCCGTGCCGGACCATGGTCAGCAGCCGCCAGACGCACACCGCGGTGACCTGCACGCAGAGAATTCCCAGGACCACAATGGCAAGCAGCGCAATGCGTGGCCCGTCCGGAGCTCCCGCTTCCTGCAGGTCGACGGACACCAGCGGCACCATCCACACCTGGACGAACAGTGAACCTGCCAGAACCAGCGCGATAACGATGCGCAGTGCGAGGACGGCCAGCTTTCCCATGAAAATCTCCTTTATCGGCTAACAGTGGAATTCTATCGAGTTTCAATAGATTAAGTAAATGCGGGCCTGGCTGCGGCGGCAACGGCAGGCCTGCGGGGAGAATGGGGCCATGGGATCGCTGACTGACGTACCCGGCATCCGGGTGGGACACGTCCAGAAGACAGACGCGGGCTGGCTGACCGGAGTAACGGTCGTCCTGCCGCCGCCCGGCACGGTTGGTTCGGTGGACGTCCAGGGCGGCGGACCTGCCACCCACGAGACGGACGCCCTGGACCCCACCAGCCTTGTCAGCGGGGTGGACGCGGTAGTGCTCACCGGCGGCAGTGCGTACGGCCTCGCCGCCGCCGGCGGTGCGCAACGGTGGTGCGAGGAAAACGGCCGCGGTTTTGCCGTGCCCGGGGGAGTGGTGCCCATCGTCCCGGCTGCCGCGATCTTCGACCTTGGCCGCGGCGGCGACTTTTCCGCCCGTCCGACGCCGGACATGGGCTACGCCGCGACGGCCGCCGCTGCTGCGCAAGAGGAAGGGCACGACGTCGGGCGCGGCAACGTCGGCGCCGGCACCGGAGCACTTATCGGACGCACATACAAAGGCGGAGTGGGGACAGCCGCTGCCGCGCTGGACAGCGGAGTGGTTGTGGGGGCGCTGGTGGTGGTGAATGCCCTCGGCCTGCCGTTCGTCGAGCACTCGGTGCTTGAGGAGTCGGTGGTTGAGCCTCCACACCGGCCGCCGCTCAACACCACCCTCGTTGTCGTCGCGACCAATGCCGTGCTCGACGTTGCCGAATGCAAGAGGACAGCTTCGGCTTCGCATGCCGGAATCTCCCGGGCGTTGAATCCCAGCCACACACTCGCTGACGGAGACACTGTTTTCTGCATTGCCACCGGAGCCCTGGCACTCGACCGCAGCGACGAAACTGCACGGCAGGCCGGCCTTGTGGCGCTGCAAAGCGCCGCAGCCGACGTCGTACGCCTGGCCATCCTGGACGGAGTGGCCAGCGCGGAAGCCGTGGCCACTCCTGCCGGGAACTATGGTGCGTACGGCGGGCGGATGCGCTAGCATGGCTGGATTTAACTTTCCCGGCCCAATGGCGTAGTGTTGCTTGTTGGTTGTCTGGACTGCCGTGCCCTTTGGGCCCTGGAGCGGGCAACTGAACCAACAAAAACGTTCGTGGCAATGCCCGGTGCAATCCGGCAGGGCTGCGGCAAGAACAGTTAGCGGAGGGTATGGCCAAGAAGGACGGGGTCATTGAGATCGAAGGCGTTGTGACCGAGGCGCTGCCTAACGCGATGTTTCGCGTTGAGCTCACCAACAAGCACATCGTTCTGGCACACATCTCTGGAAAGATGCGTCAGCACTACATCCGAATCCTCCCCGAGGACCGCGTAGTGGTGGAGCTGAGCCCGTACGACCTCACGCGTGGTCGTATCGTCTACCGCTACAAGTAAATTGCTGGGCGGCGTCAGTGTGAGCTGAACGCTGCTCCAGTTGACCACTGCTACACGCAAAGGAATGCCATGAAGGTCAAGCCGAGCGTCAAGCAGATCTGCGAAAAGTGCAAAGTGATCCGCCGTAATGGCCGGGTCATGGTGATCTGCGAGAACCCGCGCCACAAGCAGCGCCAGGGCTAATTCCCTTTCCTGGGAATCCTGGGTTGCTAACCCACGCAAGTAAATAAAGGCAGCACAAGCTGATCTGGAACATTGAGTTCGAAAGAGTCCGGACAGCTAACCCCCGGTCGGAGGCTGGGGCCGCACAGAAGTGCGGGTGTACTGCCTACGACCTCCGGTTTATTCAAGGAGTACTGCCACTATGGCTCGTCTCGCTGGCGTAGACATTCCCCGCGAAAAGCGGCTGGAAATTGCGCTTACTTACATCTACGGCGTGGGCAAGACCCGTGCACACGAAACCCTGGCTGCCACTGGCATCAGCGCCGACGTTCGCGTCAAGGACCTGACTGATGCACAGCTGGTTGAACTGCGTGACTACATTGAAGGCAACTACAAGGTTGAGGGTGACCTTCGCCGCGAAGTAGCAGCTGACATCCGCCGCAAGGTTGAAATCGGCAGCTACGAAGGCCTGCGCCACCGCAAGGGCCTGCCCGTACGCGGCCAGCGTACGAAGACCAACGCCCGTACCCGCAAGGGCCCGAAGCGTACCGTCGCCGGCAAGAAGAAGGCCCGTTAAGATCCCGTCCGGGATTAACGGAGCTTTCCCCAATAACTTTCTGTAGGAGAAAAAATGCCCCCGAAGACTCGTGGCGCGGTCCGCAAGCCGCGTAAGAAGGACAAGAAGAATATCGCGCTTGGCCAGGCGCACATCAAGAGCACCTTTAACAACACCATCGTTTCCATCACGGATCCGACCGGCGCTGTTATTTCCTGGGCTTCCTCTGGTGAGGTTGGCTTCAAGGGCTCGCGCAAGTCCACCCCGTTCGCTGCCCAGATGGCAGCCGAAGCTGCTGCCAAGCGTGCGCAGGAGCACGGCATGCGCAAGGTAGACGTTTTCGTCAAGGGACCGGGTTCCGGACGCGAAACCGCAATCCGTTCGCTGCAGGCCGCAGGCCTTGAGGTTGGCTCCATCCAGGATGTCACCCCCGCAGCCCACAACGGCTGCCGCCCGCCGAAGCGCCGCCGCGTCTAATTCTTTTCCGCAGCAGGAGCTTGCCCGGACCAGCAATGGTCCGGGCAAGCCCAGCGCGTTAAGTCTTCAGACCGAATTTCCACCACCTGTGTTGCGTCATATAGCGGATGCTCGCCGAAAGGAAACCTAAGTGCTCATTGCACAGCGCCCCACCCTCTCCGAAGAGGTCGTCTCCGAAAACCGTTCGCGTTTCGTCATTGAACCGCTGGAACCGGGCTTCGGCTACACCCTCGGAAACTCCCTCCGCCGTACCCTGCTCTCCTCCATCCCCGGTGCTGCCGTAACCAGCATCCGGATCGATGGCGTGCTGCACGAGTTCACCACGGTTCCGGGTGTCAAGGAAGATGTCACCGAGATCATCCTGAACATCAAGAACCTCTCGGTTTCCTCCGAGCACGACGAGCCTGTTGTGGCTTACCTGCGCAAGCAGGGTCCCGGAGTCGTCACCGCCGCGGACATCGCTCCGCCGGCCGGCGTCGAATTCCACAACCCGGATCTGCACATCGCCACGCTGAACTCGAAGGGCAAGTTCGAGCTCGAACTCACCATCGAGCGCGGCCGCGGCTACGTTTCGGCAGCTCAGAACAAGTCCGGCGACGCAGAGATCGGCCGCATTCCGGTCGACTCCATCTACTCGCCGGTGCTGAAGGTTACTTTCCGCGTGGAAGCAACCCGTGTTGAGCAGCGCACCGACTTCGACAAGCTGATTGTCGACGTCGAGACCAAGCAGGCCATCGCTCCGCGCGATGCCGTGGCTTCCGCAGGCACCACCCTGGTGGAACTGTTCGGTCTGGCCCGTGAGCTGAACACCGCAGCTGAAGGTATCGAGATCGGCCCGTCGCCCACCGACGCTGCCCTGGCAGCTGACATGGCTCTGCCGATCGAGGATCTGGATCTCACCGTCCGTTCCTACAACTGCCTCAAGCGTGAGGGCATCCACACCGTGGGTGAACTCGTTGCCCGCTCCGAGGCTGACCTGATGGACATCCGCAACTTTGGTGCAAAGTCCATTGACGAGGTCAAGGCAAAGCTGGTTGAACTGGGCCTGTCCCTCAAGGACTCGCCTCCCGGTTTTGACCTCGCAGCACGCGCCGCAGCAATCGAAGAGGACGACGCCGCCTTCGGCGACGACGAACTCTAAACCAGACCTTGGCCGGCGGGCAGCACCATGGTGTGCGGCCCACGGCTTCCACATGAGGAGAAACAATTATGCCTACCCCCACTAAGGGTCCGCGCCTCGGAGGCGGCCCGGCTCACGAGCGCCTCATGCTCGCGAACCTGGCTTCTTCCCTGTTCGAGCACAAGCGGATCACCACCACCGTGACCAAGGCCAAGCGCCTGAAGCCGTACGCAGAGCGCCTGGTGACCTTCGCCAAGCGTGGCGACCTGGCTTCCCGCCGCCGCGTCCTGGGCCTGATCAGCAACAAGGGCGTTGTCCACGAGCTGTTCACCGACATTGCCCAGGCAGTGGAGAACCGCGACGGCGGCTACACCCGCATCACCAAGATCGGCAACCGCAAGGGCGACAACGCTCCCATGGCTGTCATCGAACTGGTTCTCGAGCCCGTTTCCGCCAAGCAGGCCGTTGTGGCCGAGGCGACCGCGGCCGCCAAGCGCGACGCTGACAAGGCTGCTCCGGCCGCCGCGGAAGCTCCCGAGGCTGAGGTTGCCGAGGCCCCTGCAGCCAAGGAGACCACCGAGGCTCCTGCCGCTGAAGAGGCTGCAACCGAAGAGGCCGTTTCCGAAGAGGCTCCGGCCGCTGAAGAAGCAGCCGAAGCTCCGGCTGCCGAGGAGAAGGACGCGAAGTAATTCGCTGACCTGCTTCGCATAGACTTGAGTCTATGAACGACCAAAAACCCGCGGCCCCCGCTTTAGGGGGCGGCGGGTTTTTGCGTATCCGGCTTGATCTTTCATACGACGGCGGCCCCTTCAGCGGGTGGGCGGTGCAGCCGGGCCTCCGCACAGTCCAGGGCGTCCTGGAGGAAGCGCTGCAGCTGCTGGTCCGCCGCCCGGTCCGCGTCACCGTCGCCGGCCGGACCGATGCCGGCGTGCACGCCCGCGGCCAGGTGGTCCACCTGGACCTTACCGAAGCCGAGTGGCTGGGACTGGCCCGCGGGCACGAACTTGACCCCGCCGTCGCCATGATGCGCCGGATCCGCGGAGCCCTGAACCGCGTGCTCGGAGACCTGCACGGCGCCGTCGAGGTGCACCGCGCAGCCCCCGCACCGGAAGGTTTTGATGCCCGTTTCTCGGCGCTCTGGCGGCGCTACAGCTACCGGATTGCAGACGGCCCCGCCCTGTGGGATCCGCTGGGCCGTTACTCCACGCTGTGGCACAAGAACCAGCTGGATGTTGCCCTGCTGAACGAGGGCGCCGCACAATTGCTGGGGCTGCAGAACTTCCTGGCCTTCTGCAAACCGCGCGAGGGTGCCACCACCATCCGCGACCTGCAGCGCTTCGAGTTCGCCCGCGGGGAGGACGGCGTCATCGTTGCCACCGTCCAGGCCGACGCGTTCTGCCACAACATGGTCCGCGCCCTCGTAGGCTCGGCGCTGTATGTGGGCGAGGGCGTGGTGGAGCCCGGCTGGCTCCATGAACGGCTGCTCGCCAGGAAACGTGACGCGAAATCCGTGCTTGCCGCGCCGCACCCGCTTGTCCTCGAGGAAGTGGCCTACCCGTCCGACGCCGAGCTGCTGGCCCGTGCAGAGCTCACCAGGGCGCTGCGGGAGTAGTCCCAGTCGCCACCAAGGCCAGGGAATAGTACGGCCGCGTGCCCAGTCAAAATGACGGCGGGGGCCCTTCCGCGGGCAGGGTGAGCGTGAAGGTGCTGCCTTTGCCCTGGCCGCTGACGCAGGTGATGGTGCCGCCGTGGCGTTCCACGATCATCTTGGTGATGGAGAGCCCCAGCCCCGCGCCGGGAATGGCGGCGTCCCGGGCAGCATCGGTGCGGAAGAAGCGCCGGAAAACCCGTCCGGCGTCGTCGCTGCTCATGCCCATCCCGGTGTCGCTGACGCTGAGTTGCACCCAGTTGCTGCCGGCGCTGGCGCTGATGCTCACCTGTCCGCCGTCGGGGGAGTACTTGATCGCGTTTGACAGCAGGTTGTCGAGGGCCTGGCCGATCCTGATGGGATCCGCATAGGCCCAAAGGGGCGACGGAACGTCCGCGGTGAGCTCGATGTGTGCCTGCTCGGCCTGCGCCTGCGCCGAGCCCATGCTCGTTTCCACCAGGCTGGCCAGGTCCGTGCGCTTCGGGTGCACATTCAGGGCAGTGGACGCCGAAGCCGTGAGGTCCGAGACGAGGGCCAGCAGACGCTCTGCATTGCGCTGCACCACGGTGAGGCGCCGTTCCACCTGCGGCGGGAGGCCTGCGACATCGTCAAGCACCAGGTCCACGTTGCCGATGATGGAGTTCAGCGGCGTCTTGAACTCGTGTGAAACGTTGGAGATCAGCTCCTGGTGTGCTGCCAGAGCCTCCACCCAGCCGGTGACGTCGCTGTACACCACCACTGCCCCGGTGAGGCTGCCGTCCTCGCCGACCAGCGGGCGGGCAGCCGTGGACAGGGCCCGCAGTCCGGGTTCCTCGCCTGCCCAGACCAGGTAGTCCGCGAAGGATTCGCCGGCCATGGCCCGGCTGATGGGGCGCTTTTCGGGCGGCACCAGGGTGCGTTTGTCGGGGCCGAAAATCAGCTGGTGGCCCTGCCCGGGGGCAGCGTCGTCGGCACCCGTTGCCCGGCGGAAGTTCCGCTGCCGGTCGTTGGAGACTAAGAAGCGCCCGGAAGGGTCGACGGCGGCAATGCCTACGTCGGTGGCGTCCAGGACCGTCTCCAGCAGCTTCTCCCGTTCCCGGCTTTCGTGCAGGAGTTGCCGGAGTTCGCGGTCCTTCTCGGCAAGCTCGCGCTGCTGCAGGCGAAGGTTCATACTCGCGAACCGGATGGCCAGCGACACGGCCAGCATCATCAGCGGGAAGAGGACAACCGTGGTGACATCCGAGGCCGTGAGGTTTGGGAACCGTCCTGCCACCGGGGGCAGCATGATGAGCAGTGGGCCGGTGAAGCTGAGCACCAGGCTGCTGCGCGCCAGCATCCCCGAGGCCGAGAGCCAAATCACCGGGAACACCACCAGCACCGCGAGTCCGGGGAGGAGCGGGGCAGCGCCGTTGCGCAACAGCCCGATCGCAAGGAAATCCAGGACGGGGATCAGGAGGTAGGGGCGCTGCGGCAGGCGCTCCCAGGGAACCAGGAGGCAGGCTCCGAACAGGACGGCATGCAGGACGATGCCGGACATGTAGAAAGGATTATGCAGAAGCGTTGGCCAGGCGAACGGCGTGGCAACGGCCAGCGCAGCCACCACCAGTGCCAGCGGCAGCTGGCACAGTGCCACTTGTGAGCGGGTCCCCAATTCCCGGAAAAGGCGCAGCGGACCGCGCCGGAACAGGGGTTCAGCCATGAAAGCCGTTCCGGCCGCATGGCGCAATGGTCCAGGCACAGTTCTCCCGCGCCGTCGAATTCCTGCAGGTCACCCTCATGCACATCCTTTCCCAGCCGGTAATGCACATGTCTTGTCATGATAATTGACTTTTGAAAATGAGTGCCAAAACAGATAGTGATAAGCCCGGCTTACTTGTAGCGTATAAAGAGTTGGAGCGGATATGGCATTGGCGCTGGGCCAATGGGGGGTCATATCCGCCTGGCACAGGGATAGCAATGGACGACGATCTTGGTGTAGCTGTGGTCATCGAGGACGACGCTGACGTTCGGAACCTCCTGGAGGGGGTTCTGAGCCAGGCCGGCTTCGAAGTCCATACAGCGGTTGACGGGCGGGCCGGGGTTGAGGTGGTCCGCGACAAGCAGGCGAATGTGGTGACATTGGACATCGGCCTGCCGGATATCGACGGGTTTGAGGTTCTCCGGAGGATCCGCCATTTCAGCAACGCCTATGTGGTGATGCTGACGGGCAGGACCGATGAGCCGGACCTGCTCTCAGCGCTGAACGCCGGCGCGGACGACTACATCGCCAAGCCCTTCCGGCCCCGGGAGCTTCGGGCACGGGTTGCGGCGATGATGCGGAGGCCGCGGCACGAAGTGAACGGGCAAAAGCCTGCCCCCGTCGTTTGGGCGTCCGCACCAGCTGCCCCCGCCACGCGGACACAGGGCGTGGCCGTCCTGCAGCACAACGGCCTGCTCCTGAACCACCGGACCAGGACCGTGGAAGTGGACGGCCAGCCGCTGGCACTCACCCGCAGCGAGTTCGACCTGCTCCACGTGCTGCTGAAGGGCGGCGGCGCGGTGTGTACCAGGGCGGATCTGGTCAAGGCAGTTCGCGGCGATTTCTACGACGAGGACACCTACATCAGCGAGGCGGACGAACGCGCCGTCGAGGTCCATATTGGCAACCTGCGGCGCAAGCTCAAGGAGGACCAGTTGCAGCCGCGCTGGCTGCAGACCGTGCGTGGGGTGGGCTACCGGCTGGCACCGGCAAGGCCGTTCGGGAAGGCCTAATCCGCTTGCAGGATGTACGTGGCCTGGAGCTCGGAGATGGTCAGGCCGCCGTCCAAAGCAACGCGCTCCATCAGCAGCTGCCCCTGCCCAAAGTCACCCAGGCGGATGACTGCTTCCAGAAGTTCGGCAAGCTTGGCCAGGCGCATGCCGCCCACCATGGCGGAGCTGATTTTCAGGCTGATGGCTGCATCCAGCGCCGAGTCGCTGTCGTGGCGGTGGACCGCAGCCGCAAGGCGCGAGTAGCGCTGGTCCCACATGGCCGCGTAGTCACGGGCGAACCGCTTGGCGAGCTCGGTGCCGGCTAACTCGTCTTCCAGTTCGTCGAGGACGGCGGCGTCAATGAGCGGCAAGAGCCCGGCCGCTTCCTGTGAGGACGCGGAATGGCTGTGTGCGGTGATCCCGGCGGGCACTGAACCCGCAGCTGGGCCCTCGTTGCTGGAGCCGGAACCTGGACTGTGCATTGTTCAAGGCTACTTCCTGGAATTCTTTCGTTGGCCTATTTCGGGTGAAGCTGTGTAAACCTTGAGCGACTCTTCAGCAGGCCTTTTGGCTTTCATTGGCCGCTGAACGTCATCACGGTGTTGATCACCGCCGGACCGAGAATGGCGATGAAAAGGACCGGGAAGATGAAGAAGAGAAGCGGAAAGAGGATCATCACCGGAAGCTTCATGGCCTTCTCCTCGGCCCGCTGGCGGCGCTTGACGCGCATCACCTTGGCCTGGACGCGGAGCACCCGGCTGATCGCAATGCCATAGGTGTCCGCTTGAACCACTGCCTGGACAAAACTGCGCAGTTCCGGGATGCTGGTCCGCTCCGCCAGTGCTATGTAGGACTCGCGGCGGCTGCGGCCCACCTGCATGTCCTGCAGCGTCCGAACCAGCTCCTCCGCCAGCGGGCCCTTGCCATTCTCGCCCGCCCTGGCCATGGCGCCCTCGAACCCAAGGCCGGCCTCCACCGAGATCAGCATCTGGTCCAGGGTGTTGGCCAGCTCCAGCTGCATGACCTTCTGCCGCTCCTGGCCCTTGCTGTAGAGCAGGAGATCGGGAATGAAATAGCCCAGGAACAGCAGGAACAGCCCCGCCAGTTTCATCAGCGGCGTGCTGCCGGTGGCGCTGAGGTAGATGCCGGCGGCCGCCCCGGCAAAACCGATGGCGAGCTTTGACCCGAGCACCTTGCCCAGGGGCATTGACGCGGGCCGGCCCGCGAGGGCCAGCAGCCGGTCCAGGAAAGCCACGTAGGCGGGCGGGTGGAGCCGCCGGCCGATGCCCTCGAGCAGGCCGGGCTTCGTTACCGGGGCAACGGCCACCGGTGTGGCGCCGCGGGACAGCAAATCGCTGACGGCCAGCCGGCCCTGCCTATCCACGCCCAGGACGGACCAGGCGAGCGCGGCCAAGGGAACACACACCAGCAGGACGGAGAGGAGAACTATCAGGTTCATGGCGTCCTCAGAACTTCAGGTCGATGATCTTGCGCATCCACAGCGCACCGATGGTCATCAGGACAAACGACGCCCCGATCATGGCCCAGCCCAGGGGGTGCGTGAACATGGGGTTCATGTAGTTGGGGCTGACGGACAGCAGCATGGCCACGATGCCGAACGGCATGGCGATCAGGATGTAGGCGGAGAACTTGCCTTCCGCTGCCAGCGCCTTGATGTGGCCCTTGATCTCGCTGCGCTCGCGGATGGTTTCGTTCACCTGGTCCAGGACGTCGGCCAGGTTGCCGCCCACCTCCCGGTTGATCTGGATAGCCTGCGAAATCCAGATGAAGTCCTCGTTCTTCATCCGGTCTGCAGTGTCGTTGAGCGCGGCCAGCAGGTCGCGGCCCAGGCTGGTCTCGGTGATCACCCGCCGCATCTCCTCGGACGTCGGCTTTTGCGACTCGGTGCCCGCGGCGTCAATGGCGCGCAGGATGCTGTGTCCTGCCCGGAGGCCGCCGGAGAGGAGCTGCAGGGTGTCACCGAGTTGGCCGTCGAAGGCCGCCCGGCGTTTCCCGGCCAGGAACCCGAGGACCAGTTTTCCGACAAATGGTGCCAGCAGGGCAAGGAGCAGCCCCACAAGCGGGCCTACAGTGACGGTGCCCACCAGCATGCCGATGACCGCACCGATGCCTACCAGCAGGAAGAATTCTGCCTGGCTCAGGCGGAGCCCGGCGTTCTCAAGCTGCGGACGGGAGAACAAGGTAACCTTCCGTCCGGCGAGGAGCCGTTCGAAGGACCGGACGGCAGAGAGCGCGAACCGCGTCAGCGACGACGGCGGCTCGGCTTCAAAAGGACGACGGCGGTCCAGCGGCACCGCGGGGGCGCCCGGCAGGATCACGGCGACGCCCAGCAGGCACACGGCGGTGAGCAGGATAACAGCTCCGGTTGCGAGGATCACGGCGGCGCCCTATCTTCCGGTGGGTGGGACGGGGGACTGCGGTCCGGCGAACACTGCGGGGGAGACATGGATGCCCAGGTCCTCGAACCGGTCGATGAACCGCGGGCGGATGCCGGTGGCCACGGGCTTGCCCATGAACCGCCCGTGCGCGTCGACGCCGGCGGAGTAGTCGAAGACGAACGCGTCCTGGAGGGTGACAATGTCTCCTTCCATGCCCTGGACCTCGGTAACGTGCGTGATGCGCCGGGATCCGTCCCGGAGCCGGGAGATCTGCACGATGAGGTTGACCGCGGAGGCGATCTGTTCCCGGATGGCGCGCAGCGGCAGGTCCATGCCGGCCATCAGCACCAGGGTTTCAAGCCTTGCCACGGCGTCGCGCGGGGAGTTGGAGTGCACGGTGGAGAGGGACCCGTCGTGGCCGGTGTTCATGGCCTGGAGCATGTCGAGGGACTCGCCACCGCGGACCTCGCCTACAACAATCCGGTCGGGCCGCATACGCAGTGAGTTCCGGAGCAATTCGCGGATGGTCACCTCACCCTTGCCTTCCGTGTTCGGCGGGCGGCTTTCGAGCCGGACCACGTGCTGCTGCTGGATCTGCAGTTCCACGGCGTCCTCGATGGTGACGATGCGTTCGTCTGCGGGAAGGAAGGAGGAAAGGACGTTGAGGAGGGTGGTCTTGCCGGTGCCGGTGCCGCCGGAAACGATGATGTTCAGCTTGGCCTTGACGCAGGCGTTCAGGAGTTCGGCCATCTCCGGGGTCAGGGTGCCGAAGTCAATCAGGTTGCGGACAGTCAGCGGGACCTTGCTGAACTTACGGATGGTGAGTGAGGAGCCGCCCACGGCCAGCGGCGGGATGACGGCGTTAACACGGGAGCCGTCCTCGAGGCGGGCGTCCACCAGCGGTGAGGATTCGTCGATACGCCGGCCCACCCTGGACACGATCCGCTCGATGACCTTGCGCAGGTGTTCCTCGGAGCTGAACCGGGATTCGGTGAGGGTCAGCTTGCCCTTGCGCTCCACATAAATCTGGTCCATCCGGTTGACCATGATTTCGGTGACAGCCGGATCATCCAGCAGCCGCTGGAGGGGGCCGTAACCCAGGACGTCGTCGGCAACATCGCGGACCAGCCGGGTGCGTTCTTCCGACGAGAGCGGAACCTGCTCGGCGTCGATGATGCGGGACAGCTCTTCCTTGGCGGTGCTTCGGAGCTCCTGCTCGGTCACGGCGGCGTCGTTGAACCGGGCGCCCATCCGTTCGAAAAGGGCGTTGGCCGCCCGAAGCTTCATGGCTGCGAAGACGTCCACCTTGGGTACCGCTGGCACCTGCTGCGTGCCGGCGTCGTGCGTTGGCGTGACGACGGCGGGGCGCACGGGAAGGTGCCCCTCAGCTGCCGGGCCGGGAGCGGGGGCCGGCGAAGCGGCGGCGGGCCGCTCAAGGACGGCTGTGGCCGTACCGGACGCCTGGTTGCGGTCCTGGACAGCGTTGATCCGTTCGGAGAGTTTCATCAGATGACCACCCTTCGGTGAAGCTTCCGCTGGGTCTGGGTACGCCACGCCGGGTTGAAGCGCTCCACCAGCTGGCGGAGGCTTTTCACGGCGGGGTCCTTCTTGGATTCCTGCAGGACGGGGATGCCGCGGTTGGTGGACAGGGCCACGGCGCGGGAGCGGGGGACGCTTACGTCCACGGGCGCGCCGATGGTGGATTCCACGTCCTGGACGCTGAGGCCGGCTTTGGCGTCGGCCATGTTCAGGACCACGTGCCGGGACTCGGGCATGATCTCAAGCTGGCGGAGGACTTCCAGGCCGGAGCGCAGGCCGCGGAGGCTGGGTATGTCCATGGCGCTGACCCACACCACGTCGGTGCACTGCTCCATGGCGGCCAGGCCGATTTCCGGCATGCCGGGGGCGGTGTCCAGGACCACGTACTGGAACTCCTGGGCCAGCTGTTCCAGCAGGCGGGTGATCTGGTCCGGCGTGATGTGGTCCGCGTCCACCGGATTTGGCGGGGCGCAGAGCGCGTAGATGCCCGCCGGGTGGACGGTGAGAAAGGCCTTGAGGACCAGTGAATCCTGCGCGGCTGCCGGGGTGACGGCATCCGTGACGGTATGCTCCGGGTTGAGGTAGAGGCCGGAGGCGACATCGCCGAACTGCAGGTCCAGGTCAACGATCACCACGCTCATGGGCGCGACCTGCCCCAGTCCGATGGCGATGTTGGTGGCAAGGGTGGTCTTGCCGACGCCGCCCTTGGGCGAGAAGACGCCGATCACCAGGCCCTTGCCGCCGTTTTCCGCCGGCGGCGCCTCGTGGTTGCGGTGCCGGGCGGCGAAGGACTGGCAGGCGCGTTCCAGCAGCACGCGGATTTCCGCGGCGTCGGCCTGCGGGCTGACGATGTCCCGGATGCCGGCCCGCATGGCGTGCAGCAGGAAGGACGGGTCAGCGTCGCTGACCAGGACCAGGCTGAGGCCAGGGACCTGGACGTCGAAGACCTTCGCGAACCGGAGCGCTTCCTCGTAGGGAACGTCCGGTCCGATGATCAGGACCTCGGGCTGCTCCTGGTTAAGGAGCGAGAACAGTTCCGCGGGGCCTGTGGGAAGGATGTCCGAGGCGATGGTCTGCACGGTACCGCGGAGGCCATGGGCGACGGCGGCGCGCAGCTTCTGGTCAAACTCGCCGTTGGGGGAGAGGAGGACGAAGCGGCTCACTTGTACACCACTTCCTTTCGCTCCACGCGGGGTCCGTTGTCCTGGGCGTCGAGGGGCTCCTTGGTGAGCCAGAGTTTGCCGAACTCGGAGGCGAAAACGATCTTGCCGGCGTCGATATCGTTCACGGCGACGGTGAGCATGAGCGATCCCTCGGGAAGGGTGGTGTCTTGGGGGTCCGAACCGTCTGCCGGCTTTTCGGGGCCTGCAGCCTGGGGTGCGCGCTGGACGGCGGTGACCAGAACCTTGCGCACCGCCAGCTGGGTGGTGGGGTCATCGGTTTTCGCCTTGTAGGCGCCGTTCTCGAAGGTGAGGAAGATGCCTACGTGGTCGCCGACGTCGATGCGGCCGCCCACTACACGCTTGGGTTCCACCTCGAAGGAGACTTCCTGCAGGCCTGCGGGGACCTCGACGGCGCCCTGGGCTTTGACGTCTTCCGGGGCGACGAGACGCTCGGCGAGGAGCTGTTCGCCGGGGACGAGGTCCACGGCGCTGACGGTGCCGGCTTTGTTGTCCAGGGTGCTGAGTGCGGTGTCTGAGACCCCCGCTGCCGGTACCTTCTCGATGACCAGCGAGGCTGTCATGTCGTTGACCGGGGTTCCTGCGGGAATGGAAGTCTTTACCACCAGGACGTCAACGGGTTTTGTCGATGCCAGCGCCCGCTGGTCTGCGCCCTGGGCGTAGAAGACGATGAGGAGGGCTCCCACAATCGCCAAGGCGACCGCAGCCGTTCCGGCGAGGAGGCGAGACTTCACTTTGATCTCCTGGATAAGGGGGTGGTGGTTATTAGAGGGTGGGGCGCGCGATCGTCGCCCCGTACTCGGTAACCGGGCCGAGGGTGTAGCCATCGGCCAGGGAGACGTATTTGATGAAACTGCCGATAATGCCGCGGCAGTTTCCTTTGCATTCCGTGGCCGTGGTGACGCCCGTCGTCGTCGATTTTTCGCTGCGGAACTCGTAAGGGAGTCCGCTGTTGCCGCTGAACTTCCAACCGGTCACTTCGAATGCTGCGAAGGAAATCAGGCTGTAGACGGCACCCGCGCCGGTGCCGGTGACCTTGTTGAAGACCGGCAGGAGGACGACGACCTTCCGTCCTGCCGTGATCTCGCTGGCCCATTTGCTGAGCTCGGCGGAACAGTGGCCTGGCGCGTTGTTGCCAGTGTCACTTCCGCCCTCGCTGGTGGCGAGGTCGATGCTGCCGCCGCATTTTCCTGGGTCCGGGGCAAGCCAGCCGAATCCTCCCGCCACTGCGGCGCCTGACGGGCCATAGTTGCAGTCCGGGTTGGCGTTGTTGCCGTGGTCCTGAAGCAGTTGGAGCGAGCCGTCCACACGGTCCTTGACCTGGCAGATGGAGAAGGCCAGGGGGAACGCGGTACGTCCTGCCTTGGGGCTGCCCCACTCGGCTGAGGCCCGTGTCCCGACTTCCTTGGTGGGAATGCCGAGGACGTCAGCAAAGAAGAGGGAGACAGAGTTGTCTGTTCCACCGGCTTCCTTTGCGGACGTGGTGACACTGACCTTGCGCGCCGTCTTGTCGAGCTCGATGCTGTACACCTTGCTCATGCCGTCCAGGGCGTTCTGGTTGGCGAGGCTCGTGGCGAGGCTCGACGTCTCCGAACACACCGGGTCGGTTGTGTCTTTAGCGCACTTTTGTGCGAGCGCTACGGCGGAGGCATCCGCGCCGTTTTGCAGCTGGGCGCGTTCTGAATAAATGACTCCGACGTCGACGGCGATCGCGACGAAGCCGAGGAGGGTCACCAGGAGGATGGCGACGATGACGCTGACGGCGCCGCGTTCATTCGTTGCCTGGTCATCGGTCAGCCGCCGCACAGCATGACCCCCTTGCCGGTCATCGGGAAAGGTCCCGCGATTCCGGTGATGGTGGACAGGTTGTACGTGATGGTGAGCGTGACTTGGGCGCCGGTGCTGCATGCGTTGGTGCTGAGGGTGATGTCCGAGGTGGGGATACTGGCACTTACTGAGGCGGCTGCATTCTTTGCCGCGGTTCTGGCGCCGGTGGGATCGTTGGCGATTGCCATGACCCGGACACCGTCGCGTGCTGCGTTGGTGAGGGTGATCTGGGCGTTGTAGGCGCGCCCGAATTCGATGGTTCCCAGAACGAGCATCAAGAGGAGGGGCAACAGGATCGCGAACTCGACGGCGGCTGCGCCGCGCTCCGATTCGTGTGACACCTGCTGCACCTCCTCTTCAATGTCTCGTTTTTTGCCCCTGCTGCTCGAGGCGGTGCGGTTCCGATATGGGGGCCGGAACCGGACTTTGAGGGCTACGGAGTGGGGATGGCGGTGGTGGTCGGGTTGGCGATGTCGGTGGAGACTCCCGTAAAGAGCGTGCCGAGCTGGCCGCCGAGCGTGCTGACGGCAACGATGATGACGACGGCGATGAGTGCGACCATGATGCCGTATTCAACGGCGGTTGCGCCCTTCTCTTCGCTGCGGAGGCGGATCATGAGGTTGGTGTAGAGAGAAAGCATTTGAGACTCCTGTGCGAGACGGATGGCTGGCCCTGCACCAGCACTAAAACGAAGTTAGCAACGGAAATTGGAGCCGAAGCCGGATCTTGGAGCATCCTGCGCAAAGGCTCTCGGCCATGTACTTTTCCTGCGCTTTCGCTTGGTTTTTGCTGCGCTAAGACTGGGATTTCCCCGTGATGCACGCACACAAACGGACCCCCTCGGTTCTGGGTGCCGAGGGGGTCCGGTCTATGGGGCGCCGGATGGCGCGTCTGGGGTTATGGAGGGCTAGGGGATGCCTAGCGCCGTTTTGACCCCGGTGGTGAGGAATCCGAAGAAGGAGTTCAATGCAACGCCGAATAACCCGACGCCTGCCACAATTACGAGAGCAATGAATCCGGCAAGAATGCTGTACTCCGTTGCCGTTGCGCCCTGCTGTTCACAGCGGATGCGACCCAAAAGGGCTCTTGTAGGTAGCAACATACGGTGCAGATACTTCATCATTCCTCCTACGAGAAGGCGGCGACGATGTTCATGACGGCCGGCCCCAGCAGGATGATGAACAGGGTCGGAAAGATGAAGAAGATCAGCGGGAAGAGGATCTTGACCGGAATCTTCATGGCGTGTTCTTCGGCGCGCTGGCGGCGCTTAAGCCTCATTTCATGTGCCTGGATCTTCAGCACCTTTGCGATGGCGATACCGTAAGCGTCCGCCTGGACGATCGCTCGGATGAAGGAACGCAGGTCGGCAACGTCTACCCTGTCGGACATGTCCAGGTAAGCCTCTTTGCGGGAGCGTCCTACTTGCATGTCCTGCAAAGTTCGCGTCATCTCGTCTGCCAGAGGTCCGCCGCCGTTCTCGGCGGTGCGGGCCATCGCCGCTTCGAAACCAAGGCCCGCCTGGACGGAAATCAACATTTGATCCAAAGTGTTCGGTAGCTCCTGACGGATCTTGGCCCTCCGCTTCTCGGCGTTGGTGCGTACCAGCAGGTCCGGCGCGAAGTACCCGAAGACGAGCGCGGCGAATAGAATTGCGAAGCGGGCCGGTGCAGGCGAAGCGAGGAAGTTGACCAACCCCAGCATTCCAAGAGCAAGTGCCAGCAGTGCCTTCACGATCAGGAGACGCTCAAGCGGCCACTCCTTGGGTCGCCCGACGGCGGCGAGCTGCTTATCGAGCCAAGCGACGTATCCCACGGGTGCGATCTTGCGTGCAAGGGTGCTTAATTCGGCCGAGAAGTTCTGGGGCGCAACACTTCTCGCCCGCTGCCCGAGGTTTGCCTGAATGTTCCGCAAAGCAACCCTGTCAGTGGCAGCAACGGACCACACCAAGTATGTAATTGGAAGAACAATGGCCAGGATTGCCCCAAGTGCTACTGGTGACATTTCAACCCTCCTAGTACTTCGGCTTGATCAGACGGCTGAGCCAGAATCCACCGGCTGTGAGCATCACGGCGGCCACGCCCAGCATCAGGTAGCCGGGAACGGTGCTCGTGAAGGTCTCCGCGTATTGCTTATTGATGAAAATCAACGCAAAGAACAGGACTATGGGCAGTCCCATGAGAACCGCTGCCGACATTTTGCCTTCGGCACTCAGGGCTTTGACTTGCCGCCGAATCTGGTTTCGGTCACGGATTGTCTCACCGACGTGATCGAGCACCTCGGCAAGGTCTCCGCCGACTTCCCGGTGGATCTCAATTGCCTGAGCGATCCAAGCGAAGTCTTCACTGCCCGTGCGGGCGGAAACGTCGATCATTGATTCTCCGAGGTCTCGCCCGATCCTGGTTTCGTTGACGATCCTGCTCAGTTCCTCGGACATCGGCGCTTCCGATTCCCGGGCGGAGGCGTCCACGGCCCGGAGGAGGGAGTGGCCAGCACGCATACTTCCGGTGAGCATCTGGAGCGTATCCGGCAATTGCTCGTCGAACTTGCTCTTGCGCCTGGACGTCAGGACCGAAAGGTAAGCGAGCATGCCTGCCGGAACCAGGGCAATCATCAGGACTGCGAAGAACAGACCGCCAAGGAGGAATCCGAGGACGCTCCCCGTGAGCGCACCCGCGCCCATCATGAGCAGGAAATTTGCTGGCTGGGTCTTGAGTCCTGCCCGTTCGAGTTTCTCCCGGCTCACCAGGAAGTCCTTCTTGCCCCTCAGCTGCTTGTCAATCGCGCCTACCGCGGTATCGGTCAGTATGGTCAGTCTGGACGTTGCTGAAGCTACGTCTGGCCGTCGCCGCGAAAGCGGAATGGTATGCCGAGGTTTCAGGACGACAACGAACAGGACAACGATCGCGGCGAATATAAGTGCCACGCCCGCGACCATCATCATGACCGGGGCTTCGGCCGTCTCCATCACCGGCCCCTGATGGCTTGCGCGCCGAAGACAGAGGGAGAGATTCGAATTCCAAGTTCTTCGAATCGGTCCGTGAACCGGGGCCGCACACCCGTGGGCACAGGGTTGCCCAGGAAACGGCCGTTCGCATCAATGCCTGCCGAGTAGTCGAAGACGAAGGCGTCCTGGAGGGTGACGATGTCTCCTTCCATGCCTTGCACCTCAGTTATGTGGGTCACCCGTCTCGTTCCGTCCCGAAGACGGGAAATGTGAACGATCAAATTCACAGCGGATGCAATCTGTTCCCGGATCGCTCTCAACGGCAGGTCCATTCCTGCCATGAGAACCAGGGTCTCCAGGCGGGCGACTGCGTCGCGCGGGGAATTGGCGTGCACCGTTGAGATGGAGCCGTCGTGACCGGTGTTCATGGCTTGGAGCATGTCCAGCGACTCGCCGCCACGGACTTCACCAACCACAATTCGGTCGGGCCGCATGCGAAGTGAGTTCCTAACGAGGTCGCGGATCGAGACCTCACCCTTGCCCTCGATATTTGCGGGCCGGCTCTCCAACCGGACTACGTGGTCCTGCTGAAGCTGAAGTTCCACCGCGTCCTCAATGGTGACGATGCGGTCGGTAGCCGGAATGAAGGATGACAAAACATTCAACATGGTCGTCTTTCCGGTTCCCGTACCGCCGGAGACGATGATGTTCATGCGCGCGTGCACACAAGCCTGGAGGAGTTCTGCCATTTCAGGAGACAAGCTTCCGAAACTTATAAGTTTTTGTACGGTAAGTGCTTCACGCCCGAACTTACGGATTGTCAGCGAGGCTCCATTGACTGCCAGAGGCGGAATGATCGCGTTGACGCGCGAGCCATCGGGGAGGCGCGCATCCACCAGCGGTGAGGACTCGTCAATGCGGCGCCCTATGCGGGACACGATCCTTTCGATAACCCGCCGCAGTGCTTCCTCACCGCTGAACTTTGTGTCGGTAAGGAACAGGTGGCCATTTCTCTCCACATAGATTTGGTCGGCACGGTTCACCATGATTTCAGTGACCGAGGGATCATCCAGGTAGCGCTGCATCGGGCCGTGGCCCAGCACGTCATCGATGATCTCCCGCGTGAGGCGCTGTCGCTCCCCTTGAGACAAGGGAACCTGTTCCTCATCGACGACCGCTTTCAGTTCGTCCTTCACGAACTGGTGAAGTTCTGACTCTTCCAAGGAGGAGTCAGTGATACGGGAGCCCAGGCGTTCGTAGAGTGCTTGGCTGGCCCGCTCTTTGAGTCCTGCAAGAGCTTCACTTGCGTGGCCTGTTGAAACCTGCTCTGGAACGGTGGTGTTGGCGTGCTCGGCCGCCTGGGCTTGTTGGATGGCGCTCAACGTGGAGGGAAGGGGCGGCGCTGCCGGGATGGCGGATGGCTCGGACCCGGGGCCTTCCTCGCCCCGTAACCTGGCAAACCGGTGTGAGAGAGTCACTGCACTACCGCCCTTCTGTGGAGCTTCTTGCGGGGGGCTTCCCAATTCGGCTTGAATCGTTCAACCAATTGACGGAGGCCTTTTGCCACTGAGTCGCGGCTTCCATCCTGAAGGAGGGGGACCCCCTTGTTCGTAGAGAATGGGACGGCACGGGACCGCGTCAGGACAACGTCCACGGGAGCCCCGATGGTGGCCTCCACGTCCTGGACCGTCAGACCCGTCCTGCGGTCGGCCATGTTGAGGACGACGTGCCTGTTGTCAGGGAGCAGATCGAGCTCCGACAGAATCTGGAATCCTGTTCGCAGCCCGCGGATGCTGGGGACATCCATACCGCAAACCCAGACGGCGTCGGTTGCCTGCTCCAGGGTGGCGAGCACATGCTCGCCAAGCCCGGGGGCAGTATCAACCACGACGTACTGGAACTCGGCCCGCAGTTGGCGCAGCAGATGGCTGATGTGTTCACCAGTGATCTTGTCCATGTCGATAGGGTTGCGGGGAGCGCACAGGACGTAGATGTTTCCGGGGTGCATCGTCAGGTAAGTCTTGAGAACCATGGAGTCTTGGCTGGCCGCTCCGACCACGGCGTCCGTTATTGTGAACTCTGGCTCGAGCATCAACCCACTGGCTATGTCGCCGAACTGTAGATCGAGGTCCACTACTACGACGCTCATGGGAGCGATCTGGCCCAATCCGATTGCAAGGTTGGTGGCTACGGTTGTCTTACCAACTCCCCCTTTAGGGGACATGACAGCAACAACCCGACCGCCTTCAGCTGTAGGACGTTCGGCTGTGCCTGGAGCGAGGCCCCGCCGCCTGCCGGCCGAGGCGAGACTGGCCCGTTCAACTAAAGCCCGTACCTGGTCCATTTCGGCGGTTGGAGGAATGAGATCCCTGATGCCTGATCGCATTGCGTTCAGGGCCAGTTCCCCATCGTCATCGGCGGCCAGAACTATGCTGATTTCCGGGTACTGAAGGTCCATAACTGCCGCGAATTTGAGCGACTCGTCCTGGGGAAGGCCGGGACCGAGGATCAGGACCTCGGGTGGCTCGCCAACTTGCTGGCGAAGGATGTCATCCGGACTGTCAGGCAAGTAGGCTGCCTGGAAGAACTGGAGCGACCCGCTAAGAGGTGCCACGGAAGCTCGAACTTTGCGTTCATAGTCCACTGAAGGGGAAATCAATATGAAGCGGCTCATCGGAATACCTTTGTCTGGTTGACCACTCCGCTGGTGCCCTCGGTAGCGTCGGCCGGCTCCTTGGAAAGGTAGATCTTTCCAAATTCAGCGGCGAACACCAGCTTTTCAGCATCAACGGCGTTCCTGGCGAACGTGATCAGGTAGGAATCGCTTGAGGTTTGTTGGTCCTTGTTATCCGTGTTTAGGGCTCCTTGGGAGCTTGCCTGCGTTGCCTGGGCCTGGGTTTGTGCTGCCTGGCCCGAGCTGAATTGGACCGCAGTGACAAGGACCTTGTGGAAGGTCAGCTGCGTTGCGTTTCCGCCTTCAGCCTGGTCAGTTGCCGCAGCGTCACCGAGGGAGATGAAAACGCCCACAGTGTCGCCGGCCTGAATTCGGCCACCCACAACACGATCGATGCTGAGCCGAACCGTGATCTCTTGCAAACCATCTGGAACCTCCACCCTCGCTGGCCCCAGGAAGGCATTGGCATCGACCATCCGGCTACTTAGGAGTTGTTCCCCCGGTTCGAGAGCAACCGAAGTAACCTTCGTGCCAAGAGCCTCGAGGTCGTCGACTACGCCCTCGGCTACTGCGCTCCGGGGCACCGTCTTGGTAACGAGGTATTGGCTGAGTTGGCTGGCCGGCGTACCGGCAGCCACCTCCTGCTTCACCACAAGGACGTCTTCCGTCTCCGTGTTGGCAAGGGCGCGGCGGTCGGCGCCTTGCACGTAATTGAATAGGAGGACGGTGCCAAATATCGCTACCACCAATGCGGCTATGCCTCCCAGTAGGCGTGCTTTCATTTCTTCCCCTTAGGTGGAACTACTTGATGAGTCGGATTTCCGAAGTGCCAAGATCTGCGCCACCGGGAACAACGCTGCCGGAGCCGATGGACGTGAACTTGACGAACTGACCAATGACGCAGCGGTCATTGCCGCCGGTGCAGGCAAGGGCGCTGGTCATGCCGGGGTCGGTGCTGGTGTTGCGGAACTCGTAGACTCCGTTGTTGCCGAACTTCCAGCCCCAGATTTTGAAGGTGGCGTAGCCAATGATGCTGAACGAGCCGTTCTGCCCGGTGCCACTAGCCACATCGAAAACGGGGAAAGGCACCTTAACCTCTCCACCGGCCAGCAGCGTGGTTTTCCAGGTCCCAAGAACTGTGGCGCAGCCACTGGGAGGGTTGTTACCCGGGTCTGACCCCATATCATTCGTGCCGACGTGGGTGACCGCGTTGCACGGCGAATCTTCGTCCAGCCAGCCCCATCCGCCAGCTATCTGTGTCCCGGACGGGCCAGTACAGGTCCCTCCTGGCTTGTAGGACATCTTCTGCACTTCGGCAGTCTGGCTTCCTGAGCTCAGGTTGAAGCAATTGTCCGACAGGGCCAGCGGGAATCCAGACCCGCTTCCGGGTAGGCCGGCCCCGGCGGTGGCCTGCGCACCGACCGTTACTGGGCCCGCATTTATGGCATTGGCAAACAGATTCGTCAGGAAGCTGGATGAGCCGTTCTTCGTGGACGTGGTAACGGTCACTTGGCCCGGAACTGTAAGGTCCACCGTTGCCGTGCTCGCAGAGTCGTTCGAATTCGAGTTGGCCAGGCCATCCGCCAAAGCGGAGTTGCATGCGCCTTGCTTGCAACTCAGCGCCACAGCGAGGGCCCCGGCGTCAGCCCCGTTTTGGAGTTGAGCTCGTTCGGAATAGATCTGGCCCACATCAACGGCCATGGCACCAGCCCCGATCAGTACCAGCATCATTACCGCGACGGTTACGCCCGCAGCCCCTCGTTCACCTGAGGATTGGGCTCGAACCTTCCTAATTAGCCGCCGCATTGCATTGCCCCCTTGCCGGTAAGTGAAAGACTGGACCCGAAGAAGCCCGTGAGGGACGGACCGCTATAAGTGGCCGTTACCAGGGCAGTTGCTGAAGGTGTTGAGGCAGGGCACGTTGCTGCCGAATAATCAAATGACAGCAGTGCCGAGTTGATGGACGGTGCGCCGGCCTTGCCGGCGGCAGTCGCCTTGGTCGCGTCTTTAGTTACTGCCATTGTCCGTGCTGCTTCGCGGGAGGCCTGTGTAACAGACACTTGGATGTTGTAAGCGTTGGAGAATTCGACAATTCCGATAATCAACGCCACCAAGAAAGGCGCGACAAGGGCGAACTCGACGGCAACTGCGCCCCGATCCTTGGGCTCCCCGTTTTTGTGACTGCGTTTCACATGTCCCCCTGGACGGTTGCAGCATGGAAATAGGTGCGGTGTGCCGCGCTCGAAGCGCGGCACACCGGTCAAATTGGCTACCAGGCGCCGACTTTGCCGGCGAGGCTGTCGAAGAAGGTGTTCAAGTTCCCTCCGAAGAGCGTGACTCCCGCAACGATCACCAGAGCAATGAGACCCACCAGCAGCGAGTACTCGGTTGCCGTGGCACCCTTCTCACCAGCGAACACCGCCCGGAGAGCCATGGTCATTCGTTGGAGGTACTCCGTTATGTGCATCATTAGTTGGCCTTCTTTTCTTGTGTGGGTGCGGTTACCAGGCGCCGACTTTGCCAGCCAGGCCGTTGAAGAAGGTATTGAGGTTGCCGCCGAAGAGGGTCACGCCAGCCACGATGACGAGGGCAATGAGTCCGACCAGGAGGGAGTACTCCGTAGCGGTTGCGCCCTTTTCTGACTCGAAGCGTGCCTTGATGCCGGCGATAAAAGCAGTCATTGAGACCATGAGAGAAGTCATTGTAGATTCCTTAATTCGGTGAAATAGGGTTGATTTGATTTCAACGAATTTCCAGCTGCCCCCATAGTTCCTTAGCGGCTGGACTTCGCTAAGAAGAGATTGTCATTGGGGGTAATGGGGCAACAATGCGTAGTGGTACTCGACTTTTTTTCGCAGCCCGAGAACTACGTACTCGAAAGATGGGAGTGGTACTCAAGAAACGAAGCGAGTACGCATGTGACTACTTGATTCGGCGGTGCGCTTGAGCGGGGGAAGCCGCTGAAAATTGCCTCCGATTGGGCTACATGACAATTAAGATGGCGGCGGCAGTCGCGCCGAACATAGAAGGCCCGTGGGCCACTTCTGTCGCTTTTCTTGGGCCTTTTCGGCTGATGATGACCACCGCGGCCAGGCCGTTCAGGATGAAGCCCAGGAGTCCGCCGTAGAGCAGTTGGCCCCAACCTAAGTACCCAAGGTAAAGGCCGATGGGGGCTGCGAGCTTCACATCACCCATTCCGATCCCTCCTGGCGAAATCAGTCCCAAAATAAGGTAGCCGGCAAACAACACAGCAGCTCCCAATATCCCGCGGAGTAGTCCATCAGCCTGTTGATCGAAGAGTCCAGGCACTAAAAGAAAAAGAAAGCCGCCGGCGAACAGTATTAGTACGAGCGGGTTGGGCAGGAGATGCAGAGCCACGTCGATCCGCGCGAGCTGCACTCCGAGAACAGCCAAGAAAAGAAAAGCCGGCAGAGTAAAGCCAAATCCAAATCGGATAGCAAAAGCGGCGCATGCGAGGCCGGCTAGCGCCGCCGTCGTGATGCGTACGGAAAGGGATGGAAGCCGCCCAAGCCGGGGCAGGCAGTGTGCGATGAGGACCTCGGAAGCGGGGGAGAGGATGCAGCCCACGAGTGCCGCGCCGACGACGACTAGCCAGCCTGCAGAACTCTCACTACCCGTAGCAAACACCGCGACCCCTTGCGTCCATTAGGCCGAAGACGCTGAGGCGGCTCCGGCTACCCCATTTTGACCCTGAACCCCTTGACGCGCTAATCTTGGTAGTCGTTGTGCGTGTCCTATTCCGATGGTGCGTGCCCGCTTGAGGATCCGGTTGCAGGATGACTACTCAACGGGCACATTCGGAACCTCAGGATGACTGGTTACATAGAGCCCTCACCTCTGTTCCGGTAGCGCGCAGATAGTAGGTGCACGAGCTAGTGACACCTAAACAAGAACGCCAGAACAAGAACGAGGCAAACACCGTGCGTACGTACACCCCGAAGCCCGGCGATATCAACCGCCAGTGGCACGTCATTGACGCCACCGACGTTGTCCTTGGCCGTCTTGCAAGCCAGACCGCAATCCTGCTGCGCGGCAAGCACAAGGCCACCTATGCATCCCACATGGACATGGGCGACTTCGTCATCATCATCAACGCTGAAAAGGTAGCCCTGACCGGCGCCAAACTGGAGCAGAAGCGGGCCTACCGCCACTCCGGTTACCCGGGCGGCCTGACCTCCGTCAACTACGCGGAACTGCTGGAATCCAACCCGGTCCGCGCCGTTGAGAAGGCCATTAAGGGCATGCTCCCCAAGAACTCACTCGCTGCCCAGCAGCTGGGCAAGCTGAAGGTGTACCGCGGTGCTGAGCACCCGCACGCCGCGCAGCAGCCCAAGACTTTCGAAATCACCCAGGTCGCCCAGTAGTCCTGGCCACCAAGCAACTTATCTATACAAGGAGAATCGTGGCTCAGAACGAAGAGACCACCGAAGCCGTTGAGGCCGAGGAAACCCTGACCAGCTACACCTCTGAAAGCTCAGCTGCCGAAGCTGCGCCGAAGAAGGAGCGCCCGGCCCTGACCGTTGCCGGCGCAGCTGTTGGCCGCCGTAAGGAAGCCGTTGCACGCGTCCGCGTTGTGCCAGGCACCGGTAAGTGGACCATCAACGGCCGCGCGCTGGACAACTACTTCCCGAACAAGCTGCACCAGCAGGACGTCAACGAGCCCTTCAAGATCCTCGATCTCGAAGGCGCCTACGACGTCATCGCCCGCATCCACGGCGGCGGCATTTCCGGCCAGGCCGGTGCGCTGCGTCTCGGCATCGCCCGTTCGTTGAACGAGATTGACGTCGAGAACAACCGCGCCACCCTGAAGAAGGCTGGATACCTGTCCCGCGACGCCCGTGTTATCGAGCGTAAGAAGGCCGGTCTCAAGAAGGCCCGCAAGGCCCAGCAGTACTCCAAGCGCTAAAACCGCTTTCACAGAAGCCCGTCCCGCCGTTCGGCGGGGCGGGCTTCTGCTTTAAGTATTCATTGAATGGGCCGGGCCAAATCGTACAGACGTACACCGTCAAATTCTTGATACTCGAAGTTGCTTTCGATCCAAGCGACGACCGAGAGCGTGTTGCTACTTGCGGACCAGTGGAGAATGCCTGGTTGGTGTACGTAATAACGGATGTTTTCGTCCTTTACGAGATCCCGAAACGCTGCAAGAGTCGGAAACGAGTCCAAGGCTGAAAAGCCGCCAATCGACATGACGGGACGTTTGGTCCACAGTTGGTATAGGGCAGCGTTCTCGCTGCCCGTCGTGGCTGCCGCCCAGCGGGTTCCCTCACTTACATCCTCGATATATGCTGCAATTTCCGGGATGACAGGCTCTCCTCGCGCCAGTGCGTACTTAGTTTTCTCGCCCAGCCGGAGTTGTTCGGCATCACGTTTGTGCCAGCTCTCAGCAGTTGGAACCGGCCCGGAGATTGGAAACGAACCCTGTTGTGGCGTTGTTATTGACTCGACGATAAAAAGTGTTGGGATTAGCAGCACCGATGCGGCTGCTACGAAAACTGCGAGCTGAGTTGTATGAGGCCGTTTGCCTGGTCGTGGAAGAAATAAGATACATGCCGAAGCGAGGGCAGCCAGTTTGATGGTGGTTGCTGCCCAGGGGTTCCAACCGTCAAACCATGTGAGCATGCCGGAGGCTAGCAAAACACAGAAAAGGGTGATGAACGCTGCTCCACGTGCGTATCCGGCCTTCATTCGATTCACCCACAGCTGTTCACAGGCATGCGCCGACAGAAACGCCATGGGTATGGCAACCATCGCTGTGTAGTAAGGGTGAATGTCTCCGGTCATGAAGCTCAACACCGAAAACGTTGTGAGGAACCAGATGAGGATAAAGCTAGCTGCATACGAGTCCTGCCGGCTGTACCGGCGGCGGCAGAGTGTGGTTGTTATAGACAGACTCGCGACAATCGCCAATGGTAGAAACCAAGCGACCTCGGGGGCGTAGTTGATAGTGAGAAGCCGTATAAGGCTGGCGTCTTGGCCCACAACACCCTCGAAGTCCTTTGGGTTCACGGCGCCAAGATCGGTCTGCCCGGTAAGACGCCCGAAACCGTTGTAACCGAATGTGAGTTCGAGAAAACTGTTTGCCGTCGATCCGCCGATCCAGGGACGGCCGGAGGCGGGCGTCAGTTCAACGATGGCTATCCATAGCGAAGCAGGGGCGATCATCGCCAGTCCAGCCAGTACGAGCTGCCGAACCCGCGACCAAAGAGTCCCGAAGCCGAACGTAAGGAAGGAGATTCCGAGGGCCGGTACAATGATCCAACTTTGGAACTGTTTGCATAAGAAAGCCAAGCCCAAAATAAAAGCGGCCAGATAGATATCTCGCACCTGGTTGCGTTTTACAGCTCTTACTGAGAAGTAGGCGGTCAACGCCCACAGCAGGAGCAATAAGGCATCCGGGTTGTTGAAGCGAAAAACAATCGATGTCACCGGAGTCAATACGACGAAGAGCCCAGCCATAAAGGCCTGCCGTTGCCCAGTCCACGCCAGTGCTGTGGCATGTACTAGCAGCACTGTTGCTACACCCATTACGGCTTGCGGTACCAGCACAGAGGCCGAACTGAGGCCGAAGGCGTGTACGGACAAAGCCATGAGCCACAAGTGGAATGGCGGTTTGTCGACTGTGAGGCCGTTTCCCGCGTCGGCTGATCCATAGAATAGGGCGATCCAGTCCTGGGACCCTGCTTGTGCTGCAGCGGCGTAGTACGGGTTGCCCCAACCGTTTATGGTGAGGTCCCAGAAGTAGACGACACCCGCTATGACGGCCAGTACCAGTGTGGGCAGATGCCGACTCCACCTTCCGTCCTTATTCTGCTGTTGCGCTGTCGTGGGTTCAGGAAGCGAGGTCGTAGACAGTGATCCCATCGATCTCCTCCGATTCGTAGGTATTGGTAACCCATTCCTGAATTGCAATGAGCTCTGGGCTATTGCCCGGCACTTCGAGTTGGCTTGGTTGTTCGACGAGATAACATACGTCCCGTGACGAAACCCAATCCTTAAACTGCTGAAGGGTTGGACTTGGATCAGTCGCGGCGAAACCACCAATAGCCATTACGGGGCGTTCTATTGCTAGTTGGTAGCGCGCGGCTGTCTGACCTGGATAGGTTGCGGCACCCCAGGTGCAGTCGGCCGGGGCGTTGTGAAGAAAATTTGCTAGTCGAGGGGTAGGTGCGGATCCGAGTGCGATACCAGCAGCCCATGCGGGATCGCCCCGTTTTACATCTGCCAGGAAACGACTAAGGGTGTTGGGATTTTTCGTTACGCCTCCCGATAACGGGTTAGAACCGCTTTGTGGGGAGGCCAGCGTCAGCGCCGAGCAGTAGACGGGCCCGATCAGAAGGATAACTGCCGCGAGCCACGTTGCCGTACGGGGAATCCAAGCTCTAGGGGCTGGAACCGAAAGTGCTGCCGCCGTGCAAAGGCCCAGCAGAAATGCCACCGTGCCAAGCCACTCCGGAAATGCATCGCTCAGCTGCCACATAGCTCGCGAGAACACGAGGCTGGCAACCAAAATGGCCGCCACGCAAAATCGGCCTGCGGTTGATGTCCTGCTCCTGGTTAGTGATTCCAAACCCAGACCCAAACACAGGGCCATGGGAACTGCGAGAGCCGCGGTGTAATAGGAGTGAAAATTGTTTCCCATGAAGCTGAGAACCAGGTAAGTCGTCATCATCCATACCACTGATGCGCAAGCGAGCAGGGCTTGTTTTCGGTTGTAGCCACGGCGCAAGAGCCTAAGCAGTATTACCAAGCAGGCAGCTATACCAGGCAGTAGAAGCCAGCCTATTTCTTGTCCGTAGTTGGCGTTGAACAGACGGAATAGTCCCGCGTCCGAAGCGACACTCCGAAATTGCTCTGGGATAAGGGTCGTGGATGGCGCCTCTTCCTGGTGCAGTACTCGATCGAGACCGTTATAACCCAAAGTTAGTTCGAGCATGCTGTTGGTTTGCGATCCTCCAACGTAGGGGCGGGTCTCGGCAGGTGTCGAATCGACGAAAACCGGCCACAGCAAGGAACCGAGGACCAACAAGGCACCTGCGCTGATGATTGCGGCCAGTCTCCTGCGCCACGTGAGTGGGGAGAACAACACAAAAGTAAGAACTATCGCCGGCAAAACCAGGAACGCCTGAAGCTGTTTAGTCAGAAAACCCAGCGAAAGCAGTAGGGCGGTTAGGTAAAGAAACCTATAACGCCCGGACTCGGTGGCACGGACGCCTGCGTAGAGGGCTGCCACCATGAGAAGGACCATCAGGGGATCCGGGTTGTTGTAGCGCGCTAGTAAGACGGTGATGGGCGTGCATGCAAACGCCGCTGCAGCAAACAGAGCCGAGGAAAACGAGAAACAGCGCTTCGTCAACCGATATACAAGAAAAGTGCTCAGGACTGTCATCGCTGCCTGCGGCAGCATTATCGACCAAGAGCTGAGGCCGAACATGTGAACGGACAAGCCCATAAGCCACAGACTGAGAGGAGGCTTATCAACCGTTATCGAGTTACCCCAATCGGCTGACGCGAAAAACAGGGCTCTCAGGTCGTACTGGCCCGCTTGCACTGCTGCTGAGTAGTAGGCGTTTCCCCACCCATTCCGGTCAATACCCCAGATGTAGAAAACGGCGGAAGACAAAAGCAGAACCAGTAGGGCGAAAGAATGCCAGCGTGGGGTGGAATTCGGGCCGTCGACTAAAGATGTGTTAACCGGGTGGAGTTCTGCAACTTTCACCGGACAGCTTCCCTGGCTTGAAGCAATGTCCCAAGCGTCGTCTGTTTGCTACTTTGCCGCACCCGGAACACCCACAGCCGCAGGAGTACGAACCGCATCAGTGTGGCAAGGATGTTTGCCGCCGTCAGGGCGAGCAGTTCGAGGTTTGGCGCGGCGTCGGGCTGAGCCGCGTGCAGGACCAACAGCGAGGAGGAGGTGATGCTCCAAGCCAGCAGGAAGACGATAAGGCCTTGTAACTGCTGAGTGAACAACTTCTCCGGACCACTAATGCCGAATGTAAAGCGCCGATTGGCGGCGGTATTACCGACAGCCGTTAGCAGAAGTGCCAGGAAGTTCGCTTCCTGGGCACCGAACGGGCCCTGCAGGATGAGATACAGCAGGGCGAAAGCGAGCGTCGACGCTACTCCCACGACGCCGAAGCGCAGCACTTGACCAAAGAAGCTCGGCCGGCCCACCGGCACAATTGGGCGCCGCCCCAGCTCAGCGTAGATTGCCTGCACGGGAATCACACCCCTGACCAAGGAGCCGGCTACGCGGACCATACCCCGCAGGTCATCGAGCGCGGTCTGCTTGATGTCCACCCGGCTGTCCGGATCGTCCACCCAGTCAACCGGGATTTCGTGGATACGAAGTCCTGATCGTTCCGCGATAATCAGCAGTTCCGTATCAAAGAACCACCCGTTGTCTTCCACGTGCGGAAGAATCCGTTTGGCAACGTCGGCACGGATTGCCTTAAACCCGCACTGGGCGTCAGAAAAACGCACCTGCATGGTCCGGCGGAGCAGGAAATTGTAGGACCTGGAGATGAACTCCCTCTTGGGACCGCGGCTTACCCGCGAGTTCTGGCCTAGCCGGGTGCCAATGGAAATGTCGGAATGCCCGGAAAGCAAAGGGGCAACCAATGGCGGCAGCGCAGCAAGATCCGTGGACAGATCAACGTCCAGGTAAGCCAGGACTTTTGCCTCCGAAGCACCCCACGCATCTCTCAGGGCGAGTCCGCGGCCTTTAACCTCGAGCCGGCGGTAATTGACGTTTGGCATATGCTCGCTGAGTCGAGCGGCAATCACCGGAGTACGGTCGGTGCTTGCATTATCGGCGATGGTAATTTTCCACGTCGACGGCATTTCGTGCGTCAGATATTCGGCGAGCCTTGTGATGCTGCTTTCGAGTACCGCTTCTTCGTTATAGACCGGTACTACAATTTCGAGCGCCAAGCCCCCATAGCTAGGTGTCATGCATGGATCGTAGGGGTGGCGAAATAGGCGTGGCGAGGCTTTTCGCCAAAGACAGGTAGCACCGAAAAAAACCAAGTAGTCCCAGTAATTACCCTTGGCTAAGTGCAGGTACTGGCAAGTAGATCCGGCCCGGACGCACTGGCTACTCAGATGCAGCCCAGCCAGCCCCATCCTCTAGACTTGACCGGTGTCTAGATTATTTGGAACTGATGGTGTCCGGGGGCTGGCCAACGGCCTGCTGACAGCAGAGCTGGCCATGCAGCTGGCCCAGGCGGCTGCCGTCGTGCTTGGCCACGACCGCAACTCCAACGGCTCGAGGCCCCGCGCCGTGGTGGCCCGCGACCCCCGCGCCAGCGGCGAGTTCATCGCCGCTGCTGTGGAAGCCGGGCTGTCCAGTTCAGGGATCGATGTCTACGACGCCGGCGTCCTCCCCACGCCCGCCGCAGCCTACCTGGTGGCAGACCTTGACGCGGATTTCGGTGTCATGATTTCCGCCTCCCACAACCCGGCGCCCGACAACGGGATCAAGTTCTTTGCCCGCGGCGGCCAGAAACTCCCCGACGACGTGGAGGACGCGATAGAGGCCCAGATGGGCAATGAGGCAGTCCGCCCCACCGGCGCCGACGTGGGACGCATCCAGCGCTTCTCCGACGCCGAGGACCGTTACATCGTCCACCTCCTCAGCACCCTGCCGCACAACCTGAACGGGCTCACTGTGGTCCTGGACTGCGCGCACGGCGCCGCCAGCGGCTGCTCGCCCCAGGTCTTCAAGGACGCCGGCGCGGATGTCATCGTTATCGGTGCGGAACCGGATGGACTCAACATCAACGACGGCGTCGGCTCCACCCATCTCGGCCCGCTCAAGGAAGCCGTGGTGAAGTACGGCGCCGACCTCGGCATCGCCCACGACGGCGACGCTGACCGGTGCCTCGCAGTGGATCACGAGGGTAACGAGGTGGACGGCGACCAGATCATGGCCATCCTCGCGGTCGCGCTCAAAGCGTCCGGCAAGCTGAAGGACGACGTCCTGGTCGCCACCGTCATGAGCAACCTCGGCTTGAAGCTCGCGCTGCGCGAAGCCGGCATCAGCATCCGCGAAACAGCAGTGGGAGACCGCTACGTCCTCGAGGGCATGCGCGAGGGCGGGTTCAACCTCGGCGGCGAACAGTCCGGACACGTCATCTTCTCCGATTACGCCACCACCGGAGACGGCCTCCTCACGGGCCTGCAGCTCGCCGCCCAGGTTGCGCTGACCAAGAAGCCGCTCAAGGAACTGGCCACAGTAATGACCAAGCTCCCGCAGGTGCTCATCAACGTCAGGGGCGTGGACCGCAGCCGGGTCGGCAGCAGCGATGTCCTCGCACAGGCCGTCGCTGCAGCGGAAGCAGCGCTCGGCGAAACCGGCCGTGTCCTGCTCCGCCCCTCCGGCACCGAACCCGTAGTCCGCGTCATGGTGGAAGCAGGCGACGAGGAAACCGCCCAGTCCATTGCAGAGCACCTCGCGCAGGTGGTCCGCACCGAACTCGCCCTGGAACTGGTCAGCGAGTAACCGGCAACAAACAGATGTGGCCCGCCTCCCCCTGGGAGGCGGGCCACAATATCCGGGCGGGTCAGGAAGTTCGGCTCTTCAGGGCATCACGGATCTCGGTCAGCAGCGCGATCTGCGGGTCCTCGGCAGACTCTGCTTTCACGTCTTCGTTGATGCCAAGCCGGCGGTTCCGGCGCTCGATCATCAGATTCATCGGCAGCACCACCACAAAGTAGATGGCAGCCGAAATCAGCAGGAAATTGACGATCGCGGTGAGCAGGACGCCGAACTCGATGGCGTTCCCGTTCAGGTCGACCCTCGCAAAGCTGTCAAAGTTCGGCGACCCCACCACAGCAGCGACAAACGGCATAAGCACCTTGTTCACGAGCGCCGTCACCACCGAACCAAACGCGGTACCGATCACAACGGCGACGGCAAGGTCAACGACGTTGCCCTTCATGATGAAATTCTTGAATCCAGTCAGCATGACACCCACGCTAACCCAAAGGGGACGAAGGATTGTTACAGCTGCCCTGCCCGGCCAACACCTATCGCAGGAACAACACTAGGATCAGCGGACTGGCGAGACAGATAAGTGCGGCGCCGACAATGCCGCGCCAGATCTGCTGGCTCCGCGCTCGAAGCTGGGCTGCCGTGGCTTGAGCGTTCGGACGCGACCAATCACCAAAGCCTGACCCGACAGAATCCATCCTTCTGAGCGTCCGTAAGCCTTGGATCATCCCCAAGGTCGCTTCAATGGGCTTGTCCTCCAAGTATGTGCGCGACGTCCACGCCACTTTTGCCCGCTCCAGCGGGAAGGCCAACGTAACTTCCGCCCCGTGGTGGTCAACCCTTAGCTGTACCCCACTGGGGTCCGGACCTGCCGCATACGGCCGGTCGGGCTCGATGCCGCGCACGGTTTCCCAGGGAAAGGTAGCTATGATGTCGGGTCTCCAGCCACCCCCAATCAGCAGTGCTCCATCTTTGTTGAAGCAAAATGAGAAGAAGCGAGGCAAACGGCTGGAGTTTAAGTTCCGCATTAGTTCCGGGCGGAGCGTATGAAGGGCCGCGAGGAATTCAGGGGTGCGCTGGCCCTGCAGTACTGTGAATTGACTCATGGCACGAGCCATCGCGAAGAAGCCGTCCGTCCGCAGGTTCAGTAACGATGTAGCCCCCATTGCCAAAAAGGTCCCGCCGAGCAGTTCGGCCAGGAAAAAGGCAAGTACTCCGGGCCAATCCTTGGTGGGAGGCCCTGACAGTAGTTGCTGAACCATCGGCCACGTGAGCCAGAACGAAATTACTAAGGCTGCGAGTGGGCCCGCCACCCAACAAACAATCTTGAATTGATGGGCAGCCTCTTTCGACTGGCGACGCCAGATGTGCGCTTCAAAAGCATCACCGGCATTGGTCGCGCCGGGGAGTGTACGTACATCAAAACTCCGGACACCCCGATCACTGATGCCACGAAAATCTGTCCGGAGGCTTTTGGCGCGCCCTGGACGTGTCAATCTGACGTCCAGTGCGTTCGACTGGGCCAGGACGGAGGCCTGACGGTCAACGTCCACCTTAGAAAGTTCAGCCAGCAGCAGCTCCGGATCCAGTTCCGACGGCGAAATGCAGAAATTGGCCAACCGGCCCCTGCTCGCAGGCGCGGCCACTTCCTGGTGGCGGGGTCTCCGGCGGAGTATCCACTTCGCGAACTCAGCGGTCATGAAGTGGCAGTTGTCCTGAGCGTCTGCATAGGCATCAAGGCCCGAGTAGCCCATGTTGCCCGTTATGCCCGCCGAGGTCTGCCTGAGCTGAAGCGCAGCTATTGAATGTGCCGTGTTGAGCAGCAGAACTACTTCGCTCGCGCCGTACTGGATCACACCGCCCCTTGCCAAGCTGACCTCCGGGCTGAGGCTGAGGATCTCTTTCACCCGAGTGTGACACCGGAAAAACATAATGCTGCCGTGCGCCAACAGAATGTCGCGGAACAACAGCATGTCGTAAAGCGCCGCGTCTACAGCACCCGCTGGACGGGGAGCCAAAGGAGGAGCGCTGGGAGGGGAACAGAAACGTATTAGGAAAGGGGCAACCCCAGGTCCACCGCTAAAATCCGCGAAGACCCCGGACATCGCTAGGCTGTCGGACCTGGCCAAATCCTTGTCGAGCGCCTGAAGAGTGCCCAAACTGAGTTCCTGCGTGAAGGCCAGGGAAGAGCTCAGCGCAGCGATCTGCTTCTCGTCGAGGGGCTTACGCCGCGTCAGGTCCTCCCGCGCCGCAGCCCCGATGCGTCCAACGATGCTGTCGATTTCGCTCTGCGGGTCCGCGCCGCGATTGTCCCCCATGCGGCCAATGTACAGCCTTAGGGATACCCCGGCGCCGCCTCCACGCCGAAGTACTCCTCCAGCGTGAAAATGCCCCGGTGCGCCATATCCGTGGCGGCCTCCACGCCGATGTACCGCAGGTGCCACGGCTCGTAGTAGTACCCGGTAATCGGATGGAACATCCATGGGTACCGCACCACGAACCCGAACCTGTGTCCGTTCGCCTTCGCCCACACGGCGGCGGGCTGGTCCGCGAAGCACGGCTGGAATCCGCACGCGCCCCCGCCGTCGGCAATATCGAACGCCCACCCCGTCTGGTGCTCCGAATAGCCGGGGCGCGCGCTGGCATTGTCGGCGTCGGCCTGGCCGCGGGCCGCAACGTAGCCGTTGTAGGTGGCCACCTGTGTCGCGTACGAGCGGTAGCCGCTCGCCAGCACCATGGACACCCCATCGCGCGCGGCCGCCGCGAACATCGCCTCCGCGGCGGCCGCCGTCGTGCTGTTCAGGAGTGACGCCTCCCCGGACACAGTCATCGTGACGGCGGGACGCACCAGGTCGGCCGGCGCGTACGCCGCCGGCACCAGCGGCCGGTGCTTGTTCACGATCAGCCACGGGCTCGCCGGGTCCGCCAGGGAGAACTGCCGCGGCAGCGCGGCGGAGGGAGAAGGCGTCGGGACCGGCTCCGGAGGCGCGGGCGGCAACGTGGCGGACTCCGCCGTCGGGGTTGCCGAAGCGGTCACGGCAGCGGGGGAGGGGGACGCCGAAGGAGAGGACGACGGCGGCGCCACCTTGGGTGCCTCCGGCGTGCAGGCTGTCAGGACGGTCAGCCCCGCGCCTGTGGCGAGGAAGCGGGCAAAGCTCCGGCGGCTGGGAACCGAAGGATCCGAATCAGGCGGGCAGCCGTAGCACACCTGTGCTACACCTTCCGTAGCAGCATGCGCCGCACCGTGTGGTCCGCCTCTTTGGTGAGCACCAGCTGCGCCCGCCCGCGGGTGGGTAGGACGTTCTCCTCAAGGTTGGGCTCGTTGATGCGCTTCCAGATGTCCCGGGCCGTGCTCTCGGCCTCGTCGTCGGACAGGCTGGCATACCGGTGGAAGTAGGACTCCGGCTGCGCGAACGCCGTGCTCCGCAGCTTCCGGAACCGGTCCACGTACCATTCCTCGATGTAGGACGTCTTGGCATCCACATAGATGGAAAAGTCGAAGAAGTCACTCAGCGCCAGGCCCTGCCGGCCGTCATGCCGGGGGCGCGCGGGGGCCAGCACGTTCAGTCCCTCCACAATCAGGACGTCCGGCCGGCGGACCACCACTTCCTTGTCCGGAACAATGTCGTACGTGACGTGCGAGTACCAGGGCGCCCGGACCTCCTCTGCCCCGCTCTTGATCTCGCTCACGAACCGGAGCAGCGCGCGGCGGTCGTAGGACTCGGGGAAACCCTTGCGGTCCAGCAGCTGGCGCCGCTTCAGTTCGGCCAGGGGGTAAAGGAAACCATCGGTGGTGATCAGTTCCACGTTCGGGGTGCCCGGCCAGCGGCGCAGCATCTCGCGGAGTACGCGGGCAATGGTTGACTTGCCCACCGCCACCGAACCCGCCACGCCGATCACAAACGGGGTGCGCTGGGTTTGCTCGCCAAGGAACGTGGTGGTGGCCGCGTGCAGCTGGCCTGCCGCCTCGACGTACAGGTGCAGGAGGCGGGAGAGGGGCAGGTAGACCTCGCGGATCTCCCTCATGTCCAGGGGATCGCCAAGGCCGCGCAGGCGGACGATATCCTCTTCATTAAGAGGCTGTTCCATCTGGGCTGCCAGCCTGGACCAGGTCTGCCGGTCCAGCTCCACGAACGGGGAGACACCCTCTCCATTCGCCTCGTTGCGTTGCAAAGTCACGCTAGTGATTCTGCCCCGCCCCCGGCACATAGCGAAATGCAGGCGTCTCTCTCCGGGCGGCGTGCAGCCGCCACACTCGAGTCCACAGGCCCGTGCGAGGCGGTTTAGAGCTAGGGCTCCCAGCCGATAGTCTTTAGCCTATGTGTGGAATCGTGGGATATGTGGGCCGTCCGGTTGACGGTGTAATTGCCGGTCACAATGCTTTGGATGTTGTCCTGGAGGGGCTGCGCCGCCTGGAGTACCGGGGCTACGACTCCGCGGGGGTGGCTGTGGTGTCCCACGGCAGCATCGAGGCAAGGAAGAAGTCGGGGAAGCTGAGCAACCTGATCGCGGAGCTGGAGGCGCGGCCTTTGCCGGAGACGGTGACCGGTATCGGCCACACCCGCTGGGCCACGCACGGCGGGCCCACGGACCGCAACGCTCACCCGCACCTGGCTGACGGCGGCAAGCTCGCCGTGATCCACAACGGGATCATCGAGAACTTCGCCGAGCTGAAGGTGGAGCTGCTGGAAAAGGGCGTGGAGTTCGCGTCCGAGACGGACACCGAGGTCGCCGCGGCGCTGCTGGCGGACATTTTCCGGAACAAGCTGGGCGGGGACACGTCCGACGGCGGCCTGACCCGGGCGATGGAGCTTGCCTGCCAGCGCCTTGAGGGCGCCTTCACCCTCCTTGCCGTGCACGCTGACCAGCCCGATGTGGTGGTGGCCGCGCGCCGGAACTCGCCGCTGGTGGTCGGCCTGGGCGAGGGGGAGAACTTCCTGGGCTCGGATGTGTCCGGGTTCATCGACTACACCCGCCGCGCGGTGGAGCTGGGCCAGGACCAGATTGTCACGATCACCGCCGACACGGTGGACATTACCGATTTCTTCGGCAACCCGGCCAACGGCAAGGAGTACCACGTGGACTGGGACCCGGCCTCGGCTGAGAAGGGCGGTTTCAGCTCGTTCATGGAGAAGGAAATCCATGACCAGCCAGACGCCGTGGCGCAGACCCTGCTGGGCCGTTCGGACCTGGACGGGAAGCTGACCCTGGACGAGATCCGGATCGATCCGGAGCTTTTGAAGCAGGTCAACAAGATCATCGTGCTGGCCTGCGGCACGGCCGCGTACGCCGGGACGGTGGCGAAGTACGCGATCGAGAACTGGTGCCGGATCCCCACCGAGGTGGAGCTGGCGCACGAGTTCCGCTACCGCGACCCGATCCTAGACGCGAACACCCTGGTAGTGTCCATCTCCCAGTCGGGGGAGACGATGGACACCCTGATGGCCGTCCGCTACGCCCGGGAACAGGGCGCGAAGACCATCTCGATCTGCAACACCAACGGCTCCACCATCCCGCGTGAGTCCGACGCCGTGCTCTACACGCACGCCGGCCCGGAGATCGCGGTGGCTTCCACCAAGGCGTTCCTGGCCCAGATCACGGCCGCTTACCTGCTGGGCATGTACCTGGCACAGCTGCGCGGCAACATCTTCTCCGGCCAGATCAGGGACGTGTTGGCGGACCTGAACAAGATCCCGGAGAAGATCCAGACCATCCTGGACAACGCAGGTCCGCTGCGTGAACTGGCCCGGAGCATGGCCAACGAGAAGTCCGTGCTGTTCCTGGGCCGGCACGTCGGCTACCCGGTGGCCCTCGAGGGCGCCTTGAAGCTCAAGGAGATCGCCTACATCCACGCCGAGGGCTTCGCCGCCGGCGAGCTCAAGCACGGCCCCATCGCCCTGATCGATGAAGGCCAGCCGGTGTTCGTGATCGTGCCGTCCCCGCGCGGCCGCGAATCGCTGCACGCCAAGGTGATCAGCAACATCCAGGAAGTCCGCGCCCGCGGCGCCCGCACCCTGGTCATTGCCGAAGCAGGCGACGAAGCGGTCAAGGCCTACGCCGAGCACGTCTTCTACGTCCCCGAGACGCCCACCCTGCTGATGCCGCTGCTGACCACCGTCCCGCTGCAGATCTTCGCCGCGGAACTCGCCGCGGCCAAGGGCTACGACGTGGACCAGCCGCGCAACCTCGCCAAGAGCGTGACCGTAGAGTAGTGCCATGATCGTAGGCATTGGGGTAGACGTCGTAGACATCGAGCGGTTCGGCCGCCAGCTTGAGCGCACACCGGGCCTCCGGGACCGGCTGTTCGTCCCCGCCGAGCGGGAACTGAACACCCGGTCCCTGGCCGCCCGGTTCGCTGCCAAGGAAGCCGTGGCTAAGGTATTGGGGGCACCCGCCGGCATGAATTGGCAGGACTGCTGGATCGGTCTGGACCACAACGGCCCCACCGTCCAGGTCAAGGGCACCGTGCTGGCCGTCGCCGAAGCCAAGGGCGTCAAGCGCTGGCACCTCTCCATCAGCCATGACGGCGGGATCGCCACCGCCACGGTCCTGGCCGAGGGCTGAGCAGGCACCGGGCCCGGGCATCCGCCTGAGCAGATGACCTGACCAGATGATCAGCGCCTTCACCGGAACGCAGGTCCGGGCCGCCGAGGAGCCACTCCTGGCTGCCGGGCTGGGTGACGCGCTGATGCAGCGCGCTGCGCACGGGCTGGCCAACGCCGTCATCATGGAACTCCGCAGCCGCGGCCGGCGCATCTACGGCACACGCCTGGTGGTGCTCGCCGGCAAGGGCAACAACGGCGGGGACGGGCTTTACGCGGCTGCGTTCCTTGCCGCGCGCGGGATGCGTACGACGGCGGTCCTCACCTCGGGGATGGGCCACCCCCAGGCGCTGGCTGCTTTTGAGGGCGCCGGCGGGCGTGCCCATGAACTAACGGAGGCGGTACTGGGTGGGCTGGCGGCGGAAGCCGCGCGAGCGGACGTCGTGATTGATGCCGTGCTGGGAACCGGAGCCAAGGGCGGGCTGCGGGGGAGCGCCGCAACGTTCGTCGAGGCCATCGTGGAAGCCCGCCGGGTCGAGAGGCATGGGTTCGTGGTGGCCTGCGACCTGCCCAGCGGCGTGGACGCCGACACCGGCGGCGCCGCTGCGCCGGTGCTGGCGGCTGACCTGACCGTCACGTTCGGGGCTGCCAAGTGCGGCCTGCTCGCGGATCCCGGCGCGGACTATGCCGGCCGGGTGCAGGCGGTGCCCATCGGCATCGAAGACAACTTTCCCAGTCCGCCGCTGCGCCGGCTGGAGGACGCGGACCTCGCCGCGCTCCTGCCAAGCCCCGCCCGCCGCGCCCACAAGTATTCGCGCGGGGTCCTGGGTGTGGTCGCGGGATCTGCCGCCTACCCCGGGGCCGCGGTCCTGGCCTGCCGCGGTGCCCTCGCGGCTGGCGTGGGAATGGTGAGGTACCTTGGGCCGCCCGAGGTGGCCGACCTGGTGCGGCATTCATGCCCGGAAGTTGTGTGCAGCACCGGTACCGTGGCCGACAACCGGGTGCAGGCCTGGCTGGTGGGCTCCGGGATGGGGACCGAAGACCATGGGCAGCTGGCACGGGCCCGGGACGCCGTGGACTCCGGGCTCCCCACGGTGGCGGACGCCGGAGCCCTGCCCGCGCTTCCCGAGACGCTCGCCCCGCACGTGGTCCTGACCCCGCACGCCGGCGAGCTAGCCTCGCTTCTGCAGCGCATGGGCGGGTCGGAGGACCGGGACGCGGTGGAAGCCGCAACTTTGGGCGCCGTCCGCCGCGCCGCCGCCCGGACCGGCGCCACCGTCCTGCTGAAAGGAGCGTCCACCCTGGTGGCTGCCCCTACCGGTGATGTGTACAGCCAGGCGGACGGAACGCCCTGGCTGGCCACCGCCGGCAGCGGAGACGTCCTGGCCGGTGTCATCGGCGCACTGCTCGCCCAGGCGGGACCCGACGTCGGACGCTTCCGGTTACCGGTTCCCAACGTTCAAAACACGGCCACCAACAATACCGACGAGGACGGCCGGTGGGCTGCACTTGCCGCGCTGGGAGCGGCGCTGCACGGCAAAGCCGGCAGGTCGGCGTCGGACTTCTACTCAGGAGGTCCGATCACTGCTGGCGTAATCGCCAACGCGATTCCCGATGTTTGGGGTAAAGTCAGCATGCTTAGCAATTCGGGTGGCCGGAAACGTGGAAGTCACAGCCACCCGCTACGGTAGGCATAGTTCGCACGGCAGCTGGGGGCGGTTCAGTACCGCTGCCGACCAACGATGAGGAGCATTATGGAAGTCTGGCCCGGATCGGCTTATCCCCTTGGCGCCACGTACAACGGCACCGGCACCAACTTTGCCCTGTTCAGCGAACGAGCAGAAAAAGTGGAACTGTGCCTCTTTGATGACGACGGCGAAGAAACCCGCATCACCCTGGACGAGGTGGACGGCTATGTGTGGCACTGCTACATCCCGCAGGTCCAGCCCGGCCAGAAGTACGGCTACCGTGTCCACGGACCCTACGATCCCGCCTCCGGCAACCGCTTCAACCCGAACAAGCTCCTCTTGGACCCTTACGCCAAGGCCATCCACGGCCAGGTGGACTGGGACCCGTCGCTGTTCACCTACAACCTGGGTGAAGAGGACTCAATCAACAACGAGGATTCCGCCGGGCACATGATGCTCGGCGTGGTCATCAACCCGTTCTTCGACTGGGAGGGCGACCAGAACCTCCGGATTCCCTACCACCAGTCCGTCATCTACGAGGCGCACGTCAAAGGCCTCACCCAGCTGCACCCGGACGTCCCCGAGGAACAGCGCGGAACCTATGCCGGGGTGGCGCATCCTGCCGTCATCGCGCACCTGCAGAAACTCGGCGTCACCGCCATCGAACTCATGCCCGTGCACCAGTTCGTCAATGACGGCACGCTGCAGGACAAGGGCCTGACCAACTACTGGGGCTACAACACCATCGGCTTCTTCGCGCCGCAGAACACCTACAGCTCCACCGGTGACACCGGGCAGCAGGTCCAGGATTTCAAGGCCATGGTCCGCTCGCTGCACAAAGCCGGCATTGAGGTCATCCTGGACGTGGTGTACAACCACACCGCCGAGGGCAACCACCTCGGCCCCACGCTGTCCTTCAAGGGCATCGACAACGCCGCCTACTACCGGCTGATGGAGGGCGACGAAAAGTACTACATGGACTACACGGGCACCGGCAACTCGCTGAACGTCCGCCAGCCCCACTCCCTGCAGCTGCTCATGGACTCGCTGCGCTACTGGGTGACGGAGATGCACGTGGACGGCTTCCGCTTCGACCTCGCCTCCACGCTGGCCCGCGAGTTCTACGACGTGGACAAGCTGTCCACCTTCTTCGAACTCATCCAGCAGGACCCGGTGGTCTCGCAGGTCAAGCTCATCGCCGAGCCCTGGGACGTGGGGCCCGGCGGCTACCAGGTGGGCAACTTCCCGCCGCAGTGGACCGAATGGAACGGCAAGTACCGGGACACGGTCCGCGACTTCTGGCGCGGCGAACCTGCCACGCTGGGCGAGTTCGCCTCCCGCATCACTGGTTCGGCCGACCTCTACGAACACTCCGGCCGGCGCCCCGTCGCCTCCATCAACTTCGTCACGGCGCATGACGGCTTCACCCTCCACGACCTGGTGTCCTACAACGAGAAGCACAACGAGGCCAACGGCGAGGACAACAACGACGGCGAATCCCACAACCGTTCCTGGAACTGCGGTGTTGAAGGCCCCACGGACGATCCCGAAATTCTTGCGCTCCGGGCCCGGCAGCAGCGGAACTTCCTCGCCTCGCTGCTCCTGTCCCAGGGCGTGCCCATGATCCTGCACGGCGACGAAATGGGCCGCACCCAGCAGGGCAACAACAACGGCTACTGCCAGGACTCCGAGCTGACCTGGATCAACTGGGAGACCATCGACCAGCCACTGGTCGAGTTCACCGCAGCCGTCAACGCCCTCCGCGCCAAGCACCCCACGTTCCGTCGCAGCCGGTTCTTCGACGGCCGGCCCGTCCTGCGGGGCGAAGGTGAACGCCTGCCGGACATCGTATGGCTGGACCCGGACGGCGAAACCATGAAGCCAGAGGCCTGGGACAGCGGGTTCGGCCGCTCTGTGGGTGTGTTCCTGAACGGCGACGGCATCCAGGGCAAGGACAGCCGCGGACGCCGGATCACCGACGTGAACTTCCTGCTGTACTTCAACGCCCACGACGACACGGTCAAGTTCACGCTTCCGTCCGACGAGTACGCCCCGGCGTGGGACATCATTATCGACAGCGCCGGGCAGAACGCGGACACCGAACCGGTTTCCGCCGGCGAGCCGCTGCCCGTGGAAGCCAAGTCCCTGGTGGTCCTCCGGGCCCACACCGTGCCGGAGGTTGAGCCGGACCATTCCGTGGCCGCCTCGCTTGCCGCGCTGACACAGTCCACAACCAGCGAGGCGGAGTCCATCAGCACGCCCGTGGTGGCAGAGCCGGGGAAGACGACGAAGGTGGGCACGCGGAAGGCATCTGACAAATGAGGACCCCCGCATCCACCTACCGGCTGCAGATCCGCAGCAGCTTCACGCTGTTCGATGCTGCCGAACAGGTCCCGTACCTGAAATCGCTGGGTGTGGACTGGGTGTACCTCTCGCCCATCCTCACCGCGGAGCAGGGCTCGGACCACGGCTACGACGTCACCGACCCCTCCGCGGTGGACCCGGAGCGCGGCGGCCCGGAAGGGCTGCTGGCTCTGTCCACGGCTGCCCGCGAGCATGGCATGGGCGTCCTGGTGGACATCGTCCCCAACCATGTGGGCGTTGCCTCGCCCCCGCAGAACCCGTGGTGGTGGTCGCTGCTCCGGGAAGGCCGGGGCTCGCCCTACGCCGAGGCTTTCGACGTGGACTGGGACCTGGCCGGCGGCAAGATCCGGCTGCCCATGCTGGGCTCCGACGCGGACCTGGACAAGCTGGAAATCAAGGACGGCGAACTCCGCTACTACGACCACCGCTTCCCGCTCGCGCCGGGCACCTACGCCGAAGGCGACTCGCCGCAGGACGTCCACAGCCGGCAGCATTACGAGCTGATGGGCTGGCGCCGCGCCGACGCCGAGCTCAACTACCGCCGGTTCTTTGCGGTCACCACGCTGGCGGGCATCCGGGTTGAGCTTCCCCGGGTCTTTGAGGAAGCCCATGCCGAGGTGGGCCGCTGGTTCCGCGAGGGACTGGTGGACGGCCTCCGGGTGGACCACCCCGATGGTCTGGCGGACCCGGCCGGCTACCTGCGCTGGCTGAAGGACCTCACCGGCGGGGGCTACGTCCTGGTGGAAAAGATCCTGGAGCCTGGCGAAGTGCTCCCCGGGGACTTTGCCTGCGAAGGCACTACCGGCTACGACGCCCTGGCGGACGTGGACCGCGTGTTCGTGGACCCCGCAGGGCAGGCCGCGCTGGATGCCCTGGACGCTGACCTGCGCGGGGCTTCCGGACCGGCGGACTACGCCGAAATGATCCGCGGCACCAAGCGGATGATCGCGGACGGCATCCTGAGGTCCGAGGTGCTGCGCCTGGCCCGCCTGGTGCCGGAGTCCTACGGGCTGCCCTTGGAGCAGGCGGCCGACGCCATCGCGGAAATCATCGCATCGTTCCCGGTCTACCGGACCTACCTGCCCACAGGCGCCGAGATCCTCAAGGAAGCGTGCGGGTCCGCCGCGGAACACCGGCCGGACCTGGCCGTGGCCGTGGGAACACTCCTGCCGCTGCTGCTGGACCCGGCAAACCCGATTGCGGTCCGGTTCCAGCAGACCTCCGGCATGGTCATGGCCAAGGGCGTCGAGGACACCGCGTTCTACCGCTACACCCGCCTGGGCACGCTGACCGAAGTGGGCGCCGAACCAACCGAGTTCGCCGTCGCGCCGGAGGAGTTCCACCACCGGATGCGCCGCCGGCAGGAGGACCTGCCCCTGTCCATGACCACGATGTCCACCCACGACACCAAGCGCAGCGAGGACGCCCGGGCGCGGATCTCCGTGATCGCCGAACTGCCGCAGGAGTGGACGGCCACACTGAATACCCTGCGGGAACTGGCGCCGATCCCGGACGGCCCGTACGAGAACCTGCTGTGGCAGGCCATCATCGGCGCGTGGCCCGCCAGCCGGGAGCGGCTCCAGGGGTACGCGGAGAAGGCGGCCCGCGAGGCCGGCAACTCCACGAAGTGGACAGAGCCCAACGAGGACTTTGAGTCCGCCGTGAAGGCAGCCGTGGACGCGGCGTTCGACGACGCCCGGGTGAACAAGGCAGTGGAGGAGTTTGTGGCACGGATTGACGCCCACGCCGCGTCCAACTCCCTGTCAGCGAAACTGGTCCAGCTCACCATGCCCGGCGTGCCGGACGTCTACCAGGGCAGTGAGTTCTGGGAGCGCTCCCTGACGGACCCGGACAACCGCCGGCCCGTGGACTTCACGCTCCGCCGGCAGGAGCTGGCAAGGATCGACGGCGGGATGTTGCCGGCAGCGGGAACGGAAGCCAGCAAGCTCCTGGCCACCTCGCGGGCACTCCGCCTGCGGCGTGACCGGCCGGAACTGTTCCAGGGCTACAGCCCGGTGGCGGCCACGGGTGCGGCGGCCGAACACCTGCTGGCGTTTTCCCGCGGCACCCCGCACACGTCGCCAGGGGCGCTGACGCTTGCCACCCGGCTCCCCGCAGGACTGGAAGCCGGCGGCGGCTGGCGGGACACCGCCGTCGAACTTTCCGTTCCCATGCGGGACGAACTCACCGGGACCGGCTACGGGCCTGGCAGCGTTTCGGTGGCGGATGTCCTGGGTACCTACCCGGTGGCTTTGCTGGTACCGGTGGATGGAGAGAACGCATGACCCTGGTCAATGTTGGTCCTGAGCGCTTCGATGTCTGGGCCCCGGACGCCACATCCGTGATCCTGCTGGCCAACGGCCGGCAGTACCCCATGCTGAAGAAAGACACGGCGCCCGGTTCTGAGGGGTGGTGGACCGCCCCCGACGCTCCCGGCGACGGCGAAGTGGACTACGGGTACCTGCTGGACGGGGACGGCCATCCTGTCCCCGATCCCCGGTCGCGGCGCCTGCCGTCCGGTGTCCACGAGCTGTCCCGAACGTTCGACCCGGCCTCCTACCCGTGGCAGGACTCCGGCTGGGGCGGCAAGGACCTCAAGGGCTCGGTGATCTACGAACTCCATGTGGGCACCTTCACGCCTTCGGGAACCCTGGACGCTGCCGCGGAGAAGCTGGGCTACCTGGCTGAGCTGGGCATCGACTTCATTGAGCTGCTGCCCGTCAACGGCTTCAACGGAACCCACAACTGGGGCTACGACGGCGTCCAGTGGTACGCCGTGCACGAGGGTTATGGCGGCCCCGCCGCCTACCAGCGCTTCGTCGACGCTGCCCACGCGGCAGGGCTGGGCGTCATCCAGGACGTGGTCTATAACCACCTTGGGCCCAGCGGCAACTACCTGCCCAAATTCGGCCCGTACCTGAAGCAGGGTGACGCCAACACCTGGGGCGACTCGGTCAACCTGGACGGACATGGCTCGGACGTGGTGCGCGAGTACATCCTGGACAACGCTGCCCTGTGGCTGCGGGACTACCACGTGGACGGGCTCCGCCTGGACGCCGTGCATGCCCTGCGGGATGAGCGTGCCGTGCACATCCTCGAGGAGTTCGGCGCACTGGGCGACGCAGTGTCCGCCGAAACCGGGCTGCCCAAAACGCTCATCGCGGAGTCCGACCTGAACAACCCGCGACTGCTGTACCCGCGTGACACCAACGGCTACGGGCTGGCCGGGCAGTGGAGCGACGACTTCCACCATGCCGTCCACGTCAACGTCAGCGGCGAAACCACCGGGTATTACTCCGACTTCGAATCCCTGGCTGTGCTGGCCAAGGTGCTGAAGGACGGGTTCCTGCACGACGGCAGCTACTCCAGCTTCCGCGGGCGCCACCACGGCCGGCCCATCAACACGTCGCTGGTGCACCCCGCGGCGCTGGTGGTCTGCAACCAGAACCACGACCAGATCGGCAACCGGGCCACGGGGGACAGGCTCTCGCAGTCGCTGGACTACGGGCAGCTGGCCGTGGCCGCGGTGCTCACCCTCACCTCACCTTTCACGCCGATGCTGTTCATGGGTGAGGAGTTCGCTGCCTCCACCCCGTGGCAGTTCTTCACGTCGCACCCGGAACCCGAGCTTGGCAAGGCCACGGCGGAAGGGCGCATCAAGGAATTCGAACGTTTGGGGTGGGATCCCGCCGTCGTGCCTGACCCCCAGGACCCGGAGACCTTCCGACGGTCCAAGCTGAACTGGGATGAGGCCTCCACGGGCGAACACGCCCGGCTGCTGGACCTTTACCGGCGGTTGACAGCACTGCGGCGCGAGCACGCCGAGCTGGCCGGGCTTGGGTTCACCGAGACGGAGGTGGCGTTCGACGACGACGAGCGCTGGCTGCGGTTCCGCCGCGGCAGCGTCGAGGTGCTTATCAACTTCTCGGACGCCAAGGTCCGGCTGGACGGAGCTTCCGGCTCGGTTCTGCTGGCGACCGACGAGGGGAGCGGCCTGGAGGGCGAGGCCCTCGCCCTGGCGCCGTGGAGCGCCGCCATCCTAACCAATAAGCCGAGAACGGCGAAAGGTTAGTATAGACACTGGAGTTATCCTAGGCGTACTATTCGCGTACTAACTGGCCGTAAGGGCCAGCTCGGTGTGTGGGTGCGGGCGTTGGAGGCCTTGATGGGGGATCCAGTGGATAGCGATACGGAGGTTCATCCGACGCTTGAACTCCGGATCCATGGGGTCCGCAATACTCCTCCGCATGAACTGCTTCGATCTGGCAACGCCACGCTGACTCCTGAGGAAGTCGAGCTCTGTTGGGGCGATGACCTTGCCGGCTTCTACCGGGTGAAGGCAGGAGACGACGCCCAATCGACTAACGGCAGCCTTCGTGTGGTGGAGGCATATTCTTGGGGCCGGTTGGCACGTTTCACCGGAGTTGGCTTCGCCAGCAAGATCGCTGATGCCGCGGTTCGGACTGCCTGGTTCCTGCTGATGCCTTTTGGACTGACCAACACTGCCTACTGGAGCAGGCCCCTGCCCCGCGTGACGTTTCCCGATCCTGGGGAGGCAGGGGAGGTCCCTGTGGTCTATGCAGCCGACGCGCGTCCTGGCGGCGACGGCGCGGGACGCATCAGATTATTTGCCCTGGTCCTCACGCTGTATTTTGTGGTGACGGCCGCCGTGGTTTCGCTGGACCTGATCGCGGTCCAATGTTTTCCGGCCGACGTGCCGGGAGAGGGTGGCTTGCCGGCACGGGAAGAGCAGATCTGCTCGACATTGCCGGCTTTCTTGGACGAACTGGCACTTTGGACCCGAGGCCAGCGCATTGCCTTGTTCACCATGCTGCCCCTCGTCGCCATGGGCGTTCTCGCTGCCGTCGCTTACCTGGCCCGGACCCGGTTCCATCCCAGGCCCAACCTCGGCCCCGGTCCGGCGGCGGCAGCGCCTGTCTCAGACAGCGAACCGCAAGCGGCGATCCCCACCCTTATGATCCCGAATCTGTGGGAAGCCCGGCAGGAGATTCGCTACAACGGATGGCTACACGTGTGGGCCGCATTGGGCGCGGTAGCAGCCATCATAGCCTGGGACGCATTTCTTCCGCGGATCGCGGACGGCTGCCGAAGCTTGGATACGTTCTTTAGCGCCTGCGTTCCACAGTTGATGCCGGAGCGGATGGGTTCGGCCGGGTTCGCGATGTTGTGCGCGTGGCTGGTGGGGGCTGCTGCTGTCGCCACAGCCGGCATAGAGACGGTTCGGAAATCTGCCGATAACCCCGATCTCCCTTCGCACGCTAGTCGCTCGTGGCGGGGGCCGATCGCCGTTGCGGCAATCATTAGCGCAGCCACGGCGGTGCTCACCTCCATATTCGCTGAGGACACGGCTTCAACCGGGGGAGCACCAGGCATGCTGGGCCTTAGCGCTGCTCCCGCAGGGCTCATGGTCGCCATGCTGGTACTGATCGGCCTGATGTGCCTGCTCCCCAGGAAGGATTACGACAAGCGGTCGCTAGGCTGGCGGGGTAAGGGCTCCGCAGTCTTTTCCACCCTGGCTTTGGGGGCCGCGACCATCCTAAGCTGCGCGATAGTGGGGGCGGCAGCAACGTTCTTGCAGGGCAATCTTGAGCGGCGCAGCACCAGCGACGACGGGATGTGGAGGTACGGACCTGTAGTCGATGACGTGTTGGAGTCGCCGCCGGTCTTTGCGCTCTTCAGCGGCTTGCTCCTCGGTGTGATTATCCTGGCAGCTGTCATCTGGGGATTCTGCTCCTGGCGGGCAGTGCATTCCATGGCTTGGAACACGTCCGATGCCGCGGTGGACGACTTGCTCGCCGCTTATGGTGTGGCCCGGCCGTTGCCGCAGGAAAAAGTTGCCGGTCGGAAGTTACTAGCTTCCAGACGCACCGCTTCTCTCGCCCATAGGGCAGAAGCTGTTGCCTCGCTGCTGGCCTTTTTTATCTTCCTGGGACTGCTGGCGGCCTTGGTCTTGGCCGCCTTTAAGGAGTCATGGAAGTCCGGCTGGGAGGCGGTAATGATTGAGGTTGTCGAAGAACTCGGAGTTCTGGGCCTTGTCGCTGCCGGTGCGGCAATCCTTGCCCTGGCCGTCCTGTCAGCCAGGCCCAACTCGCGACCCCTGGCCCTCCTTTGGGATTTGATGTGCTTTATGCCCAAGGCCGCCCACCCGTTCGGCCCTCCTAGCTATGGTGAGCGTGCGGTTCCTGAATTTGCCGCAAGGATTGCCGCTTGGTTGGACGGCGCAGAGGGATCGCCGCCGCCAGGAACAGGAAAAGTGGTGGTCGCGGCACACAGCTTGGGTGCCGTTATCGCGGTCGCCGCGCTCTTTCATTTGAGGGCAACCCGCCCCACCCTCCCATTCAATCGGATCGGACTGCTGACCTACGGAACACAGTTGCGTCCGTACTTTGGCCGGTTCTTTCCTGAGCTTTTCGGGCCAGCAGTGCTCTCCACTGCTCCTGTCGCGCGAACCGGCTTGTTGGAGCCGGGAGGACCACTCATTGAGCGAGAATCACTCAATGGTCCGGCGGGCCCGGCCGTAATGAGCCTTGGAAGTATCCTCGGGCCCGGTCGCAACCGGTGGGTAAACCTGTACCGCAAGACCGACTACTTGGGATTTCCGGTACTGTACACAGGCCCAGGCGGAACTGAAGTTGTGGATACGGATCCTTATGCCCAAGAGATGGATCCCTACACTTACCAGTTCCTGGTTGTGAGCCATAGCGACTACCTCCAGACGCGGCAGTACGAGAAGGCGATTGCCGACGTCGTCAGCGCTTTGCCGGCTCCCCAACCGTAACCTTGGCCGTTTGGGTCTGTTGCCCGCGTCACAGCTGGCAGGATGGAACGTATGACTTATTCTGCAGCGGAGGACCGCTACGATTCCATGCCCTACCGCCGCGTCGGCCGCAGCGGCCTGAAGCTCCCGGCCGTCTCCCTGGGCCTGTGGCACAACTTCGGTGATGACAAGCGCTTCGACGAACAAGGTGCCATCCTACGCCGCGCCTTCGACCTCGGCGTCAACCACTTTGACCTTGCCAACAACTACGGCCCGCCGGACGGCTCCGCGGAGACCAACTTCGGCAGGCACCTGCAGGACGACTTCAAGCCCTACCGGGACCAACTGGTCATCTCCACCAAGGCCGGGTACTACATGTGGCCTGGCCCCTACGGCGAGTGGGGTTCGCGCAAATACCTCATTTCCAGCCTTGACCAGTCCCTGCAGCGGATGGGCCTGGACTACGTGGACATCTTCTACAGCCACCGCCCGGACCCCGAAACCCCCATGGAGGAAACCATGGGGGCATTGGACTACGCCGTCCGCTCTGGAAAGGCCCTCTACGCCGGCATCTCCTCCTACACGCCGGAGCAGACCATCGAGGCTGCCCGCATCCTGAAGGAACTGGGCACGCCGCTGCTGATCCACCAGCCCAGCTACTCCATGCTCAACCGCTGGACCGAGAACGGCACGCCCAACCTGTACGAGGCACTGGACCAGGTGGGTGCCGGGTCCATCGCCTTCTCGCCCCTGGCCCAGGGCATGCTCACCAACCGGTACCTCAACGGCATTCCCGCCGACTCCCGCGCCGCCAAGGCCCGGTTCCTGTCCGAGGACGCCATCACTGACGAGAAATTGGACCGGATCCGCGGGCTGCATGCCATCGCCGAGGGCCGCGGACAGTCGCTGGCCCAGATGGCCATCGCCTGGATCCTCCGCGACCAGCCGAAGGGCTCGCCTGTCACCTCTGCCCTCATCGGTGCGTCCAGCGTCCGGCAGCTGGAGGACTCCCTGGCGGCCATCAACAACCTGGACTTCACGCCCGGGGAGCTTGCGGCTATCGACGAATTCGCCGTCGAATCCGATATCAACCTGTGGAAGCAGCCTGTGTCCTGATTGTTAAAGCGGGGGACGGGGAACAATGCCCCGTCCCGCGCTGTTGGGTACTATGAAAAGGCGCCGCGCGGCGCCGTACCAGCCGGCCGCCGTCGCAATCCTCCCCGACGCACCCCGGCCGGCTGACGTTTTGTCCTCAAAGGAGTTCCGTGTCTTCACATCCGATCCGTGTTGCCATCGTCGGCGTAGGCAACTGCGCCGCCTCGCTGGTCCAGGGCGTCCACTACTACAAGGACGCCGACCCCAACACCACCATCCCGGGCCTGATGCACGTTGAGTTCGGCCAGTACCACGTGGGTGATGTTGAATTCGTCGCCGCGTTCGACGTCGACGGCAAGAAGGTCGGGCACGACCTGGCCGATGCCATCCTGGCCAGCGAAAACAACACCATCAAGATCGCCGACGTGCCGCCCACCGGGGTCACAGTCCAGCGCGGACACACCCTGGACGGCCTGGGCAAGTACTACCTCGAGACGATCGAGGAGTCCACCGAAGAGCCCGTTGACGTGGTCCAGGCACTCAAGGACGCCAAGGTCGACGTCATGGTCTGCTACCTGCCCGTCGGTTCCCAGGACGCCGCCGAGTTCTACGCGCAGGCTGCCATCGACGCCGGCGTTGCATTCGTCAACGCGCTGCCCGTCTTCATCGCCGGCACCAAGGAATGGGCCGACAAGTTCACCGCCGCCGGTGTGCCGATTGTCGGCGACGACATCAAGAGCCAGATCGGTGCCACCATCACGCACCGTGTCATGGCCAAGCTGTTCGAAGACCGCGGCGTCACCTTGGACCGCACGTACCAGCTGAACGTCGGCGGCAACATGGACTTCAAGAACATGCTGGAGCGCGACCGCCTGGAGTCCAAGAAGATTTCCAAGACCCAGGCCGTCACCTCAAACGTCGAGGCCGAGCTGGCCGCCAAGGATGTCCACATCGGACCGTCCGACTACGTCCAGTGGCTCGATGACCGCAAGTGGGCTTTCGTCCGCCTTGAGGGCCGCAACTTTGGCGACGCACCTGTGTCACTCGAGTACAAGCTGGAGGTTTGGGACTCGCCAAACTCCGCCGGCGTGATCATCGACGCCATCCGCGCCGCCAAGATCGGCCTGGACCGCGGCGTCGGCGGCCCGCTGCTCTCCGCGTCCAGCTACTTCATGAAGTCGCCGCCGGAGCAGTTCAACGACGACCTCGCCCGCGAAAAGGTGGAAGCCTTCATCCGCGGCGACCTGGAGCGCTAACCCCTCCCGGACGCTCTCCCACTTTTGGCGGGTTTCCAACGAACGCTCTCTCACGTGTGGCGGGTTTCCAACGAACGCTCCTCCGTTTCTGACGGGGGAGCGTTCGGCGTTGAGGGGCCGGCGCCGCCATCCAAGCGGCGGATTGCATGGCTGGCCTGTGCCAGGGCCAGCAGCTTGAGCATCAGCTGTGAGTGCATGTGCATCCCTACCGCAGCGGTGAGTATGACGCTGTCCGTGTCTTTCTCTGCAGTGGTTGCCGCCAGGTCCAGCCCGGCGATCGCGTCTACGGCGCTGCTGTACTGATCGAGAAGATCGATCGGGAGCTCAATTCCAAGCCCCTCCATCCGCGAGATGTGCCGGTCGAGGGCGGCGCGGGCGTCGCTGTCCACGTCCGGCCACTTCCGTAGTCTTACGACGGCGTCTGCCGCAGACGTGCGGGCGATCTCGCCGCCGTCAGAGCCCAGCCCAAGGACCACGCGCTGGACGTGTGCAAGCAGCGCTAGGTGGGGGACGCCGTCGTCGGCTAACGCCAGGATGCCCCGGATCTGCTCGATCGTCAGCTCGACGATCTGCCGCAGCGCCTGGATCAGCTTCAGCCGCTTCACATGGCTGGCCGAGTACCGGGCCCGCGTTGCGTGGACCGATTCGCCGGGAGGCAGGAGCCCCTCCCGCAGGTAGTACTTTATGCTGGCCGGTGACGTGCCGGTGAGCTCGCTGAGCTCCTTGAGTTGCATGGCGCCCTCCGTCACAAGATAGCTGCCAAAGGCTCGACTATCTTGATGTACACCTATTGGATAGTGGTTCTATCTTAGACGTATGGAACATTGGGATGTCTTGCTTGTGAGCCACGTTGTAGCCGCCCTTTTTGTTTTGGGGATCGGGCCAGTACAAATTCTTCGACGACGGCGGGACCGCATCCACCGCACAATGGGCTACCTCTGGGTGGCTGCCATGTATTACGTGTGCTTCAGCAGTTTCGGGATCGTCACCGAGGGGCACTTCAGCTGGCTGCACGCGCTGTCAGCTTTCACCATCTTCACCGTCACGCTCGGCCTCGTCAGTGCGATCCGGCGCAACATTCCCGCTCACCGCGGCAACATGATCGGCAGCTACGTTGGGATTGTCATCGCATTCGGTTTCGCCATCGGCGTCCCGGGCCGGAGCATTCCGGAGCTCCTCATGTCCGATCCTGGCACAGCCATCTTTGTTGCCGCGCTCGTACTGCTGGGCGTGGGTGCCCTTTACCTGTCCCTGCTCCGGGGCGAAGGGCGATCCGTCGTCCGGCCGTCCCGCGGGGCAGAAAGTCCGACGGCGGGTGCGCGCGGCGGCCTACATGGCGGAACGGCGCTAGAGGGCACTGGCAAACCCGGAGGCGGCAGGAGGATCCATAGGTGAAGTCCTGATGGCCCGTTTTATTTTCTTTATTGCAGTGGAAAACCCGTCCTGCAAGTCCCCTTTGTCGAACATCAGGACAGTCCATCCAGCCGCTTCAAAGGCCTTGTTTCTTCGCCGGTCGCTCAGTCGCTGAGGCTCTTGAAGGTGATGGCCGCCGTCGTATTGGATGGCAACGCGCCGCCGTCGAAAACCCAGGTCCGCGGACGGGGAACGGTCATCTTCCGGCCGGAGGTATATCTGCAGTTCTGGTTCAGGCAGGCCCGCGTCGAGTATGGCCAGGCGGAGTAAGGTCTCCGGTGCCGAGTCCGCGCCCACACGCATCAGGTCCAGCGCTTGCCTGGCACGAACGATCCCTTGGAGATTGGGGTGTCGCCCAACCATAGCCCGCAGATCAGCAACGGAAGCATGGGCGTGTGCCCGGCCTTCAAAGTCGGGACGGGGTATCCGGATAAGTTCATCACCCAAGGCCACCAAGTGGTTGAGGGGCAGTATCCGTGCCATGTCCAGCCACGTCCGGGATCGGGTGCTCAACCATATGCCGTCTACCATCTCCACCTCTCCCGGGGCGACCAATACAGTGTGGGCGCAAATTCCTTTCCGCCGGACGGGGGGCAGGGCTCGTGGCTTACTGAGATGCAACTCGCTGCAGTCAGACAGCCACGGCGGCAGGCAGGAATTGCGGAGGCGTGCAGCCGTGACATGGGATATCCAGGCCCCCGGTGTAGCCTTCGATAGCGCACGTGCAGCCTCCTCCAGCTGAAAGTCCCACGAGGAGGGACGGTACAGGCCGCGGCTGACATGCTCGACGGCGCCGCTCCGCAGACGCTGGCGTGTTACACCCACTGCGGCTGCATCCGCGAGGGTGAACGGAGAATGTGCCAGGTTTGCCGGTAAGGGAGGGCTGCTTCGCATACTGCATTCTTATTCAAACCGCCGACAGACGGCGGAAGTTATCCACAGGCGCCCTGCCAAGGCCGGTCCTGTACTCCAAAAGGGCCCCTGGCCACTGCAATAGGGCTCCGTTGGAAGCCGCCATAAGTGATCGATGGTTGTCCAAAGGGGCGCAGGATGTGAGAGAGCGTGGGGAAAGGGCGCAGGATGTCAGGGAGCGTGGGGGAAGGGGAGGTTAGGTGAGGCCGACGGGGTTGCCGGCCTCGTCCACATCCATGCGCAGGGCCGCGGGGACGGCCGGGAGGCCGGGCATGGTCATCACCGCTCCGGTGAGCGCCACGATGAAGCCCGCGCCGGTCTTGGGCAGCAGGTCGCGGACGTGGATGGTGAAGCCCTTGGGGGCGCCGAGCCGGGAGGCGTCGTCCGTGAAGGAGTACTGGGTCTTGGCCATGCACACCGGAAGCCCCGTCCAGCCGTTCCGCTCGATGTCGGCCAGCCGCTTCAGGGCCGGGACCGAGAAGTCCACGCCGTCCGCCCCGTAGATCTCCTGCACGATGGTCCGGATCTTGTCCTCCACAGAGAGCTCCAGAGGATAGAGGTGCCGGAAGCTGTTGGGACGCGCCACCACCCCGGCGACCAGGGCCGCGAGCTCATCGCCGCCGTCCCCGCCGCCGCCCCGCCCCCAGACATCCGCCACGGCGGCGGGGATGCCCTCCGCCGCGCACCAGGCCAGCAGCCACTCGAGCTCCTCGGCGGAATCCGAGGAGAACCGGTTGATGGCCACCACCGGGGTCACGCCGAACTTCTCCACGTTGCGGACATGCCGTCGCAGGTTCCCCACCCCGGCCTCCAGCGAGGCGAGGTCCGGCCGGGTCAGCTGGTCCTTGGCCACCCCGCCCTGCATCTTCAGCGCCCGCACCGTGGCCACCACCACCACGGCCGCAGGAGCCAAAGCCCCAATCCGGGCCTTGATGTCCATGAACTTCTCCGCGCCAAGGTCCGCGCCGAAGCCGGCCTCGGTCACCACGATGTCCGCCAGCCGGCGGGCCGTCTGGGTGGCAATCAGCGAGTTGCAGCCGTGGGCAATGTTGGCGAACGGGCCGCCGTGCACCAGTGCGGGAGTGCCGGCGATGCTCTGCACCAGGTTGGGCTTGATGGCTTCCTTCAGCAGCAGCGCCAGCGCCCCCTGGACGCCAAGGTCGGCCACCGTCACCGGATTCCTGTCGAACGTGTACCCGAACGTGATCCGGCCCAGGCGCTCGCGGAGGTCGGCGAGGTCCGTGGCGAGGCAGAACACCGCCATGATCTCGGAGGCCACGGTGATGTCGAACCCGTCCTGGCGCGGGACCCCCTGGGCGGGCCCGCCCAGCCCGATGACCACTTCCCGCAGGGCCCGGTCATTCATGTCCAAGACCCGCTTGAAGGTCATCCGGCGCGGATCGATGTTCAGCTGATTGCCCTGGTAGATGTGGTTGTCCACCAGCGCCATCAGCGCGTTGTTCGCCGAGGTGATGGCGTGGAAGTCGCCGGTAAAGTGCAGGTTTATCTCGTCCATCGGCAGCACCTGGGAGTAGCCGCCGCCGGTCGCGCCGCCCTTCATGCCCAGGACGGGACCCAGCGACGGCTCCCGCAGCGCGATCATCACCTTGTGCCCGGCCCGGGCAAGAGAATCGGCAAGGCCCACCGTGGTGGTGGACTTCCCCTCACCCGCGGGCGTGGGGGACATGGCCGAAACCAGCACCACCTTCCCGGCCGGGGGCGGGGCGTCCAGCCGGGCGGGGTCGATCTTCGCCTTGAACCGCCCATACAACTCCACCGCATCGGCGTTGATCCCCGCGGCGGCGGCTATTTCCGGAATCGGCCGGATCCGTGCGGCGCGTGCTATCTCAAGGTCGGAGGGGAAACCAGACATCATCGTCCTTTCCTGTGCGTCACAGGTACCGTACCCGGTAAAACCGGCCTCTAAGCCCCGGCGCGCCAGCCTTCAGGATGCGGGAACCGCCGGCACCAGCCGGTGCCCCACATGGTTGTCGACGGCGGCGTGGTAGCTTTCGAGCGTAATGGCGGCGGTGCGGGACCAGCCGGAGTTCTGCGCCCGGATCGCCGCTGCACGGCCCATGTCCTGCCGGGTGGCGGGGTCGTCGTAGAGGGCCTCCAGCGCATCGGCCCAGTCCGCGGCGTGATGCCCGTCCACAAGCAGCCCGGTGCGGCCGTGGAAGATGGCCCGTGAAAGTCCTCCCACTCGCGTGGCAACGACGGGAGTGCCGCAGGCCTGCGCCTCCAGGGCCACCAGCCCGAAGGATTCGCTGAACGACGGCATCACCACAACGTCGGCCGCCCGGAACCAGGCCGCCAGCTCCGGTGCCTTGACCGGCGGAAGCTGCGTGACGACGTCGTCCATTCCAGCCTCGGCAACCAGCCGCCGCAGGTTGAACTCCTTGTTCCCGCTCAACGAGCCCAGGATGGTGAGCCGCAGGTTGATGTCCGGCCGCCGCCGGCGCAGCAGTGCCGCTGCCTTGACCAGGATCTGCGGCCCCTTCAGCCGCTGGATGCGGCCGGCGAACAGCAGGTGGAACGTGCCGGGATCGATGCCCCGTTCTGCCCGGGACCGGGTCCGGAATGCCGGTGTGAAGGTGCTCAGGTCCACGCCCGGCGGGGCGATGTCGATCCGGTCGTATGTGCCGCCGTAGTGGGACACGAGTTCTGCAGCCTCGGAAGCTGTGTTCGCGATCAGCCGGGCAGAGCCATCCACGATCCGGTGCTCGCCCAGCTCGCGCCGCCGGGGCTCAGGCTGCTCACCGGACTGCAGCAGCAGGTTTTTGACCTTGGCCATCGTGTGCATGGTGTGGACCAGGGGAACGCCCCACAGTTCGGACAGTTCCAGCCCGGCGATACCGGACACCCAGTAGTGGGAATGGATGACGTCGTAGCGTCCGTGCGGCTGCCGGCGGCGGATCTGCTCGATCTCGGCCACCATGCTGTGCAGCAGCCCGGGAAGTTCCTCCTTGGGAATCTTCCTGGGCGGCCCGGCCAGGACGTTGTGCACGCAGACACCGGGATCGGGGTGTTCGACGGCGGGCTGCCCGGCGGAGGTGGCACGGGTGAAGATCTCCACTTCAACGCCTGCTTCGGCCAGTGCCGAGGCCAGTTCGCGGATGTAAACGTTCATTCCGCCGGCGTCACCGGACCCCGGCTGCTCCATGGGGGAGGTGTGGAGGGAGAGTAAAGCGACCCTGCGGATCAATGCCACGGGACCTCCTTCCGGCCACCGGCTCGTACTGTGCGCGCCGGATCATTGGGCGTTCGATAAAACACTACTCCTTCCCTTAACGCCCGCCGTTGTGTGTCAGCTGCCCGTCCCGACCCACATCTTCCGCAGCCCGGGAAAGGCCTGCTCGTACCCGGCCAGAAGGGCCGCAGCCAGGTCGGGCGAACCCACCAGGGGATGCCGGGCGAACGCGGCCAGGGCCGCGTCCCGGCTGCCCTCCGTTGCGGCCAGGACCGTGAGCCGTTCCACCTCCTTGACCCGGCGAAGCAGCCCGAGCTGCTCTTCCGCAGGCTCCGCCTGTGGCAGCGGCAGGGCGCCGCCGGGGGTCACCGTGCAGGGAAGTTCGACGACGGCGTCCGCCGGCAGCCCGGGGATGGCGGCCTGGCCAGCGGGTGCCGCAGCAGTGGCGGGAAGGGAGTTGCGCGTGTTCAGGATCAGCTGCGTGTCCGCGGCCCCTGAGAGGGCGCGCATGGCAGCCAGGGCAACCCGTTCATAACCGCCGCCGGCCAGGTCATCCTCGTCCCGGTGCTCGTCTTCGGCCCGGGCTTCAGCCAGGTAGCCCTCCTCCCTCGAACGGCGCGCCTCTTCCCACAGGCGGTATGCGTCAGGGCCGGCGGCGGCCAGCTGCGGATACAGCTCCTGCTGCTGGTTGTGGATGGTTTCCCCGCGCGTGCTGGCCATTGCCCGCATTGCCTGCCGCGCGTCGTCGAGCCGGTAATAGTAGTACAGGTACTCGTTGGGAAGCGCGCCCAGTCTGGCCAGGAAGGGCTGTGGAAACAGCCGGCCCTCCTCGAAGGACTGAAGCGCTTCGGGGTTTGCGAGCAGGTCCGGCAGGACGTCCCGGCCGCCGGACTCCAGCCCGTACAGCCAGCCCAGGTGGTTCAGCCCGTAGTAGCCCACGCCGTCGAGCCGTCCGTCCGGCAACACCACGCCTGCAGCCCGTGCCGCCCGCTGCACCAGGGCGCCCGCCGAATCACAGATCCCGACGACCCTGGCACCCAGCACCGGAACCAGCGCCTCGGTGACCATGCCGGCCGGGTTGGTGAAGTTGATCAGCCAGGCCTCGGGGCAGTGTTCCTTCATTAACCGGGCCAGCCCGAGCATGTGCGGGATGGTCCGCAGGGCGTAGGAAATTCCGCCGGCGCCGGTGGTTTCCTGACCCAGCAGCCCGAGGTCCTGCGCAACCTTCTCATCCGCAACGCGCCCCGCCGTGCCGCCCGGCCGGATCGCCGCGAACACCATCTGGGTCCCTGACAGCGCTTCCGGAAGGCTGGTGGTGGCGCGGACCGGAAGGCCTGCTCCCGGGCCGGGGGGCATGCTGCGGAGGACGGCGGTGACGGCGTCCAGGCGGGAGGCATCGACGTCGTACAGCACCAGGTCGCTGACCAGCCCGGCAAAGCGGCCGGACGTGAGTGCCCGGTAGATCAGCGGCACCCGGAAACCCCCGCCGCCGGCAATGAGAAGCCGCATAACCAGCAGTCTAGGCCCGGCGCCCGCCTGCCCGTACCGCAATGCGCGGCCTGCCCTACCGCAATGCGCGGCCTCCCCTACCGGATGTCGGCGGCAGGGCGTATCGTGCCGGACATGGACGCCATCCCAGCCCGCCCTTTCGATCCACTGGCGGCCGTCCGCTCGCCCGAGGAGCCGGGCTTCGATGTCCTCCTGGCCGGGACCGTTTTCCAGGACATCATCTTCACCGGGCTGCCGCACGGCCCGGAACCAGGTACCGAAATCTGGAGCGACGGCATGGGCAGCTGCCCCGGCGGCGTGGCCAACCAGGCCATCGCCGCGGCCCGGCTGGGGCTCCGCACGGGACTCGCCGCCGCGTTCGGGGACGACGGCTACGGTGACTTCAACTGGAAGATCCTGTCCAGCCAGGAACACGTGGACCTCAGCTTGTCCAGGCGCGTCCCTGGCTGGCATTCGCCCGTGACCGTCTCCCTGTGCGTGGAAAAGGACCGGTCCATGGTGACGCACGGCCACGCACCCCCCGTGACGTCCTCGGAACTGATCGGCAACCCACCACCCGCGCTCGCGGGGATTGCGGAGGTGGGCGTGGAGGTGGAGCCGTGGGCGAAGGCGGCGCACCAGGCGGGGGTCAAGCTGTTCGGCGACGTCGGCTGGGATCCCACCGGGGAGTGGGCACCGGTGCGGCTGCAGAACCTGCAGTACTTCCACGCGTTCCTGCCCAACCAGCGCGAGGCCATGGCCTTCACCGGAAAGGACGATCCCTGGACCGCCCTGTACGCCCTGGCTGACCGGGTTCCGGTGGCTGTGGTGACGCTCGGCCCGCAAGGGGCCATGGCGGTGGATTCCGAAACGGGGGAAGAGGAGTGGGTGCCCTCCTTGCCCGTGAAAGCGTTCGATCCCACCGGCGCCGGTGACTGTTTCGACGCAGCGTTCATCGTGGGCAGCCTGGCCGGGTGGCCGCTGGGAAACAGGCTGCGGTTCGCCAACCTGTGCGCCTCGCTGGCGGTGCAGGAAGTAGGCGGATCACTCGCCGCCCCCGGCTGGGGAGACATCGCCGACTGGTGGAAGCGCGCAAACGCCCGGCCGGAGCGGCAGATGAGCCAGTGGCTGCGCCGCTTCGGTTTCCTCGCGGAGATCGTCCAGGACGTTCCGCTCGCCGCCCAGCGCAGGGCCGCGGCCACCATCGCCCACTTTTCGGACGCTTAACGCCCGACGGCGGCGCCCCCGGGATCTGCCTGGGCCCGACGGCATGTGCCGGCAGGACTTCCGTCCGTCCCGGTTCCGGAATCCGGTGCGCGCCGCCGCGATTATTCGGCCGGAACCGCCCGCACTAGAATCACTAAGGTGACTTACCCCGCAACAACCGGTGAATCCAGCGGTGCCCCCGGACCGGACCCGCGCCACGAGCGGTCAGCCGTGATCGACCTGGAGGCCATCCGGCACAACGTCCGCCGGCTCGCTGCCGCTGCCTCGCCGGCGAAGGTCATGGCCGTCGTCAAGGCCGACGCCTACGGCCATGGTGCCGTTCCCGTGGCACGCGCGGCCATCGAAGCCGGTGCCTCCTGGCTGGGGGTGGCCCATATTTCCGAGGCCCTCGCGCTGCGGGCCGCAGGCATCGATGCCCCGCTGCTCGCGTGGCTGCACACGGTGGACAGCAACTTCGGCGCGGCGGTGGCTGCCGGCGTCGACATCGGGTGCTCCGGCTGGGAACTTGACCGCATTGTGGCAGCGGCACGGGAGCAGGAACGCCCGGCCCGGGTCCACCTGAAAGTCGATACTGGCCTGGGGCGCAACGGGGCCACGCTCGATACCTGGGACCATGTGGTGGGCGAAGCCATGGAGTACCAGGACCAGGGGCTGTTGCGCGTGGTGGGCATCTTCTCCCACCTTGCCGTGGCCGACGAACCGGAGCGGCCCGAAACGGACCAGCAGCTGGCGGCGTTCCGGGAAGCACTGGCTGTTGCCGAGGACGCCGGCGTCGACCCCGAAGTGCGCCACCTGGCCAACACGCCCGCCACACTGTCCCGGCCGGACACCCACTTCGACCTGGTCCGCGCAGGCCTGGGCATTTACGGACTCTCACCCTTCGACGGCCAGACCGCCGCGGAACTCGGGCTCCGGCCGGCCATGACGCTCCGGACCCTGGTGTCGCAGTGCAAGGAGGTGCCGGACGGGCAGGGCGTTTCGTACGGCCTCCGCTACCACACCAGCGGCCGCAGCACCCTTGCCCTGATCCCCGTGGGCTATGCCGACGGCGTGCCCCGCATCGCCACCGGCGGTCCCGTCCGCGTGGCCGGCAGGACCTACCCGGTGGTGGGCAGGATCGCCATGGACCAGATGGTGATCGACCTTGGCGACGCCGGTCCGGCCGGTGCCGCGCTGCTGGGTGCCGAAGCAGAACTTTTCGGCAGCGGTGACGACGGCGGCCCCACCGCAGATGACTGGGCCCGCGCCGCCGGAACCATCAACTACGAGATCGTCACCCGGATCAGCCCGCGGGTCCCGCGCCGCTTCATCAACGAACAGGACCCCTCCGCCGTGCAGCACGCCGCTGCCCTGCACCGGGAGGGAGCCGCGTGACCGCCGTCGACCAGCGCGCCGTGCCCAATTGGGAACAAACCTTCACCGCGACGACGGCGGACCAGACCGCCGCGCTTGGTGCACGGCTTGCCGGGGTGCTGGAGGCTGGGGACCTGCTGGTCCTTTCCGGCGAACTGGGTGCCGGTAAAACCACTTTCACCCAGGGCCTGGGGGAGGGGCTGGGTGTCCGCGCCGGCATCATCTCGCCCACGTTCGTCCTGGTGCGCATCCATCCCAACCTGCCCGACGGTCCCCGGCCCGGCGGCCCGGACCTGGTCCACGTGGATGCCTACCGCCTCGGCTCAGCCGCGGAAATTGACGACATCGACCTGGAAAATACCTTGGACACCTCCGTGACGGTAGTCGAATGGGGACACGACCGGGTGGAGCACCTGAGTGAAAGCCGCCTCGAAGTCGACCTCCACCGCGCCATTGGCCTGGGTGCCGTTGGGGTGGGTGCCGGCCCCGCCTCCGGTCCGTCCTCCACGGGGGGCCAGACGGAGAGCCTGTCGGAGAGCCTCGACTTCGACACTGAGGACACGGACGAGCCCCGCACCATCGTCATGCGGGGATACGGCCCGCGCTGGCCGGCTGCCCCCGGACTGGGCACCGCCGAAGGGAGCAACTGATGCTGATCCTCGCGATCGATACCTCCGCCGTGGCCAGCGCCGCGCTCGTATCCGATGACGCACTTGAAGGCGTGGTGGCCAGCTTCTCCACCGAGGACACCCGCAGCCACGCCGAAGTGCTGGCACCCGGAATCGAGGAAATGCTAGCCGGCGCCGGCGTCACGGGGCAGGACATCAACGCCCTGGTGGTTGGTGTGGGACCGGGGCCCTTCACAGGCCTGAGGTCAGGAATTGCGACGGCACGTACCCTCGGTTTTGTCTGGGGAAAGCCGCTGTACGGACTCATGAGCCTGGACGCCGTGGCCCTTGAAGTGGCGGAATCCACCGCAGCCGCAGCCGAATTCCTGGTGGTGACCGACGCCCGGCGCAAGGAGGTGTACTGGGCCCGCTACAGCCTGGCCGACGGGCAGCTGCCACGCCTTGAGGACGGGCCGCACGTGGGCTTCGCCGCGGACCTGCCGGACCTGCCCGCCTTCGGGGCCGGAGCCGGGCTCTATGCAGACGCGCTGCAGGCGAACCCCGACTTCGCCCGGGAACAGCCTGACGCACTGTACCTGGGCCAGTTCGCGCTGGCCCGGCTGGCCGCCGGCAACGGCCTCCTGGACTCCACACCGCTGTACCTCCGGGACTCCGATGCCCAGGTCCCCGGACCCAGGAAGAGGGCACTGTGAGCACCGCTTCCGATCCCCGCCCGGCCGGCATCACCGTGCGCGACATGACCCTCAACGACGTGCCGGCCGTCAATGCCTTGGAACAGCAGCTCTTTCCCGTGGACGCGTGGCCGCTGCAGATGTTCCTCGACGAACTGGCCCAGCCGGACACGCGGCGCTATTTCGTGGCGGAAAGCGCCGAGGGCATCGTGGGCTACGCCGGGGTCATGTGCATCGAACCCATCGCGGACGTCCAGACGATCGCCGTCGTTCCCGGCTATGAGGGCCGGGGCATCGGCAGCACGCTGTTGACCGGGCTCATAGACGAGGCCCGCCGCCGGAACGCCGCGGACGTACTCCTCGAAGTGCGCGCCGACAACCCGCGTGCGCAGCGGCTGTACCTGCGCTTCGGGTTCGAGCAGATCCACGTCCGCCCGCGGTACTACCGGGATGGCGTCGACGCCCTGATCATGCGGCTCCAGCTCATCGGTGACGGGGAAACACAAGAAGGAAACAAGCAATGAACCGCACCCAGCCACTGGTCCTGGGCATCGAATCCTCCTGCGACGAGACGGGCGTCGGCGTCGTCCGGGGCACCACCCTCCTGACCAACACCGTCTCCTCGTCGATGGACGAGCATGTCCGCTTCGGCGGCGTCATCCCCGAGATTGCCTCCAGGGCGCACCTTGACGCCTTCGTCCCCACGCTGGAGCAGGCGCTTTCCGAAGCCGGGGTCACCTTGGACGAGGTGGACGCGATCGCCGTCACCTCCGGGCCGGGGCTCGCCGGCGCGCTGATGGTGGGGGTCTGCGCCGCGAAGGCCCTGGCGGTGGCCACCGGCAAACCGCTCTATGCCATCAACCACCTGGTGGCGCACGTGGGCGTGGGACTCCTGGACGGCAAGGATGGCAGGGCCCCGCAGCTGCCGGAAAACCTCGGCGCCCTGCTAGTGTCCGGCGGCCACACAGAGATCCTGAAAATCAACAGCATCACCGACGATGTGGTGCTGCTGGGCTCCACCATCGATGATGCCGCGGGGGAGGCCTACGACAAGGTGGCCCGCATCCTGGGGCTCGGGTACCCGGGTGGCCCCGTCATCGACAAGGTGGCCCGCACCGGCAATCCCAAGGCGATCCGCTTCCCGCGCGGCCTCAGCCAGCCCAAGTACATGGGCACCGCGGAAGAGCCGGGCCCGCACCGCTACGACTGGTCCTTCAGCGGCCTGAAAACGGCCGTCGCCCGTTGCGTTGAGCAGTTCGAGGCCCGCGGCCAGGAGGTCCCGGTGGCGGATATCGCCGCCGCCTTCCAGGAAGCCGTGGTGGACATCATCTCGTCCAAGGCCGTGCTGGCTTGCCGGGAACACGGCATCAAGGATGTTCTGCTCGGCGGCGGAGTGGCGGCCAATTCAAGGCTCCGGGAGCTCACGGGCCAGCGGTGCGCCTCGGCCGGGATCCGGCTGCACGTGCCGCCGCTGGATTTGTGCACGGACAACGGCGCCATGGTGGCGGCGCTCGGTGCGCAGCTGGTGATGGCCGGTGTGGCACCGAGCGGAATCAGCTTCGCCCCGGACTCGTCCCTGCCGGTGACGTCGGTGTCCCTCCCCGCCTAGGAACCCTTCGAGGGGGAGAATCAGGCGGTGGGGCCGTTCCGCATCTGCTTGACCAGGTCCAGCACCACGGCCTGCAAGTCGCCGCCGTGTTCGGCGGCCACCTTGCGCTGGCGCTGGTAGCCCGCCCCGCGGCGGATGATCTTTTCGACGTCGGCCAGCTCGTCCGGGCAGCGCAGCTTCGCGGCCACCGGTTCCAGCCGGTTCAGGGTCTCCAGCAGGTGGTCGGTCACCAGCTGTTCCTTGCCCGCAGCGTCCAGGATGATGATGGCGTCCATGCCGTACCGGGCGGCGCGCCACTTGTTCTCCTGGACGTGCCACGGCGGCATGGTGGGGATGCTGCCGCCGTTGTCCAGGATGGTGGAGAACTCGTCCACCAGGCACTGTGTGAGCGCGGCGATTGCACCCACTTCCTCCAAGGTGGCCAGGCCGTCGCAGATGCGCATTTCGATGGTGCCCAGGTTTGGTACCGGCCGGATGTCCCAGCGGATCTCGGAGAGGGTATCGATCACGCCCGTGGTGAACATGTCCTGGACGTAGGACTCGTATTCCTCCCAGGAGGAGAACTGGAAGGGCAGCCCGGCGGTGGGCAGCTGCTGGAACATCAGGGCACGCTGGGACGCGTAGCCGGTGTCCTCGCCGCCCCAGAACGGGCTGGAGGCGGACAGGGCCTGGAAGTGCGGGAAGTAGTTGACCAGTCCGTCCAGGACGGGAAGGGCTTTTTCACGCCGGTCCAGTCCCACGTGCACGTGCACACCGTAAATCACCATCTGCCGGCCCCACCACTGTGTGCGGTCGATCAGCTTGGCGTAGCGGGCCTTGTCCGTCACCGGCTGCAGCTGCGGCGGGCTGAACGGGTGGCTGCCGGCGCAGAACAGCTCCACGCCCATGGGGTCGGTGATTTCCCGGACGGCGGCAAGGGACCGGCTCAGGTCCTCCTTCGCCTCGGCGGCCGTCTCGCAGATTCCCGTGACCAGTTCCACAGTGTTCAGCAGCAGTTCCTGCTTGATGTGGGGGTGCTCGTCGTCCTCGTTCAGCTCGGGATGGCGGGCGGTGACGCCGCGCAGCACCTGATTGGCTACGGAGGCAAGCTCACCGGTGTTGCCGTCCACCAGCGCGAGCTCCCATTCAACACCGAGGGTTGATTGCCTCGATGAAGCGAAGTCAATCTTCACGCGTTTCCTTACTGTCCGGTTGCCGCTGGCTGACGCCGCTCACGGGCTGCTGCCGGCAGGCGAACGGGTGGTTCAAGTCTAGTGCAGGGGTAGCATCGTATTGATGGCCCCGTTCCAGCACCTGCGTGACAGTCCACACAAAACCATCCCCCTCCTGGCCGCCCTGTCTGCCGTGGCACTGGCGTCCTGCACCCCCGCGCCCGGCCCCGCGCCGTCGTCGCCGTCGTCCCCCGCGTCACCGGCAGAAACACGGAGTACGACGGCGGCGCCCGCCACACCATCCCCCTCACCCGATCCGGGTTCCCGGCCGCTGGGCTGGGGCCCGGGACAGCGGGACCAGGACGCCGCCGCCGCGGCCGTTGCCCTCATGACCACCGAGGAAAAAGCCGGCCAGGTGCTGATGCCGTTCTTCCAGGGGAAGAATGTGGAGGCGCATGCCGCCACCATCGAGCGGCTGCACCTGGCGGGGTCCATCATCATGGGCGACAACGTTCCCCGTGATCCGCAGGGGCGGGTGGACCTTGCCGGCATGGGCGCCATCAACCAGCGGCTGGCGCAGGCCACCGTTGCGGACGGGGACCCTTGGCCCGGACTGGTCGGGGTTGACCAGGAGGGCGGCATGGTGGCCCGCCTGGGTCCGCCGTTGACGGAGTGGCCCGCACCCATGAGCTACGGTGCCGCGGGCAGCGGAGCGTTGAGCCGGGAAGCCGGGCAGGGCCTGGCCGGCGAACTGGTGCCGCTGGGCTTCAACGTCGATTTCGCCCCGGACACGGACGTCACCATGGGGCCGGCGGACCCCACCATCGGTGCCCGGTCCATGTCCGCTGACCCTGCCGTCGCTGCCGTGCACGGAGTGGCGTTTTCGCAGGGCATGCTCGCGGCCGGCGTCCTCCCCACGGTGAAGCACTTCCCGGGACACGGTTCCGTCACCGCGGATTCCCACCAGAGCCTGCCCACCCAGCCCGCCGGCCTGGAGGAACTCCGTGGCAGGGACTGGAAGCCCTTCCAGGCGGCCATCGCCGCCGGCACCCCGATGGTGATGACCGGGCACATAGCCGTGCCCGCGCTGGAACCCGGCGTCCCGGCGTCGCTCTCTGCTCCTACGTATGCCGCCCTGCGCGGACTTGGATTCAAGGGCGTGGCGGTGACGGACGCGCTGAACATGGGAGCGGTGACCAAGCAGTACCCGGGCGGCACGGCTGCGGTGATGGCACTGGCGGCCGGCGCCGACCTGCTGCTGATGCCCGCCGACGTTGCCCAGGCCCATGCTGCCATCGTCGCTGCCGCGAAGTCGGGCAGCCTCCCCGCCGAGCGGCTGGACGAGGCTGCCCGGCGGGTGGCCACCATGATGATCTGGCAGGGCCGCAGGGGTCCTGCGGTAGGGATACCGGCCGGCAGCGCGGCACCGGTCTCCGCCCGCGTCTCGGCCTCGGCCGTCACCATGGTGTCCGGTCCGTGCAGCGGACCCCTGGTTCCGGGGGCCGTCAGGGTGGCCGGCGGCGGGCCTGGGGACCGGGAACGGTTCGAGGCCGCCGCCGTACGGGCAGGGCTGGCCGTCGGATCCGGGCCGCTGGTGAACCTCATCGGGATGGGCGGGCGCCCCGGCGGAGGGGACATCGAGGTGGCCCTGGATGCCCCCTGGGTTCTGCATGCCTCCCGCGCGCCCGTCCGGTTGGCGCTCTACGGCCGCAGCGACCCCGCGTTCGACGCGCTGGCCGCGGTGCTGGCAGGGAAGGCGCCGGCGCCCGGGAAGCTGCCTGCCGCCGTCGGGAACGTCCCGGCCGGAACCGGCTGCCCCTAACCCGGGGAGGGAGCGTTTAATGGTCAGGTGCCCATTCTGAATAAAGACATGACTCTCTGCATCTCGCTCTCGGCCCGTCCCAGCAACAACGGGACAAGGTTCCACAACCACCTGTACGGGCAGTTGGAGCTCAATTGGATCTACAAGGCGTTCGCCCCCACCAACCTGGAACAGGCCATCGCCGGGGTCCGCGGACTTGGCATCCGCGGCTGCGCCATCTCCATGCCCTACAAGGAGGACGTCATCGCCCTGGTTGACGAGATGGACCCCTCCGCCAAGGCCATCGATTCGGTCAACACCATCGTCAACACGCACGGCCACCTCAAGGCCTACAACACCGACTACACCGCCATCGAGCAGCTGCTCGCCGCCAACTCCGTACCCACCGGCTATTCGGTCCTGGTCCAGGGGGCGGGCGGCATGGCCAAGGCCACTGTTGCGGCGCTCCGGGACGCCGGCTTCAAGGACGTCACGGTGATCGCCCGGAACGAGGCCGCCGGACGGGCGCTCGCTGACCAGTACGGCTTCCAGTGGCGTGCAGCGCTCGACGGCGGCACGGCGGACTTGATCATTAACGTCACCCCGCTTGGAATGGCCGGCGGGGCGGAAGCGGACACCCTGGCCTTCCCGACCGAGGCCATCCAGGCTGCCGAGCTCGTCTTCGATGTGGTTGCCCTGCCCGCTGAAACCCCCCTGATCCAGGCTGCCCGCGCCGCCGGAAAGCCGGTGATCACGGGCGCGGAAGTTGCCACCATCCAGGCGCTGGAACAATTCGTGCTCTACACCGGCGTGCGGCCAAGCCCGGAGCAGGTGAGGGCTGCCGAGGAGTTCATGCGCGCGCAGTAGCGCCGATGGCAGGTGGGGCTTATCCAGTCCCGGCCGGGACGGGTTCCACCACGACGGCCACCCGGTTTTCCCCGATGCGGGTCAGGACCAGGGTGGCCGTCTTGCCGGTGCCCTTCCTGGCTGCATTCCTGCCGCCGGGCAGCAGCTGCTTCCGCAGTTCCTCCGGCGTGACCGCGGTGCCGCGTTTCTTGATGTCCAGCACCGTGATGCCTTCCTGCTTCACCCACGCCTTGAGCGCCTTGACGTTGTAGGGCATGACATCCAGCACCTTGTACGCCCGGGCGAAGGGGGTGTCCATCAGCGCGGGGGCGCAGATATACGCGATGTGCTCGTCCACCAGGTGGCCGCCGAGCTCCCGTGCGACGTCGGCCACAAGCCCCGCGCGGATGACGGCGCCGTCCGGTTCATAGAGGTAGCCCGCCACGGGGCCCACCGGCGCCGCCGCTTCGGCCCCGAAATCCTCGGCGCTTACCAATTCGGCAGCTCCGGCCGGGCCCAGCACCAGGGCTGAGCGGCGGACTCCCGGGCGGCGGACTGCGTTGAACCAGAGCGCCACTTCGGTGACGTCCCCGTTCACGGACACCCACTGTGCTTCGCAGTCTTGCGGCACGGCGTCATGCGGCATGCCGGGGCCCATCTTCACTCCCACGGCCTTTCCGGACGCCGCGAGGGACTCCGCGAAGGACAGCGGCGGCGAAAAGGCCTCGGGGTCCCAGATGCGCGTGGTGCCGGAGCTGGAGGTGACCCTCCGGGCCGGGTCCAGCCACACGCCGTCGATCCCGTCCAGCGCAACCCCGGTGGCGTCCGCGTGAACCACGGTGGCGTTCGGAAAGGGAATGAGGTTCACGGTGGCGCAGGCGGCAGTTGTTTCGTCCATTTCCACTGCTGTGACCGTGACGTCCAGGGACGCCAGGGCGAGGGAATCGGCGCCGAGTCCGCAGCCCAGGTCCGCCACGTGGCTGATCCCCGCTCCGGCGAACCGCTGCGCATGGCGGGCCGCAACGTTCAGGCGGGTGGCCTGCTCCAGCCCGGCCTGGGTGAAGAGCATCTGGCGGGCGAACTCGCCGAACTTCGCCTCCGCCCTGGTGCGGAGCCGGGACTGGGTGAGGACGGCGGACACCAGTTCGGGCGAGTGCCCGGCTTTGCGCAGGGCCGAATTCAGTTCAAGCGACGCGGCCTCCTGGTAGGAATCCAGGGACGCCAGCAGTTCCCAGCCTTCCGGGGTGAGCAGCGGTGCGATTTGGTCCTGGGCAGCGTTGGGCATGCGTTCCAGCCTAGTGGAGGAGCGTCTTGGGGGATGCCGATAGGGTTGAAACCATGGAAGACAGCGCAGGCCCCCAGCAGTCCGAAGAACAGCAGCCGATGGACCGGGGTCCCGCCAGGTACGCCCGCCCGGCGCTGATCGCGGCGTCCGTGGCGGCTGTGGTTTGCCTTGCCCTGTTGGCCATCATCTTCTTCCTGGACACCTTCAACGCCACCGTCTATTCCGTGGGCGGCAACAACATCCAGGACGACACCCAGGAGGCCCGCGACATCCGCGGACTTTACGCCGGGGCCCGGACCGGGAGCATCGTGTTCCTGGTCGCCTCCCTGCTGGCCGCCGCTGTGGCAGCCATAGTGCTGTACCGCGGCCGGAATCAGGGGACGCCGGATACCGACGGCGGAGAGGACGTTGGTCTCGAGGACCTGGGCCGCTGAGGTTTTTGACCGGCGCTGGTCAGCAGGACGCCGGATATCACCAGGATTCCCCCCGCCACCTGCGCCACGGTGACGGGCTGACCAAGCAGCACCGTGATCACGGCGGTAAAGACGGCGATCAGGTTCAGGTAGTTGCCCGCGTTTGCGGCCGTGGTCCGCTTCAGGGCCAGGTTCCACAGCAGGTAGGAGCCCAGCGACGGGAACAAGGCGATAAACGCCAGCGACCAGCCTTCGGCGGGCGTGGACGGCAGGCCCGCACCGGCTGCCGCAGCGACAGGAGCCAGGACCACGGCGGCCAGGGCCACCTGTACGGCGGTGGAGGTGATGGCGGGCAGGGACAGCCGGCGGGCGATGATGGTGTAGAAACCCCACACCGTGATGGCTGCGAGGATCAGAAGTTCACCGGTGTTGATCGAGAAGGTCAGCAGCCGCTGCAGGTCACCGCCGGTGAGGACCAGCAGGACCCCCGCAAGCCCCAACCCGATACCCAGCCAGCTCACCGGACGGGGCCGGTCCTTGAGCAGTACCACGGCCAGCACCATGATCAATGCCGGGTTGGCTGCCGTGACCAGGGAAGCGTTCAGGGCAGAGGTGTGCTGCAGCGCGCTGTACAGCAGCAGGGTGTAGCCGCTCATGCCCAGCAGGCTCAGCAGCAGCAGGACCGGCCAGCGCCGAAGTACGCCCTTCCAGTCCGGCCTGTCCACGTACTGGGCCAGGAGGAGCAGCGGAACGCCAGCCAGTGCCCAGCGCCAAAACGTCAGCTGGAGCGGGTCCATGGTCTGCATGGCCGACTGGCCCACCACGAAATTTCCGGCCCAGAAAAGGTTGGCAAGGATGAGGTACACGGCAGCTCGCACCGCTTCAATTTACACGCCGGCTCCGTCCGCCGATGACGAAACGCTGGCACTCGCCTTGACCGAGTGCTAACCCGCACATAGAGTCTTCATTAGCACTCTCCCTAGGAGGGTGCTAACACATGAAGAGCTGCCAGCCAGGCTGCTGCCGGCACCGCGACGACGGTTGCCAGCCAGGGCGGAAGCTTTCCAAGTCCACGAATTTGCTGACGAAAAGGAGAGGTCCGAGTGTCGGTCTCTATTAAGCCTCTTGAGGATCGTATTGTTGTCCGCCCGCTCGAAGCCGAGCAGACCACGGCTTCCGGCCTGGTTATCCCGGACTCCGCACAGGAGAAGCCCCAGGAAGGCGAAGTTGTTGCAGTAGGCCCCGGCCGCTTCGAAGACGGCAACCGCGTACCGGTCGACGTAGCCGTCGGCGACGTCGTCATCTACTCCAAGTACGGTGGAACCGAAGTCAAGACCGGCGGCAGCGAGTACCTCGTGCTGTCCGCCCGCGACGTCCTGGCGATCGTCGTAAAGTAACTTCCCGGATCCCCGTGCCGCTGGTCATGCCTTCTGCTGGTCAGCTGCGCGGGGTTCTGTCTTGAAAGGACAAAACCATGGCAAAGCAGCTTGCGTTTAACGACGCTGCCCGCCGGTCTCTTGAAGCCGGCATCGATAAGCTCGCCAACACTGTCAAGGTGACGCTCGGCCCCCGCGGCCGCAACGTTGTCCTCGACAAAAAGTGGGGAGCGCCCACCATCACCAACGACGGCGTCACCATTGCCCGCGAAGTTGAGCTGGATGACCCGTACGAGAACCTTGGTGCACAGCTGGCCAAGGAAGTAGCCACCAAGACCAACGATGTTGCCGGCGACGGCACCACCACGGCCACCGTCCTGGCCCAGGCACTGGTCAAGGAAGGCCTGCGCAACGTCGCTGCCGGCGCTGCCCCCGGACAGATCAAGCGTGGCATCGAGGTTTCGGTTGAGGCCGTCGCCGCCCGCCTGCTGGAGAACGCCCGCCCCGTTGAAGGCACCCAGGTTGCCAGCGTCGCGGCCATCTCGGCACAGAGCGACGAGATCGGCGAGCTCCTGGCCGAGGCGTTCGGCAAGGTGGGCAAGGATGGTGTGATCACCATCGAGGAATCTTCCACCACCCAGACCGAGCTGGTCCTGACCGAGGGCATGCAGTTTGACAAGGGCTACCTGTCCCCGTACTTCATCACCGACGCGGACCGCCAGGAAGCCGTACTTGAAGACGCCCTCATCCTGATCAACCAGGGCAAGATCTCCTCGCTGCAGGAATTCCTGCCGCTGCTGGAGAAGGCGCTGCAGGCTTCCAAGCCCCTGTTCATCATCGCCGAGGACGTGGACGGCGAGGCCCTGTCCACGCTGATCGTCAACCGCATCCGCGGCACGCTGAACGTCGTGGCCGTCAAGGCTCCCGGCTTTGGCGACCGCCGCAAGGCCATGCTGCAGGACATCGCCACCCTTACCGGTGCGCAGGTTGTCTCCCCGGAGCTGGGCCTGAGCCTGGACACCGTCGGCCTTGAGGTGCTGGGTACGGCCCGCCGCATCACGGTCACCAAGGACCACACCACCATCGTGGACGGCGCCGGCTCTGCCGAGGACGTGGCAGCACGCGTCGCGCAGCTCCGCGCCGAGCTGGCCCGCACCGACTCCGACTGGGACCGCGAAAAGCTCCAGGAACGCCTGGCCAAGCTGGCCGGCGGCATCGGCGTCATCAAGGTGGGTGCTGCTACCGAGGTTGAACTGAAGGAAAAGAAGCACCGCATCGAGGATGCTGTTTCCTCCACCCGCGCTGCCCTCGAAGAAGGCATTGTGGCCGGTGGCGGCTCCGCATTGATCCACGCCCTCAAGGCACTGGATGAGGACCCCGCGGTCAAGGCACTGGAAGGCGACGCCGCCGCTGCTGTGGGCATCGTCCGCCGCGCGCTGGTGCAGCCGCTGCGCTGGATCGCCCAGAACGCCGGTTTCGATGGCTACGTCATCACCGCCAAGGTCGCCGAGCTCGAAACCAACAACGGCTTCAACGCCAAGTCGGGCGAGTACGAGGACCTGATCGCCGCCGGTGTCATCGACCCCGTCAAGGTCACCCGTGCAGCCCTGCGCAACGCAGCCTCCATCGCTGCCCTGGTTCTCACTACCGAGACCCTGGTTGTGGAGAAGGCCGCTGAGGAAGACGAGCACGCAGGCCACAGCCACTGAGCTGACGTCTGCTTGCAAGACTGCACACAAGAAACCGGTCCAGCATCCGCTGGGCCGGTTTTTTGATGGACGCGACCACCCTTCCCATCACGTTCCCGGCATGTCCTGCGTTTCGACTCCGCCCGCACGCTCGTAGACCAGCGACACCGCACCCTTCGGGAAGGAGCGCGCCGGCTCGGCGAGGCGGAAGGAAGCCGGAATCGTCCCGGTGTCAAAGAGGCGCTTGCCCTGCCCCAAGGTGAGCGGATAGAGCCAGATGCGGAGGCGGTCGAGCACATCTGCCTCCAGCAGTGAACGGATGAGGACGCCGCTGCCGAACATGTGCACCTGGTGGAACTCCTCGCGGAGCCTGCCTGCGGCGGCGGCGTCCGGCAGGACCGTGGTGCCTGCCCAGTCCGGATCGGTCAGGGATCCGGAGACGACGAACTTGGGCACGCGGTTGAGCGTGCCGCCGATGTCACCTGACTGGTGCGGCCAGTAGGCAGCGAATATGTCGTAGGTCTTGCGGCCAAGAAGGAGGGCATCGATGCGCTCGATCTCGGCTTCGATGGCTGCCTCGGACTCGTCATCGGAGACCGGCGCCTGCCAGCCGCCGTAAGCAAAGCCGTTCTCAGTGTCTTCATCACTGCCGCCGGGCGCCTGGTACACGCCGTCGAGGGTCATAAACAGGTTCGCGACGATGATACCCACCCGCCCATTCTGGGGCAGGGTCCGGGCGCTGTCCAGAGCCAGGCGGGGCCTCCGGCGGGCGGGGCCCGAACGTGCCGCGGCCCCCGTGGCAGACTGGTGCCATGCTGCTCGAAGAGCTCGTGAAAACCAGTGATGCTGTGGCGTCCACCCGCTCCCGGCTTGCCAAGGTCGAGGCACTCGCAGACCTGCTGCACCGGCTCGAACCCGCGGACATTGTGACCGCCGTCGGCTTGCTGATCGCCCGGCCGCGGCAGGGCCGCGTGGGGATCGGCTGGCGCGGAATGTCGGGAGCCAGGGGAGAGCCGGCCGTGGAGGCACGTCTAACCATCGCTGATGTCGACGCCGCCCTGGAGCGTCTGCTCGGCACCGCGGGTGCCGGGTCTGCGGCGGAGCGCGCCGCGACCGTGCGGATGCTCATGTCCGCTGCCACCGAACGTGAGCAGGCATTCATCGCCGGCGTGCTGCTCGGCGAACTGCGTACCGGTGCGCTTGAGGGCATTCTCACGGATGCCGTGGCCCGTGCCGCCGGCCGGCCCGTCGAATCCGTGCGCCGCGCGGCAATGCTCTCCGGCGACCTCGGCGAAACCGCCCTGCTGGCGATGACGGGAACTGCGGCCCAGCTTGACGCCGTCGGCCTCGTCGTCGGACGCCCCGTGCAGCCCATGCTGGCCGCAACCGCTTCCAGCGCGGCAGCCGCGCTGGAGACCACGGGGGAAGCCTCCGTGGAATACAAGCTCGACGGCGCCCGCATCCAGGTGCACCGCTCGGGCGACGAGGTGCGCATCTACACCCGTACCCTGGCGGAGGTGACGCACCGGCTGCCCGAGGTGGTGGAGGTGGTGCGCGGCCTGCCCGTCCGCGATGTAATCCTCGACGGCGAGACCCTCGCCCTGGGTGAGGACGGCGCCCCGCGGCCGTTCCAGGAGACCATGTCGCGGTTCGGGGCGGATGCGGTGCGCTCCACGCTGCTGCATCCGTGGTTCTTCGACGTGCTGCACATCGACGGGCGTGACTTGCTTGACGAGCCGCTGGCGACGCGCATCGGGGTGCTTGAGCGTATCGCTCCGGACTACCGGATCCCGGGAGAGATCACGGCGGACGCCGCCGTTGCCGAGAAAATCTCGCACGAGGCGCTCGCGGCCGGGCACGAAGGTGTGGTGGTGAAGGCTGTCAATTCCGCCTACGCGGCCGGCCGCCGCGGGTCCAACTGGATCAAGGTGAAACCGGTGCTGACCTATGACCTGGTGGTGCTCGCCTGTGAGTGGGGCTCGGGGCGGCGAACCGGGATGTTGTCGAACCTGCACCTCGGAGCCCTCGATCCGGCTGGCGAGTTCGGCGAACCCGGCAGCTACGTGATGGTCGGCAAGACCTTCAAGGGCCTTACGGATGAGCTGCTGCGCTGGCAGACGGAGCGGTTCCAGGAGATCGAGGTGCGGCGCACGGCGAACACCGTCTGGGTGGAACCGGTGACGGTGGTGGAGATTGCGATCGACGGCGTGCAGCAGTCCCCACGCTACCCGGGCGGAATCGCGCTCCGGTTCGCACGCGTCAAGCGCTACCGGGACGACAAGACGCCGGCCGGGGCCGACACCATCCAGGCGCTGCGCGCCCTGCTCCGTTCGTAGCTGCATGCCGCGGCGCTCCCGGCCGGGTGGTTTTCGCACGGGATTGGAGCCACGGAGATTCACTCGGACGGCATGCTTTCGAGGCCCCTGCACCTGCTTGTGCAGGGGTTGTGGTGGGCGTACCGTGACGACTAAGTACCCCGAATCAACGTACGACGGAGACGGGGGACCGGGCGGGTGGTATCCGGGAGGAGGCCAGGTGTCGGCGGAGACGGGCATCGACAGGGGCCGGTCAGCGTTCCAGGAGCACCGCTGGACCGAGGCCTTCCAAAACCTCCGTGATGCCGACCAAAAGGGCGGACTGCCAGCGGCTGACCTCGAACGGCTGGCAACGGCGGAAATCCTGACGGGCAGCACAAGTGCGGGCATGGACACCCTCACCCGGGCCCACGAGGAATACCTGATCGTTGGCGATGTAGTTGGTGCTGCCCGCTGTGCCGCGTGGATGGTGATGCACCTGACGAATTCGGGAGAGGCGGCGCGCGCCGGGGGTTGGCTGGCCCGTGGCCAGAGGCTGGTTGATGAACTCGCCGAACCCGACGCGGTGCAAGGCTTCATGATCGTGCCGGTTGCACTGGGCAAGCTGTATGGCGGGGATCCGGAAGCCGCCCTTGAGCTGTTTTCCCAGGCTGCGGACTTTGGCCGTCGGTTTCAGAACAAGGACCTGTCCGCGCTCGCCTTGCTTGGAACAGGGCAGGCAACGCTGGCACTTGGCCGTGCCGAGGAGGGCCTTGGGATGTTCGACGAGGTCATGGTGGCCGTGACTGCGGGTGAACTGTCGGCGGTTCCGTCGGGAATTATTTACTGCGCGGTCATAGGCAACTGCCAGTTGGCCTTTGATCTGGAACGGGCCCTTGAATGGACGGCGGAGCTGGACCGCTGGTGCCGTGCCCGCCCGGACACTGTGGCGTTCAGCGGCCAGTGCCAAGCACACCGCGCCGAACTCTTCCGGTTGCATGGGGCGTGGGCCGAAGCTTTGGAGGCGGCCGCCGTCGCCCAGGAGCGCTCCACCAAGGGGGATCCCTGGGCGCTTTACGGCGGCTACTACCAGCAGGCGGAAGTGCAGAGGCTAAGCGGCGACCTGGACGCAGCCGAAGCTTCATACAGCCATGCGGCCCGCAGCGGTTACGAACCCCAGCCGGGCCTGGCACTCCTGCAGTTGGCGCGCGGGGACGCAAAGCGTGCGCAGGCCATGATCCGCCGGGCGGCCGGGGTGTCCGACGCGGCTGCCCGCCGGCACTTGCTGCCGGCGCTGGTGCAGATAGAACTGGCAGTGCCGGACCTGCCGGCGGCCCGGAAGGGTGCCCAGGAGCTGATTGACTTTGCCCGCGAATGCCCCCGACGGATGATTCGCGCCGTAGCGGGGCAGGCCGACGGCGCCGTCCGGCTCGATGAGGGGGATCCCACCGGCGCCTCGCAAGCGCTGCGGCAGGCCTGGCACCTGTGGGTTGAACTCGGTGTCCCCTTCGAGGCTGCCTGCTGCCGCGTCCTGATCGGGAGGGTGTGCCGCGAGCTCGGCGACGAAACGTCGGCCCTGATGGAATTCGAGGCGGCGCATGCGGAGTTCCTGGACCTGCGGGCCGCACCCGCCGCTGCCTGGGCGGCCTCGCTCATGCGTGAGGCGGACGGCGGTGCTGCCGCCCCACTCACCACGCGGGAAACGGAAGTCCTCCGGCTGGTCTCTGCCGGCCACAGCAACCGGAAAATTGCCGCTGACCTGTACCTCAGTGAGAAGACTGTGGCCCGCCACGTCAGCAACATCTTCCTGAAGCTGGGCCTCCCCTCCAGGTCCGCGGCCACCAAATATGCCTTCGAGCACGGACTGGCAGGCTGATCCGGCTACACAAAATTACCCATCCAGGCGGCCGGCACAGTTACACGTTTTGGCCGACGCGCGCCCGGGGGACCGGACCATAGCCTCAAAGCATGAACCTTCCAGTCCTTGCCGGCACACTTTCGACAGTGCTGTTTGCCTTGGGAATGCTGCCCATGCTGGTGAAAGCCGCCCGTACGCGGGACCTCGCCTCCTACAGCCTGGGCAACCTCGTCCTGAGCAACGTGGCGAACGCCGTCCATTCCGTCTACGTCTTCAACCTCCCGGCCGGTCCCATCTGGGCCCTCCACGTCGCCTACATCCTGGCATCCGCGCTGATGCTCGCCTGGTGGCTGCGGTATCGGGAGGCCGGGCACAGCGGAACAGGCGTGAAGGCAGCCGAACGGGTTGATGGTTCAGCCGCAGGTATTGCCACACACCACCAAGGAGCACAGTCATGAACACCAACCAGACCGGCACGCTGGACACCATGATCATCGGGGGCGGGCAGTCCGGCCTCGCCATGGGCCACTATTTGAAGGAACAGAACCGGAACTTCCTTATCCTGGACGCCAATCCGCGCACCGGCGACGCCTGGCGCCAGCGCTGGGATTCGCTCCGGGTGTTCACCCCCGCCAAATACGATGGCCTGCCGGGGGCTCCCTTCCCGGCAGACCCCTTGTCGTTCCCCACAAAGGACGACGTGGCCGGATACCTGGAAGGCTATGGGGACCGGTTCGGTCTGCCGGTGATCCACAGCGTCCGCGTGGACCGGCTGTGGCGGGAAGACGGCCGCTTCATTGCTGCCTCCAATGGGCAGCGCTGGGAGGCCCGCAACGTCGTCGTGGCTACCGGCTGCAGCCAGGCACCCAAAGTGCCCGGCTTTGCCGCGGAGCTGGATCCTTCAATTGTCCAGCTGCATTCCAGCCGATACCGGAACCCGGGCCAGCTGCAGGACGGCCCTGTCCTGGTGGTGGGGCTGGGGAATTCGGGGGCTGAGATTGGCCTGGAGGTAAGCCGCACGCATCCCACGTCTGTTGCCGGTAAGCCCGGCGGCGAGATTCCCGTGAAGCACGGACCGACGGCGGCACGCTACTTCCTTCCGATTGTGCGGTTCCTGGGACTCCACGTCCTGACCCTCAACACACCGCTGGGCCGTAAAGTAGCACCCGCATTCAAGGAGCACGCCGCACCCCTCATCCGGACGAAGTCCAAGGACCTCGCCGCCGCCGGCGTGCAGCTGGTGCCGCGGGTGGCCGGAGTGGAGAACGGGATGCCGGTCCTGTCGGACGGCACCCGGGTAGAAGTCTCCAACGTGATCTGGTGCACGGGCTTCAGGGATGACTTCAGCTGGATCGATCCGGCCATGCTCGACGGCGGCAGGTTGCCCCGGCAGGAGCGCGGGGTGGCGCTTGACTCGCCCGGGTTGTTCTTCCTGGGCCAGGAATTCCAGTTTGCAGCTGCTTCCGCCACCCTTCCCGGCTGCGCCCGGGATGCCCGGTACCTGTCAACAAAGATCCCGCTGTCCCCGGCCGCAGCGCCAGAAGCTGCACACCGTGGAGTAGCGGGACGATGACGGGAAACGCAGGCCCGCTGGTAACCTGCCATTGCCGCCCGGCCAGCTGACGGATTCCGTCGCCTGCCTTCCCGCCACACGCGCCATACCTGGGACGGCAGCCAAAGCGGGGCCGGTTCCAGGGAGCCGTCGATTGGCCGTGGACAGCGGAGACCCGTAGGCTTGATGTTTTTGCTTGCCGGTTTCAAGGGGTCATTTGTGTCGATTGCGGGAACAGAGGCCATAACGCGCCGTGCTGAAGAAGCCCAACTGAGGCGGCGGAAGCCAACCTTCCGTCCCGAGGTCCAGGGGCTCCGGGCGCTGGCCGTCCTGATGGTGGTGGCCTACCACGTGTGGCTTGGCCGGGTATCCGGGGGCGTGGATATTTTCCTGCTCATCTCCGCCTTCCTGCTGACGCTGTCCTTCGTCCGGAAGGCCGAATCGGGACGGCCCTTCGGACTGCTGGCGCACTGGCTGCACCTGTTCAAGCGGTTGCTGCCTGCCGCCGTCGTGGTCATCCTCGGTGTCCTGGCAGGCACCTGGCTGATCCTGCCGCAAGGCCGGTGGCCCCAGGTGCTCGACCAGGCGTGGGCGTCGCTGCTCTACAGCCAGAACTGGCTGCTCGCTGACACCGCGGTGGACTACTACGCCCAGGACCACGCGGGCGCCAGCCCGCTCCAGCATTTCTGGTCGCTGTCCATCCAGGGCCAGGTCTTCATCCTGTGGCCGCTCGCCTTCGCCGGGAGCGCCGCACTGCTGACCGTGCTGCGCCGTATCCCTGCACTTACCGGGCTGACCTACCGGGGATTGCTCGCGCTGGCCTTCGGTGCGGTGTTCGCGGTGTCGCTGGCGTTCTCCGTGGAGCAGACCGCCACCAATCAGGCGTACGCCTACTTCGACACGAGGGCACGGCTCTGGGAGTTCGCCCTCGGCTCCCTGCTGGCCCTTGCCCTGCCCTACCTCAAGCCGGGCCGGGCACTCCGCGTGGTGCTCGGATGGGCAGGCCTTGCGGGCATGGTTTCCTGCGGCCTGCTGCTGACCGTGGACCGGTCGTTCCCCGGCTTCGTCGCTCTCTGGCCCACCCTTTCAGCGGCTGCCATCATCATCGCCGGGCGGACCGGAAGCCGGTTCGGCGTGGACCGTTTCCTGGGCAGCAGGCCTGCCGTGACACTGGGCGACAACTCCTACGCCCTGTACCTCTGGCACTGGCCTGTCCTGGTCCTGGCGCTCGCTGCCACAGGCGTGGAAGCACCCAACCTTGTCCAAGGCCTGGCGATTGTGGGCGCCTCGACTGTGCTCGCCGTCCTCACTACGCGTTTCGTGGAGAAACCGTTGCGGGACTGGCACTGGCCCAAACTGCGCGCCTGGCGGACCGCCGTCGTCATTGTTGCCTGTGGTGCCGTGCTGGCCGGGCCCGTGGCCATCTGGCAGACCACGCTCACTGCCGAAGAAGCAGCGACGGCGGCCCAGCCGCGGGAGCTTACGCCTGGTGCCGCGGCGCTCAGCCCGGAGAATGCCGGCGTGCCGGCACCGGAGGCCAAGATCATTCCCGGACCGTCCGCGCTGGATCACGACTGGGCCGGCATCCACGCGCCCTGCACCGGAGCGAACGCCACGGCTGACCCCATCCTCGAAGGGTGCCGCCAGGACGTGCGCGCTGAAGGCGCCACCAAGCGGATTGTGGTTCTGGGCGACTCGCACTCCCAGCAGTACCTGGGCGCGCTGGCTCCCATCGCCGAAGCCAGGGGCTGGGAGCTGGTCACCCTGCTGATGCCTGCCTGCCGGTTCGGCGCCGAGTCGGACACCAGGAACGCGGAATGCAACGCGTACAACCGGGCCAGCGCCGCCTACGTCATGGAGCACCGGCCGGATGCCGTCTTCACCGTGGCGTCCCTGACGCACGAGGAGGCCCCCTTCGAAACCGGGGTACCGGGTTATCTGGAGGGTGTGCGTCCGTTCACCGAGGCCGGCATCGAAGTGGTGGGCATCCGGGACAACCCGCGCTTCACGTTCAACATGCCGGAGTGCGTCCAACGGAACGGTGCCGACGCTCCGGAGTGCAACCCTTCCGTGAGCGAATCGCTCGTGGAGCCCTCACCCTTGGAGGGCTACCGCGGCAAGCTGGACGGGCTGCACCTGATGGACATGAGCGACTTCATCTGCTCGCGCGGCGTCTGCCCCGCCGTGGTGGGCAACGTCTATGTCTACAAGGACGACAACCACCTGACCCGGACCTATGTGGAGAGCATGATTCCCATGTTCGAACAGCGGCTGCTGGCTGCCACCGGCTGGAGCTGATGCCCGGCGGTGACTGGAGCGGGTGGTTGGGCCCGTGCGGTTGCTCACATTGCACGCATGGAATAGGGGGATCGGCGCAGAGGTTCTAATATTTACTCAACACTTTCTGCCCCCGGAACGCCGTGATGCGGCGGTCCCGATCACCTGCACAGGCCAGACCCGTAATGACGGGCTGGTCATCGGCTGCAACCCCTACCCGCCCAGCAACCAAGGTAAGAGGCGCACTCATGACCGAGCCCGAACACAATCCCTTTGGCTTCATCGGCCTGACCTACGACGACGTCCTTCTCCTGCCGGGGCACACGGACGTCATCCCGTCCGACGCCGACACCTCGTCGCGGATCTCCAAGCGCATCACCGTACAAACACCGCTGCTGTCCGCGGCGATGGACACCGTCACGGAATCCCGGATGGCAATCGCCATGGCACGCCAGGGCGGCCTGGGCGTAGTGCACCGCAACCTGTCCATCGCTGACCAGGCCGACCAGGTGGACCGCGTCAAGCGCAGCGAGTCCGGCATGATCACCAACCCGCTGACCATCCGTCCCGAAGCGACCCTGCTTGAACTGGACAACCTGTGCGCCCAGTACCGGGTGTCCGGCCTGCCCGTGGTGGACGAGGGAAACCGCCTCCTGGGCATCGTCACCAACCGCGACACGCGCTTCGTGCCCGAGTCCGACTACCCGCTGCGGCTGGTCAGTGACGTCATGACCAAGATGCCGCTGGTCACCGGGCACGTGGGCATCAGCCGCGAAGAGGCCTCGCACAAGCTGGCCACCAACAAGATCGAGAAGCTTCCCCTGGTGGACGAACAGGGCCGCCTCAAGGGCCTGATCACCACCAAGGACTTCACCAAGGCGGAGCAGTACCCGCTGGCCACCAAGGACGACGAAGGCCGCCTCCGCGTGGGTGCTGCCATCGGCTTCTTCGGGGACGGCTGGGAGCGGGCCATGGCACTGGTGGATGCCGGCGTCGACGCCCTGTTCGTGGACACCGCCAACGGGCACTCGCAGGGTGTGCTGGACATGATCCGCCGGCTCAAGTCGGATCCGGTGGCCGCGCACGTGGACATCATCGGCGGCCAGGCAGCCACGCGCGAAGGCGCTCAGGCGCTGATCGACGCCGGCGCCGACGGCATCAAGGTTGGCGTTGGCCCGGGTTCCATCTGCACCACCCGCGTGGTTGCCGGCGTGGGCGTCCCGCAGATCACCGCCATCTACGAATCCGCGAAGGCTGCCATCCCTGCCGGCGTGCCGCTCATCGCCGACGGCGGGCTGCAGTACTCCGGGGATATCGGCAAGGCGCTGGTCGCTGGTGCAGACACGGTGATGCTGGGTTCACTCCTGGCCGGCTGCGACGAGTCCCCGGGCGAGCTGATCTTCGTCAACGGCAAGCAGTTCAAGTCCTACCGCGGCATGGGCTCCCTCGGCGCCATGCAGTCCCGCGGGAAGAACACGTCCTACTCTAAGGACCGCTACTTCCAGGCGGATGTCTCAGGTGACGACAAGCTGATCCCCGAGGGCATCGAAGGCCGGGTGGCCTACCGCGGCCCGCTGGCGTCCGTGGCCTACCAGCTGGTCGGGGGCCTGCGGCAGACGATGTTCTACACCGGAGCGCCCACCATCCCCGAGCTCAAGGCCCGGGGCAAGTTCGTCCGGATCACCCCGGCCGGGCTCAAGGAATCCCACCCGCACGACATCCAGATGACCGTCGAGGCGCCAAACTACGGATCCCGCTGACCATTTAGGAGGGATGGGCACTACTGCCCATCCCTTCTTTTTGCGCCGTAAAGTACATTCGGTGGATATACATCCGGCTATTGGGGGACGGTTTGAGCGGCGGTTTCTACGGTGCCGATGTTGCGCAGCTGAGGCAGCTTGCAACCACCATGCGTACGGCGGGCCGGAAGCTCGATGCACAGCGGCTGGCTTTGAGCGGCGGAGTGGCCGGCACGCCCTGGCCGGGTCCGGATGCGGAGGTGTTCCGCCAGGAATGGAAGACCGTCCACAGCCGGTCGCTCGGAGCAGCCGCCACACTCCTGCAGCAGGCTGCGGACGATCTGCTGCGGCAGGCCGATGAACAGCAGTCAGCGAGTGCGGCAGGCGGCGCTTCAGCGATGCCGTCGCTGCCCGGCGGCGGCCGGTCCCCGGAGCCCCGTCCCGAGGACCTTCACGGCAAATCCCCCGCAGAGGTAAGGACATGGTGGTGGGGGCTGACCAGTGACCAGCAGCAGGCGTTCATCCGCAACCACCCCGGCCCGGCGGGAAACACCAATGGGATCCCGTTCGATGCTCGCATTGAGGCCAACCGGCTTAACGCCCAGTTCCGGATTGACTGGCTGAAGAACAACGATCCTGAGCCAAGGCTGAATCCCTGGGTCCTGGACTCAAGCTATCCTGCGCGCTTTGCTGCCGAACATGATGCATGGCAAAAACGGCAGGACGGACTCAAATACCTTCAAAAGGTCGTCGAAGGAAAACTCCGGCTCGCAGCTTATGACCCTGCAGCGCAGTCCATCGTGGAGATGCTCGGCACCTACGACCAGAAGACGACGTCCGTCATCACCTACGTACCCGGTACCACCACCAACGAGGCATCGTTCTACGCCGGCGGTCCCCAAGAGATGGCCGGGCGCCTTGTGGCGTCGGACGAAACAGGTGGAACCGCGGCGTTTGTGTACAAGGGGTCGGAGTTTCCCGACGGTGACCCTGTCGAGGCATTCCTGGTCGAAGCCAAGAGCGATGAATTCGTAGCCGGTTCAGCACCTGTCCTTAAGGCCTTCCAGGACGCCGTGGACCTTGAGCGGCCGGACGGTGCCCAATCGGTGGGTATGGGCCATAGCTGGGGGGTCCGGAACCTCACCGGGGCGGAGCTTGAGGGAGCCCACTTCGATAAGCTCATTGCCCTGTCGGGCGCTGCGATGCCTCCCGGCTGGGTGCCCGATCCCCGCACTGCCTATTCCAGCTACACCTACCCGGACATCCTGCTGACCGCCGAAGCGAGTGGGGTCGTGGGGGAGAACTACCCAATGAAGGAGCCGGCATTTGAGAAACATGTTTACGAGCCGCCAGGAGGCTTCGCCTGGACAGAGTCCTACAGCATCAACAATCACAGCCTCATCGCCACCACGGACCCCAGGAATGAGAAGCCCCTCGAAGACATCCGCGAGGAAATCCTTGGGCGGTAAGGTGGCCGGGCGGCGATGGCGGACAGCCTGGAGGGCGGCCGGGGCAATAGCCTTGACTGTGGTAGTGGCCTCGTGCGGGCAGATCGGAAACGGAAAAGACATGGACCTCAGCCTCGAATCAGCCAAATCCAGCGTCATGTCGGTAGAGCAGGAAATCGTGGCGCTGCTACCCGCCGATGCCGTGCTGTCCACGTTCGCCCATGACAGGTCAAGCCTCATGAGTTGCGAAGGAAACCGGAAAAAATGGGTCGGTGATGCCGTGGCGGACCTGATGCCGGGCGTGGACCGCGACGCCTTCCTCGATAAAGTGGCAGCCGAAATCGGCAGCCGCGAAGGGTGGAAAGTGTCAGAGGACAAAACCCTGGACGGGGACCGGTCGCTCGGGCTTCTGCACGAGGACGGCACCCATCTCATCGTTGCTTTCCAGGAGGCCCCGGAATCGCTCCGGATCGCCGGCTACAGTGGCTGCTTTGACTTCCCGGAGTACGAATATGGGGAGCAATACTAACTCCGCTGCCAGCGGTCACCGGTAATAGGCTGACTGCATGCCCCCTTCTCTGCACCCCGCCGAAGTGCCTCCCAAGCGCGAGCCATTGAGGCGGCTGGCCCTTCGTCCGTATGCCCGGGCAGTAGCCCAGGTCCTCCGGGTCAGCTTCCGCGCCTCCCCGGGTGCGGTGGTCATGAAGGTGCTCGGCTCGCTCATCTCGGCCGTGCTTCCGCTGGTCACCACCTACTTCGCGGCCCTGACCACTACCGCGCTGGCGGCTGCCTACTCAGGCGACGCAGGGGCGGGTCAACTCGCCATTGTCTATGTCATCATCACCGCGGCGCTGGGTCTTTTCTGGGGCGCGTTCAGCAGCGTGGACCGGTACATCCAACAGCTCATGAGCTTCAAGGTGGGAGCCATCGTTGGCGACCAGATGTATGAGCGCTTCCTTGCCCTCGAGTTCTGGCGTTACGACGACAAGGAAACCGTAGACCTGTACGACCGCGCCAAAAGGTTCTCCGACTCCTACGCCAGGGTGCTGGACCGGATCGCCGCGATCTTCACCCAGCTCGTTTCGGTCATCCTCGCCGTGGGTGCGCTGCTGCTGGTCAGCTGGTGGATCGCTGTGATTGTCCTGGTGGCTATCGTGCCCAGCGTGTACCTGCAGTTCAAGCTGTCCCGAGAGCAAATTGCCCACTGGAATACGCAGGTGGATTCCCGGCGGCAGCGCCGGATGATCGAACAAAACCTGCTCCGGCCCCAACATATTGCCGAGATGCGGCTGTACGGCATCGTGGGCTTCCTGATGGACTTCCGGTCCCGGCTCAGGGACGCTGACGAGCGCCGCCGTCTTGATTTCCAGCGGCGCTACATTCCCAAGCAACTCGCCGCTGATGCCCTCCAATACGGCGCGGAAGTGGTCTCGCTGATCTGGGTGGTGGGGCAGATCATCGCCCGTGCGCAGCCCGTGGGTCAGTTCCTCTATGTGCAGCAGATAGTCAGCCGGGCACTGTCCACGGCCAACAACCTGGTGTCCTCCCTCAGCTCCATCGACGAGGACCTGGCCAACCTCAAGGACTACGAACTGTTTATGGCCCTGCCCGTCCACTCCGAGCATGCGCCGCCCCTGCTTGTCGCGCCCCGGGAAGTCGAACTCAAGGACATCCGCTTCACCTACACCGGCAGCGACATCGAAGTCATCCGGGGCATCAGCATGACCATCCGCGAAGGCCAGCACATCGCGGTTGTGGGGGAGAATGGCGCCGGGAAGTCCACACTGATCCGCATCCTCGCCGGGCTCTACCCCCCTGACTCCGGGCAGGTACTGCTCGACGGCGTCGACCTCGCCGGAGTCGACGTCACCTCCTGGCACCGCCACCTGGCGGTGCTGAGCCAGGAGTTCCTCAAGTATGAGTTCGCCACCGCCGCCGAAAACATCTACTTCGGTGACGTCGAAAGTCCCCGCGACGACGCGCGGATCCGCCGTGCCGCAGCTGACGCCGAGGCGCTGGACTTCATCAACAAGCTGCCCAACGGGCTGGACAACCACGTCAGCAACTGGATGGAGGACCCGCGAGGCCGCAAGGGCAGTGGCCTGTCCGGCGGGCAGTGGCAGCGGCTTGCCATGGCCAGGAACTTCTACCGCGACGCCTCCTTCATGGTGATGGACGAGCCCACCTCCGCCATCGATGCCCTCGCCGAGCACCGGATCTTTACCAGGCTCTTCGCGGACCGCAGCAGCACCATCATCGCCATCAGCCACCGGCTGGCCACCATCGAGAAGGCGGACATCGTCTACATGCTCGAGGACGGCCGCATCGTGGAGCAGGGAACGCACCGCGAACTGGTGGCCCTGCGGGGCCGCTATTTCCGGATGTTCGAATCGCAGCTCAGCGTGGAGGAAGCCGAAGGAATCTAGGATCAAGGACAACACGGCCGCTGGGATAACCTAGTGCAGTGACTTATGAGATAGAGATCGGCCGTGGCAAGCGTGGGCGTCGTGCCTACTCCCTGGATGACATTGCAATCGTCCCCAACCGTCGTACCCGCGACCCCAAGGATGTCTCCGTCTCCTGGCAGATCGACGCCTACCAGTTCAGCATGCCCGTCATCGCTGCCCCCATGGATTCGGCCATGTCACCGGCCACCGCGATTGCCCTGGGCAAGCTCGGCGGCCTCGGCGTGCTGGACCTGGAAGGCCTCTGGACCCGTTATGAAGACCCGCAGCCCATCCTGGACGAGATTGGCGGACTGCAAAGCGAAGCCAACAGCCCGGCCGTCACCCGGCGGATGCAGGAGCTGTACAAGGCCCCCATCCAGCCCGAACTGATCACGTCCCGCCTCGCCGAGATGCGCGAGGCCGGCGTCACGGTTGCCGGTTCCCTTACCCCGCAGCGGACGCAGGAACACTACAAGACGGTGGTCGCGGCCGGCGTGGACATCTTCGTGATCCGCGGCACCACGGTTTCCGCCGAGCACGTGTCCAAGGACCACGAGCCGCTGAACCTCAAGCAGTTCATCTATGAACTGGACGTCCCGGTCATCGTGGGCGGAGCAGCCGGCTACACCCCCGCGCTGCACCTCATGCGCACAGGCGCTGCCGGCGTGCTGGTGGGCTTCGGCGGCGGTGCCACCACCACAACCCGCCGGGCCCTGGGCATCCATTCGCCCATGGCCTCCGCCATTTCCGACGTTGCCGCAGCGCGCCGGGACTACATGGACGAGTCCGGCGGCCGGTACGTGCACGTGATTGCCGACGGCGGCATGGGAGCCTCGGGCGACATCGTCAAGGCTATTGCCATGGGAGCCGACGCCGTCATGCTGGGCAGCGCGCTTGCGCGCGCCGAGGAGGCGCCCGGAAAGGGCTGGCACTGGGGCCAGGAAGCCCACCACCTGGAACTCCCGCGTGGCGATCGCGCCAACGTCGGCACCGTCGGCCCGCTCGAGGAAGTCCTGTTCGGCCCGGGGCACCACACCAACGGGACGTCCAACCTCATCGGCGCCCTCCGCCGCTCCATGGCGACCACCGGCTATTCGGACCTGAAGGAATTCCAGCGCGTCGACGTCGTCGTTTCGCCCTACGCAGGAAACTAGGCGTCCTGGCTGGCCGGGGGCCGCTCCGTCCCCCGCCCAGCCTGCCCAACCGTCCCGCCAGCAAGTAGTGTGGTTTTACTACCGGCACTAGAGGCAGCGGAGGCGTTCAATGAAGACTGATCCGGCACACAACGGGGCCCTTGGCCCACAAGCCAGGGAAGCATCCATCCAGCGGCTGCGGGCCTCCTCGGAACCTGGCCGGGAACTGGACATCCTGATTGTTGGCGGCGGCATCGTTGGAACGGGAGCAGCCCTTGACGCCGTCACGCGCGGGCTGACTGTCGGCATCGTTGAGGCCAGCGACTGGGCAGCGGGCACATCCTCCCGGTCCTCCAAGCTCATCCATGGCGGCCTGCGCTACCTCGAGATGCTCGATTTCGGGCTGGTGAAGGAAGCCCTGCAGGAACGCGGGCTGCTGCTCTCAGAGCTGGCACCCCACCTGGCCCGCCCGGTGCCCTTCCTTTACCCGCTCACCAAACCCTTCATCGAGCGGCCGTACGTGGGGGCAGGCATCGCGCTGTACGACGCCATGTCCATCTCCAGCGGGCACAGCCGCGGAGTGCCCTTCCACAAACACCTGTCCCGCCGGGGCACGCTGCGCGCCGCGCCGAGCCTCAAGAACGATGCCTTCGTTGGCTCCATCCGCTACTACGACGGCCAGGTGGATGACGCCAAATACGTGGCCAACCTTGTACGGACCGCCGCGTACTACGGTGCCCACGCCGTGAACCAGATGGCAGTAGTGGACTTCCTCCGCGAAGGCGAACGCGTTGTCGGCGCCAAGGTGGTGAACCACGAGGACGGAAGCCGCTTCAACATCCGCGCCAAACAGGTCATCAACGCCACGGGGGTCTGGACCGACGAGACGCAGGCGATGGTGACCGAACGCGGCCAGCTCAAGGTCCGGGCGTCCAAGGGCATCCACCTGGTGGTGCCGCGCGACCGGTTCCAGTCAACCGTGGGGCTGATCCTGCGCACCGAAAAATCGGTGCTGTTCGTCATACCCTGGGGACGGCACTGGATCATCGGCACCACGGACACCGACTGGAACCTGGACAAGGCCCACCCCGCCGCGTCCAGCAAGGACATCGATTACATCCTCGAGCACGTGAACCGGGTCCTCAAGCGGCCGCTGACTCGGGAGGACGTGGAAGGCGTGTACGCCGGGCTGCGGCCCCTGCTCGCCGGCGAGAACGACTCCACCGCCAAGCTGTCCCGTGAACACGTGGTGGCGCACCCCGTCCCCGGCCTCGTCGTTGTGGCCGGCGGAAAGTGGACCACCTATCGGGTCATGGCCAAAGATGCTGTGGATGAGGCCACCCGCACCATGGATGAGCGGGTTCCGCCAAGCTGCACGGAAACCATCCCGCTGCTCGGGGCCAACGGTTTCCGGGCCGCGTGGAACCGGCGGAACCGGACCGCCGAGGAATCAGGCGTGCACGTGGCCCGGATCGAACACCTGCTCAACCGGTACGGGTCCCTGACGCCGGAGGTGCTGGCGATCATCGAAGGGAACCCGGCCCTGGCTGAACCGATTCCGGGAGCTGACGACTACCTCCAGGCCGAGGCCGTCTACGCTGCCACCCACGAGGGGGCCCGGCACGTCAACGACGTGCTGACCAGGAGGACCCGGATCTCCATTGAGGCCTGGGACCGCGGTGTGTCCGCCGTCCCGGTTGTCGCTAAACTGATGGGTGACGTCCTTGGCTGGAGCGACGCGCAGCGCGAAAATGAGGTGCGGCACTACATCGCGCGCGTGGAGGCCGAACGCCTCAGCCAGCAACAGCCGGACGACGAATCCGCAGACGCCGCCCGCCTGGGCGTGGAAGACATCGTGCCCTTGCGCTGAGGGGCCGGTGCCCCGTACTGCCGACTGAAGGGAAACGCCTTGGCGGAAGCACTTGACCGGTATGATGCCGACCTCACCACCCCCGAGATGGTGATCCTGGAACTGGAGGCATCGGACAAGGCCGACGCCGCCACCCAGCTCGCCGAACGGCTGCACGCCGCGGGGCGTGTCTCGGACCTGGAAGGCTTCCTCGAGCACGTCAACGCCCGTGAACACCAGCTGGCCACCGGACTCCCGGGCGGAATCGGACTGCCGCACGCGCGCAGCGAGTTCGTTTCCCGGACCTCGATTGCCGTGGGTATCGCCAAGTACGGCCATGCCCTGGACTTCGGTGCCGTGGACGGGCCTGCCAGCGTGATCCTTCTCATCGCCACCCCGGCAAGCTCCTTCTCCGACCACCTCGAAGTCCTCGCAACCCTGGCCCGGTCCCTGTCCAAGGAATCGTTCCGCGAATCGCTGCGCCGTGCCTACGACGCCGAGGTCATCGCCGAGTTGATAAATTCCAGCCTGGTGTTCTTCGACCACTGACCCGGCCCGGGCGGACCCGGGTCCGCGTCCGCGTTAGTTGTTCTACAAAGGTACGAAGTACGGTTAAGACGTGTGGAAAACTGCCCTTAAACCCCGATGGATCGCAGGCTTTGTCTTTGCGATCGCCATTTCCGGGGTGTTCGTGCTGCTCAGCCAGTGGCAGTTCGGGCGTTCCACGCAGCCCGAGGCCCCGGTCAACCCCGCCACAGAGCAGGTTCGGCCGCTGACCGAAACCCTTCAGCCGGGCGAGTTCTTCCACGGCAGTGACGCCGACCAGATGGTCAGTGCCCAGGGCACCTACGACCCGGACAAGCAGGTCCTGGTCCCGGGCCGGTTGCACGACGGGAAAACCGGCTACTGGGTGGTTTCCGCCTTCGCCGTCGAAGGAGCCCCCGCACTGACAGGTGCCGCTGCCTCGCCGCAAACCTGGATTCCGGTGGCCCGCGGATGGGTGGCCGACCCCGCGGACGCGGCAGCACCGCCGTCGGGCCTTATCGCATTGACCGGGCGGCTCCTGCCGTCCGAAGCCCCCCTCGCCAACACCGCGCCGCAGCCGGGCCAAGCCACCGCCGTCTCCGTGGCGGAGCTCATCAACTACTGGGAGGTCAGCAGCTACCCTGGCTTCGTTGCCGCCACCGCCGAGGTGGCCGGAGGAGTGGATGTCAGCCCCGCCGCCGTCCCCGGCAGGCTGTTGCCCCTGGAGATCGGTCCGCAGCCGCCCGGGCAGCAAATCAACTGGCTCAACCTCTTCTACTCCCTGGAATGGGTGGTCTTCGCCGGGTTTGCCCTCTTCATCTGGTGGCGGCTGGTCAAGGACGACTACCACCGGGACCTCGAGGAAAGCCTCGAGGCAGAACACGATGCCGCAACCCCGGCGCCTGAACAGCAATCCGAACCGAACCAGCAAAGGGTACAGCCATGATTGAACCGAAACCGGCCACTCCCGCCGCAGGCGGGAACACAGGCAGCAGGAGCCCTGGCAAGAAGCGGCGCTTCGGCGGTACCGAGAAGCAGATCCGCTCGGCCCTGAAGTTCTACAAAGTGCTGGCCTACCTCACCGGCGGGATGCTGCTCCTGCTCTGCGCCGAGCTGGTGGCCCGGTACGGCTTCGGTCAGTACCTGTTCGCCGGCGGCACCAACGCGGTCACGGGGCAGCCCTTCGGATTCGGGTTCGCCGACGCGGAGCCGCCGGGGGTGCTCAACGGTGTCAACCTGTCCGTCGCCGTCCTCATCGTGCACGGCTGGATGTACGTGGTGTACCTGATGTCAAACTTCCGGCTGTGGGCGCTCATGCGCTGGCCCTTCCTCAAGCTGGTCCTGCTGGCTCTTGGCGGTGTGGTTCCGTTCCTGTCCTTCATCGTGGAGAAGAAGTTCCACGCCGAAGTCGAGGCTGAACTCGCGGCCAACCCGCAGGCACCGCAGCGGTACTAGCCGCAGCGGTACCGGAGGCCCGGCGCCCAGGCGGCCGCCGGCGTCGAACGTCTGCTCCGTCACAGCGCAGCTTCTCAAGGTGCGCCGGTGCAACGGCGCAAAGTAGGCTATTACGGTGACTACTCCCACTGCATCCCAGACTTCCCAGAAGCCGGTGCTGGTAGTTGACTACGGTGCCCAGTACGCGCAGCTGATTGCACGCCGCGTCCGGGAAGCAAACGTGTATTCGGAAGTGGTTCCGCATACCTACTCCACCGAGCAGCTCCTCGCCAAGAATCCGGCCGCCATCATCCTTTCCGGCGGACCGTCCAGCGTCTACGCTGACGGCGCCCCGAGCGTGGGCGCCGACCTGTTCGAGGCAGGTGTTCCGGTCTTCGGCATCTGCTACGGCTTCCAGGCCATGGCCAACGCCCTCGGCGGCAAGGTGGACAAGACCGGGCTGCGGGAGTACGGCTCCACGGAAACCACCATCCTCGGCGAGGGGCGCTCCGTCCTGGAAGGCATGCCCCAGCACCAGAAGACGTGGATGAGCCACGGCGACTCCGTGCACCGGGCGCCGGAGGGCTTTGAGGTCCTGGCGACGACGGCGGGCGCCGAAGTGGCTGCCTTCGCCAACGAGGAAAGGGGCCTCTTCGGCGTGCAGTGGCACCCCGAGGTCAAGCACTCCGCCTACGGCCAGCAGGTGCTTGAGAACTTCCTGTTCAACTGCGCCAAGATCGAGGCGAACTGGACCACCGGCAACATTGTCGAGGAACAGGTGGAGCGCATCCGCCAGCAGGTGGGCGACGCCCGCGTTATCTGCGGCCTCTCCGGCGGCGTGGATTCGGCCGTCGCCGCTGCCCTGGTCCAGCGCGCCGTGGGCGACCAGCTCACCTGTGTCTTCGTTGACCACGGCCTGCTCCGCGAAGGCGAAGCCGAGCAGGTGGAGCGTGACTTTGTTGCGGCCACCGGCGTGAAGCTCTATGTCGCCAACGAACAGGAACGCTTCCTGTCTGCCCTCGCCGGCGTCAGCGATCCCGAGACCAAGCGCAAGATCATCGGCCGCGAATTCATCCGTGCCTTTGAGGAAGCCGAACTGGCCATCATCGCCGAGGCCGCCGCGCATGGCGAGAAAATCAAGTTCCTGGTCCAGGGCACCCTGTACCCGGACGTCGTCGAGTCCGGCGGCGGCGAAGGTGCGGCGAACATCAAGAGCCACCACAACGTGGGCGGACTTCCCGAGGACCTGCAGTTCGAGCTCGTCGAACCGCTGCGCGCCCTCTTCAAGGACGAGGTCCGCGCGGTCGGCGCCCAGCTGGGGCTGCCGCAGGAGATCGTGGGACGCCAGCCGTTCCCCGGTCCCGGCCTGGGTATCCGGATCGTCGGGGAAGTCACGAAGGAACGCCTGGACCTGCTGCGCAAGGCGGACGCCATCGCCCGCGCCGAACTCACCGCAGCCGGCCTGGACAACGAAGTTTGGCAGATGCCGGTGGTCCTGCTGGCCGACGTCCGCAGCGTTGGCGTCATGGGTGACGGCCGTACCTACGGCCACCCCATCGTGCTCCGCCCGGTCTCCTCGGAGGATGCCATGACGGCCGACTGGTCGCGGCTTCCGTACGACCTCCTGGCCCGGATCTCGAACCGGATCACGAACGAGGTGGACGGCGTAAACCGGGTGGTGCTGGACGTCACCAGCAAGCCGCCGGGAACCATCGAGTGGGAATAGCATCCTGAGTGGCCGGCCTCCGTCAAAGGAGGCCGGCCGCTTCTGTTTCGAGGATGAATCTCCGCAGTTTCGGGGACTCCGGTGTTGCGGTCTCTCGAGTCCGGCGCCGAAGCGGCTACGCTCGAACCTATGCCGGTATGGTCCAGGGCGTCACGTGCAAGCGCAGAAAAGAAGGCAGTAGTGTCAGTTGGTCAAGGCCACCCGGAAGGCTCGGAGGAGCTTCGTAAATGGCTGTCCGGGCTCAAACCCGTCACGGGTGCAGACACGATGCTGCGCTTCACGAAGACCCCCGAAGGCTCCATTGACCTGACCCACGCCCACCCGTCCGGCCTGGCCCAGCTCATGGCCGGGCGCCGCACACGCCTGTCCACCCTGATCCGGGACCGGCAGCAGTACGTGGTTGCGGCACGGGCCTCGCGCAACATCAGATCCAAGATTTTCGAACTCGCCAACGACCGCGGCATCGACGCCGGCTACTTGTCCGCAGGCACCGTGGTGTGGACGTCCGCCGTCGGCGGCAAGCCGCAGCGCATATCGGCGCCCGTCATGCTCACCGCCATTTCCCTGACAGTTCGCCCGGGGGAGGACGACTACGAGCTCCAGCTGACCGAACAGGCGCATATCAACCCGGCACTGGTGCGCCACCTGAAAAACATCCACGGCATCGTCTTCGACGTCAACGCCGTCACGCGCCTTGCCTACAGCACCGCCCGCTTCGACCCCCAGCCGGTGCTGGACCGCCTGGGCACCCTGATCCGTCCCATCCACGGCGCTGAAGCCCAGCACAACCTCCTCGTGTCAACCTTCGCGGACCTGTCAGGCAACCTCGATGACCCGTGGATCAACGACAGCAACCCGATTGTGTCCGCCCTGGCCACCGCAGCCGGGGGAGAAGTAGTGGACGTCGAGGAGCCGGATCCTTCCCGTTTCCCGCCGCTGGACAGCAGGCACCCCAAGGACGAACTGCTCCTGCTCGATGCGGACACGGACCAGCAGTACGTTATCGACGCCGCCCGCGCCGGCGACTCCCTGGTGGTCAGCAGCCCGCCAGGCACCGGGCAGACGCAGACGGCGATCAACACCATCGGCGCCCTGGTGGATGCCGGGAAGACCGTCCTGGTGGTTGGGGACCGCCGCGCCAGCCTCAACGAGGTGTCCGGCCAGCTGGAGTCGCTTGGCCTCGAGTCAATCCTGTTCCAGCTGTCAGGGAACGTGACGGCCCAGCAGCTGAAGGGCCAGCTGGTCCGGGCCATCGTCCGCAACGAAAAGTCGCTGGAACCGCAGCTCGGAAACCTCCATAACACCCTGACCGAGCACCGCCACGCCCTGATGGACCACGTGGCGTCGCTGCACAATGTCCGCCAGCGCTGGGGTTGTTCGCCCTACCAGGCCATGCAGTCACTGGCCGAACTGACTTCCATCCATCCGGCACCCGCCACGACCGTGCGGCTTAAGCGGAGCGTCCTGGACAGCATCCGCGACCGCGACGAACTCGCCGGAAGGCTCCGCAGGGCGGCGGAACTTGGCAGCTTCAGCAAGGCCGCCACCACCAGCCCGTGGCACGGCGCCCGGCTCCTCACCCGCAAGGAAACCGAGGAGGCCCAGGAACTTGTCCGATCGGTGGCGAAGAGCCTGCCGGCCTTGCGGGAGCGTATGAACGCGGTTGCCGAGCACGCCGAGATCCGCCTGGGGAAATCCTTCGCTGAGTGGGGCGAGCAGCTGGAGCTGCTGGTGGCCGTGCGCGGCAGCCTGGATAAGTTCACCCCGGACATCTTCGACAGGCCGGTGACGGACCTCATCTCCGCCACCGCCCCCTCTGCCTGGCGGCGGGAGCGCGGCATCGAAATGACCTCCATGCAGCGGTCCCGGCTGCGCAGGGTGGCCAAGGAGTATGTCCGGCCAGGAGTCCACATCGCCGATCTGCACAGCTCACTGGTGCTTGTCCAGGAACAGCGTGCCCTCTGGGCCGGCTACGCCACCACCCAGCGGCACCCGGCCGTTCCCTCCGGACTCGCCGAGATGAACGCCATGTACCGGGAGCTGGACAGCCAGCTCAGCCAGCTGGGCGAGGCCCTCAAGCACACCGAGGCCGGCGGAGCGCTCTCCACAGTGCGGTACGAGGAACTCATGGAACGCCTTGAGCGGCTGGTGGCGGACACCGACACGCTCAAGACCCTGCCGGAACGCACCCTCCTGGTGGAGAACATGCGCGAGCACGGGCTGGGGGAGCTTCTGGCCGACCTGGCCGAGCGGGAGGTGCCTGCAGGCTCCGTCGCAGCCGAGTTGGAACTGGCATGGTGGCAGTCGGCCCTTGAAGCGATGATCAGCGGCGACGACTACCTGGCCATGTCCGACGGCGACGCACTCCGGCAGCTGGAAGCCGAATACCGGCTGGCCGACAATGCACACATCGCCAGCGGCGCCGCGCGGCTCCGCTGGGACCTTGCCGAGCGCTGGCGCACCGCTATCGCGGACCATCCCCGCCAGGCAGACCTCCTCCGCAGCCTGCTCAAGGACGGCCGGGTGTCGCTTCCGGCGCTGACCGCGCAGGCCCCGGACCTGATCGGCACCCTGGTTCCGGTCTGGTCCGTCAGCCCCTACCTCATGACCGGCCTGCTGCCAGCAGAACAGCACTTCGACGCGGTGGTCATCCTCGACGCCGAAGCCACGTCGCTGCAGGCGGTGCTGCCGTCCATCGCCCGCGCCCGCCAGGTCATAGCCTTCGGCGACGCCCGCATTGCGAGCCCCCGCACCTTCACTGTTGGTGTGGAACGCCTGGCTCCCGGTGAATCCGCGCACCAGCGGGTTGAGAGCGGGTTCACCGCACTGTCCGCCGTGCTGCCGGTGTGGCGGCTGAATTTCGTCTACCGTGCGGTGGACGAGGACCTGGTCCTGCAGCTGAGCAAGAACTTTTACGACGGCGGTCTCCGCCGGTTGCCGGAAGGCCAGTCTGCCACGGGCCTGGACCGGTCCCTGCTGGTCGAATACCTGCCCGACGGGACCGGGCTTCCGAGCGCCGACCACGAAGGCGTTGAATCCGTGGTGGCCGAGGTCAACCGGGTGGTGGAGCTGGTCTTCGAGCACGCGCGGATGCGTCCCCGCACCTCGCTGGCCGTGGTGACCGCGAGCCTTCGGCACGCTGCCCGCATCGGTGAGTCCATCCGGCTCCAACTGCCCAACCATCCGGGCCTGGCCGGGTTCTTCGGCGCCGGCCCGGAGTCCTTCCGGGTTGTGGACCTGGAACGTGCCCAGGGCCTGGTGCGCGACCATGTCATCTTCTCGCCGGGCTTCGGCCGGACACCGCACGGGCGCGCCCTGCACAGCTTCGGACCGCTCTCTGCCGAGGGAGGCCGGGAGAAGTTTGCCCTGGCCATGACCCGTGCCCGGCGCTCGATGCACGTGCTGACGTGCTTCCGGCCCGAGGACCTGGACCACACCCGGCTGACGCACGGGGCCGTGGATCTCTACGCACTGCTGGACCGTGAAATTTCGGGCAACACCGATCTTGGCACGCCCGCGTCCCGCGCCGCCGCCAGCGAACAGGCACTCGGTGCCGATCCGCTCGTTGCGGACCTGGGTGACCGGCTCCGTGCACGCGGGGCACGGGTCTGGCACCAGTATGACGGCGCGATTGACGTGGTGGCTGCCGCCGACCCGCTCAGCACCATGGGCCAGGACGATGCCGACCTGCCCTGGCCGGTGGCCATCGAGTCCGACGGCACCGAACAGTACCGCACCATGAGTGTCCGCGAACGGAGCCGGCTGCGGCCCCAGATGCTGGAGCGGCTGGGTTGGCGGTACATGCCGCTGTGGACCATCGAGGTGTTTACCGATCCGTCCGCCTGCGCAGACCGGATCGCCAAGTACCTCGGCCTGGAAAAGGTTGTACTCCCGGGGCGTGCTGCGACGTCCACCGGCTTCCTTGACGACGACGTCGATCAGGCGCTGAATGATATCGATGCCGCTGCGGAGCCCGCCCCGGCATCGAACGTCACTAATTTCCCCGGCCCGGCTTCCGGACGGCGCGCCGGCCACGTCCCCGCACGACGTGCGGGCCATCAGGCCGCGGCTGCCCGGGACGGACAGGACAGCAAGGAGGCGGGCCAGGTGGCCAGCGAAGAAGAGCAAAACAGCACTGAGAGTGAACTGCCGGCGCCGGAAGCCCGGGGGATTGCGGACACTGCAGCCGCCCCGGCCCCCCGTGCGGGGCACAAGCCTGCCGGGGGCATCCTGCCCACGACGGCTTCCGAAGATGATCCGCGCGCTTGGGGCGACAAGGATAATGACCATGATGCCTGGCTGAAGGAACAGAAACCGCCGCACTGGGGTTAGTCCTCCTGCCGCCGGCCCCGAAGGGCAGAGGCTGGTCACGGGTGTCCCACGAGGACAAAGAACAGCTTGCCCTGGGTGGATGCCCCGGCCAGCCGGGCCGCCTGTTCCGAGTTGGCGGCCACAACAATCAGCCCGTCGGTCTCCTGGGTGCCGAGCCACTGGCCGCCCTGCCCGCCCGTTGTGGAGGTCCACAGCACCGGCACTCCCGAGGCGAGGACCTGGGACGGTTCCTGCTGGTCGAATCCATTGGCCGCGGTCAGCACCACGTTGACCAGCTGCCCGGGGGAGACGAGCTGGATGGACGACGGGTCGGCCATCCTCAGGGGTACCGCAGCTGAGCCGGGAGGGCTGCCGGTGAGAAGGCCGGGGCCCAGCAGCTGGGCGTCAGCCAACAATTGCCCCTTGCGCAGCGGAGCCGCGAGTTGCCTGCCTGCTGCTTCGCCGGGCTCGCGGAGGACACCCTCCCCAACCATGCCCGGCGGAACCTGGACCTGGTGAATGTCGGACGCTGCCATTGCTGCGCCCGCAGGCAGGTCCCGGGCGGCGGCCAGGGCGGTGACGGTGTAAGCGGGGGCGGGGGTGAGCTGGTGGACGCTCAGTGCCGCCGCGGCACACAGCAGCAATGCCACGGCAAGACGGCGGTTACGGCTCAACCAGCCCGGGAACCCTGCACCGGGACGCCGGGACCGCGAACGGCCGGAGGACACAGGCCGGCGGCGGCGTTGAAGGAACCCGGGAGCTTCCCGGTGGGGCTGGAGGGTTTGTGCGGGCATGCTGCCACGCTAGGTGCCTTGGAAACGCAAAAGACAGCGGCCCTGCGCCTATGTGGACAACGTCCGGACGATAGGCTGCAGGGCCGCCGTCGTAACGGCGAAAGCCGGAATCAGCTGGCGGCAGCCGCGGTAGCGGGAGCGGAGGGGGCCGTGGACGCGGCGGGCGTGGAGGAGGCCGGCGCAGCGGAAACGGTGCTGCCCTTTGAGTCCCGGGAATCGGTGCGGTAGAAACCGGATCCCTTGAACACGACGCCTACGCTGTTGAACTTCTTGCGCAAAGCACCCTGGCATTCGGGGCACGACGTCAGTGAGCTGTCCGAGAACGACTGGACGATGTCGAAGGCGTGGCCGCAATCCTTGCAGGCGTAAGCATATGTTGGCACTGGTGCTCCTCCTCTTGGGCAAACGAGAGGTCCCGTGCTGCCACCTGGTAATCCATTAGCAGTCGCAGGGCCTGAGTGCTAATTCTATCATCCCCTCGCGGCTGCCCCGCCGGAGCCTACGCGACATTGCCCAGCGGTCGCAGCCCGGACGGGACCAGGACAGCGGGAACGGGACGGTCGAACTCTTCGGCGGGAATCTGGCCCGCCGGGAGCAGTTCATCGTCATAGATAACGGCGGCCAGCGGAATTTCCTTCCCGGCAGTGGCGAGGTGGCCCAGGAACTTGTCGTAGTAACCGCCGCCCTGGCCCACCCTGTTGCCGTTGACATCCACGGCGGTGGCCGGGATGAACAGCGCCGTGGCCTCGCCCGCAACGTCAGGTCCGTGACGCGGGCCGGCCGGTTCCAGTATGGGTGCGTACCTGCTGCGTTCAAGCGTGCTGTCGGGGCTCCAGAAGACCCAACTCAACTCCCTGCCGGGTTCGCAGACTGGAAGCAGCACCCTGTGGCCGTTGCCGTGGAGGGCGGCGATCAGGGGCAGGGTGGGCGGCTCAACCCCGGTGCCGAGGTATACGCAGAACATGGCCGGTTTTCCGCCTGCTACCGCCTCAGCCCAGGCGGCACCATGGAGTGCCAGCGCAGCACCCGCCGCTTCCAGCTCAGCCGGGCTGCGCGTGGCCCTCCGTCGGCGGTGGGCCGCCCGGATGCCGTCTTTGGCGGTGTTTGGCTCTTGAGGCATTGCGTGTCTCCTTTATTACCCGCCGTGGCGGTTCGTTCGCCGGCTCCGGTGCGGCTGGCTGCCGGCCCGGTGATTACTGAATGCTTGACGCTGACGTTAGATTAGTCCGGTGACTACCAGTAACCCGAGAGTTCGCAAAGCCGTCATCCCCGCTGCCGGACTGGGCACCAGGTTCCTTCCTGCCACCAAGGCCATGCCCAAGGAAATGCTGCCCGTGGTGGACAAGCCTGCCATCCAGTACGTCGTCGAGGAAGCCGTCCAGGTGGGCCTGAACGATGTCCTGATGATCACCGGACGGAACAAGCGTGCGCTGGAGGACCACTTTGACCGGGTCCCGGCACTGGAGTCCACGCTCGCCGACAAGGGGGATACACAGAAGCTGGCATCCATCCAGGCAGCCAGCAACCTGGGCGATATCCATTATGTGCGCCAGGGCGACCCCAACGGCCTGGGCCACGCGGTGTTGCGGGCCAAGCAGCACGTTGGCGATGAAGCCTTCGCCGTGCTGTTGGGAGATGACCTCATCGATGCCCGGGACGAACTTCTCAGCACCATGATCGACGTGCAGGCCAAGACCGGAGGGTCGGTCGTGGCGCTCATCGAAGTTGAACCGGCACAGATCAGCGCCTATGGCTGCGCCGACATCCAGGAGATCGACGGCGAAGCGTACGTGCGCGTCAACCGGCTGGTTGAGAAGCCGTCCGCGGATGAAGCGCCGTCCAACTTGGCCGTCATCGGCCGTTACGTGCTGCATCCCGCCGTCTTCGAGGTATTGGAGCGCACCGGCCCTGGACGCGGCGGCGAGATCCAGCTGACGGACGCCTTGCAGGAGCTCGCATCCGGTGAAGGTGAAGGTCGCGGTGTCTACGGCGTGGTGTTCCGGGGACGCCGGTACGACACCGGCGACAAACTCAGCTACCTCAAGGCCTGCGTCCAGCTCGCCATCGACAGTGAAGACCTGGGCCCGGGCTTGCGTGAATGGCTGCCGGGGTTCACTGACGGCCTGTCCAAGTAGTACCCGTGCGGTTTGGTCCCATTTGGCCTGTGACGCTGGAGTGCGGTGACCTGGTCCTGCGTCCCATCCGGTACCGGGACAAGAAAGAGTGGACGGAGGTCCGTTCCCGCAACAGCCAGTGGCTTGCGCCGTGGGAGGCCTCAAACCCGGACCCGCGCGGGGGCCTGCCGGACTACCGGCAAATGGTGCGGTCGTTGAATGCCCAGGCGGCACAGGCCACGGCGTTGCCGTTCCTCATCACCGAGCGGGTGCCGGGCATCCGCAATCCGGTGATTATCGGCCAGCTGACTGTGTCATCCATCGTGTGGGGGTCGGCCATGATGGCAACCCTCGGGTACTGGGTGGACCAGGCCAAGGCGGGGCGCGGTATTGCTCCCACTGCCGTGGCCCTCGTGACTGACCACTGCTTCCAGACGCTGGGCCTGCATCGCATGGAAATCAACATCCGCCCCGAAAACGGCCCAAGCCTGCGCGTGGTGGAAAAGCTGGGCTTCCGGGATGAGGGATACCGCCCCCGGTACCTGCATATCAACGGCGAATGGGCCGACCACCGGTCGTTCGCACTCACGTCCGAAGAGGTTCCGGAGGGGCTGCTGACGCGCTGGCTTGCCTCCCGGCCGTCATAAATCCAGTCATTTGCGAGCGGCGGTGCGACACACCGGGGCGAATGCCGCGGCAAGGCCCGGGATGCTCATACGGTTTTGAGTGTGGACTTCCCCCTTAGCAGCTCAGTGATCCTTGTGGTTGCCGTCGTGCTCTGGATTGTGTGGGTTGGGCCCTACGTCCTCCGGAACCACCGGCACCAGTTCCAGCCTGCCGGTGATTTCCCGGCAGATACCCCGGCCGAGGAAAAACCGGATCAGCCAACCGGTCTGGTACTGAATGTCACCGCCCAGCAGGAGAAGCCCATGGATGCCAGGAAGAGCGCCGGACCCGCCGCCAATGCTGCCGGTCCGGTCCCCGCGGGACGGCTCCGGATCCGTTACGGCCGCACCGCGCTGGCGCTTGGCGGACTCCTGTCCCTGCTAACGGCCCTTTTTACCGCCATCCTGCTGCCTTTTGGGTTGGGCTCGCCCTTCCTCCCGCTGGCGTCCGCGGCGCTGACGGCGGTGTCTATCGCCATCCTGCGTTGGCTTGCCGTCCGGGACCGGAAGGTTAAGGTCAACGCCGCCTTTCGCTCAGCAATGAGTGCGCCGCCGGTGATGCCCCGGGTGGCCGAACGCGTTCCACCGAAGCCCGAAGCCGCCCCCGCACGCCGGGAAAGCCCGCTCTTTGACGCGGAAGCCCAGCAGCCGAAAGTCCAGCAGTTGACAGCCCAGGAGCTGCGCGAGGCAGCTTTGGCTGTTGCCGTGGCTGCGGGCGACACGAGCGCGGCAGCAGCGGCGTCGGGGGCTCCTGCCGGAGCGCCCTGGGAGCCGGTGGAGGTTCCCAAACCCGTGTATGTTGAAGCCGCAAAGGCTGAGCGTCCGGAGCCTGAGCCGCTCGCGCTGCCGGCTGCTCCGAAAGCCGTGGGCAAGCCCTCCCTGAAGCAAGGCGCCGCAGGAACACCCGTCACCGCCCCCGCCGAAGCCCCGCAACTCAGCAAGGCCCAGAGCGCCCTCAGCAACCTCGACGACGTCCTGCAGCGCCGCCGCGCCTAGCCACCAGATGCCGCACGACGGCGTGGCCCGCTTGGGTCCGGAGGCTCGCACGCGCGGCGGATTGGCGTTGGGGCTGGAAAATTTGTAGCCTAGGGTCACCGGTCCAGCACCAGCGCCAAGCGGTCGGTTCCGGGGCTATAGCTCAGTTGGTAGAGCGCTTCGTTCGCATCGAAGAGGTCAGGAGTTCGAATCTCCTTAGCTCCACTTTTTTCGCCGGTTTCCCACGCCTTACAGCCATCCCTTTTTCTTGAAGATGCCGTACATGGCCACCGCTATGGCTGCCATCAGCCCGATTGACATCGGGTAGCCATAGGCCCAGTGCAGCTCGGGCATGTGATCGAAATTCATGCCGTAGATCCCGGCCACGAATGAGGGCGCAAACAGGATGGCAGCCCATGAGGAAATCTTCTTGACCTGCTCGTTCTGCTGGGCGCTGGCCTCGTTCTGCCGGTTGGCCGTCAGCGTGCCGTCCAGGGTCAGGGCGTTTTGCAGCAGGTCCCGGAAGGAATCGGCCCGGGAAATGACCCGTTCAACGTGGTCCTCCACGTCCCGCAGGCTGTGCTGGAGCTCGGTTTCAACACTGTACTTCTCGAACCCCCGTTTCAGCTGGTGCATCATTTCCGGCAACGGGTGGATCGCCCGCTGGAACTGGATCACCTCACGGGCCAGCTCATAAATACGCCGTGACACCGTCGAATCGCCGCTGAAGAGTTGATCCTCGATTTCATCGATATCGTTTTCAAGCCCGGCCACCACGGGGGCGTAGTCGTCCACCACCGCGTCCAGGAGGGCATACAGCACTGCCTCCGGGCCGTGGCGGAGAAGGTCCGGCCTGGCCTCCAAACGTTTCCGGACCCGCGCCACGCCGCCCGTCTCGGCATGCCGCACCGTGACTACGAAGTTCTTGCCGGTGAAGATGTGGAGTTCGCCGAACTCCACGGTCTCGCTGGCGTCCAGGTACCGCGCCGGCCGGAGGACGGTGAAGAGATTGTCCTCGTAGCGTTCCAATTTGGGGCGCTGGTGCGCGGAGATGGCATCCTCCACCGCGAGGGCGTGAAGCCCGAATTCGGCTGCCACAGCGGCCATTTCCTGGGCGGTAGGACGGTACAGCCCGATCCAGGCCATCCCGCCGTGGTGCGCCAGGGTCTCGAAGGTCTGCTCCAGGCTCTCCGGCTCGGCGTGCCGGACGCCGTGGACGTAGACGGCGTTATCGATGATGGTCATGCGGGCGCGCCTTTGCTGTCCGTGTGCACCATGGTCAGGACATTGCTCCGATGATGGCTCCGGACACGGCCATGGCCAGGAGGTCATGGCCGGCGTCGATCAGCGTCACCGCGGCTGGGCGTCCTGCGAAGCCGTTGTGGATCACGTGGCCGCCGGCCCGGAAGACAAGCCCCAGCACCAGGGCGAACCACGCGCCCGCCAGGGCATTATCCAGCCCCAGCTTGCTGATGAGCACCGCAAGGAGGATGGCCGTCAAAGCCGAGGCCGCCATCATGGGAAGCCAGATGCCCGCTCCGCCGCTCAGGTCTTTCAGGTCGTCCTCGGTCTTGCCGATGGCGGCCATCCACCGGTTGCCCAGCACCGCCGGCATGTACCAGACGAAGCCGATTGCCATGCTCGCCGCGAAGGCAAGCAGGACCGCGAACCAATTGATCTGTGAGACGTAAGTGAGCCAATCCATTCAAGAAATCCTAGCTGTCCGGCTGCCGGGGGACGGCACGTGGGTCCGGCGCCGCGCGCGCAACCCATGGTCAACCGGCAGGGGTCTTGGCGAGGCCGCTGATCAGGGGTTCGGTCCGGTAGTGGATGTGGGTGTGCAGGGCCAGCACGGTTTCGGTCCGGATGACGCCCTTGATCCGCAGGACCTGCCGCAGCGAAGCCTGCAGGTTATGGGTGTCCGTGGCCACCACCCGGCACCAGACGTCGCCGCGTCCTGAGATTTCGTGGACTTCCAGGACCTGGGGGATCAGCCGCAGCGCGGCGATCACACCGTCCAGTTCACGGTGTGAGACTTCGATGGTCACAAAGGCCGCCACGTCATAGCCAACCGCCTCCAGGTCCACTTCCCGGCCTCCCGGACGCAGCACTCCAGCCCTGATGAGCCGGCGGACCCGCGACTGGGCAGTGTTGCGGGCCACGCCCACAGAATCGCTCAACTCTCCGATCTGGATCCGGGGGTCGCGGATCAGTGCCAGGAGGATCTTCAGGTCGGTCGGGTCGAGATTGTTCAAATGGTCACTCTCCATCACAGAAGCCCGGAAGTTTTGATGATCTTGCTCAATTCTTCCATGCAGATCGGATCAGCAGAGCAGCGATGCCTCATTCTGGAGCCATCGCGTATCAACTCCGCGCCGGGCCCCACAAGGACCACCCGGCAGCGGCAGAACCAAAGGCGGCACCTTGACGGTCTTCAGTGAACTCCGGATGCGCCCGGCCCCCGCTGCGGGAACCGGGTGGGACGCGTCCACCACGGCGCGGTTGGTGATGGCGGGTTCGGTCATCTTCGTCCTGCTGGTGGGAGCAAACCTGGCCACGCCCCTCTATCCGCTCCTGCAGGCGCAACTGCGGCTGTCCTCGCTGGACGTGTCGGCTGCGTTCGCGAGCTACGTCCTATCCCTGGTGGCTACACTGATGCTGGCCGGGCACTGGTCGGACCACATCGGGCGCCGCGCTGCGCTGCTGCTTGCAGTGGTGACGGGCCTGGCCGGAGGCTGGGTGTTCGCCGCTGCGGACACGCTCGCGGCGCTCTGCGCCGGGCGGGCCCTGCAGGGCATCGCCGTGGCACTCGCCACGGGCGCCAGTGCGGCTGCCCTGCGCGAGCTGCTGCCGTCCCGTCCGGAGTGGGCATCCCGTTTCACGCTGCTGGCGTCTGCCGGGGGAGTGGCCGCGGGGCCGGTTCTCGGCGGGCTGCTGTCCCTGTTGCCCGGCGCCACCACCGCTCCCTACTCCGTGTACGCCGTGATGCTCGCGGCCCTCCTGGTGCCGCTGTACCTGATCCGGGCCCGCCCCGCCATCATGCTTCCGGCCGCGTCCCGGCCGCTGCAGGCGCTGGCGCCGCGGCGCCTGGCCGTGTCGCGGAACGCGCGGGGCGCTTTCTGGCTGGCGTCCGCCGTCGGATTCCTAAGCTTTGCCGTGTTCGGTTTCTGCCTGTCCTTGGCGCCCGGCTACTTCGGCCAGGTTTTGGGCACGGAGTCCCGCCCGCTGATTGGCCTGCTCGCCGCCCTGCCGCTCGGGGCATCCGCTGGAAGCCAGCTGCTGACAGTGCGCGGCCGCTACACGGTCCCGGCAGGACTGGCGGTCCTGGGCGGCTCGGTCTTCCTGCTGGGCGTTGCCGGAGCATGGCACAGCCCGCTGCTGCTGGTGTTGGCTGCAGTCTCTGCCGGGGCCGGGCAGGGGCTGGCATTCCGGACCGCGTTCAACGAGGTCGCCGCCCGGGTGGAGCCTTCCCGCCACGCCCAGACCGTGAGCACTGTCTACGTCATCACCTACCTGGGCAGTGCCGTCCCGGTCCTTGGGCTGGGCTGGGCTGCCGGAGTGGTTGGCCAGGCAGTTGCCGTGGGCGGTTTTGTCCTGGCCTGCGGTACCGCGGCGCTTGCCTTGGCCGGCCTGACGCTGGTCCGGGCAGTGCGCCGGCACGGCGGGAACGGTTAGCCAGCCGGGGCACGCACTCAGTCCGGCAGTGGCCCGCGGTTGCCCTGGATGTGTTCGAACACCAGGGTGGTCTCGGTATGCCCCACCACGGGGTCCGTCGCCAGGTTGTCCAGCACCCAGTCCCGCAGGTCCTCGGTGCTTCCGACGGCGATGTGCAGCAGGTAGTCCACCGATCCTGAGGTGTGGAAGGTGGACAGCACGGCCGGCAGGTGCGGAACGCGGGCAGTGAAGCGGTCGATCTGGTCGCGGTCGTGGGCGCGGAGCCGCACGGCAACCAGGGCCTGCACGGACCTGCCGATGGCGGAGAGGCTGAGTTTGGCCTCGTAGCCCTGGACGATGCCGCGCTCGGAGAGGGCACGGGTGCGCATCAGCGCAGTGGAGGGGGCTATGCCGACCAATTCTGCCAGCTGCTTGTTGGAAATCCGGGCGTCAGCCACCAGCGCAGCCAGGAGGCGCTCGTCGATGGCGTCCAGCGGCTCCATGTGCGCTCCCGGCCTGGTGTTCCTGGCATTCATGCTCACGGCTGTTCCTTCCAACGGTCCTTCATTCATCCTAGACCGCTGAAACTGCGCGAACACGCCCGTACGCGCGCGTCCCGCCGAATATCAGCGCCCGCGGCCCCGGTGTCCCAAGCAGTTAATTCGCCTCATGGGAGGCCGGCGCGGCTGCTTCGGCGTGCGGCTGCTCCCCTCGAGGATGCACGAGGGCGACGGCGGCCCCGGTCAGGCAGGCGAGGACCATCACGGACACCGCCAGGGCAACCCAGCCGTAGGACTGGAAGAGGAGCCCGCCGGCCCAGCCGATGATGCTTGATCCCAGGTAGTAAGCCAGGTTGTACAGCGACGCCGCCTGGGCGCGGCCCGTGCTGGCGATGGCTCCGGTCCAGCCGGCGCCGATGCTGTGCGCGGCAAAGAAACCGCCCGTGAACACCACCAGGCCCGCCAGGATCAGCGGGAGGTAGGGCGACAACGTCAACGCAAGGCCCGCCGTCGAAAGAACCAGCCCCGCCAGCAGGACGTTCCGCCGCCCGAACCGCATGGTCAGCCCGGCGGCCCAGCGCGAGGACACCGTCCCGGACAGGTACGCCAGGAAGATGAGGCTGATCAGTGTCCCGGGCAGGCTGAAGGGTTCGCCGGACAGCCTGAAGCCCAGGTAGTTGTAGACGGCCACGAAGCCGCCCATCATCAGGAACGCCTGCACGTACAGGGCCAGCAGTCGGATGTTGCGCAAGTGCCCGCCGAGAGTCCGGAGTGCACCGCCAAGGCCGGCTGCCCGTGAGGAGACAAAACCGCGTGCCCGCGGCACCAGGACCAGGAAGGCGACCGCGGCCAGTGTGGCCAGGATGGAAACGGACAGGGTGGCCGCCCGCCAGCCCCACAATTCGCCCGCCGGCCCGGCCACCAGCCGTCCGGCGAGGCCACCGAGCGTGGTGCCTGCCACATAGCTGCCGGCGGCCAGCGCCGCGTGGGCCTTGGTCACCTCCTCATTGAGGTAGGCGATGGCGATGGCGGGAATTCCGCCCAGGGCCATTCCTTCCAGCAGCCGCAAGGCCAGCAGCATGCCGAAGCCCGTGGACAGCGGAACCAGCAGGCCAAGGACCGTGGCGATGGAGATGCCCCAGGCCATTGCCTTGACCCGGCCAATCCTGTCGGCGAGGAAGGACCACGGAATCACCGTGATGGCAAGGCCCACGGTGGCCAACGAGATGGTGAGCGCGGCCTCGGCCGCGGTGATGCGCAGGTCGGACGCCAGGAGGGGCAGGACGGCCTGCGTCGAGTAGAGCTGCGCAAAGGTGGCCACCCCCGCGAAGGACAGGCCGGCAAGGATCCGGCCATATGCGCGGGACCCCTTGGTGTGTCCGTCCCAGCGGGAGAGCGAATCACTGCCGGTCACGCTTGCTTCGGAGGGCATTTTGTAAGGGTAGCCCGGCCCTACACATGTCTCCAATGCATTATTCATGGAAGACTGATAGCAGCAGTGGATAATTTTCCAACGAGGTAGCGAGGGGCGCAAGGCATGCAGGCAGACCACAAGCAGCTGGCGCAGCTTCTTCCGCTCCTGCCGGTGCTGGCCGAGCTGGGACGCACCCAGCACGTCACGGAAACGGCCCAACTCCTCGGCGTACCCCAGTCCACGGTCAGCAGGGCCCTGGCGCGGGCCAGCGCCGCGGTCGGTACAGAACTCCTGGTGAGGGACGGCAGGGGAGTCCGGCTCACCCCGGCAGCCAGGACACTCCTGCCCTACATCGAGCAGGCGCTCGCGGAATTCCAGGCCGGGCTGGATCTGGTGCGTGACGAATCGGAGGTGGTCCGGGGCAGGATTTCCGTGGCATTCCAGCACACCTTTGGCGAGGCCACCCTGCCCCTGCTGATCAGCGCCTTCCGAAGCCGGCATCCGGGTGCCGTCTTCACCTTGAGCCAGGGCTCAAGGAATGCCTGCCTGGAGGAGTTGGCGGCCGGGGAGGCCGACCTGGCACTCACTGCCCCGGTGGCCTCCGAGGGCAGGGACCTTCAGTCCGCCCCGCTGTACCGTGAACCGCTGCGCCTCGTGGTGCACCACAGCCATCCCCTTGCCGGGAGGCCGACCGCGGTCCTGGCGGACATCAGGAAGGACCCCTTTGTGGCGCTCGAGCCCGGGTATGGCATGCGCTCGATGACTGATGCGCTGTTCCGCGAGGCGGGGTACCGGCCACGGATAGCCTTCGAAAGCCAGGATTCGCATACGGTCCGCGGCCTGGTATCCGCCGGGCTGGGCGTCAGCATCCTGCCGCCGGGTAGGGACGCGCCGGGCCGGACCGTCAGCCCGGAAACGGGAAACCTCGGCTGGGTGGAGGTTCCCCTCGACTCGCCCCTTGCATTCCGGGAGGTGGGGCTCAGCTGGCGCCGCAGGAAGGCCGACGCCGAGCCCGTGCCTGTGCGCCTCTTCCGCAACATGGTGGTTGGGCAGGGGCCCCAATTGCTGGCCGGGCTGGTCAGGCAGCGCACGGGCTGAGGCGGAGCCTCTGGGAGCAACTGGACCACGGCGGCGCCCCGGTGGACGGGCCGCCGCATCTGTTCCGGCCAGTACCCTTGTGACGTGACGAACACCGAAAACCCCTCTGCCCTGCCCGCGGGTGAACCCGTGGCGTCCGCACCCAACCCGCCGGCCGGCGTCGTGATCGGCCTGGATATCGGCGGCACCAAGACGCACGGCATCCGGTTCGAGGACGGGGTGCCGGTTGCCGATGAGTCCGCCGGCAGCTCCAATGTGCAGAACGTCAGCCGCGACGAGGCTGCCCGCAACATTGCCGACCTTTTTGGCCGGATCGGCGGCGGAACGGTGTCCCAGGTGTATGCGGGATCCGGCGGGATTGACACGGATGAGGACGCGGCCGCCCTGGCCGCGCTCATCCAGCCCCACGTTCCAGGCGCCCGCGTCACAGTGGTCCACGACTCCCGGCTCCTGCTGGCAGCCGGCCATGCCAGCACCGGCGTGGCAGTGATCGCCGGAACCGGATCCGCCGCCTGGGGCAGGAACGCCGACGGCGGCGAGGCCCGGGCGGGCGGCTGGGGGTACCTCCTGGGCGATGAAGGCAGCGGATACTGGCTGGGCCGCGAAGCCGTTAGGCACAGCCTCCGGCGGATGAACCAGGGACTGCCCGCCGACCAGCTCACCGCAGCCCTTCTGCAGTCCTGCGGCGTGGACCATCCCAACCGGCTCATCGCGCTGTTCCACTCCCCGGACACCGGCCGGCGCTTCTGGGCGCAGCAGGCCCGCCATGTGGTGGAGGCGGCAGCGGCCGGACACGCCGGGAGCCAGGCCATGCTGGACCGGGCCGGGCGGGATCTTGCGGAGCTGTCGCTGCAGGTGCTCCGCCAGCTTGGGCTTGAGGGCCCGGTCATCCTGGGCGGCGGGCTGGGAATGAACGTGGCACCCCTGCAGGAGTCCTTCCGCCAGCACCTCGGAAGCGCGGGCGTTACAGACGTCCGGGTACTGGACCAGGAACCGGTGTTTGGGGTGCTGCAGCTGGTGGCCGAGCCGGCCTGACACCGGCCCGGGGGTCCGACCGCCCGGCCGCCGGGGATCAGACCGCGCGTTTCCTGGGCGTCAGCCGTACCGCCGGCAGCGGGGGAGCCGGGATGCGGCCGGCCTCGGCGCCGGCATCGGGACCGTGGCCCGGAACCAGTCCGTACCGGGCAGAAGGTGCGTCGCCTTCTGGAAGTGCGGCCTGCGCTTCCCAGTCCTCCCTGGCCTGTTCGACTTCCTCGTGCGTGCGGCCCACGAAGTTCCACCACATCAGCAGTTCCTCCTGGAACGGCTCGCCGCCGATGAGCAGGAAGCGCGTGCCGGGAAGGGCCTGCAGCCGGAGTTCCTGCCGGCCGGTGCCCAGGTAGCCCAGCGGTCCGGGAGGAAGGTCCTGCCCGTCCAGCGCCAGCCCGCCGTCGAGCACCAGGATTCCGTGCTCAAAGTCCTCGTTGAGTGGCAGCAGTGCGGCCCCCTCACAGGACACGTCCGCGCCCACGATCGGCGAGTACATCACGGCTGGGGAGGCAACGCCGGCAAGCTCTCCCACCATGACCGTTGCGGTGAATCCGTCCCTGCTGACCTGCGGCAGTTCGCGGTGCTGTTCAAAGGCCGGGGGGCGGTGCCGCTCGCCGTCGGGAAGTGCCACCCACAGCTGCAGGCCGCGCTGCAGCGGCAGTTCCCCGCCGGCGTGCGGAAGCACCGCAAACTCAGAGTGCGAGACCCCGTGCCCCGCAGTCATGATGTTCAGCTCGCCGGGGCGGACCACAACGTCGCTGCCTACGCTGTCCCGGTGGCGGACATGCCCGGCCAGGGGCCAGGTCACCGTCTGCAGCCCGATGTGCGGGTGGGGCAGGACGGACATGGCCGTCCGGTCCGGGCCAAAACTGTCCAGGAAGCACCACGCACCGATGGTGGGCAGGCCGCGCTGGGGCAGGGTGCGGCGGACGTTCATGGCACGTACGCCGCCCAGCGGCACTTCGCGTTCGGGCCACAGCTGCAGGCAGGGGCCCGAAGTCCCTTCGGCGCCCGCCGGCGGACAGATTTCCTGCTGCGGTGATATTTCCAAGTTGGTCACCCTCCAACTCTAGGCCGGTACGGGCGGAACCGGTCGGTACGCCCCGATCCTGCTGGTCCCGGCGGAAGGAACGCCCGTCCGAACCCTGGGCGGCTCCGAATGGTCACAGTAGGGAATCCTTTTGCCGGGATTAGGTGCCACCGCCGGTGATGCCGGCTCCGGTTTGGGCTACCGTAACTATCAGCGTGCTGATGACAATGTCGTGTGCATTCAGATGCCGTCCAACAGAACAGGTAAGCCCGCACCATGGACCAGGCGATGATCGAGTTCCAGAGCGTTACCAAGCAGTACCACGGCGCACAGCCGGCCGTGGACAATCTCTCTTTGTCCATCGCAAAAGGCGCCATCACCGTGTTTGTCGGGCCGTCCGGCTGCGGCAAGACCACCTCCCTGCGGATGATCAACCGGATGGTGGAGCCCACCAGCGGCGCCATCACGGTGGGCGGCAAAGATGTCACTTCCGTGCCGGCTGCCGAATTGCGCCGCTCCATGGGGTATGTGATGCAGTCCTCCGGATTGCTGCCGCACCGCACCGTGCTGGACAACATCGCCACCGTGCCCCGGCTGAACGGGGTGTCAAAGGCCGAGGCCCGCAAACGTGCCGAGGAACTCCTGGACGTGGTGGGCCTGGCCCGTTCCCTGGCCAAGCGGTATCCCTCCCAACTTTCCGGCGGGCAGCAGCAGCGCGTCGGGGTGGCCCGGGCCCTGGCAGCGGACCCGCCGGTCCTCCTCATGGATGAGCCCTTCAGCGCCGTGGACCCGGTTGTCCGCGATGAACTCCAGCAGGAACTGCTGCGGCTGCAGAAGGATCTCGCCAAGACCATCGTCTTTGTCACCCACGATATTGATGAGGCCACCACGCTGGGTGACAGGGTGGCGGTCTTCGCCGTGGGCGGACGGCTCGCCCAGTACGCCACCCCGGAGGAGATCCTCCGCGCACCGGCCAACGACTTCGTGGCCTCCTTCGTGGGGCGGGACCGGGGCTTCCGCCACCTGGGATTCACCCCGTCCGACGGCGTCACGCTTCATCCGGTGCCGACCATTGTCCGCGGCCCGTCCGGCTACGGCTCCGATCCGGCAACCGCCGGCGGCTGGCAGCTTGTGGTGGACCAGGACATGCGGCCGCTGGGTTGGTCGACCCCCGGCACCGACACAGGACTCATCCCGGGCGGTTCGCTGTTCCGGCCCGGCGAAAGCCTTCGCAAGGCGCTGGACGCGGCCTTGTCGTCGCCGTCGGGCCTGGGCGTGGCAGTGGATTCCGAGGGCAAAGTCCTGGGCGCCATCCGGGGCGGCGAAATCCTCGCCCTGATCGAGGAAGCACGCCAGCTGCGGCAGGCCGCACTCTGATGGAGTGGTTCCTCGCCAACAGCGGAATGGTTTTGGAGCGGGCCGGCCAGCACATGGTGCTGGCCATCGTGCCCATGGTCCTGGGGCTGCTGATTTCCATTCCTTTGGCCCAGCTCGCCCGTCAGCACCGCGCGCTCCGCTCAGTGGTGCTGACGGCATCCTCGCTCCTGTACACCATCCCGTCTCTGGCCCTGTTCATCATCCTTCCCACCATCCTGGGCACCCGGATCCTGGATCCGCTCAACGTGGTGGTTGCCCTGACCATCTACGCCATCGCCTTGCTGGTCCGCGCCGCCTTGGACGCCTTCGATTCCGTGGACGCGGACATCAGCCAGGCCGCCGTCGCCATGGGGTACAAGCCGCTGGCACGGTTCCTGCACGTTGACTTGCCGCTGTCCCTTCCGGTCCTGTTCGCCGGCCTGCGGGTGGTGTCCGTCAGCAACATCTCCCTGGTCAGCGTCGCCGCCCTCCTGGGCATTGGGAACCTGGGCATGCTGTTCACTTCCGGCCTGCAGCGGGACTTTGTCACCGAAGTGGTGGTGGGGATCATCGCCATCCTGGTCCTGGCGCTGGTCATGGATGCGTTCCTGGTCCTGCTGGAGCGCATCCTCACGCCGTGGGAGCGGGCCGGCAAACGGCGCGGACCGCAACCCGTTGGCGGCGGGACACAAGAGGCAGTTGCGGCCGGCCGGTTCGCCGCACCAAAGTTCGGAGGTGGGAACGCGTGAGCAACGTCTTCACCAATACCTTCGCCTGGCTTGCGGACCCGGAGCACTGGAACGGCAGCACAGGCATTCCAGCCCGCCTGGGCGAGCATCTTCAGTACACGGGCCTGGTGATGCTGATCGCAGCGGCCATCGCCCTGCCGGTAGGCCTGTACGTCGGGCACACCGGCAGGGGCCGGGTGGCCATCGTGGCGCTGGCAGGGGCACTCCGGGCCCTGCCGACACTCGGCCTGCTGACGCTCTTCGTCCTGCTCGCCGGCATCGGCCTCATGCCCCCGGTATGGGCACTGGTGATCCTGACCGTGCCCCCGCTCCTGGCCGGGACGTACGCCGGAATTTCCAGCGTGGACCGGAACGTGGTGGACGCCGCCCGTGCCGTGGGCATGACAGAGCTCCAGGTCCTGTTCCGCGCCGAGCTGCCCAACGCCCTGACGGTGATGTTCGGCGGCTTCCGCACCGGCGTGCTGCAGGTGATTGCCACCGTCTCCGTGGTGGCCTACATCAACCTGGGCGGCCTGGGCCGGTACCTCTTCGATGGGCTGGTCCTGAGCGACTTCCCGCAGATGCTGGGAGGATCACTGCTCATTGCCGCGCTGGCCATCGCCGTCGACCTTGTCCTGTCCCTGTTCCAGCGGCTGTTCCTGACACGAGGGGCAGCAGGGCAGTCCCGCCGCAGCCAGCAGGCTGCGGCCGATCTCACAGACCCCGTATTCACGGAGACTGTTGTCCAAGGAGGTAAACCATGAAACAAAGCCATCACCAACGCCTGGGCAGGCGGGCCTTCGGCAGCTTGGCCGCAGGACTTGGCCTGGCAATGGCGCTGTCCGCCTGCGGTGGTTCGTCCGATCCCCTGAGCAACCCTCCGGCAACCACCGCCGGAGCATCCGGTGAAGCAACGTCCCTGGTGGTCGGTTCGGCCGATTTCCCGGAAAGCCAGATCATCGCCGAACTGTATGCAGGGGCACTAAACGCCGCCGGCGTCACCGCCACCACCAAGCCGAACATCGGCTCCCGCGAGGTCTATTTCAAGGCAGTCCAGGACGGTTCGGTTGATGTTGTGCCCGACTACACCGGCAACCTGCTGCTGCACGTCGACAAGGAAGCCACGGAGGAATCGGCGGAGGACATCGCCGGCGCGCTTCCGGACAAGCTGCCTGAGGGGCTGGCCGTGCTGAACGCGTCCAAAGCGGAGAACAAGGACGCCATGGTGGTGACCAAGGCAACGGCCGAAAAGTACCAGCTGAAGTCCATCGAGGACCTGGCCAAGGTCTGCAGTGAGATCACCGTCGGGGCTCCTGCCACGTTCGCCGAACGTGCTTACGGGCTGCCCGGCCTGAAGGAGAACTACAACTGCGAGCCTCGAAAGCTGGAGCCCTTCAGCGATGGCGGCGGTCCGCTCACCCTCAAGGCGCTGCTGGAGGACCGGGTCCAGGTGGCCGACATCTACACCACCACCCCGTCCATCGCAGACAATGACCTGGTGGTCCTCGAGGACCCGAAGAACAACTTCATCGCCCAGCAGGTCATCCCGCTATACAACGAGGCCAAGATGACTGACAAGGCCAAGGAAGCGCTCAACAACGTCTCCGGCATGCTGACCACGGAGGACCTGGTCAACCTCAACCGGGCGGTCAGCGGCAGCCAGAAGCAGGGCGCCAAGGAAGCGGCCGAAGCCTGGCTGAAGGAAAAGGGCATCCTCAAGTAGGAGCCTTCCGCACCTCACAGGTGCCATAGCGGCTGGCGACCACGGCGGCGGCTGCCGGACCTCCCGAAGTCCGGCAGCCGCCGTCGTCCGTGTGTGGGCGTCGTCTCAACGGCCGTCCATCCTTCCTGTGGCATATTTGAGGGATGGCAGAATTCAGGCAGTCCACGAAGCTCAATAACGTCCTTTACGACATCCGTGGACCGATCCTTCAGGCCGCCCAGCAGATGGAAGCGGAGGGCCACCGGATCCTCAAGCTGAACATTGGCAATCCGGCACCGTTCGGCTTCGAAGCACCCGACGCCATTTTGGTGGACATGATCCGCCACCTGCCCCACGCCCAGGGCTACAGCGACTCCCGCGGCATCTTCTCCGCGCGCACCGCCGTTTCGCAGTACTACCAGACCCGCGGCATCCAGAACATCCACGTGGACGATATCTACCTGGGCAACGGCGTCAGCGAACTCATCACCATGTCCCTGATGGCGTTGCTGGACGACGGCGACGAAGTCCTCATCCCCACCCCGGACTACCCGCTCTGGACCGCGTCCGTGGCGCTGGCCAGCGGAAAGCCTGTGCACTACCTCTGTGACGAGGAGTCCGGCTGGCAGCCCGACCTGGAGGACCTCGAAGCAAAAATCACGCCCCGGACCAAGGGCATCGTGGTGATCAACCCGAACAATCCCACCGGTGCCGTATACCCGGAGGAGACGCTCAAGCGCATTGTGGCCCTGGCCGAAAAGCACGGGCTGGTGATCTTCGCCGACGAGATCTACGAAAAGATCCTTTATGAGGATGCCGTCCATATCAACCTCGCCAAGCTCACCGGGGACCACGTCCTCTGCCTGACCTTCAGCGGTCTGTCCAAGGCGTACAGGGTATGCGGCTACCGTGCCGGCTGGATGGCCATTTCAGGCCCCAAAAAGGACGCCGCCGACTACCTTGAAGGCATCAGCCTGCTCGCCAACATGCGCCTGTGCGCCAACGTCCCGGCGCAGCACGCCATCCAGACTGCCCTGGGCGGATACCAGAGCATCAACGACCTGATCCTGCCCGGCGGCCGCCTGTTGGAACAGCGGAACAAGGCCTACGACATGCTGAACGCCATTCCCGGCGTTAGCACGCAGCAGGCCCGGGGTGCTCTGTACCTGTTCCCGAAACTTGACCCTGAGGTCTATCACATCCGTGACGACGAGAAGTTCGTCCTGGACCTCCTCAAGGAGCAGAAGATCCTGGTGTCCCACGGGCGGGCCTTCAACTGGGTGCGCCCGGACCACTTCCGCATGGTCACCCTCCCCAACATCAAGGACATCGAGGAAGCAGTTGGCCGGATGGGGGACTTCCTGAGCAGGTACCAGGGGAACTAGCCTGTGCACACGGGCTTTGCGTCCCGTGGCACCTCGCGGAAAGGATCCCCCAATGGCCGGCGTCATTCGCTTCGATCAGCATCCTTCTGAATCCCTTCGGGTGGGCGATGGGTTTTCCCTCGCCTCCATCGACCCCGAGTCAACCCCCGGCTACAGCGGCAGCAAGGAGGACGGCAAACTCCTGTTGGCGGACATGGATGACGAGCTCAGTGAGCTGCAGGAGAAGCTGTTCGCTGAGTCCCGCTTCGGCGGCCGCAAGCGGATCCTGCTGATCCTCCAAGCCATGGATACCGCCGGCAAGGGCGGCATCGTCCACCATGTCATGGCCGCCATGGACCCCCAGGGTGTCCAGTTCAAGGCCTTCAAGGCACCTACGGACGAGGAGAAGTCCTACGACTTCCTCTGGCGGATCGAAAAGGAGGTGCCGGCCGCCGGCATGGTGGGGGTATTTGACCGTTCCCACTATGAGGACGTCCTGATCCACCGCGTGCATGGCTGGGCGACTCCAGACGAAATCAAGCGGCGCTATGTGGCCATCAGGGAGTTCGAGGCACGCCTTACGGACTCGGGAACAAAAGTGGTTAAGGTGATGCTCCACATCAGCGGGAAGGAACAGAAGGCGCGGCTGCTGGCGCGGCTGGACAACCCCGCCAAGCACTGGAAATACAGCCGCGGCGACCTCGACGAGCGTGCGTTCTGGGAGGACTACATGGATGCCTACCAGGCCGCAATCGAGGAGACCAGCACCCAGGATGCTCCGTGGCACGTGGTTCCGGCCAACAAGAAGTGGTATGCCCGGATCGCCGTGCAGCAGCTTCTGCTGGGGGCCCTGGCCGACATGCACCTTGAGTGGCCCAAGGCCGAGTTCGACGTTGCCACCGAACGGGAGCTCATCCTCCGGTCCTGAGCCTGCATGCCCTGGGCCCCGTTTGATTGTGGGCCCGCTTCTGCCTGCATGACCGGTGCCTCTTACACCGTGATGCTTACAGCGGCTGGTCGCGGGCAGCGGCCAGCCGCTTCCTTGCCCCCTCCAGCCATTCTTCGCAGCGCGCGGCCAGGGCTTCGCCCCGCTCCCACAGGGCGAGCGACTCTTCCAGGCTCGCGCCTCCCGCCTCGAGCCGGCCCACAACCGCGATGAGCTGCTCGCGTGCCTCCTCGTAGCTCAGGCCCGCTATGCCCGAATCTGTTGTCTGCTCACTCATGAGCGTCTCCTTCCTGCTGGATGTCCGTGTCCGGAATTGGGGTGCCCGTACCTGTGGAGGTGGCACCGAAGCGCCCTTCCGCCACGCGGATGGCGAGCGGTGAGCCTGCCGGGGCATCCGCCGGCCGGCGGACCACGGCATGGCCGGCGACCGCAGTGGGGCCAGCCTGCCGGCCTTCGAGTTCGACGACGGCGTACCCCCGGTCGAGCGTCTTCTGCGGTGACAGCGCACGCACCTGCGCCTTGAGGTGCTCCAGCTGGTCCGCGGCCCGCACCACAGTGGAGTTAACGGCAGCGGATGACCTCCTCAGCAGCCGCTCGATTTCCTCGGCGCGCACAGTGACCAGTCCTTCCGGAGATGCCAGAACCGGCCGGGAGTGCAACGAAGCCAGCCTGTCCGCTTCCCGGTCCACCAGGCGTTCCATGCAGCGCCTCAGCTGTTCCCGCGCCTGCCGGACGCCGGCCAGTTCCTCGGAAACCTCGGGCACGATCCGTTTTGCGGCGTCGGTGGGAGTGGACGCGCGAAGGTCGGCGACGTCATCCAGCAGCGGCCGGTCCGCCTCGTGCCCAATTGCGCTCACCACCGGGGTTGCCGCTGCCGCCACGGCCCGGACCAGCTCCTCACTGTTGAAGGGCAGCAGGTCCTCCAGCGCGCCGCCGCCGCGGGCGATGACAATGACGTCTACCACTGGGTGCGCGTCAAGCTCGCGGAGGGCCCGGACAACCTGTGACACCGCCGTGTTGCCTTGGACAGCCACCTCACGGATTTCGAACTCCACAGCTGGCCAGCGCAGCGCTGCGTTCCGCAGGATATCCTTCTTGGCATCCGAATCCCTGCCGGTGATAAGGCCGATACGGTGCGGCAGCATGGGGAGGGGTTTCTTGCGGGAATCGGCAAAGAGCCCTTCGGCGGAGAGAGCCTGCCGCAGCCTTTCAATCCGGGCAAGCAGGTCACCCAGGCCCACGGGCCGGATGTCCCGGACCAGCATGTTCAGCCGGCCTGTCTTCATCCAAAATTCGGGCTTCAGCAGGGCCACCACGCGGGATCCGCGCTCCAGGGGAAGGTTCTGGCGTTCCAGTACCTTGGTCCATACCGATGCGGGCAGGGAGACCTCGGCATCAACGTCCCTCAATGTCAGGTAGGCGTTGCTGCCGCGCCGGTTCAGCTCGATGACCTGGCCTTCGACCCAGGCGGACGGCGTCCTGTCGATGTGGGCTTTGAGCTTCTGCGAGAGCAACTGCAACGGCCAGGGATTGTCCGGGGTAGTTTCGGCAGCCGTGGCCGGCAGCGAGGAGGGTACCGTGCCGGGAAGGGAAGCCTGGTCAGACATGCAAACGCCCTTGCTGGGCTGGAGCTGCGGGCATGGGGTCCTTTGTCTTTAGTGCGGCTGCTGGCGGCGGGTCATTCAACCTTATCCATAAGCTGTAGCATGCGGGACTGACAGAAGCCGGCCACGATCCCTGCCTAGGATGGGTCTACCGCCATCAACCTTAAGGACCTGCTGTGCGCACTTTTGTTTCCGCCGTGGCCACTGTGCTGGGTGTCCTGCTGGCAGCCGTGGCCGTACCGGCCATCTGGCTGGACCGCAACCTTGTCCGCGAGGACGGCTTCGTGGAGTTGGCGGCCCCGCTGGGAAAGAACCCCGAATTCCAGCAACAGCTGGCGACGGCTGCCGTGGGAACCATCGACACCAGCGCTGTTCCCGGGTTCCTCGCCGACCTCGTCCAGCCGGTGCTGGAGGATGCCGCCACTTCCCTGGCCGGCCTGCCGGGCTACCCCGCCGCCTGGGAGGAGACGCTGCGCAAAAGCCATCGGCTGAGCTTTCCGCAACCTGGTGCCACAGGGTCCGCGTCCTCCCTGACCTTGGATGTCGCACCTCTTGTGGCCTTGGGGATTGAGGAAATTTCGCGTGCCGCCAGGCTTCCGCTGGATCCGCCGGGGGAGACCCTGATCAACGTCGGCCAGCCCGAACATCGGGAGTGGACGGAGCGGCTGGCCACGTATGCCCCGATGGGATACATGCTCGCTGTCGGCTCGGCGATCGCCTTCCTCCTGGCCCTGGTTGCGGCACGCCGGCGCTGGACGGTGCTGGTGGGCGCCGGGCTTGGCGGGCTGCTGCTTTCTGGCTTGTGGGCACTCGGTGCGCAGCTCGGTTCGGCGCAGGCCCTTGGCATGGACACCGGTAATGAGGTGGCCAACATGTTCAGGAATGAGTTCGTGGCAGCCGCCACTGCGGACTTCACTGGATGGACCGTGGCCGCAGCCATTGCGGGCGGCGTGCTGGTGCTGCTCGGTGCTGTGGCCGGGATCGCATCGCGGAGGCGGCCAAAGGCAACCCGGTAGCATGGAGGAATGACCTCCTCAGCTGTTTCCCTTTCGATGCCCACCGTCCCGCGTCGGCGCCGCTCGCCCGAGGAAGTAGCAGCTGCAGCCCCGGTCCTGGGAACGAAGAGAGTGCTGCTGGCCGCTCCCCGCGGCTACTGCGCCGGTGTTGACCGTGCTGTCATTGCCGTCGAGAAGGCCCTGGAGCACTACGGTCCGCCGGTGTACGTGCGGAAGCAGATTGTGCACAACGTCCATGTGGTCAGCTCCTTGGAGGAAAAGGGCGCCATCTTCGTGGATGAAACAGATGAGGTTCCCGAGGGCGCACTGGTCATCTTTTCCGCGCACGGAGTCTCTCCCGCGGTGGTCGAATCAGCCGAGGAGCGGGGCTTGCGCACTATTGATGCCACCTGCCCCCTGGTGACCAAGGTCCACAAGGAAGCGGTCCGGTTCGCCAAGGATGACTTCGACATCCTCCTGATCGGCCACGACGGGCACGAGGAAGTGGAAGGCACGGCCGGCGAAGCGCCGGAGCACATCCAGATCATCAACGGCCCCCACGAGGTGGACAAGGTCACCGTCCGCGATCCGGAGAAAGTCATCTGGCTCTCGCAGACCACCCTCAGCGTCGACGAGACCATGGAGACCGTGCGGCTGCTGAAGGAACGGTTCCCCACGCTCCAGGATCCCCCCAGCGACGACATCTGCTACGCCACCACCAACCGGCAGGTGGCCATCAAGAAGATCTCGCCCCAGGCGGACCTGGTGATCGTTGTGGGCTCGGCCAACTCCTCCAACTCCGTCCGGCTCGTGGAGGTTGCGCTGGAATACGGTGCCAAGGCCTCCTACCGGGTGGATTTCGCCAACGAGGTTGACGAGGCCTGGTTCGAGGGCGTGGCCACCGTGGGCGTGACGTCCGGGGCCTCCGTCCCCGAAGTGCTGGTGCAGGACGTGCTGCGCCTGTTGGCCGAGTACGGTTACGGCACTGTGGAGGAAGTGGTCACCGCGGAGGAGGACCTCCTTTTCTCGCTGCCCAAGGAACTCCGCGCAACCCTGAAGCAGGCCGGCGATGTCAGCCGCGCCCTGGGCGGGCGCAGGCCCCGCAGCTGACTTTCCGCCGTTCCTCGCTCCTGCTAGGCTGCGGCCTCGTCGTGTTGGAGCTCCGGAGCGGCCAGTGCGCGCGGCGTGGCTTCCACGGCCGACGGCGCCACCAGCCCGGTTTCCTCCAGCGTGTTCAACTTCCGCGCAGTGGGCAGAACCCGGGCCTCGAGCGTGCCCACCATGGCGTTGTAGCGGTCCACCGACGATTTCAGCGACGAGCCCAGCTTGCTGACGTTCTCGCCGAGCGTCCCCATCCTGTCGTAAAGCTGCCTGGCCAGATCGAAGAGTTCCCGGGCGCTGTCCGTGAGGACATCCTGCCGCCATGTGAAGGCCACCGACTTCAGCACGGCCAGCAGGGTGCTGGGGGAGGCCAGGACCACGTTCCTGGACAGGGCGTGGTCCAAAAGTTCCGCGTCCGCGGTGAGTGCAGCCGCGAGAATGGATTCGGCCGGCACAAAGCAGATCACCAGTTCGGGCGAGTTCCCAGGAATATCCCAGTACTTCTTGTTGCTGAGCGAGTCCACGTGCGCCCTCAGGGCCTTCGCATGGGCAGCCAGCAGCGCCTGCTGCGACCGGCTGTCCGCCGCCGCCGTCAGCCGCTGCTGCCCGTGCCGGGGATCCGATGCTCCAAGTTCCTGCGCTTCAAGGTAGGACGACAATGGAACCTTGGCATCGACCACCAGCTGCTTTTCGCCCGGCAGTTGGACCACAAGATCAGGGCGGACAGCCGAATCGCTGCCGGCACTGTGCAGCTGTTCCACAAAATCGACATGGCGCAACATTCCTGAGGCTTCCACCACCCGCCGCAGCTGTACCTCGCCCCACTGGCCGCGGGCGCTGTTCGAGCGCAGGGCCGACTCCAGCGCATGCGTTGACCGGATCAGCTGTTCGTCGGAGAGGCGGGCCTCCTGGAGCTGCTGCGCGAGCTGGCCGTACTGCTCCACCCGGTCCCGCTCCAGCAGCGCCACCTGCTGCTGCACCGCCGAAAGCTTTTCCGCCACTGGCGCCAGGGCGCGGAGCACGCTGCCGTCCTGCGATCGTGCCTCGCCAAGTTCCCGGTTCTGCGCCGCCAAAAGCCGCCGCTCGGCGTCGGCCGCTGCGTACTGTGCGCTGACCTCCGAAAGCCGGGACGAGACAGCGTCGAAGTCCGCCTCGAGTGCGTGCGAATTCTTCCGCAGTGAAAAGTAGGTGGCAGCTGCACCGGCAAGGGCGCCAAGCAGCAACATGAACAAGGCCAGAATCAACGCAAAAACATCCATGCCCTCACTGTTGCATGGGGGTCAGACAATCGAGGGCAGTGACATCCGCCGGGTACAGGCGGCGGACGCCCTGCGGGTAGAATCAATGCTCGTGGCTCTTACTATTGGCATCGTCGGACTGCCCAACGTCGGCAAATCAACCCTCTTCAACGCGCTCACCCGCAACCAAGTGCTGGCCGCGAACTATCCGTTCGCCACCATCGAACCGAACGTCGGCGTCGTGAACCTGCCCGACCCCCGCCTCGACAAGCTGGCCGGAATTTACGGTTCACAGCGCGTGCTGCCCGCCGCCGTCTCCTTCGTGGACATTGCCGGCATCGTCAAGGGCGCATCCGAAGGGGAAGGGCTGGGCAACCAGTTCCTGGCCAACATCCGTGAAGCCGAGGCCATCGCGGAAGTGGTGCGCGTGTTCGATGATCCCGACGTCGTCCACGTGGACGGCAAGGTGGATCCCCGCTCGGACATGGAAACCATCAACACCGAGCTCATCCTCGCCGACCTGCAGACCATCGAGAAGGCCATTCCCCGGATCGAAAAAGAGGTCAAGATCAAGAAGCGCGAGGCGGCCGAGCTGGCAGCCATCAAGGCTGCCCAGGCGGTGCTTGAGCGCGGAGACACCATCTACTCCTCGATCAAGAGCGACAAGCTGGAGATGGAACACCTCAAGGAGCTCAGCCTGCTCACGGCAAAGCCCTTCATCTACGTGTTCAACGCGGACGAGGGAATCCTTGGCAGCCCGGAAAAGCAGGAGGAGCTGCGCGCCCTGGTGGCCCCTGCCGACTGCATCTTCCTCGACGCGAAGCTTGAGGCTGACCTGGTTGAACTGGACGAGGAAGAAGCCCGCGAAATGCTGGAGATGAACGGCCAGGACGAGTCCGGGCTGGACCAGCTGGCACGCGTCGGCTTCCACACCCTCGGACTGCAGACCTACCTCACGGCAGGGCCCAAGGAGGCACGCGCCTGGACCATCAAGCAGGGGGACACCGCGCCCCAGGCCGCAGGTGTCATCCACTCCGACTTCCAGCGCGGCTTCATCAAAGCCGAAGTGGTCTCCTTCGACGACCTCGTCGAGGCCGGCTCCATGGCGGAAGCCAAGTCCCGCGGCAAGGTCCGGATCGAGGGCAAGGAATACGTCATGGCCGACGGCGACGTGGTGGAGTTCCGCTTCAACGTCTGAGCCGGTTCAGTGTCTGCCCGGTCGGACACCTTATCCTGACTATGTAGGGCGTGATCCTGGCGACTCCAGGTCCCCTTTCCCGGAAGGAAAACACAAGGAGGCGGCATGCCGGTCAGGCGTCTGATGCGTTATATCACCGCGGCCATGGCGGCTGCGGTGGTACTTTCGGGCTGCTCCGGCGGCGGCAGTGCGCCCGTGATTGTGGGGGAGGCGAAACGGGGCGGCGTTGCCACGGTCGCAGAGGTCAACGCGTTCTCGTCCTTCAACCCCTACAGCGCAGACGGCAACACTGATATCAATTCGAAGGTCGGATACATCACCCACTCCGGGTTCTACTACCTGGACGACAAGGCAGCGGTGGTGCGCAATGACAAGTTCGGGAGGTTCGAAAAGGTTTCCGACGAGCCCCTGAAGGTGAAATACACGGTCAATGAAGGCGTCAAATGGTCCGACGGCGAGGCGATCGACGCCGGCGACCTCCTCCTCAGCTGGGCGGCCGGCTCGGGCTACTTCGACAACGCCGACCCTACGGCGGGGACCGGCACCAAGTACTTCTCCACCGCGTCGGACACCAGCGGCCTGGCAGGAACCGTCTTCCCGGAACTCGGGGGAGACGGGCGCTCCATCACCCTTGAATACGCCATTCCCTACGCCGATTGGGAAGTGGCGTTCGACGTCGGCCTTCCCGCGCACGTCGTTGCCGCGAAGAGCGGGCTCAACGATGAAGAAGACCTGGTTGAACTGCTCCGCAATTCGCCCCGGGGCGACCCCGGGAAGCCCGTGGTCAATGCAGAGCTGAAGTCAGTCAGCGATTTCTGGAACTCGGGCTTCGATACCAAAACACTTCCCGACGATCCCGCCCTGTACCTTTCCAGCGGCCCTTACATCGTGGTGGACATTGTTCCGGAAGTCTCGATGAGGCTCGTCCGGAACAGAGACTATGTCTGGGGATCCGAACCCTGGCTGGATGAGATCACTATCCGGTTCACCGGTGCCCTTCCGGCTGCGGTTGACGCCCTGCGGAATAGGCAGGCGGACATCATTTCCCCCCAGCCGTCTGCCGGTACCGAGGACGTGTTCGCGGGCCTGGCGGAGCAGGGCAACACCGTTGAAAGGTACAACCAGTCCGGCTACGACCATCTGGACCTCAACTTCTCCGGCCCCTTCGCCGACCGGGACGTCCGCGAGGCATTCCTCAAGACCGTCCCGCGCCAGGCAATTGTCGAAGCCGTGGTGGGGGACCTGCAGCCGGAGGCAAAGCCGCTCGACTCCCATGTCTTCCTGCCGGCCCAGCCCAAGTACGCGGACACCGCAAAGAACAATGGCTCGTCCGACTTCGCCAAGGTTGACATTGATGCCGCCAAGGCCCTCCTGGAGGGGGAGACCCCCACAGTCCGGATTCTGTACAACTTGGACAACCCCAACCGTGCCAAGGCTTTCGAGTTGATCCGGGACTCGGCTGCGCTTGCGGGGTTCCGGGTAGAGGACGGCGGGCAAGGCAGTGCCGACTGGGCAAAGTCGCTCGGCGGGGAAGGCCACGATGCGGCGCTGCTGGGCTGGATCGGCACCAGCGCCGGTGTGAGCCGGGTTCCACAGATCTTCCGCACGGGTGCGGGCAGCAACTTCAACGGTTTCTCCGACGCCGACGCCGACAGGGCCATGGAAGAGCTGGCAGGGACCACCGACCTTGGCAAGCAGGACGAACTGCTTGCCGACATCGACAAGGAGATCTGGGAGAACGCCTACGGCCTTCCGTTGTACCAGACCATCGGCACCACCGCCTTCGGCCCAAGGATCTCCGGCGTGAAATCAAGCTCCGGCCCTCTCGGCGTCTGGTGGAATGTCTGGGATTGGCGGCTGGCCTGACAGCTCGCGGCGCTGGCGGGAGCCCTTCGCCGCCTGGTTGTGAGCGCTCACACGGCCGATTCATCGATAACGCTACCGGCGAGTAGCATGTGACTTGCACAACTTCCGTTTACCGGGGACCGAACTGGGTCACCCCGGTCACGGTTTGGCAACGGAGTACCAATATTTGGACTTCGTGCGGTTAGGCTGCTCGTCATATGTAGGCCGCGTCACAAGTCCAAAGCTGCGTCCGGCCTGCGGGGAAGCACAAGAATCCCCTCGTTATCTCCCACAACTCATAGGAGGCGGAATGCGTTTCAAGCGCACTTCCAAAGCATTGGGCATCGTGGCTATCGCCGCACTTGCCCTGACCGGGTGCGGCGCTGGAGGCGGCACCACCGAAGGTGCCGGCGACTCCGCCGGCGATCCCAACAAGGTGATCACCGCCTACAGCAACGAACCACAGAACCCGTTGCTGCCGGCGAACACCAACGAAGTGTATGGCGGCCGCGTGGTCGAGTTGCTCTTCGAAGGCCTGCGGACCTACGACGCCGGCGGCAAGCCGGTCAACGCCCTGGCGGAGTCCATCGAATCCGCTGACGCCCAGAACTGGACCATCAAGGTCAAGCAGGGCCACAAGTTCACCAACGGCGAGGAAATCACCGCCAAGACGTTCGTGGATTCCTGGAACTTTGCCGCGAACTCCAAGAACCTTCAGAACAACGGATTCTTCTTCGAATCCATTGCAGGCTACGAGGAAGTTTCCGCCGTCACCCAGGAGACCAGCGCCGACGGCAAGACCACCACCACTCCGGCCCCCACAGCCGAGACTATGTCCGGTCTTGCAGCAACTGATGACTCCACCATCACGGTAAAGCTGGCCCAGCCCGAGGCTGACTGGTCGCTGCGCCTTGGTTACTCGGCGTTCTTCCCGCTTCCTTCTGCCGCCCTTGCGGACCCGAAGGCGTTCGGTGAGAACCCGGTGGGCAACGGCCCGTACAAGATGGAAAAAGAAGGCGCCTGGGTTCACGACCAGTCCATCTCGCTCGTGAAGAACCCGGACTACAACGGTCCGCGCGAGTCCAAGAACGGCGGCGTCACGTTCAAGTTCTACACGGATCCGGGCCCGGCCTACACCGACCTGCAGTCCGACAACCTGGATGTCACCGACGTTCTTCCGTCCAACGCCCTGAAGACCTACGTCGCCGATTTCCCGGACCGCAACGCCACCAAGCCGGTTGCCACCAACTCCACGTTGAACATCCCGCCGTACAACCCGAATTTCCAGGGTGAAGCCGGCAAGCTCCGCCGCCAGGCGCTCTCCTACGCCATCAACCGCGAGGAAATCGCCAAGGTTGTCTTCAACGGCACCCGCACCCCGGCCAAGGCTTTTGTTCCGCCGGTCATCGACGGTTTTGAGGAAGGCCTTGCAGGCACCGAGGTCCTGAAATTCGACGCCGCCAAGGCCAAGGACCTCTGGGCCCAGGCTGAGAAGATCCAGCCGTACGACGACTCCAAGCCGCTCCAGATTGCCTCCAACACCGACGGCGGCAACAAGGAATGGATCGACGCCGTGGCCAACGGCTTCAAGAACAACCTGGGTATCCAGGCTGAGATCCAGCCCTTCGCGAAGTTCGCTGAGGTGCTGAACCTGCGCAAGTCCCAGCAGCTCCCCGGCCTGACCCGCGCCGGCTGGCAGGGCGATTACCCGTCGCTGTACAACTTCCTGGGACCTGTCTGGGCTACGAACGCCTCCTCCAACTACGAGAAGTACTCGAACCCCGAGTTCGACAATCTGCTCAAGGAGGGTCTCGCCGCCAAGACCACCGAAGAGGCGAATGCCAAGTTCAACGAGGCACAGGAAATCCTCTTCGAGGATCTTCCGGGCCTGCCGCTTTGGGACCAGGCACGGCCGATCGTATGGAGCAACAACGTCGTGAAGGCCGAGACCGGCTGGAACGGCGGCATCCGCTACTTCGATATCACGGCTAAGTAGTTCCAGAACTCACTTGCCGCCAGGCACATGGGGGTCCGGTCACGGCCGGGCCCCCATTGGCTTGTACGGCAGGAAGGCACCCATGAACCTGTTTACTTCCCTTCCGGAAGGCTGGTGATCCCGTGGTCAGCTTCATCCTGCGCCGACTCCTCCAGGTGATCCCCGTCTTCCTCGGCACCACTCTTTTGGTGTACTACATGGTGTTCGCCCTGCCCGGCGACCCTATCGCGGCGCTCTTCGGCGACCGCCAGCCCCCGCAGGCCGTCATCGACACCCTCCGAAGCCAATACCACCTGGACGAACCGTTCTGGGTGCAGTACGGGCTCTTCCTGAAAAACCTCTTCACCTTCAACCTGGGCAACGATTTCACCGGCCAGCCCATCGCGGCAAGCCTTGCGCGCGTGTTCCCGGTGACAGCCATGCTCGCCATCGAAGCCCTTGCCATCCAGGCGATCTTCGGCGTGGCCTTTGGCGTTTTCGCTGGCCTGCGCCGTGGCGGCTGGTTCGATTCCACCGTCCTGGTGGCGTCCCTGGTGGTCATCGCAGTTCCCACCTTCGTCCTGGGCTTCGTTTTCCAGCTCGTCTTTGGCGTTCAGCTGGGCTGGGCCAAACCAACAGTCGGCGCCAATGCCGACTGGGGTACCTTGCTGCTTCCTGCCGTCGTCCTGGGCCTCGTGTCCTTCGCGTACGTCCTTCGCCTGACCCGGGCCTCGGTCAGCGAAAACATGAACGCGGACTATGTACGGACCGCAACCGCCAAGGGTCTCTCCCGCCCGCGTGTAGTCCTGGCCCACATCCTGCGCAATTCGCTGATCCCTGTCGTCACCTACCTCGGCGCCAACCTTGGCGGCCTCATGGGGGGCGCCATTGTCACCGAAGGCATCTTCAACGTTCCGGGCGTCGGCAACAAGCTCTACCAGGCAGTCCTGCGCAGCGAAGGACCCACCATCGTCTCCATCGTCAGCGTGCTGGTGCTGGTGTTCGTGGTGGCCAACCTGCTCGTCGACCTCCTGTACGCCTGGCTTGACCCGAGGATCCGCTATGACCAGTAACAACAGCCACTTCGTGGCTCCCATCGACGAAACGCCGCTGCTGGCAACGGACGCCGTCAAGACTGACCAGGCACCGCTCAGCCTGTGGGCGGACGCGTGGCGCAAGCTCCGCCGTCGTCCGCTGTTCATCATCTCCGCGTTGCTCATCCTGGCGCTGACCGTGGTGGCCTTGTTCCCGGGCCTCTTCACGTCGGTGCCGCCTAACGAGGGCTGCGAGCTGGCCAACTCGGAAGGCGGTCCGATCGCTGGACACCCGTTCGGGTTTACCTTCCAGGGCTGCGACGTCTACTCGCGCGTCATCCACGGAACGCAGGCGTCCCTGTCCGTTGGCATCCTCTCCGTGTTGTGCGTGCTGGTCATCGGCGTCACCCTCGGCGCGCTGGCCGGGTACTACGGCGGCTGGTTGGATGCGGTCCTCGCCCGACTGGGTGACATTTTCTTCGCGCTGCCGCTGATCCTGGGCGCGCTGGTGATCACCCAATTGCCCTTCTTCCGGGAGAACAAGAGCGTCTGGACCGTGGTGTTTGTCATCTCGCTCCTGGCCTGGCCGCAAATGGCACGCATCACCCGCGGTGCCGTCATCGAAGTGCGCAACGCGGACTTCGTTACGGCCGCCCAGGCCCTCGGAGTTTCCAGGTTCGGGGCGCTGCTGCGCCACGTGCTGCCGAACGCATTGGCACCGATCATTGTGCTGGCAACCCTGGAACTGGGTGTCTTCATTGTCGCCGAGGCAACCCTGTCCTTCCTGGGTATCGGTCTGCCGCAAAGCATCATGTCCTGGGGCAACGACATCGCAGGGGCGCAAGCCTCCATTCGCACCAGCCCGGAAATCATGCTGTATCCCGCCGCGGCGCTGTCCATCACGGTGCTCAGCTTCATCATGCTCGGTGACGCCGTCCGCGACGCCCTCGATCCCAAGAGCCGCCAGCGATGAGAGATAAAGAGATGACAACTCCAGACGTCCGCATCGAGGAAGCCGGCACCACGGGCACCAAACCGTTGCTGGAAATCCGCGACCTCGCCATCACGTTCAAAACCAGCGGCGGTGAAGTCCAGGCTGTGCGCGATGCGCACCTGACCATCATGCCGGGCGAGACGGTGGCGATCGTGGGGGAGTCCGGCTCCGGCAAGTCAACCACCGCGCTGGCCGCCATCGGACTGCTTCCCAACAACGGACGCGTCTCCGGCGGCCAGATCCTGCTTGACGGCGAGGACATTGCGCATGCCAGCGAGCAGCGCATGATCGAGCTGCGCGGCAACACCATCGGCATGGTCCCCCAGGACCCCATGTCCAACCTGAACCCGGTGTGGAAGATCGGTTACCAGGTCCGGGAGACGCTGCGTGCCAATGGCCGGCCCAGCGGGCCGGAGGACATCGCCAAGGTGCTGTCCGAAGCCGGCCTTCCGGACGCCAGGCGGCGTGCGAACCAGTACCCGCACGAATTCTCCGGCGGCATGCGCCAGCGCGCCCTGATTGCCATTGGACTTTCGTGCCAGCCGCGCCTCCTTATTGCTGATGAGCCGACGTCGGCCCTGGACGTCACGGTGCAGCGGCAGATCCTGGACCATCTGGACACCATGACCACCGATCTGGGCACCTCGGTGCTGCTCATTACCCACGACCTTGGCCTGGCAGCAGAACGGGCAGACAAGGTGGTGGTGATGTACCAGGGCCGGGTGGTGGAAGCCGGGCCTTCACTGGAACTGCTCCGCAACCCGCAGCATCCGTATACCAGGAGGCTTGTGGAATCCGCACCGTCCCTGGCCAGCCGCCGCATCCAGGCGGCCAAGGAGCAGGGGGTGGAGACGGCGGACCTGCTGGCTCCTGCCGCCGAGGCCACGGCCGCGGACAACGTCCTGCAGATCCAGGACCTGAGGAAGGTGTACAAGCTCCGCCAGGGCTTTGGGAAGTCAACGGACTTCGCCGCGGTGGACGGCGTCAGCTTCGACGTCCGGCGCGGAACCACGACGGCGATTGTCGGAGAGTCCGGTTCGGGCAAGTCCACGGTCGCCAAGATGGTGCTGCAGCTGGAAAAACCAACGGACGGCAGGATCCTCTTCGACGGCGTGGACACCTCGCAGCTCAAGGCTGGGGACCTGTTCAAGTTCCGGCGCCGCGTGCAGCCGATCTTCCAGGATCCCTACGGTTCCCTTGATCCGATGTACAACATCTTCCGCACCATTGAGGAGCCGTTGCGGGTCCACAAGGTCGGCGACGGTGCAAGCCGCGAGAAGAAGGTCCGGGAGCTGCTGGACCAGGTGGCGCTGCCACAGTCCGCCATGCAGCGGTACCCGAACGAGCTCTCAGGCGGGCAGCGGCAGCGTGTGGCCATTGCCCGTGCCCTGGCTCTGGACCCGGAGGTCATCATCTGTGACGAGGCGGTGTCCGCGCTGGACGTGCTGGTACAGGCACAGGTCCTGAACCTGCTCGCGGATCTCCAGTCGAACCTTGGGCTGACCTACCTCTTCATCACTCACGACCTCGCGGTTGTCCGGCAGATTGCGGACCATGTATGCGTCATGGAAAAGGGGCGACTGGTGGAGACAGGTTCCACCGACCAGGTCTTCGAAGCGCCGCGGGAGGACTACACCAAGGCCCTGCTCAACGCCATCCCAGGGGCAAAGCTGATGCTGCCGCCCGAAGTGGCATAGCTGCGTTAAGTGGATAACGGCTGGAGCCGGTGCCTGCGGGCACCGGTTCCAGCCGTTTTTTCAGCCGCGTTCTACCCGCAATCAGTCCTGGTTCCCGCCGGCAGCTCCGGCGGCCAGCACCGGCGGCGCGTCCGGGGTTTGCTTCCGGTCCAGTCCAAGGTCACGCAGCCGCTGCTCCAGCAGGATTCCGAGTGCTTTGCGCCCTGCAGGGTTCATATGCACCGCATCAGCCAGGTCCTTCGCCAGGCCGTACCGGCTCAACCAGTCGCCCACTGATACAAACGGCAGGTTGTGGGCCGCGGCCACCGAACCCAGCAGGGTATCGACTTCCGTCCGGCGCCCTCCACCCTTGCCCGCGCCGCGGGCAAGGGTGCCGATCATGGCAATGCGTGTGCCGGGGTAGCGGGCCTGCAGCTCCGCAATGAGCGTTTCCGCGTTGGCGGCGATCTGCCGGTCATTTGCCCCGCTTGCGGCGTCATTGCCTCCGCCCTGGATCACGATCAGGGCGGGCGTCCCCGATGGAAGCAGCCAGTCACCGTCCTTGAGGGCATCGATGTAGTTGCCGGTATTGCCGTTGGCAGACACGAACCCCGTGCCGCCCCGCCCGCAGAAGTAGACCTTGTACCCCGCAGCGGCCAGGCCTTGGCGCGGCCAGCTGTCGGCAGGCTCCGACTGGGAGTCCCCGATCAGCAGGACTGTCCTGGTGATGTCGGGGACAACCGCCTCGAGCCGGCCGTTGCCGGGGTTCCAAACTTTGGCACCCGCGGCCGGCACTCCCGCCGCCGCGGCCCGGGCCGGTGCGGCAGCGGCATGCGCCGCAGGGGCTCCGGGGGAGGAAGCAGGAACCGCGCAGCCCGCCAGGGGGAGGAGGGCGGACAGAACAACGACGGCGGCCGCGCCGGAGGTGCCCAGGCGGCCCCCGGCCAAGGCTCTCATCATGTGGTGTCTCCGGCCCTGCTCAATGCGTCGTGCGTGGTATGTCAGAGCAATCATGTGGCATGCCGGCACGATAAGCCAGTGATTTTACTCACCTTTCTTCCGTGTGGCGTGACGGCGCTACGTCCGCCCCCGGCCCGCGGCCCCGAGATTTAGGCCAATAAATGCCACTGCCGGTAGAATGGAGCAAGGTGCCCCGTGCAAAGGGCCAAATCCGTCGTGCGTTCCGGTAGGAAATGGCGCGATACAACAGCTGACTCCACTGAATCGAGCCATTACGCATGTCTGAAACCACCACCAACACAGCGGTAGCCACTGCATCGCGCAGTGACCTGCGCAACGTCGCGATCGTGGCCCACGTTGACCACGGCAAGACCACCCTGGTCGACGCCATGCTCAAGCAGACCAACTCCTTTGCCGAGCACAACCACCTCGAAGACCGCGTGATGGACTCCGGTGACCTTGAGCGCGAAAAGGGCATCACCATCCTGGCCAAGAACACCACGGTGGCCTACAACGGTCCGTCCTCGAACGGCGAGACCATCACTATTAACGTGATCGACACACCCGGCCACGCTGACTTCGGTGGCGAGGTGGAGCGCGGCCTGTCCATGGTGGACGGCGTGGTGCTGCTGGTGGACTCCTCCGAGGGCCCGCTGCCGCAGACCCGGTTCGTGCTGCGCAAGGCCCTTGCCGCGCACCTGCCGGTCATCCTGCTGGTCAACAAGACGGACCGTCCGGACGCCCGCATCGACGAGGTTGTCCACGAGTCCATGGACCTGCTCCTGGGCCTTGCCTCGGACCTGGCCGACGACGTCCCGGACCTTGACCTGGACAAGGTCCTTGAAGTTCCCGTTGTCTACGCCGCAGCCAAGGTTGGCCGCGCCTCCCTGGAGCAGCCCGCCAACGGTTCCGCTCCTGACAATGAGGACCTGGAGCCGCTGTTCAAGACCATCATTGAGCACATCCCGGCACCCAAGTACAACCCGGAAGGTGTCCTGCAGGCGCACGTCACCAACCTGGACGCTTCGCCGTTCCTGGGCCGCCTCGCCCTGCTCCGCATCTACAACGGCACTCTTCGTAAGGGCCAGCAGGTAGCCTGGGCACGCCAGAACGGCGAGCTGAAGACAGTCAAGATCACCGAACTCCTTGCCACCAAGGCCCTGGAGCGCGTGCCGGCAGAGTCCGCCGGACCCGGTGAGATTGTGGCCGTGGCCGGCATCGAGGACATCACCATTGGTGAGACCCTCACCGATGTCGAAAACCCGCAGCCGCTGCCGCTGATCACCGTGGACGATCCCGCGATCTCCATGACCATCGGTATCAACACCTCGCCGCTGGCCGGCAAGGTCAAGGGCGCCAAGGTCACCGCCCGCCAGGTGAAGGACCGCCTGGACAAGGAACTGATCGGTAACGTCTCCATCAAGGTGCTCCCCACCGAGCGTCCCGACGCCTGGGAAGTCCAGGGCCGTGGCGAGCTCGCCCTCGCCATCCTGGTGGAGCAGATGCGCCGCGAAGGTTTCGAACTGACCGTCGGCAAGCCGCAGGTGGTTACCAGGACCATCGACGGCAAGATCCACGAGCCGATGGAACACATGACCATCGACGTCCCCGAGGAATACCTGGGCGCCGTCACCCAGCTGATGGCCGCACGCAAGGGCCGCATGACCAACATGGCCAACCACGGCACAGGCTGGTGCCGCATGGAGTTCATCGTTCCGGCGCGTGGCCTGATCGGTTTCCGTACCAAGTTCCTCACCGACACCCGCGGTGCCGGTATTGCCGCCTCCATCTCGGAAGGCTACGAGCCGTGGGCCGGCCCCATCGAGTACCGTACCAACGGTTCCATGGTTGCCGACCGCGCCGGTGTGGTGACCCCGTTTGCCATGATCAACCTGCAGGAGCGCGGCTCCTTCTTCGTCAAGCCCACCTCTGAGGTGTACGAGGGCATGATCGTGGGCGAGAACTCCCGCGCCGACGACATGGACGTCAACATTACGAAGGAAAAGAAGCTCACCAACATGCGTGCCGCTTCTTCCGATACCTTCGAGAACCTGACGCCGCCGCGCGAGCTGACCCTCGAAGAGTCGCTGGAATTCGCCCGTGAGGACGAGTGCGTGGAAGTGACTCCGGAGGCTATCCGCATCCGCAAGGTCATCCTGGACACCAACGAGCGTGCCAAGGCCAACCGCGCCCGCGCCAAGGCCTAGCAGTCCCGCAGTTCCACAGAATGCCACCGGCACCTTGCCGGTGGCATTCTGCGTTCCAGACTGCGCCAATGCCGGCGTCGACCCGCAGGGGCAGTTCCTGCTCAGCGGCGGCCGTCCTTAGCGGGGCCGCCTGCGCTCCGGCGCCGGGGGGACCTGCTTGGCCGCCACCACCAGGTCTAGGGGAATGACGACGTCGGCCTGCCGGGTGCGGACGGTGCAGGCACCGGCGTCGCAGGAGACCAGGTGGCCGAGGGCATCGGTGAGTCCGTTTTCGAGCCGGTAGCGCACCACAACCCGCGTCCCCGGTTCGGCGGCGGCGAGGAACCCTGCAGGGGTAGGCGGCTGACTCACCAGTTCATACTAGGCGGCCCGGCTAGGTTCGCGGGAACGGGCTGGGAGATAATAGGCTCAGATGTCAAGAGTCCGGCCGCAGCTGCCGGACGCAAGAACCGGCGGGTCGCCGGAACCAACGTGGAGAGGCCAGGGACGTGACGTACGTAATCGCGCAGCCGTGTGTAGATGTCAAAGACAAGGCATGTATCGAAGAATGCCCCGTCGACTGCATCTATGAGGGTGAGCGTTCGCTGTACATACATCCGGACGAATGCGTCGACTGCGGCGCCTGCGAGCCCGTGTGCCCGGTTGAGGCCATTTACTACGAGGACGACACCCCGGACGAGTGGGCTGACTACTACAAGGCCAACGTGGAGTTCTTTGACGACCTCGGTTCCCCCGGCGGTGCCGCCAAGATCGGCAACACCGGCAAGGACCACCCGATGATCGCCGCCCTGCCGCCGCAGAACCAAGACCACTAGCGCCTGCGGGAAAGGTGACTGCAGCAGTGAACCCGTTCGGCCTTGACCTGCCCGATTACCCGTGGGAGGCCATGGCGCCGTACCTCGCAAAGGCCTCGAAACACCCTGACGGCGTTGTCAACCTGTCCATCGGGACGCCGGTGGACCCCACACCGGCACTCATCCAGGACGCCCTGAAGGCTGCTGCCGACGCTCCGGGGTACCCCACCGTGCATGGCACTCCGGCGCTTCGCGAAGCCATCGCAGCCTGGTTCGAGCGGCGCCGCGGAGTGGCCGGCCTGGACCCCCGCAACATCATGCCCAGCGTCGGTTCCAAGGAACTTGTGGCGTGGCTGCCGCTGCTGCTCGGCCTGAAGCCGGGGGACGTCGTCGTGCGTCCCAAGGTGGCGTACCCGACGTACGATATCGGCGCAACCCTGGCCGGGGTCACCTCTGTTGCAACCGACAACCTTGACGAACTCGACGACGCCACCCGCTCGCGTGTTCGGCTTATCTGGGTCAATTCCCCTGGGAATCCCACCGGCAGTGTCCGTGACGCCGACTCGCTGAAGGCACTCGTGGTCCAGGCCCGTGAACTGGGGGCTGTGGTGGCGTCGGATGAATGCTATGCGGAACTGGGCTGGGGAACCTGGGATGTGCAGCGCGGCGGCCAGCCGGTTCCCAGCATCCTGGATCCCCGCGTCGCCGGCGGCTCGCATCAGGGCCTGCTCGCCGTCTATTCGCTGAGCAAGCAGTCCAACGTGGCAGGCTACCGTGCGGCCTTTGTTGCCGGTGATCCGGACCTGATGCCCAACCTGGTCAACAGCCGCAAACACGCGGGCATGATCGTTCCGTACCCCGTGCAGGAGGCCATGCGCGTTGCGCTGGGCAACGACGAACACGTCGAGGCCCAGAAGGACCTGTACCGCGGGCGCCGCGAACGGCTGGTTCCGGCCCTGCTGGATTTTGGCCTGGAGATCAAGGATTCTGACGCCGGGCTGTACCTGTGGTCCACGGCGGGGGAGGACACGTGGGACACGGTGTCCCGCCTGGCAGAACGGGGCATTGTGGTGGGCCCCGGAGTCTTCTACGGCGAGGCTGGCAACGGTTACGTCCGGGTTGCCCTTACCGGAACTGACGAGCGGATCGATGCAGCGGCGGCCCGCCTCCGCTGATCGCAGCAGCTTCCCGTCCCCGTAACAATCGTGTGACTCGCACCACATTGCGGGCATTTTAGGCGCTTTCGAACCGTCGCGGATTAGTGACACCCGCCAAGGGGCGGTACTTTTTAACTGATCAATGGTGGCTTTCTACAAGAAGGCAGCCCGGGTGTTGGAACCTGTGTCCTCAGGGTCAGTGCGCGGCTCACCTGATATTGGATCAAGCTTTCGACAGAGGCCCAGAAGCCTCATGAAGGGGACTCCATGACTGAGACCAACAACGCTGCGACCCTGCTGCACGCAGGTGGCGAGCTGAAGCTCCCGCGCATCCCGGTTATCGAAGGAAACGAAGGCTACGATGTTTCCAAGCTGCTGAAGCAGACGGGCGCAGTCACCTTTGACCCAGGCTTCATGAATACCGCAGCAACCACGTCCGCCATCACCTACATCGATGGCGATGCGGGCATCCTGCGCTACCGCGGGTACCCTATCGAGCAGCTGGCGCAGCACTCCAGCTTCCTTGAGGTTTCCTACCTGCTGATCTACGGCAACCTGCCAACACCCACTGAGCTGGAAGAGTTCGACCAGAAGATCCGGCGCCACACGCTGCTCCACGAAGAGTTGAAAGGCTTCTTCGGTGGCTTCCCCCGTGATGCACATCCGATGCCGGTCCTGTCCTCGGCCGTGTCCGCGCTGTCCACGTTCTACCAGGACTCGCTGGATCCGTTCAATGCAGAGCAGGTGGAAGTTTCTACCATCCGCCTGATGGCCAAGCTTCCGGTCATCGCGGCGTACGCGCACAAGAAGTCCATCGGCCAGCCCATGCTGTACCCGGACAACTCCATGAACCTCGTGGAGAACTTCCTGCGCCTCAGCTTCGGCCTGCCCGCCGAGCAGTACGAACTGGACCCGGTCATCGTGAAGGCACTGGACCTGCTGCTCATCCTGCACGCGGACCACGAGCAGAACTGCTCCACGTCCACCGTGCGCCTGGTCGGTTCCTCCAACGCCAACCTCTTTGCCTCTGTTTCGGCGGGCATTAATGCCCTCTTCGGCCCGGCCCACGGCGGTGCCAACGAGGCCGTGCTGAAGATGCTCCGGCAGATCCAGGCCGAGGGCCTCAAGCCCGAGGACTACATGGAGAAGGTCAAGAACAAGGAAGACGGCGTCCGCCTCATGGGCTTCGGGCACCGCGTCTACAAGAACTACGATCCGCGCGCGAAGATCGTCAAGGCCACGGCGCACGAGATCCTGAGCAAGCTCGGCGGCAACGACGAACTGCTGGACATCGCGCTGCGCCTGGAGGAGAAGGCGCTCAACGACGACTACTTCATCCAGCGCAAGCTCTACCCGAACGTGGACTTCTACACCGGCCTGATCTACAAGGCCATGGGCTTCCCGGAGAAGATGTTCACCGTGCTGTTCGCCATCGGGCGCCTTCCAGGCTGGATTGCGCAGTGGCGTGAAATGATCAGCGACCCCAACACCAAGATCGGGCGCCCGCGCCAGCTCTACATCGGCGAACCGGCCAGGGATTACCCGGCCCGCTGAGATATGACGACGACGGCCGCCCACCTCCCGAGGTGGGCGGCCGTTTCGTACCCGGCTTGAGCTTATGCGGACCAGCTTCCACCAAGCTCACGCGTGGGTGAGCCTGCATGTCCGGACCTGGAAATCAGGACTCGTAGCCCAGGGGGTTGTTCTTCTGCCAGCGCCAGTGGTCCTCGCACATCTGGTCCACGGTTTTGGTGGTCGACCAGCTGAGGTCAGCCAGTGCGGAGGTGGCGTCGGCCCAAAAGGCCGGGAGGTCGCCCGCGCGGCGCCCGGTGATTTCGTAGGGGATAGGCTTCCCCGCCGCTTTCTCGAAGGAGCGCAACACCTCCAGCACCGAGGAGCCCTTGCCCGAGCCGAGGTTCCAGCGGAAGACTCCGGCGCGGTCCGCGACGTGGTTCAGGGCGGCCACGTGGCCCTCGGCGAGGTCCACCACGTGGATGTAGTCGCGCAGGCAGGTGCCGTCCGGCGTGTCGTAGTCGCCGCCGAAAACCATCAGCTTTTCGCGCCTGCCGACTGCCACCTGCGCGATGAACGGGACAAGGTTGTTGGGGATGCCCTGCGGGTCCTCGCCGATCCGGCCGGAGGGATGGGCGCCCACGGGGTTGAAATAGCGCAGCAGGGCTATATGCCAGCGCGGGTCCGCAGCGCCGAGGTCGGACAGGATGTCCTCGATTTGCTCCTTGGTGCGGCCGTAGGGGTTGTTGGCGCCGATCTCCATCTTTTCCACGTAGGGGATGGGGTTGTGCTCGCCGTAGACGGTTGCCGAGGAACTGAACACGAAGGACCGGACATCATGCCGTTCCATCACGCGGATCAGGTTCAGGGTGCCCACCAGGTTGTTGTAGTAGTACTTCAGGGGCTCCTGCACTGATTCCCCGACAGCCTTCAGGCCGGCGAAGTGAATGACGGCGTCGATGGCGGTCCCGGCGAACACACGCTCCACGGCCGCTTCGTCCACCAGGTCCACAGTGTGGAACTCGGCGGTCTTGCCGGTGAGTTCGGCAACCCGCCGCAGGGACTCTTCGCTGGAGTTGACGAGGTTGTCGATGACGACCACGTCATGGCCGGCTTCCTGCAGGGAAAGAACAGTATGGGAACCGATGTAGCCGGTGCCCCCTGTAACCAGAATTTTCATGCCTCAACGCTATCCCACCGGGCCGTGCTGCTCCGCCGCGTTCCGGATGCCGGTCAGGAGGCGTACGCTTGGGACGTTTAAGCACAATTGTGCTACATAAGATGGGTGCCTAAGATTGTTGATGCCCAAGCCCGCCGCCAGGACGTCGTGGAAGCCGTACTTCGAATCATCGCGGCGGATGGGCTGGAACGGGCATCGCTGCGGGAAGTGGCGGACGAGGCGGGACTCGCCGTCGGGTCCGTCCGGCACTACTTTTCCGGCAGTGACGAACTGCTGGCATACGCCTTTGCCACGGTGGTGGACCGCATCGTCAATCGGCTGGAGAACGGGATGCCCGGCCTTGCGGCAGCGGCCCAGGGCTCTCCGGAACAGCGCGCAGCGGTGCTGGCCCTGGTTGGCGCGGTCCTGCCCCTGGACGAGCCGCGGGCACTGGATGCCTGTGCCTGGATGGCATTCAAGAACGCGGCAAGGATCCGGCCCTTCCTTGCGCCCGTGGCGGACCGGAGCCACCGCCAAGTCGCCGCCATCATCGGTCAGGTGGTGGCCGCCCTGCTGCCTGACGGGGAAGCGGAGGAGAGCCTGGTGCTGGAAGCGGAACGCCTGCTCGCCACCCTCGACGGGCTCTGCATGCACGCCCTGCTCCAACCCGGCTGGATGACAGCACAGATGTGCAGCGGCGTCCTTGAGCGGCACCTTGACGGGCTGGAACGGTAAGGGGCGTTAACGTGGGCAGGGAGCGGGAATAGACTGATAGCCGGGGGCGCCGAACCGGATCACCGGATCCGGCGAGAGTGCCGCAGGAAGGACTTGGGATGCATCAGGCAACTGGCACGGGTTGGCAGATCACGACGGACACGTCCGGGCCCATGATGATCGCGCTGTACGTCCGCGACACAGCGGGACTGAACGGCGCCGGCCACCCGGTACTCTCCCATGCCGCCCCCAAGATCCGTCCTGCCGACCATACCCACCTGACGGCCGACGTCGGCGGATTGCAAGCGCTCAAGACGGAGTGGGAAGCCTGGTGGGAGCAACTCCTCAAAGCCTATCCGCAGACCTCGCCGGAGCTCTCACCACCGGACTTTGCAGCCTTCGGCAATTCGCCTGCCCTCCAGCGGGTGCTGCAGGCGCACTTCGGCTCTGCCCTCACCTGGGCCCGGGAGCGGCGCAGCGAGTACGCGGAGCTGGAGGCGGAGCGCGTCGCGAGCGGCACACACCAGCTGCTGGAGGACATGGTGGATGATCGCCTGATGGAAGTAGGGCGGGACTCACGTGACTTCAAGCTGACCATCATCGAACTGCCACTGAATGAACAGCGGGCCTGGTACGTGGAGCCGGACAAGATCATCATGAGCCACCAGCTGATGGGGCAGCCCGAGCTGTTCCGCAGCTACGTGCAGCCGGTGGTGGAGATCCTCGTCTGAGTTCCGGAGTCGGGCGGCGGCTCAGATGTCCTGCGCCGCCACCGTGATCCGCACCTGGCCGTCCGGGGCGGCAGATTCTTTCCAGCCGTCGCGTTCCGCCCGGTCCCAGCTGCGGCCCGCCACTTCCACCTGCGTCACCTCAAGGCCCTTTGCGTTGGCCACCGCCCATTGGGCCACGGACCACGCCTGGCTGCCGCTGGCTTCCACCACCAGGGTCTGCCCCTCGATGGCTGCGCCCAGGGAACCGTAGGCACGGTCCAGTTCGGCCGATACTGCGGTGGCGTCGCCCGCCGACTCCGTGGATCGGAGCGTGCAGTGCACGGCCCCAGGGGTCTGGCCGGACAGTCCCGACGCGAAAAACCTGCCCATGTCCTCGTGCTGTGCGTAGGCGGTGGGGTATGCGGAGCGCTGGACCTGCTGCGCGGCGTCGGTGATTTCCATGGATTCATAGCCCGGAATCCGGACCAGTGCGTCATAGAAGGCGTTGACCGCGTAGTAGGGGTCCATGACTTGCTCCTCGGTGCCCCAGCCCTGTGACGGACGCTGCTGGAACAACCCGCGTGAATCCGGTCCCGCCTGGTCGCCGTGCCCGATGTTCCGCAGCTTGGACTCCTGCATCGCCGTAGCGAGGGCAATGCTCGCCGCGCGCGGAGGCAGTCCCCGCTGGACGGCGACTGCGGTGATCAGCGAGGCGTATACCGCCTGGTCCGGGGCCAGTTCAGCCGCCCGTTCGCCGACCACGGCGGTGCAGCGTTCCGAGACGAGGGTCTCGGAACGCTGTACGAAAAGCACTGCGGAATAGATGCCGCCAGCCACCAGGGCAAGTGCGAGCAGGAGTACCGCCAGGCGGCGCAGGCCGCGTCTGCGTGCCACTGCGAAGTTAGTTGGCGTGCAGGGCGTCGTTCAGTTCCACCGTTTGGCCCTTGCGGGGAAGGACCTCCACCGCACCTGTGGTGGAGTTACGGCGGAACAGCAGGTTGGGGACGCCCGAGAGTTCCGCGGCCTTCACGATCTTGGTGGTGTCCTCGCCCACCTCGTCCTTCGGACCCGGCACCCGGACGCGGGTCCCGGCCGTGACGTACAGGCCGGCTTCCACCACGGAGTCGTCCCCGATGCTGATCCCCACGCCGGAGTTGGCGCCCAGCAGGACACGCTCGCCAATGGTGATCTTTTCCTTGCCACCACCTGAGAGGGTGCCCATGATGGATGCGCCGCCGCCCACGTCGCTGCCGTCACCGGTGACAACGCCCGCAGAAATGCGGCCCTCCACCATCGAAGTGCCCAGGGTTCCGGCGTTGAAGTTCACGAAGCCCTCGTGCATCACCGTGGTGCCCGCGGCGAGGTGCGCGCCGAGGCGGACGCGGTCGGCGTCGGCGATCCGGACACCGGCGGGAACCACGTAGTCCACCATCCGGGGGAATTTGTCGATGCCGTAGACCGTCACGGGGCCGCGGCGGCGGAGCCGGGCGCGGGTAAGTTCGAAGCCCTCCACAGCGGCGGGGCCGAAGTTCGTCCAGACAACGTTGGGCAGCTTGCCGAAGATGCCGTCCAGGTTGATGGTGTTGGGCCGGACCAGCCGGTGTGAGAGCAGGTGGAGCCGGAGGTAGGCGTCGACCGTGTCGGCAGGAGCCTCGTCGAGATTGATCTGGACGAACACCACCTTCTGCTCCGTGCCGCGGTCCGCGTCGGTGCCGTTTTCGGCGATCTGCGTCAGGGCCTCATCAGCGTTCTCCACTGAACGCAGGTTTTCGGCGGCAACGCCGAGGGCCGGTGCGGGGAACCAGGCGTCCAGCACCGTTGCCTCACCTGTTTCCTTGCCGGTGGCGATGGTGGCCAGGCCGAAGCCGTAGGCGGCGCGTTCGTCAGTGGGGGCGTTCAAGGTTTCGGGCACGGCGGAAGAAGCGGTTTCAGTCATGTGCTCCAGTCTATCGAGGGCCGGGCGCCGGGTTCGAACTAGACTGGCTTCGTGACTGCCGAAACAGCCCCGGACCCCGCTTCCGCTCTCGCCACCCACGATCCAGGAGGGGAAACAGCGCCGGCCCGGCTGGATCTCCGGCAGGACGTGGCTCTGCTCACTGCGGCCCTCATGGACATTGACAGCGTTTCGGGGAACGAGAAAGAGATCGCGGACGCCGTCGAAGCTGCGCTCCTGCAGATCCCCCAGCTCAGCGTTGTCCGCGACGGTGATGCCATTATCGCCCGCACCAACCTGGGGCATCCCGAGCGGGTCATCCTGGCCGGGCACCTGGATACCGTCCCGCTTCCCCTGGCCGAAGGGGCGAAGGGAACGGTGCCTTCCACATGGGAGTCAGGGGTTCCGGGACAAGGGGTCCTGTACGGCCGGGGCGCTACGGACATGAAGGGCGGCGTGGCTGTGCAGCTTGCGCTGGCGGCAACAATGTTCGACGGCGGCACGCAGCCCGGGCGGGACGTCACCTTCGTTTTCTACGATCACGAGGAAGTGGAAGCGGTGAAGAGCGGCCTGGGCCGCCTGGTCCGGCATCATGGGGAGCTGCTGCACGGTGACTTCGCCATCCTGCTGGAACCCACGGACGGCACCGTAGAAGGCGGGTGCAACGGTACCAGCCGCTTTGAAGCAACAACCGTGGGGGAAGCGGCACACTCGGCCCGGGCCTGGATGGGCAACAACGCCATTCACGCCGCGGCGCCCATCCTGGCGCGGCTCGCCGCCTATGAGCCCAAGACCATCACCGTGGACGGCCTGGACTACCGCGAGAGCCTCAACGCGGTGAAGATCAACGGAGGTACCGCCGGCAACGTCATCCCGGACCGCTGCGTGGTGGAGATCAACTACCGGTTTGCCCCGGACAAGACGCCTGACCAGGCGGAGGCGGTGGTCCGGGGGCTGCTGGAGGGCTTCGACGTTATCCGAACCGATGCCGCGGCAGGCGCCCGGCCCGGCCTGCAGCATCCGGCAGCCGCCTCTTTCGTTGCCGCGGTGGGAGCGGAGCCCAAACCGAAATACGGATGGACCGACGTCGCGCGCTTCAGCGAGCTGGGCATCCCGGCGGTAAACTTCGGGCCAGGGGACGCCCTGCTGGCGCACAAGGACAACGAACACGTCCACGCCGACGCGATCCGCAAATGCCTCGCCGCCTTGCAGGACTGGCTGGCGGGCTGACGCTGGCCCAACCCAAGCTTTCACGTACGACGGCCAAGTCGGAGAGGAAAAGCTTGCATAGCTCCTTGCCCTGGAGCGGAGCTCTGCAAGCGGGAGCTGGACCTCAAAGATCCGGTGAAGACGCTCGATCCCATCAAGGATGGCAGTTGTATCGTCGCACCCCGGCTGACGGAATACCGGCGGCGGTGGCGAAGGACGGTATCGCCAACTCATGAAGTGGCGGAAAAATTTAGCGCTTGGATTTCAGGGTTGTGTTTGCCCGCGAGGGAACAAGGCAATCGAGTACTACAGTGGATGCATGGCTGCCAGCCGCAATCCGCTCGACGACCTGCGCGAAACCATCGGCCATCTGGCCGATCAACTCAAGCTGCCCGGTTCGGAGCGCGTCGACGACCTGGTCGGCGATCTCATCGGTGCGAGGCCCGGGCCGGCCCGGCCGCTGTCCGAGGTGCAGGCCGAGCTCGACGCGCTGGTCGGACTGGAGACCGTGAAGGAACAGGTGCGGGCCCTCGTCGCGCTGCTCCAGGTTCAGGCCCGCCGTAAGGCGCACGGCCTGCCTGAGGTGGCCACATCACAGCATCTGGTGTTCCTCGGAAACCCGGGCACGGGCAAAACCACCGTGGCGCGGCTCCTGGCCGAGATGTACCGCGCTGTCGGTCTGCTGCAGAAAGGCCACCTGGTGGAGGTCGACCGTTCGGGCCTGGTGGGGCAGTACGTCGGCGCGACCGCCATCAAGACGGACCGCGTGATCCGGCGTGCGCTGGACGGCGTCCTGTTCATCGACGAGGCCTACGCGCTGGCCCCGGAGGACGGCCGGATGGACTTCGGCCCTGAGGCGATCGAGGTCCTGCTCAAGCGGATGGAGGACCACCGCCACCGCCTGGTCGTGATCGTGGCCGGATACCCGCGGCTGATGGAGTCCTTCTTGCTCTCGAACCCCGGACTGCGCTCCCGGTTCGCCCGCGAGATCACGTTCCCCGACTACTCCGTCGACGCACTCCAGACCATCTTCCACCAGATGCTGGCCCAGCACGAGTACAGGCTGGAGCCGGGTGCGGACCAGATGCTGCGCCGCATCCTCACCGGGCTCCACGCGGGCGAGGACTCCGGCAACGCACGGTTCGCCCGTACGCTGTTCGAGCAGGCGCTCAACCGCCAGGCGCTGCGGCTGTCGCTCGACGAGGAACAAAGTCTCGATGCCCTCGATCGTGAAGCCGTCATGACGCTCACCGCGGACGACATCGTCGAGGCCGCGCTGGCCTTGGGCGAGGAGCCGGAGCCGGAACCGACGCCGGAACCGGAGCGGCCACGCTGGTGGCGCTGGATGGTCTGACATGGACCCCCAACCGGTCGCAAACAGCGCCACCGCGGCTTCGCGCTGCTCCTCAAACAACGAGCTGCCCCTAAACATGAAACTGCTCCCCGCGAGTTAGCACTGAATTTCCAGTCCAACTTTCGGGGAGCAGTTCATCCGAGGGTCCGGGCCCTCCCAGCATCTTTGAGGATTTACGGCGTTCCGGCCTCGACGGCTGCGGGTTCAGCCTTGACCGTTCCGCCGGCTGCCTTCTTCGAACCCCGGCGCTCGATCCAGACGGCAAGCCTGGACACCAGGATGTTGATGGCGATGTAAATCGCGGCGGCAACGAAGAAGATGGGGAACAGGAACTGGGTACCCAGGAAGTCCGCCATCACCTGTACGGCGCGCAGCAGCTCGCCGTACGCCACGATGTAGCCAAGCGAGGTGTCCTTCAGGAGCACCACCATCTGCGCCACCAGGGACGGCATCATGCGGCGGATGGCCTGCGGAAGCTCTATGAGCATGCGTGACTTGAAACTGGTCAGACCGATGGCGAGGCCGGCCTCCCGCTGCCCCCGGGGCAGTGACTGGATGCCCGCACGGATGATCTCCGCAAACACCGCCGAGTTGTAGAGCACCAGGCCGGTGACAACAGCAATGAACGGCGAGGTGCCGAAGCCCAGGAGGACGAACAGCATCATCAGGACGACTGGCATGCCGCGGAGGAACTCCAGCACCACCCGGATAGGGACCCGGATAACGGCCGCGTCCGAGATGCGGAGCAGGCACAGCAGCAGTCCCAGGGGGAAAGCGATGACGGCTGCCAGGGCGGCGGCGCTGAGGGTTGCCCCCAGGCCATTGCCCAGGAGCGTCCAGACGTCGGCGCGGGTGAAAATCTGCCAGCGGCGGCCTTCGAAAATGCCCTGTTGGGCAAGGGTCATGATGATCCACGCCAGCAGCCCAAGGATCAGCAGCGAACCTGCTACCGAGCCGATCAGGGAGATACGCCGGGCTTTGGGACCCGGAACGTCGTAGAGGACAGAACTCATCGGGCAATCGCCACCTTTCGTTCCACCGTGCTGGCCAGGATGCCCAGCGGAACGGTGAGTAGCAGATAGAAGAATGCAGTGCCCAGCAACACGGCCATCACCGCGTCACCGTTGGCGTTGGCCAGCTGCCGCCCGTAGCCGAACAGCTCGAGGACGAAGAATGCGCCGGCCACCGAGGAGTTCTTCACCAGGGCGATCAGGATGTTGATGAGCGGCGGGACCACTGTCCTTAGCGCCTGGGGGAGGATGATGAGGTTCAGGACCTGCCCGAAGTTCATGCCAATACTGCGGGCGGCCTCGGCCTGGCCCACCGGGACGCTGTTGACACCGGAGCGGACAGCTTCGGCGATGAACGCTGCGGTGTATGTACTGAGCGCAATGATTGCGGCAATCTCGAACTGTTCGAAGGTAACTCCGAGCCGGGGAAGGACGATCGCTGCGAAGAAGAAGGCGATGGTCAGTGGAGTGTTTCGGAGCACCTCCACGTAAACCGTGCTGAAGCCGCGGAGCGCAGCCACTGGTGAGACCCTGGCTGCTGCGAGCAGCGTACCGAGCACCAGCGCGATGATCCCGGAAACGGCGGATAGGAAAAGTGTGCGGAGAAAGCCCTCCCAGTACAGAGGGAGGTTTTCAAGAATAACGTCCATTGGATCCTTCGGCTGTGGGCGTGGACGGGGAAGCGGACGTTGCCGGGGCCGTCAGGCGGCCCCGGCAACTCGCGACTGACTTAGTAGCGGTCAATCTCGGGCAGCTCGGGGGCAGTCTTGATGACTGAACCCGCGGTTGCTTCCCAGGCCTTCTTGTAGGACCCGTCCTCTTCGAACGCTTCCAGCTGGTCGTTGATCCAGTTGCGGAACTCGGTGTCGTCCTTCTTCAGGCCGATGCCGTACGGCTCCTTGGTGAAGGTCTCGTCCGACGCGAGCTTGAAGGCGTCCGGTTCCTTGTCCACGAATCCGGCCAGGATCACGTTGTCGGTGGTGATCGCTTCAACCTGCTTGTTGCGCAGCGGCTCGAGGCAGGCGGAGTAGGTTGCAGCCGGGACGAGCTCGGCGCCGTACTGGTCAACGATGGTGGCAGCAGGGGTGGAGCCGGTGACCGAGCAGACCTTCTTGCCCCTGACGTCCTCGGGGGTCTTGATGGTGTCGTTGTCCTTGTTCACCATCAGTGCCTGGCCGGCCTCATAGTACGGGCCGGCGAAGCTGACAACCTGCTTGCGCTTGTCGTTGATGGTGTAGGTGGCGATGACCAGGTCTACCCTGCCCTGCTCGATGAAGGGTTCGCGGTTTGCGGATACGGTCTCGGACCATTCGATCTTGTCCGCGGGGATGCCCAGCTTGGCGGCGATCAGCTTGCCGATTTCGACGTCGAAGCCCACCGGCTTGCCGTCAAGGCCCACCTGGCCGAACAGCGGCTGGTCGAACTTGGTGCCGATCTTGATGCTTCCGGCGGTGGAGAGCTTTTCCATGGTGGTGCCGGCGGCGAAGGTGGGCTTCTCGGCCACGGTGGGGTCGCTGGTGGTTCCGGCGCCGCCGCCGCCACAGGCGCTCAGGGACAGGGCGATGGCAGCGGTAGCCGCCACGAAGAATGACTTCCGCCGGGTCATAAATGCCTTCATGACATTCCTTTCATTGGTGGCCGTGGGTCACGGCCTGGGTGCGAACTTGAGTGTGGTTGTTCGAGTTGGAGGTGTCTCAGTGGGTGAGGAGCTTGGACAGGAAGTCCTTGGCCCGGTCGCTCTTCGGGTTCGTGAAGAACTCCTCCGGGGTGGCGTCCTCGACGATCTGGCCGTCCGCCATGAAGACAACGCGGTCCGCGGCTTTGCGGGCGAAGCCCATCTCGTGGGTGACCACGATCATCGTCATGCCTTCCTTGGCGAGCTGGATCATCACATCCAGGACCTCGTTGATCATCTCGGGGTCCAGTGCCGATGTGGGCTCGTCGAAGAGCATTACCTTGGGCTTCATGGCCAGGGCACGGGCGATGGCCACGCGCTGCTGCTGGCCGCCGGAGAGCTGGGCCGGCAGCTTGGGCGCCTGGTGCCCGACCCCCACGCGTTCAAGGAGCGCCATGGCGTCCTTGTCCGCGGTGGCCTTGGCGACACCCTTGACCTTGATGGGGCCGAGGGTGACGTTCTCCAGGATGGTCTTGTGCGCGAAAAGGTTGAACGACTGGAAAACCATTCCGACGTCGGCACGGAGCTGCGCGAGTTCCTTGCCTTCCTCCGGGAGCACCTTTCCATCGATGCTGATGGTCCCGCTCTCGATGGTCTCAAGACGGTTGATGGCGCGGCACAAAGTGGACTTACCGGACCCGGAAGGCCCGATGACCACAACGACCTCGCCCTTGCGGACCTGCAGATTTATGTCCTTCAAAACGTGCAACTGGCCGTAATGCTTATTGACGGCCTGCAGGGAAACGAGGGTATCGCCGGGCACAAGAGTAGTCATAGGAAGAATCTAGCGAACTGCGGGTCCTTATGACGGGAATCACCCCACGTTCCTGCGGATCGTGATTCAAGAGATACCTGCCGCGGGAGGTTAGCCTAGGGGAATGAGCATCAATGCAGATCCGGCCAAGAACTCCCAGCCGCGCCGTAAGGGGCCCCTCGAACTGCGCCGCAAGCAGGCAGCGGTGGAAATGTCGGACCAGCATCTGCTTGATACCAAGGGGCCCGGGCAGTTCGTCCATACCGATCCGTGGCGTGTCCTGAGGATCCAAAGCGAGTTCGTTGAGGGTTTCGGCGCCCTGGCCGACATCGGTAAGGCGGTCAGCGTCTTCGGCTCCGCGCGCACCAAACCGGGCAGCCCCTACTACGAGATGGGCGTCGAAGTCGGCAGGAAACTGGCCGAGGCCGGCGTCGCTGTCATCACCGGCGGGGGACCCGGATCCATGGAGGCAGCCAACCGCGGCACCGTGGAAGGCAACGGGGTCTCCGTGGGACTGGGCATCGAGCTTCCCTTCGAACAGGGCCTGAACCAGTGGGTGGACCTTGGCATCAACTTCCGGTACTTCTTTGCCCGCAAGACCATGTTCGTCAAGTACGCCCAGGGGTTCATCGTGCTCCCCGGCGGCCTGGGCACCCTCGACGAACTGTTCGAGGCCATGGTGCTGGTCCAGACCCGCAAGGTGACGTCGTTCCCCATCGTGCTTCTCGGGGTCGAGTTCTGGGGGCCCATGATCGACTGGATCCGCGGAACCCTGGTGGCCGAAGGCATGGTCTCGGAAAAGGACCTGGACTTGATCCAACTCGTTGACGATCCGGCCGAAGCCGTGGACCGGGTGCTGCACGTGGCCATTACCCCTTCACCGAACGGGGAGCAGCGGCCGGAATAGGTCAGCGCGCCGGTCTGGCATGCCGGGCCGGTCTGGCACGATGGAACAGTGAGCTTTTTTCTGGTTTTCCTCGCCATCGTGCTGGTCGGGGCTGTTGTCTGGGCCAGCGTGGGGCGCCGGGGCAGAGGCACGGACGACCGGCCATTGCCGGCGCTGCTGGACACTGGCTTTGAACAGCCGCCAGCCAACCTTCCCCCGGTGCTGTTGCCCGCCGGCGCTGCTCCTGAGGATGTGGACAGCATTCGTTTCTCGCTGGGGCTCCGGGGATACCGGATGGACCAGGTGGACCAGGTCCTCGATGAGCTGCGGGACCAGCTTGCTGCCAGGCAGCGGGAGGTTGAGGAGCTGCGCGCCCGCCTGCTGGCCCTTGAGGAGCAGCCCCCTGCAAGCAACGCGGCAATGAACGACGGCGGATCCACGGGAGCGCCCGACGGCGGGACGGCGGCACCCCGGGAGAGCAGCCAGTGAGCACTGTGGCGCGGCGCAGGTCGGGCATCGCCGCTTCCACGCAGGCACTGGCCCTCCGCGCCGGCACGGCCATCCGCAACTGGCCCTGGTGGGCGCAGGTCTCCGCCGTCTACATTGGCGCCCGGCTGGCCAGCGCCTGCATCTTCATGGCGGCCGCCCTCCACCAGGGTCCCAACCCCTGGTTCCCGGCCAAGCCCGACTATTGGAACTTCATCAACATCTGGGACGCCCGCTGGTACGCCGAGATCATCGCCAACGGGTATCCTTCCGTACTTCCCACGGACGCCGCCGGCAACGTACAGGAGAACGCCTGGGCCTTCTACCCACTGTTTCCGTCGCTTGCAGGAGGCTTGGGCAGCATCACCGGACTGAACGCGGCTGCCTCGCTCACTATCATTGCAATGCTGGCCGGCTGGGGGGCGGCACTGCTGGTCTACGCCCTGTTCCGGCATAAGGTGGCGCACTCGCCGGCGCTGTGGGGCGTCGCCTTCTTCGCCACCTTCCCGGTGTCGGCGGTGCTGCAGGTGCCATACGCCGAGTCGCTGTCGCTGCTTCTCCTGGCGGCCGCCCTGCTGCTGGTGGTGCGCCGGCAGTACCTCTGGGCCATCCCGGTGGTGGTGCTTCTATGCCTTTCGCGTCCTGTGGGGGTTCCCTTCGCGCTCATGCTCGGGCTCGTCCTGGTCTACCGGTTCCTGCAGCGGTTCCCGCTCCTGCGACGCTTCAGCGGAGCGGATACTGCCGTCCGGGCAGGGGAACCCCACTCCGCCGGCGACCTGGTTGCGCTGGCTGTCCTCACGGCCGTCGCCGGAGTATCGGCCCTGGCCTGGCCGGTTGCGGCGTGGGCCGCAACCGGTGACTTCGAGGCCTATACCAAGACCGAGACGGTCTGGCGGGGACACGACCTGGTGCCTTTCAAGCCGTGGTTCGATACCGGCGTCGACCTCTTCGGTCCGGTGCTGGGACTGCTCGCGCCGTTTGTATTCGTGGCCCTTTTCGGCCTGATGCTGTTCCTTCCATCCGTGGTGCGTATCGGCGTCGAACTCCGGTTGTGGTGCGCGTGCTACATGGGCTACCTGGTGGCGTTCCTGCATCCGCAAACCAGTACCTTCCGGATGCTGCTGCCGCTCTTCCCTCTGGCGCTGGGAGCGGTGCTGCTGTCGAGGTCGCGGGCCTACCGAGGCACCGTGGTCACCATGTTCCTGCTGCTCCAGATTGTTTGGATCGTCTGGCTGTGGGCCTGGGCGCAATTGCCGGGCGGCGGCGATTACCCGCCGTAGCGCGGCGAACTTCGATGCAGGTCAGGACAGGAATATCGGTTTGCCGAAAATGTCCATCGATTAGCTACGCGCGGGTAATTCCGCGATAATGATAAGTAAGCAAGGACAAAAAGCATTCAGAATACGCGCAGCCTTGGCGGTGGAAGCAACCCGCCATAGCGGCTTGATCGACATGCGGACACAGCCCGCCCGGGCTGATCAGTCCTGGGACAAATTGGAGGGGAATTTCCTCATGGCGGCTATGAAACCACGCACCGGCGACGGCCCAATGGAAGTCACCAAGGAGGGCCGCAGCCTGATCATGCGCGTCCCGCTCGAAGGCGGCGGGCGCCTGGTAGTCGAACTGAACGCTGCCGAAGCAGCAAACCTGAAGGAATGCCTGGTAGGCGTTACCGAATAATCGTGCCGGACAGGGTCCGCAGCCCCGGGCTGCGGACCCTGTCCTTTTTGGCGTCTGTGCGCCTGCTGCGCGGATGCTCGGCGGATGCTATTTCTTGACGGCCACCAGCAGGCCGTCTCCGGTGGGAAGCATTGCCGAGGCCAGCCGGTCGTCGTCGCGGATGGACTTGCCCACCTGGCGGAGGACCACCGTGCTTGCCTCGCGTCCAGCCGGGTTGGCCACTTTGTCTTTATCCAGGGCGTCGTTGATGATCAGCAGGCCGGCGCGCTTCAGGAGCCGGATGGCCTGCTCAACATAGCCGGGCAGGCCCGGCTTGTCCGCGTCAACAAACACCAGGTCGTAGGCGGCGTCTGTAAGCCGCGGCAGGACATCGCCCGCCCGGCCGGAAATGGTCCGGGTACGGTTGGCGGGGCTGCCGGCCTCCGCGAAAGCCTCGCGGGCAGCCTTCAGGTGCTCGACGTCGACGTCGATGGTGGTCAGGACAGCCTGCGGGCCCAGGCCACGGAGGAGGCACACGCCGGACACCCCTGCGCCAGTCCCGATCTCGACGGCGGTCTGTGCCTTGGAGGCGGCGGCCAGGACGGTGAGGACAGCACCTACCCCCGGCCCGATGGGAGTAACGCCAAGTTCAAAGGAGCGCTCCCGTGCCCGAAGCATGACCTCATCCTCAGCAGGCAGATCTTCTGCATAGGACCAGCTGATGGACTTGTCGGCGCTCATGAATATTCGCTTTCTGGGCGTAAGGGGGAATGTCTCCTACAGCCTACTGTGTCCGGGGGAGCCGGCAGCGGAGGCGGGGGGTTGCGCCTACGGCTGAAATTTCCGGCAGTCAGGAAATTCCCAGCCAAGTTTGAAATGATTATTATCCGCTCATCCAAAAGGTGATCGGCGCCGAATCAGAGATGTCAACAGTATCCGGGCGTTAGCATTCCACGAGGGGAGTGGACGATGTCATCTTCAGTTGTGGCACCTGTCCCTGCAACAAACAATCCCGAGGCTGAGTGGGTCCGTCCTACCTGGGAAGAAGTAGTCACCAACCACTCGGCAAAAGTGTACCGGCTGGCCTACCGCCTGACCGGCAACAAGTTCGACGCCGAAGACCTCACCCAGGAGGTGTTCGTCCGTGTGTTCCGGTCGCTGGAGAACTTCAAGCCCGGAACGCTCGACGGCTGGCTGCACCGGATCACCACCAACCTGTTCCTTGACCAGGCACGGCGCAAAACCCGCATCCGGTTCGATGCTCTGGCCGAGGACGCGGAATCGCGCCTGCCGGGACGCGAACCGGGTCCTGAGCAGAGCTTCGAACTGAACAACCTGGACCTTGACGTCCAGGCCGCGCTGGAGGAACTGCCGCCGGACTTCCGGGCCGCCGTGGTCCTGTGCGACCTGGAGGGGCTGTCTTACGATGAGGTGGCAGAGGCGCTCGGCGTGAAGCTTGGCACCGTCCGGTCCCGCATCCACCGCGGCCGGACCATGCTCCGGGAGAAGCTGGCCCACCGGGATCCGCGTCCGCAGCAGGCACGGCGCAAGCTCGCCATGCCGCGCATAGCCGGCATCCTCTGATCGGCGCATGAGGTCCCGGTTCCCCCTCGGCGGCAGGCACCAGAGAACCCCCGGCCACGTCTCGGCGTGCCACGAATGCGCATCCGCCCTGCGCCGGGAACGCCAGTACCTGGAACGGCTTCGCGCGGCCCCCATCCCACCGGCCAGCGATGACCTGACCGCGCGACTCCTGGCCCGCACGTCGGCGCTGGCGGCAGAGCCACGTGCTGCCACCCACTCCCCGGCGCCGCGTACAGCGGTCCGCACGCTGGCCATGGCAGCCGGCAGCACCGTTGCCGCCGCCGGCGTGCTCGCAGTGGGAGCCTATGTTGCCGCCGGTGACCCGGCCAATCGTCCGGGCGCCGCCACATCAGCGGCATTCTCCAAGGTTTCCTCGCAGACTCCTGCGGATGGCCGGACTTTGACCGGGGACCAGCTCAGCAGGCTGCGCGATGAGGGCTGGGCGTGCCCGGAACTCGAAGCCATGGGGTTCCGCCTTGAGTCAGCCAGGGCTGTTGTCATTGACGGCCAGCCGGCCGTTGCCCTTCGACTCACCGACGGGTCCCACTACGCCACCGTCACCGAACAGCACGCCACCGGCGAGGCGGCACAGGCTGTCACCGCGCAGCAGGGCAGCCCGCTGCAACTGGGTGGCTCCTCCCCGTGGACCGCCACGTACAGGGCATTGGGCCGTACTTTCACCTACGAGTCCGACCTTCCCGCAGACCGGGCCGACGATGCCGTGCCTATCCTGCAGCGGCTGGGCAGCCAATCCGCAGCCGGAGTGGCAGCCGCCGCGAAGGAGACGGCGCGGTCCGGGGCCGGCGAGTCCGTGGGCTCCCGGATGCAGCGCGGGATCAACAACGTCGTGGCCCTCTTTACGCGGTGATGGGCGCAGTGGCCGCCACCGCGGGAGGGAAATCGTCAGTGGCAGCCCGGAGAGGGTAATCTTCCTAAAGTGTTTGGAATCAACGGCCCGGAGTTCTTTCTTCTGCTGATCATTGGCGTCCTGGTGATCGGTCCCCAGAGGCTGCCCGAATACACCCAGAAGCTGGCGAACCTCGTCAAGGAAGTCCGCCGGATGGCATCCGGCGCCCGCGAGCAGATCAAGGAAGAAGTGGGGATCGACATCGACGATGTCGACTGGAAGAAATACGATCCCCGCCAATACGATCCCCGCCGCATCATCAAGGAAGCACTCCTCGACGAGGACTCCAAACCGGTCAGCGCAGGCGCACCGGCCGCAGTGGCCGCTGTCTCGGGCGCGGCGGCCGTCGCCGCCGTGGAGCACGCTCCGGCCGGGCCGCAGCGCGTGGTGCAGTCGCTCCCGGCCGGAGAAGCCGCGCCCTACGACACCGAAGCCACCTGAGCGTCCGGCCACCCGCACCTGACCGTCCCAAGCGGACGCCGCAGCGTCCGTCAGCGCGGCTGGAGCCCCAGTTTCATGCCCGCCAGCCCCCGCGGCACCGCCGCAAGCCGGGCAGCGATACCCGACAGCGCCGCAGCTGCGGGCGTGCCGGCCTGGCCAATGACGATCGGAACTCCTGCATCCCCGCCTTCACGGAGCTGGATGTCCAGCGGGATCTGCCCCAGCAGGGGAACCTCCGCACCCACCGTGGCCGTCAATCTCTGGGTGAGGACCGCCCCGCCGCCGCTTCCGAACAATTCCATCCGGCCGCCGTCGGGCATCTCCAAATAGGACATGTTCTCGATGACGCCCGCTACCTTCTGGCCGGTCTGGGTGGCGATGGCGCCGGCCCGCTCTGCGACATCCGCTGCTGCGGCCTGGGGCGTGGTGACCACCAGGATCTCGGCTTTGGGCAACAACTGGGCAACGGAGATGGCGATGTCCCCGGTACCCGGCGGAAGGTCAAGGAACAGGGCGTCCAGGTCGCCGAAATAGACGTCGGTGAGGAACTGCTCCAGGGCGCGGTGCAGCATGGGGCCGCGCCAGGCCACGGGCTGGTTGCCGGTGACGAACATGCCAATGGAGATCACCTTCACCCCGTAGGCAACGGGCGGCAGGATCATGTCGTCCACCCGGGTGGGCGCCTGGGTGATGCCCATCAGGGCAGGAACGGAGAAGCCGTACACGTCCGCGTCCACAATGCCCACCCGCAGGCCCTGCGCAGCCATTGCGCAGGCCAGGTTCACGGTGACCGAGGACTTCCCTACACCGCCCTTGCCGCTGGCGACGGCGAAGACCTTGGTGAGCGACTCGGGCTGGTTGAACGGGATGCCGCGCTGGGCGCCGGCGCCGCGGAGCTTTTCCTTGAGTGCATCCCGCTGCGCCTGGTTCATGACTTTCAGGTCAATGTCGACGGCGGTGACGCCAGGTACCGCGGACAGCGCCTTCTCGGAATCCGCGGTGATGGTGTCCCGCAGCGGGCAGCCGGCAATGGTGAGCAGCACGGCGAGGCGCACCCTGCCGCCGTCGGAAATTTCAACGGACTCCACCATGCCCAGCTCCGTTATGGGGCGGCGCAACTCGGGGTCGATCACGGTGGCCAGTGCGTGATGCACAGCCTCCGCCAGCGAGGTGTTACTGATGGTGCGCTCCTTAGCGGTCCTGGGAGGAATGGCCGGGTTTAACCCTTGGAATCTGCTGCGTCCTGGGGCTCCGCTGCCGGTCACGCTGTTCCCGCAGCTTGTCCTTGACCTTGTCCTTCGGAGACTCGTGGCTCCCGGGGCCGGAGGGGTCGTGGGTCCGCAACTCCTCCTGCGCCTCCAGCATGTCCTCCAGCAGCGACCGCAGCTCCGCCCGGACGTAGTCACGGGTGGCAACCTCACGCAGCGCGATCCGCAGCGAAGCCAGTTCCCGGGTGAGGTACTCGGTGTCGGACAGGTTGCGCTCGGCACGCTGGCGGTCCTGCTGCAGCGAAACGCGGTCCCGGTCGTCCTGCCGGTTCTGGGCCAGCAGCAGCAGCGGCGCCGCGTACGAGGCCTGCAACGACAGCATCAGGGTGAGGAGCGTAAAGCCGAGGTCGCGGGAGTCGAACTGCCATTGGAACGGTGCAAACGTGTTCCAGGCCAGCCAGACAACCACAAACACCGTCATGTAGAGCAGGAACTGCGGGGTGCCCATGAAGCGGGCAAAACCTTCGGTGGCGTGGCCAAAGGCATCAGGGTCGGGGGAGAGCTTGGGCAGGATCCGCTGGCGGCCGCTCAGGGGTGTATCCAGGCTGCCCACATTGTTCTTGGCTGGCTTGCCAGGGTGCCGCTGGCCGGGGTTCTTTGGAGCAGTGTTGTCAGCCAATACGTCCACCGAGCTTTCTTATCGGGGCTTCGCCATCATGGGCGCGCCAATCATCCGGCAACAGATGATCCAGGACGTCATCAACAGTCACCGCCCCCACAAGCCGGCCGGCGTCGTTGACCACCGGAAGTGAGTTCAGGTTGTACGTGGCCAGGGTCCGGGCCACCTCGCTGATGTGTGCCTGGTCGGACAGCGGTTCGAGGTTCTTGTCCACCAGGTTGCCCAGCGGCTCGAACGGCGGGAACCGCAACAGCTGCTGGATGTGCACCACGCCCAGGAAACGGCCGGTGGGAGTTTCCAGCGGCGGCCGGGTAATGAAGATTGAGGATGCAAGCGCCGGGGACAGTTCCTCGCGGCGCACATGGGCCAGCGCCTCGGCAACCGTGGCCTCCGGGGGCAGGATGACGGGCACGGGCGTCATCAGGCCGCCGGCGGTGTCCTCGTCGTATTCCAGCAGCCGTCGGACGTCTTCGGCGCCTTCCGGTTCCATCAGCTGGAGCAGTTCCTCCGCCTGGGCGGAGGGAAGCTCGCCAAGGAGGTCGGCGGCGTCGTCCGGGTCCATCTCCTCCAGCACGTCGGCGGCGCGCTGGACATCCAGGGCGGAAAGGATCTCCACCTGGTCGTCTTCCGGCAGTTCCTGCAGGACGTCTGCGAGGCGTTCGTCCTGAAGCTCGCTGGCCACTTCGAAGCGGCGCTTGTCGCTCATCTCCTGCAGCGCCTCGGCAAAGTCCGCGGGCTTGAGGTCCTCGTGATTGGCCACGAACTGGGTTGCGGCCTGGGGCTCCGTCCGCGGGCCCTGCAGCGCGTCGGCCCAGTCGATGATCAGCGTCTCGTTCCGCCGCAGCCGGCTCAGGGGGGACAGTGAATGGCCCCGCCGGACAAAAAGCTTGCTGACGAACCAGTCACGGGAACGGTGCTGGTCCATGGCGATATCTTCGATGGTGGCGTCACCGCTGCCGTCCCGCAGGGTAACCCGGCGGTCGAACATCTCGGCCACCACCAGTGTTTCCGCGCCGCGCTGCTCAAAGCGGCGCAGGTTCACCAGCCCTGTGCAGATGATCTGCGTCTGGTCGATGGACGTAATGCGCGTCATCGGAACGAAGACGCGCTTCTTTCCCGGTACTTCCACCACGATGCCCACAACATGCGGGGCACCCTGGGTTCCGCGGGACAGCACAACAACATCGCGCAGCCGGCCCAGCCGGTCGCCCAGCGGGTCGAAGACGTCGAGTCCCAGCAGGCGCGCGACAAAGACGCGAGTAGGTGTTGTGCTCACCCCTACAGGCTACCGAGTCTGCTCTCTTTTAGCTGAATTCACAGCCAGCATCCATGCTCATGGGCAAGAATGGGGGTATGGCAAACATTTTTGGTGCTCCCAAGGCAGGTGGCCCCAACGGCATGGACCAGGCCAGGGCCGTTCCCACCGGCGACACCGTCGGCTCCTACACCTCCTACCTCGACGCCCAGAAAGCGGTGGACTACCTCGCGGACCAGCAGTTCCCGGTTCAAACGGTATCCATCGTAGGCAACGAACTGAAGATGGTGGAGCGGGTGACCGGGCGCCTGAGCTACCCCCGCGTGGCGCTCTCCGGGGCGTTGAGCGGCATGTGGTTCGGCCTGTTCGTCGGCGTCATGCTGTCCTTCTTCGCGCCGTCGCCGGGGTACTTCTCCATCCTCACCTCGGTGCTGATGGGCGCCGCGTTCTTCATGCTCTTCGGGATTGTCACCTACGCCATGCAGCGCGGCAAGAGGGACTTCACCTCCACCAGCCAAGTGGTTGCCACCACTTATGACGTCATCGTCCCGCCCGAGGCCTCGCACGAGGCCCGCCGGCTCCTGCACCAGCTCCCGATGACCCCCTCGGACGCGGCGGCGGGCAGCGGCCCCTACACCCAGCGGGACCACTACAACCAGCCGTACCAGCAGGACCAGCCCTACCAGAAGCCGGGCCAGGGCCCTGCCCGTCCGTCCGGCTGGCACGACCCCTACGGGCAGTCCACCGGGTCTTCCGCGCAGAACGGCGGCTACCCTGCCGGCGGCCAGCAGCAGGGCGGCCCACAGTTTGACGGGCAGAATTACGACGGCGGCGCCCGCCAGGAGCCGGCAGCTGCACCGGCACGCTCGGTCCGTTACCCGGACCTGCCGGACGGCCGGCCCCAGTACGGGGTGCGGCTGCCGCAGGCTCCGGCTGCAGAGCCCGCCCGGCCGGGCGCGGCTCCCGTTGCCGGTCACACCGAGGCTACGCAGGACGGGGTCCAGGGCAGCGGCAACCAGCCGGGGGCCGACGAAAACCCTGACGCAAACGGGCAGCGCCCGGCCGATCCACGGCAGTAGGCCTTACCCTTCCGCAAAGCGGGCCACCGGATGTGGACTGATCCAGTCCACATCCGGTGGCCCGTTTTTGTTTGCCTTGCTACTTCGCGCCGTCCGCCTCGCGGTAGATGCCGGCCATCCAGTCCTCCACGTCCTCTGCCTTGCGGGGCAGGGCTGCACTGAGGTTGACGGGGCCGTCGGCGGTCATCAGGATGTCGTCCTCGATCCGGACACCGATGCCGCGGTATTCCTCCGGGATCGCCAGGTCTTCGGCCTTGAAATATAGGCCGGGCTCGATGGTGAACACCATGCCCTCGGTGAGGATGCCGTCCAGGTAGAGTTCCCGCTTGGCCTGGGCGCAGTCATGGACGTCAAGGCCCAGGTGGTGGCTGGTGCCGTGGGGCATCCAGCGGCGGTGCTGCTGGCCTTCGGGGCTGATGGCTTCTTCCACGCTGACCGGGAGGAGGCCCCATTCAGACAGCCGTTCGGCCAGGACGGTGGTGGCCGCCGTGTGGATATCGCGGAATTTGGTGCCGGGCTGCGCCGCGGCGAAGCCTGCGTCAGCCGCGTCAAGCACTGCCTGGTAAACCTTGCGCTGCACGTCACTGAACGCCCCGCTGGCCGGAAGGGTCCGCGTGATGTCCGCCGTGTACAGTGAGTCCACCTCGACGCCGGCGTCCAGCAGCAGCAGGTCGCCGGCGTGGACCTTTCCCGTATTGCGGGTCCAGTGCAGGACTGTTGCGTTGTTCCCGGAGGCTGCAATGGTGTCATAGCCCAGTTCGTTGCCCACCTCGCGTGCACGGGCGAAGAACGCGCCTTCCACCACACGCTCCCCGCGGGCATGGGTGAGGGCACGGGGCAGTGCCCTTACTACTTCTTCGAACCCTTCAACGGTGGCAGCCACCGCAGCCTTCATCTGCTCGATTTCCCACTCATCCTTGAGCAGGCGCAGCTCGGAGAGGGCCTCACTGAGCTTTTCGTCCATGGCATCGAGCACGCCGAGGTCCAGGTTTTCGGGGTCCTTGGCGGTGTTGTACCGGGCGGTGTCCACAAGCGCGTCGATGTTCTCGTCCACCTTGCGCACCAGGCGGATGGAGATGCCGCCGATTTCCGGGGCGCCCACGTTCTTGGTGATGGCTGTTTCCAGCTGGTCGATGTGGGCTGTTGCCAGGCCCAGGCGGGCCTCGAATTCGGCCAGGGTGGGGCGGGCGCCAATCCAGAACTCGCCCGACCGCGCGTCGGCGTAGAACTGCTCCGTGTCCCTGCCGGCCAGCGGCCGGAAGTACAGCGTGGCGCGGTGATGCCCGCCGTCGTCGCCCTTTCCTTCCTCCACGGGTTCCAGGATCAGGACAGCGTCCGGCTCGTGGTCCAGGCCAAGGCCGGTCAGGTGGGCAAAGCCCGAGTGCGGGCGGAAGCGGTAGTCGCAGTCGTTGGAGCGGACCTTCAGCGGACCCGCGGGGATGACCAGGCGTTCCCCCCTGAACTTGGCCGAGATGGCCTTACGCCGGGTCGCGACGTAGGCGGCCACGGCGTCGCGGCCCGGAAGTTCCTGGCTGGACGGCGCCCAGTTGCTGGCCATGAAGGCTTTGAAGGCGTCGGAACTGGGGCGCTGCGAGCGGTTGTTGACGCGCTCTTCCAGCGGCTGGGAAGCAGAGTTCGGGGTGTTTTCGGCATCGTTCACGGCACCATCGTCTCACCAGGTTCCCGGCGATGCGAACGGGTTCCGCCGGGGTTGGCGCCAGTGTCTACTAGTCTGGACAGGTGAGGATTGACCTGCATGCCCACTCCAATGTCTCCGACGGCACGGAGAAACCCGCCGAGGTAATGGCGTCCGCCGCCCGCGCCGGACTGGATGTGGTGGCACTGACCGACCACGACTCAACGGATGGCTGGGCGGAAGCGTCCGCGGCAGCTGTTGAACAAGGGGTGGCACTGGTGCCCGGCATGGAGGTTTCCTGCCGGACCGGGGAAGGCATCAGCGTCCACCTCCTGAGCTACCTGCATGATCCCGCCCACGCGGGTCTGCTGGAGGAAATCACCAAAGCCAAGGACGCCCGGCTCACCCGCGCCGAGCGGATGGTTACGCTCCTGGCTGAGGATTATCCGCTCACCTGGGACGACGTCATCCACCACGTGGCTCCCGGCGCCACCCTCGGACGCCCCCACATCGCCGACGCCCTCGTGGCCGCAGGGGTGGTGGAGGACCGTTCCGAGGCCTTTGCCACCATCCTCACCTCGCGTTCGCGCTACTTCATCCAGCACTACGCACCGGACCCCGCCACCGCCGTCGAACTTGTCCGCGCCGCCGGGGGAGTCCCGGTGTTTGCCCACCCTGTGGCCTCCGCACGCGGCAGGACAGTCGGGGAGCGTACCTACCGGGAGATGATCGACGCCGGCCTGGCAGGCCTGGAGATTGACCACCGCGACAACCCGGAGGAAGGGCGCGCGTTCCTCCGGCGGCTGGCGGCGAAGCACGACCTGCTGGTCACGGGATCCTCCGATTACCACGGCACCGGCAAACCCAACCTGCTGGGTGAAAACCTCACGGCGCCGGATGTCCTTGCCCGGATCGAGGACCTGGGGACCGGGACCGCCGTCGTCCGCCCCTGACCCTTCCCAACTAAGTAGCAGCACATGTCGTTTTGGGCGGTCAAAACGACAGTTAGTGCGACCTAGTTGGGCTGGCGGGTCACGAGGGTGGCGTGCGCACCCAGGCGCTTCGCCATGATGTCCACGGCGGGCTGGTTCTGGTCCACGCACACGAACCTGCGGCCCAACTTCGCAGCCACCGCGCCCAGCGTTCCGGAGCCGGCGAAGAAGTCCAGGCACCAGTCACCGGGCCGGCTCGACGCGGCCACCACGCGGCGGACCAGGCCCTCCGGCTTCTGCGTGGGGTAGCCCGTTTTTTCCTTGCCGGTGGGGGAGACGATGGTGTGCCACCAGACGTCGGTGGGCAGCTTGCCCAGCTCGCGCTTGGCCGGGGTGACCAGTCCGGGGGCCATGTACGGTTCCCGGTCCACCTCGGCGCTGTCGAAGTGGTACTTCGCCGGGTTCTTGACGTAGACCAGGATGTTGTCATGCTTGGTGGGCCAGCGGTTCTTGGCGCGGGCGCCGTAGTCATAGGCCCAGATGATTTCGTTCAGGAAGCATTCCCGGCCAAAGATGGCGTCCAGCATCACCTTGGCGTAATGAACCTCGCGGTAGTCGAGGTGCAGGTACAACGTCCCGTCCTCAGCGAGCAGCCGCCACGCTTCCACGAGCCGTGGCTCCAGGAAGGACCAGTAGTCGCTGAACGCGTCGTCGTAACGGTGCAGGGCGCCCTTGATGGTGTCATAGGAGCGGCCCTTGAAGCCCACGCGGTCCCCGCCGCCCTCGGCGTTGGCCACCATCCTGGTCTCCTGGCGCCGCTGCGGCCTGCCCGTGTTGAAGGGCGGATCCACGTAAATCAGTGTGAAGGCGCCGTCCGGCAGCGTGGGGAGGTACTCCGCGTTGTCCGCGTGCACCACCAGGCTGCCGCCGTCCGGCGCCCAAACAGTGTCAGTCATCAGGGCAGTTAGCCCTCAGTGCCAGGCTGTGCACCCTTGTCGGTGCCGGCAACCACTTCGCCGTTCCGGCGGCGGGTCCGGGTCCGGGTGCGGCGGGCACGCGTGGGCTGCTCGCCGTCGTTCGATGCAGCCTCGCCGGCGGGGCCGGCGGCCGCTGAATCGGGCGTACGACGGCGGCGCTCGCCCGAGCGGCCGCCGGACTCGCCACCCCGTCCGCCTTCACGTCCGCCTTCCCGTCCGCCTTCGCGGGTGCCTTCGCGTCCGCCTTCGCGGGTGCCGGGGCGGCCCTGGCGTCCCCGTCCGGCGCGGTCGCGGCCGTCCCCGCCGCGGCTGTTCTTCTTGCCCGTCTCGCCCAGGTCCTCGAGGACCTCGGCGTCCACCCCGGCAAGCGTCCGCTTGTCACGCGGCAGCCGGCCCTTGGTGCCCTCGGGGATATCGAGGTCCGTGTACAGGTGGGGCGAGGACGAGTACGTTTCCACGGGCTCGGGCACGCTCAGGCCCAGGGCCTTGTTGATCAGTCCCCAGCGCGGCATGTCGTCCCAGTCCACGAACGTAACCGCTGTGCCCTTGTTACCGGCGCGGCCGGTGCGGCCCACCCGGTGCAGGTAGATCTTCTCGTCTTCCACGCACTGGTAATTGATGACGTGGGTGACGTCCTCGACGTCGATGCCGCGGGCCGCGACGTCCGTGGCCACCAGGACATCCACCTTGTTGTTGCGGAAGGCACGCAGGGCCTGTTCGCGGGCACCCTGGCCCAGGTCGCCGTGGATGGCGGCGGCGGCGAACCCGCGGTCCACCAACTCCTCTGCCACCTTGGCGGCGGTGCGCTTGGTCTTGGTGAAGATGATGGTGCGTCCGCGGCCCCTGGCCTGGAGGATGCGGGCCACCACCTCGGTCTTGTCCATGCTGTGGGCGCGGTAGATCAGCTGGCGGATGTCGCGCTTGGTCAATCCCTCGTCGTCCGGATCGGCGGCGCGGATGTGTGTGGGCTGCGTCATGTAGCGCCGGGCCATCGCGATGACCGGGCCGGGCATGGTGGCGGAGAACAGCAGGGTCTGCCGGACGGCCGGGGTGGCGGCGATCAGGGTCTCCACGTCAGGCAGGAACCCGAGGTCCAGCATTTCATCAGCCTCGTCAAGGACCACGATTTTGACGTTCTTGAGGCTCAGGTGCCGTTGCTTGTAGAGGTCGATGAGGCGTCCGGGGGTGCCAACCACAACCTCCACGCCCTGCTTCAGCGCCTCCACCTGAGGCTCATAGGCACGGCCGCCATAGATGGTGGCGATGCGGGCATTGCGCTTGCGGGATGCCGTCTGCAGGTCGTTGGCCACCTGCACTGCGAGTTCACGGGTGGGGACAATCACCAGTGCCTGCGGTGCACCCGGGACGGCCAGCTTGGCGTAGCCGGGGTCGTCCTGGCCGATGACACGCTGCAGGGCGGGGATGCCGAAACCGAGGGTCTTGCCGGTGCCGGTCTTGGCCTGGCCAATGATGTCGTGTCCGGACAGTGCCACCGGCAGGGTCATGGCCTGGATGGGGAAGGGGTGGGTGATCCCGGCGTCGGCCAGCGATTCTACGATGTCCTCGCGGACGTTGTAGTCGGAGAAGGACTTCTCCGCAATTTCGTGCGGCTTCTCGTCCGAGATGATGGTCTCTTCCGGCTCAATGGTCTCAGTGCCGGTCTCGTCTGTCAGAAGCTGGTGGGTATGCAATTCACTCACAGGGAGTTTCCTTATTCATTTGGGCATTGGCGCTGCCTGCTCAACGGACCGGCCGCAAGGCCGGTCCGGAGCACGCTCGAAGCGCGCAAGCAATTCCAGTGGAAGCCGATCGCGGGCTATCTAAATGCTGGCACTGGTGACCAGCGGGCAAATCTCAAGATCGCGTAGGGGCGGGCTTGTTGGTTTCAAATCAAGGAAATCAACGACCGGGCATCCATTTCTACTCCTCCAGTCTAGCGGCACAGGGCCTGAATACCGGCTTTTGCGCTTTGCAGGCCGGGAAGCTGGGCCTCCAGCGCGCGTCAGTCGACCAGTTCGAAGTGGACCTCACGGGTGGCGATGTCGGAGGAAAGCAGGCGGACGCGGACCTTCGTGCCTGACTCCAGATCGCCGGCGCAGCGGGCCGTTACGGCAGGTTCGGCAATCTGGATGACGCCGGAGCCGCCGTTCCCGTTTCCGTTCTTCCCGTTTCCGTTCCTGCCGTTGCCACCGTTCCCGTTGTCCTTCTGCGGCTTCGACCCGGAGATGACGATGGCATCGAACTCCTGGCCGACATGGTTCACCAGCAGCGCAGCTTCCACGGTATCCAGGGCCATCCGCTCCATCCGGGACGCCAGCTGGTCAGAGCCCGCCATGATCTCGGGCAGTGAGGGAAGGGCCTCCCGTGCCCAGCCGGGCACGTTGCCGCCATTGCTCAGGGCCTCACAGATCACCAGCACGAAACGGTCCACTAGCCGTCGCAGGGGAGCGGTGGTGTGGGCGTAGGCGGCACCGATGGCTGACTGGACCGCGTCCTCCGGGATGCTGCCGTCAAAGGCAGTGTAGGAGGCTCCACGGAACAGCATCCCTGCCGAGTGCAGGATCGCCAGCTGGCGGGGTTCGGTGGGGTCCAGGGTGCGCAGGTACTCGCCGTAGCCGGCCTGCCCGTCCCACGGTTTCCCCAGCACCTCAGTCTGGAGCCTGAAGTGGTTCAGGGAACGTTCATCGGGTGCCGGCATGGTCCGCAGGATCCCCACTTTGCCAGCCAGCATGAGCTGCGCCGCGGCCATCCCCGTCATGAGCGAGATCTGGGCGTTCCAGTCCTCAACGGGCAGCTGCGGGGCGGCGGCGATACGGTAGCCCCCATCCGGGAGCTGGACAATCTCCTGCTCCGGCATGTTAAGGCTGGCGCCGTCCCGCGCGCGTTCCAGCTCCACGCGCTTGAGGCCCACTTCTTTCAGCAGTTGCAGGACCGGGGATGCGCTCCCGGCATCCAGCTCGGCCTGCGCGCCCTTGTAGCTCAATTTGGCCCGGCTGCGAATCCTCGCCCGCCTGACAGCGACAGAGGTGACTTCCGCGTTCCCGTCCAGGCGGAAGTCCCAGACAAAGGCGGAACAGTCCTGCCCCGGCAGCAGGCTTCCCGCGCCTTCGCTGATCACCTCCGGATGCAGCGGAATCCGCCCGTCGGGGGCATAGAAAGTCTGCCCGCGGCGCCGGGTTTCGGTGTCCAGCGGACCGCCGGGCGTTACGAAGGCGGGAACGTCGGCGATGGCGTACAGCACGTGGTAGCCGTCGCCGTCGGCTTCGATGAACAGGGCCTGGTCCAGGTCGGTGGACGACGCGGGGTCGATGGTGATGAATTCGACCCCGGTCAGATCGTAGGCCGGCAGTTCCAGCGCAGCCACGGCGGCCTCCGCGTCACGGACAGCAGGTTCCGGGTACGGCCCCGGAAGTTCCAGCTCCGTCCGCAACGCGCCCAATGCCTCTTCCAGGGCGTTGTTGTGCTCATGGACGTTGGGAGCCAGCCGATGATGTGACACGAAAATCAGCCTAGCCGGAAGACCGTCGAATATGCAGGGCATCGGCTCCACGGAAGGGCCGGGCCGTGTTGCCCTGCCGGGCAAGTCAGGAACCGGCAGCATCCAGGGTGGCCAGGAGTGAGGCTGCCGCCGCGGCGGGGTCGGTCGCTTCGGTGATCGCACGGACCACCACAATCCTGCGGGCTCCGGCGTCCACCACCTGCTCCACATTGGCGTGGTCGATGCCGCCGATCGCGAACCAGGGCACCCCGGATCCGGCGTCACGGGAACCGGCAGTGGCTGTTGCGGCGTACCTCACCAGGTCCAGTCCGACCGCGGCCCTGCCGGGTTTGGTGGGTGTGGCCCAGACCGGCCCCACGCAAAAGTAGTCCAGGCCGGCGGGTCCGGCTGCGGCAGCGAGGGCGGCATCAACTTGGGCCGTCGTGTGGCTTGAGAGCCCGATGGCACCGTTGCCGTTGAGCAGGGTGCGTGCCGCCGGCAGAGGCAGGTCCTTTTGGCCGATGTGGAACACGGGCGCACCGGACAGCACGGCGATGTCGGCACGGTCGTTGACGGCCCACAACCGGCCGTGGCGCTGCGCGGTCTCCTTCAGGACGGCCAGGAGTTCCAGCTCCTCCGCCGCTTCGATGGACTTGTCGCGGAGCTGGATGATGTCCACGCCCCCGGCGAAGGCAGCGTCGACGAAGTCCGCGAAGTCGCCCCGGTCCCGGCGGGCGTCGGTGCAAAGGTACAGGCGGGCAGCCTTCAGCCCGAAGGTTCCTTCGGCTGTGGTGAAGGCATCGGTTGCGGAGGCGCCGGCAGCGGCAGGGGAGCGGGACACATTCATGGCTGCAAGCCTAGTTCCTCTACACTGGCCTCGTACTGCGGGAGCCCGTGGCAGCTGTCATAAAGCGCCCGGCTGAGAGGGCGTTAGAGCCGACCGCTTGACCTGATCCGGCTAGTACCGGCGTAGGGAAGGAACCACATGCGCATCCCAGACACAGCGCCCCCGGCGTCCCCGGACAGCACCATCCGGGCCGACGTAGCAGTGATCGGCGGGGGCGTGGTCGGACACGCGATCGCCTGGGAAGCCCAACGCTCGGGGCGCACCGTGGCGCTGATCGACGACGCGCCGGGCTCAGGTGCCAGCTGGGCGGCTGCCGGGATGCTCGCGCCCGTGAGCGAGTTGCACTACCAGGAGGAGGACCTCCTGGACCTCATGCTGGCGTCCTCGGCCAAGTGGCCCCGCTTTGCCACCGAATTGGAGGCCGCCTCCGGTCAGCGAACCGGCTACCTTCCGACACCGACCCTCGCCGTGGGTGCCGATGCCGCCGACCGCCAGGCACTGATGGACCTGCGCGCGGTGCAGGCGGCCAACGGACTTGCGGTGGAGCCCCTGACCGTCCGCGAGGCCCGGCGGCGTGAACCCCTGCTGAGCCCGGCCATCGCCTGCGCCCTCGACACACCCTCGGACCACCAGGTGGATCCCCGTCTCCTGGTGTCCTGCCTGCGGCGCGCCATGGCAGACCACGTTGCCCGCACCGGCGGCATCGGAACCGCAGCAGGGACGGTGGATGGCTACGCGGTGCCGGACCGGGCCCTGGGCCTGGTGTGGGCCGGCGGAGAAGTTGCCGGCGTCCGGCTCGCTGGCGGCGGCACCGTCCTGGCCGGCGAAACAGTGGTGGCCAATGGACTGGACGCCGGCGGCCTGTCGGACCTTCCAGGGGGCCTGCACCTGCCGCTGCGGCCAGTGCATGGGGACATCCTGCGCCTTGCCGTGCCCCGCCAGCTCCAACCGCTGGTGACTTCCACCGTCCGTGGACTGGTCCGCGGCGTGCCGGTGTACATCGTCCCCCGGGCGGACGGGACAGTGGTGATCGGAGCCACCCAGCGTGAGGACGCCCTCGCCGGGACTGATGCCCCGGCGCACCAAAACCCCTGCTCTGGCCGCAGCGGCGTATCCGCGGGCGGGGTCTACCAGCTCCTCCGGGACGCGCAGGTACTGGTGCCCGCTGTCGCCGAGCTTGAAGTGTTGGAGTGCACGGCGCGGGCCCGGCCGGGAACCCCGGACAATGCCCCGCTGCTGGGAAGGGTGCCGGTGTCTGGTGAATCAAGTCCCGGGCAGCCGGCTCACATCGCCGGCCTGATCATCGCCACGGGGTTCTTCCGGCACGGCGTCCTCCTCTCGCCCGTCGCCGCCGCCATCTGCCGGGATCTCTTGGACGGCACCGCGGACCCCCGCTGGGAGCCGTTCAACCCGGGCCGCTTTTCCGGCCATGAATCCCCCGCCCCAAGTTTCAACATCAAGGAGACAGCATGAAGATCACCCTGAACGGAAACCACCACTTGGTGGCTGAAGGGGCCTCCATCACTACGCTCGTCGGCGAGGTCACCGGCCGCGCACTCGGCCCTGACGGCCAGGCAACGGACGGCAAAAGGCTGGGCGTCGCGGTGGCACACAACGCCGTCGTGGTGCCCCGCAGCCAATGGTTCGCAACAGCGCTCGCCGACGGTGACGACGTCGAACTCGTCACGGCTGTGCAGGGAGGCTGACACCATGACGGAAAGCACCACCCTTCCCTCGGCTGGAGCGCCTGTACTGGACGACGCCCTGGTCATCGACGGCGTTCCCCTGGCATCCCGGCTGATCATGGGCACCGGCGGTGCCCCCAGCCTGCAGGGCCTGGGCGCGGCTCTCCTGGCCTCCGGCACGGCGCTGACCACCGTGGCGATGCGGCGCTATTCCACCGCGGAGACGGGCTCGCTGTTCCAGCTGCTGGTGGACCACGGCATACGGGTGCTGCCCAATACTGCCGGCTGCTTCACGGCCCGGGATGCAGTCCTCACGGCCGAACTCGCACGCGAGGCGCTGGAAACAGACTGGGTGAAACTCGAGGTCATTGCCGACGAGCATACGCTCCTCCCTGACGCCGTTGAACTCGTGGACGCAACCGAACAGCTGGTGAGCCGTGGCTTCAAGGTGTTCGCCTACACCAACGACGACCCCGTCCTTGCACTGCGGCTGGAGAACCTCGGCGCCACGGCGGTGATGCCGCTTGGAGCACCCATTGGCACGGGCCTGGGAATCCTTAACCCGCACAACATCGAGCTCATCGTCTCCCGTGCCTCTGTTCCCGTCGTCCTTGACGCCGGGATCGGCACGGCCTCCGACGCCGCACTCGCCATGGAACTCGGCTGTGACGCCGTGCTGTTGGCCACGGCGGTAACCCGGGCGCAAAACCCGGCCCTGATGGGGGAGGCATTCAAACACGCCGTCATCGCCGGTAGGCTGGCAAAAGCGGCAGGCCGCATACCCCGCCGCGAACACGCGCTGGCGTCGTCGGCGATGGAAGGTCGGGCGGAATTCCTGTAGCCCTCTACATCGTGCCGGCCGATGCCCCTGGACCAAGGAGCAACAGTGGCCGGCAAAGGTGTCCTTCCTCCGGAACAAATTGACGAAGCCCTTATCCGGCTGCCGGACTGGCGGTACAACAACGGCGGGCTGGTCACCGTCTTCAAGACGCCGACGGCGGCGGCCGCACTGACGCTGATCGCCGCCGTTGGACGCCTGGCCGAAGAGCAGAACCACCATCCGGACCTGGACTGGCGCTACAACTGCGTCTTCATCCGCTACAGCTCGCATGACGCAGGCGGGCAGGTGACCACACGGGACCTCGCTGCGGCAACCGGCGCCAGCGAGGCAGCGGCTGCCGTGGGGGCGAAAGCTGAACCGTCCCGCTACCCGCCCGGGCAGTAGCCGACCGGTTTTAAAGGACCGTGGCCGCCGCCCTGATGGGCGGCGGCCACGTGCACTGCGGCATTGCCAGGCTCAGCGGCGAAGGATCGCCGTGAGCCGCTGGGTGTCATGCCGGGCGCGGCTGCGGCCCAGGTAAAGGACGGCAGCGACGGCCGCGGCAGCGCCCAGCACGATGGGAAGGACCCACGGAAGCCAGGTCAGCCCCGGCAGGTAGCCGAAGCCCGCCGCCATCAAAACGATCCAGGCCAGGGCCCCCACAACGACGGCGACGCCCGCCGGCAGGCCCGCACCGTACTTGGTGTGCCGCTTGTCATTCGCCCAGACGATAAAGCCTGCGGCCGCCGTCGCCAGCACAACGATGGTCAGGGAAAGCATGGATCTCCTCGGGATTTGCGGCTATGCCAGCGGAGGCTAGAACTGGCCGAATCCTACGCGGCGGACCTCTTCGGCGCCGATCTCCACGTAGCCGAGGGCATTGCCGGGAATAATGATCAGGCGTCCCTTGTCGTCCGTGAGGCGAAGCTCGCTGCCGGCGTTGATGGCTTCGCCCACAACCTTGGCCACCGTCTCTGCGTCCTGGGTCGATTCCAGCACAATCTCGCGGCCAACATTCTGAACGCCGATCTTAATTTCCACAGGGGCCTCCCAGCCAGTCAAAGTTCGTTGATGATGTCTTATTTGTAGTCTAGGACTCCTTGGGGAAGCGAGAGATTCCGCGCCAAGCTAAACGGTAGATGAGGTCACTGGCCACATCGAGGTCCAGGTTGCCGTCCGTCTCGAGCCAGTAGCGGGCACTGACATGGGCCATTCCGGCAAGTCCCCGCCCCAGGAGCTCCGCTTCAAGATGGGGGAGCTTCGTGTCCTCGGCAATAACGCGTGCAATTGCATCGGCGAAGGTGCGGTTGAACGTCTCCAGCCGCGAGCTGACATCGGGGTCGTTGATGAGGTCGGATTCGAAGACCAGGCGGTGGGCTTGGTCGTCGTTGGCAATGAATTGGAAGTAGGCCCGCATGACGGCCTGCACGCGTTCCTTATTGTCGGTAGTGGAGTTCAGTGCCCCGAGCATCAGCTCCGTGAGGGATGCAAGGTGGCTTTCCAGCAGTGCCAGGTACAGCTCCCGTTTCGACGGAAAATGCTGGTACAAAACGGGTTTGCTCACGTGGGCCGTCTCAGCGATTTCGTCCATGGCCGCGCCGTGGTAGCCGTTCGCCACGAACACTTCCTGGGCTGCGGAAAGGAGCTGGGCGCGGCGCTCGTCCCGGGGAAGCCGGGCGGAGCGCTGTCCTGCCGGACGCGCGGAAGCCTGCGGTTCGGCGGCGGGCGGGCGGCCAGCCCGTGCTTCATGGACCACGCTTGTCCTTCTTTCCGTTGCAGTTACCTCCACTTTACTGCGGGGTAATATGACCCGGCGGTACCCCGGGGCATACATTGAAGTATGGCTTCGACTTTCACCGCAAATGTTTCATCTGTTTCGTTGGATCCCCTGGTGGAACCCGCCGGTGAGCTCACCCCTGCGGAGGTGGAGCGCTACTCCCGGCACCTCATCATTCCCGAAATCGGGACCCTCGGGCAGCGGCGGCTCAAGAATGCGAAAGTCCTGGTGATTGGCGCCGGCGGGCTGGGATCGCCGGCGCTGCTATACCTGGCGGCAGCCGGTGTCGGAACCATCGGCATCATCGATGACGACGCCGTGGACCTTTCCAACCTGCAGCGCCAGGTCATCCACGGCGTGGCCGACGTAGGCAGGCCCAAGATCGAGTCGGCCCGGGACGCCATCGCCGCGCTCAACCCGCTGGTGGACGTCCGGCTGCACGACGTGCGCCTGGACGCTTCGAATGCCCTGGAGCTGTTCGCCGGCTACGACCTGATCCTTGACGGGGCGGACAACTTTGCCACACGCTACCTGGTCAACGATGCCGCAGCCATCCTCGGCAAGCCCTACGTCTGGGGATCAATCTTCCGGTTCGACGGCCAGGTCAGCGTGTTTTGGGCAAAGCACGGCCCCACCTACCGCGACCTCTACCCGGAGGCACCGCCCGCGGGCTCCGTTCCGTCCTGCGGCGAGGGCGGCGTGTTCGGCATGCTGTGCGCCGCCGTCGGATCGCTGATGGTGACGGAGGCAGTCAAGCTGGTTACCGGCGTCGGACGTTCCCTGCTCGGCCGCGTCGCCCTGTTCGATGCCCTGGGCGGCAGCTGGCGGGAGATCCGCGTGTCCAAGGACCCCGCGGCGGAGCCCATCACCGATTTGACGGACTACGAGGCTTTCTGCGGCATCACCCCTGCCTCGCCCGCGGATACCGAACACACCGTCACGGCCACGCAGCTGGCCACCATGCTGGCGTCCCGGAAAGCCGGGCTGAAGGACTTTGAGCTGGTGGACGTTCGGGAGCCGGGCGAATTCGACATTGTCCGGATCGACGGTGCCGTGCTGATTCCGCAGGGGCGGATCCTGGCAGGGGATGCCTGGGCGGAAATTCCGCAGGACAGGGACATCGTGTTCCTGTGCAAGGCCGGGACGAGGTCAGCCAACGTCCTGGCGGCGGCACAGAAGGCGGGCTACCAGCGGGTCAGCCATCTCGACGGCGGCATTCTCTCCTGGGTGCGCGACGTGGAACCGCACAAACCCGTTTACTAGGCCGGAACCCGCCAGAGACGCTCTCTCACTTTTGGCTTCAATTTGGGCGACGCTTTCTCACTCCCTCCAGGAAAGTGAGAGAACGTTGCCAGGTTAGGCGCAGGATGTTAGAGAGCGTCGCCGGGTGGGGCGTGGCCGGTCAGGCGCTCTCGAGTCCCTGGTGGTCCACCGGGCACTCAGCCGGGGCGGAAGCGCGGGCGGCGGGCTGCTCCACGGTGATGCCGTAAAGGGCCTCCAAGGCCGCCACATATTCATCCTGCTGGCCGTTGGCGGCCAGTTCCCGGGCGCGGACGGTGGGCACGTGCAGCAGCTGCTTCACCATGCGGCGGAGTGCGAATTCCACTTCCTCGGCCGCAGCGGTGCAACCGTGCCGTGCCCGGACTTTCTCCATCTCCGCATCCAGGACGTTCATGGTATGGCGGCGGAGGGCAACAATGGCCGAATCCACGGACCGCGCCTCACGTTCCTGTTCAAAAGCCTTGGCAGCGCCGTTGACGATTCCGCTTGCCTGGGCCAGCGATTCGGCCTGTTCCTGCGGCGCGGCGAGGCGGACTGATTCCAGGGTAAGGAGTTCGACGCCGTCGAGCTCGCCGACGGCGGGGTCGAAGTCGTGGGTGAGCGCCAGGTCGATGGCGATCAGCGGCTGGGGGGAATTGGCGCGGACCTGGGCCAGTTCATCAGCCTCCACCCGCGTGTCCGAGCCGCTGCAGCCAATCATGACGTCTGCTGCCGCCACTGCCGAATGGAGGGAATCGGCGTCGAGGGCGGTGCCGCCACGGGTGGCAACGAAGCCTTCGGCCCGGCCGGAGGAGGAGAAGACGGAGATGTCCGTGCAGCCGCGTTCGCGCAGCAGCGCCATGGTGGCGCCGGCATAGGCCCCGGTCCCGAAGACCACCACTTTCTTGGTCGCCCAGTCCGGGCTTTCGGAAAGATCGGTTGCGAGGTCCAAGGCCACCGAGACGATGGAAAGGCCGCGTGAGCCGAGCGCCGTCTGGGCGCCGACGTCTTTTGCCGTTTTGGACGCCGCCTGGAACAGCCGCACCAGGCCCGCGCTGGCCGTACCTTCGTGCTGGGCGGTGATGAGGGCGCGGCGTACCTGGCCCGCGATTTCCCGTTCGCCGACGACGGCGGAGTCGAGTCCGGCGCTGACGGCGAAGAGGTGCTGGGACACTTCAGGGCCGGTGCGGGTGCTGAGGGAGCGGGACACGAGCGGTTCGCTCAGGCCGCTGGCCTCGCTGATCTGGGCGACCAGCGCCGCGCGGGCAGCTTCGACGTCGTCCGGGTGGGGCGCCTCGCCGTAGATTTCGTAGCGGTTGCAGGTGGCAAGGACAACCGCACCCGTCACCGCCGGCGATCCGGAGAGAGCGGATGTGGCGATCCCGGAGGAACCGTTGCTCAACTGAGCAACGGTCTCAAGATCGATGTCGGCGTGTGTAGCCACCAATGAAAAAAGAACCACAGCAGACCAATCATAGCTTTTTCGTTCCTCGGTAGAACAACTCCCGGGCAAGTCACGGGCCTCCCGGTTCTGTGATTCCCGCCACGGCGGATTCCGCTCCTTCCGGGATGACAGGCTGTCGTTATCTTTTGGCGCTGATTTTCGGCACAATCAAAGGCATGACTCCTAGCCCTGCCGTCTCCGCTGCCGGCGCCCTTGCCGCTGACCATCCGCTGCTGGACGGCCGCACGGCCGACTCCCCGCTGATCACGGCCTACCGCGGCGGCAAGCCCTCCCGCCGGCCCGTCTGGTTCATGCGGCAGGCAGGGCGTTCACTGCCGGAGTACCTCAAGGTCCGTGAAGGCATCGCCATGCTGGACTCCTGCCTCCGGCCCGAGCTGGCATCCGAGATCACCCTCCAGCCGGTCCGCCGGCATGACGTTGACGCCGGCATCTTCTTCTCCGACATCGTCATCCCGCTGAAGCTCGCCGGTGTCGGCGTGGACATCGTTCCGGGAGTTGGCCCCGTACTCGATAAGCCTGTCCGCACCGCGGCAGACGTCGCAGCACTGCCGCAGCTAACCTGGGAAGCGCTGGAACCCATCCGCGAAGCGGTCCGGCTGACTGTGGCTGAACTCGGCAAGACCCCGTTGATCGGGTTTGCCGGAGCCCCGTTCACCCTGGCCGCCTACATGGTTGAGGGCAAGCCGTCCCGCGACCACCTTGGGCCGCGCACCATGATGCACGCCGACCCCGAAACCTGGGCCGCCCTGGCCAACTGGGCGGCCGACGCCTCCGGCATGTTCCTGCAGGCTCAGCTCGAGGCCGGCGCCTCGGCGGGCCAGCTGTTCGACTCCTGGGCAGGATCCCTGGGCCTCGCAGACTACACCCGGTTTGTGGCCCCGGCGTCGTCCCGCGCGCTGGACCACGTACGGCATCTGGGCGCGCCACTGGTCCACTTCGGCACCGGCACCTCGGAGCTCCTGGTGGCCATGCGGGACGTTGGCGTGGATGTGGTGGGCGTGGACTACCGGCTGCCCCTTGACGAGGCCAACCGCCGCCTCGGAGGCACCGTGCCGCTTCAGGGAAACATCGATCCCGCACTGCTGCCGGCACCGTGGGAAGTTCTCGAAGCGCATGTCCGGGAGGTCATCGCGGCCGGCGCCGCGGCACCCGGGCACGTTCTCAACCTTGGCCACGGCGTGCCACCCGAGACGAACCCCGATGTCCTCACCCGGGTAGTGGAGCTCATCCACTCCATCGCGCCGGAGTAACGCGTGGGCAGTTCGCCGTCCACGGCCCGGACCGCGCTGGTGCTGGGCGGCGGCATCTCCGGGCTGATCTCAGCCCGGGAGCTGGCGGCTGCCGGCTACCGGGTTACGGTCCTGGAGGCCGGGACTGCATGGGGAGGCTGTGTGGGCAGCCACGTAGTCGCGGGCCTGACCCTGGACAGCGGCGCGGAATCCTTCGCCACCAGGTCCGACGCCGTTTCGCAGCTGGCTGCCGAACTGGGGCTGGGAGCCAGGATTGTTTCGCCCCGGCCGGGCGGTGCCTGGGTCCAGTTGCCAGAAGGCCCGCGGGAGCTGCCCAAGACGGGCGTGCTGGGGATCCCCGCCAATCCTTGGGATCCGGAGGTCCGCCGGTCCCTGGGCTTCCTGGGCTCCCTTCGGGCCTCCGTGGACCGGATCCTGCCGGCCTCGGTAGGCGCAAGGCAGGACGTGACCAGCGTTTCCGCCCTCGTCAAGGCCAGGATGGGCGCCCGGGTCCTGGAACGGCTGGTCGCCCCTGTGGTGGGAGGAGTCCACTCTGCCGATCCCGGGCTGCTGGACGTTGACATGGTGGCACCCGGACTCCGCGCCCGGCTCCGGCAGCACGGTTCCCTCGCCGCGGCCGTGGCCGCCCAGCGGCGGGACCCCGCCGGCACCGCACGGACGCCAGGCCAGCCTTCCCCGTCCGCCCGGCCCGCAAAGGCAGGATCCGCCGTCGCCGGCCTGGAAGGCGGCATGCACACACTGGTGCGTGCACTGCTGGACGACATCCGCGGACGGGGTGTCACGCTTTTGGCCGGCACGCCCGCTGTCTCCGTCGCCCGCAGCGCGGAAGGATGGAGTGTTAAGTCAGCGAGGGCAATGTTCGACGCCGGCCTGCTGGTGGTGGCGGTGGACGGTCCGGCCGCCGTCGACCTGCTCGCGGGGGCAGTCCCTGCCGTTGCGGGGAAAAAGCCTGCCTCCGGGCCCGACGTCAAGCTCGTCACGCTGGTGCTGGACAATCCCGCCCTGGACCGCCGTCCCCGCGGCACGGGTGTGCTGGTGGCACCGCAAACCCCCGGTATCGAGGCGAAGGCGCTGACGCACGCCACCGGCAAATGGGACTGGCTGGCCGCTGCCGCCGGCCCCGGCCGGCACGTCCTGCGGCTTTCCTACGGCAGGGTGGACGGCGCGGCCGTGCACCCTGCCGGTCCGGAAACGGATGACGCCCTCTTGGCTGCCTCCCTCCGCGATGCCGCAGCCCTCCTGGGAGTTGGCATCAGCAGGGAAAGCGTCCTGGACTGGGACGTCGTCCGCTGGCGCGGCGCCCTGCCGTTTGCCGCCGTCGGCCACCGGGCACGGGTGACGGCCATCCGGGAAGCCTGCACGGCGGCGGGAGGCCTCGCAGTGGTGGGCGGCTGGGTGGCCGGCAACGGACTGGCCGCCGTGGTGTCCGACACGCGGCAACAAATGCGGAATCTGGCTGGCTGAACGTCTCCGCTGGTCAGCGGTTTATTCAGCACCGGTCGCGTGCCCGACAGGTGCCCCTGGCGGGTGTCACCAGCTTTCCATTCCGGCTGCTCCATGGTTAGTGTCGAGAACTATGGTTCAAAACAGGTCCGAGCTTTCAATGTCCCGGACCGGTATCCATGGGGGAATCCGACGCGGCGGCTATGCCGCGGCGATCGGAGCGGTACTGGTTCTAGCCACAGGCGTCCCGGCGTCCCAAGCAGAAGAAGGGGTGTCCGGTTCCGGCAACCCCAAAGTCCCGGTCACGCAGGAAACAGGCTCCCGGCCGCAGGAAGCGTCCCTGCGGGGGAACTCCGGGGAAGCCGGGCAGAACGAAAAGAACTCCAACGGCAAGGGGGCCGCAGGTAAGGGCAAGCCCGCGCAGCAGCAGGCTGGTCCTACTCCGTCAGCCCCGCCTTCCGGTTCGGTGCTGTCGGTGCCCACGGCACTCCTTCCGGCTGTAACTGCCACCCTTTCCCCGTCCGCGACGGCCGTGCCCACACCGACGTCGTCGGCGTCCGCTGCTGCGACTGGTGCCGAACCCACCGCGAAGGCACCCGCCGGCGCCGCGCCTGCTGCGGCCCCTACGCAGACCAAGTCTGCTCCCGTGCCGTCGCAGGCCGGGGCCACCGCGGCCCCAGCCGGCTCAACCCCTGCCTTGACGCCGACACCTCCCGCTGCGTCAGCACCTGCCGCCGCCGGGTCCTCCGCCCCTAAAGCTGGCCCCGGGGCAGCGCCGGAATCCGGTGCGGAGAAATCCATGGAGTCCGGGAAGCTTCCGACGGAAAAGGCCACTACCGCTGCGGGGACGGCAACCGGCGCAGCCGCCGGTGCGGCCGGCAGCCAGGCGGGCGATGCACCGCCGTACGACGTGCCTCAGGCCCGCACTGGGTGGACGCCCTACAGTGCCGCCAGCAGTCCGGTGAGCCGTGCCACGCTGAATGCGCAGCCAGAACCGCGCAGTGCCATGGTGTGGCTCGGTTCCGGCCTGGTGGGGGTGGCCGGTGCGGCCGGACTGGTGCTGTTCCGCCTGCGCAATCTCTAGCCTGGAAGCCGCTGCTGACACAGGGTAACGAGCGCAGGTGTGATGTTTAACACTTCTACACGTTGTAGAAGTTGTCGGTTTCGACTTGGCGGGTACTAAAGGGCAAACTTGTAACCATGAGCCACACTTCTGCCGAATCTGTCACTAAAACCGAAGAATCAGCTGAGCAGTTCTTTACCCTCTGGACGGTCTTCAGGCGGTCGGAGGCAGTGGTCCGCAGTGCGGATGCCGCCGCCGATTTCGAGGCCCTGCTGCTGCGGCTGGCCGAGGGACGGGTGACCCACCGCGGCAGCTACGACGTCTCAGCCATGCGCGCCGACGCGGACGTCATGGTGTGGCTCCACGGCCCCAAGCCCGAAGCACTGCAGCAGGCCATCCGGGACATCCGCCGCAGCTCGCTCTTCGCCGGAACGGAAATCGTTTGGTCGGCTATGGGCGTCCACCGCGAGGCGGAGTTCGCCAAGAACCACACGCCCGCCTACTCGCGCGGTGTTGCACCGGCGGAATGGCTGTGTGTCTACCCGTTCGTCCGTTCCTACGAGTGGTACATCCTGCCTGAGGCGGAGCGCGGCAAGATGCTCCGCGACCACGGCCTGCTCGGCCGGGACTTCCCGCAGGTCATCTCCAACACGGTGTCTTCCTTTGCACTCGGTGACTGGGAATGGATCCTCGGGCTGGAAGCACCCGAGCTCGTCGACCTGGTGGACCTCATGCGGCATTTGCGCGCCACGGAGGCACGCAATCACGTCCGCGAGGAAATCCCGTTCTACACGGGCCGCCGGATCTCCGCCGCCGAGGTAGCCGAGGTGCTGGCATGAGTTCCCTCGATCCCCAGGGCCTCACCGCCGCCAATCCCGTCACCGAGGCCGGCCGCATGGCCCCCAAGAACTACGACGCCGTCCTCCTCGCCTCCTTCGGCGGCCCCGAAGGCCAGGAGGACGTCATCCCCTTCCTGCGCAACGTCACCCGCGGCCGCGGCATCCCTGACGAGCGGCTCGAGGAAGTCTCCCACCATTACCGTGCCAACGGCGGCATCAGCCCCATCAACCAGCAGAACCGCGAGCTGAAGGCTGCGCTTGAAGCCGAGCTGGCAGCGCGCGGGATCGACCTTCCGGTGCTGTGGGGCAACCGCAACTGGGCGCCGTACATCCCGGAAACCCTGCAGGACGCGTACGACGCCGGCCACCGCCGCCTGCTGATGATCACCACCAGTGCCTACTCCTGTTACTCCAGCTGCCGCCAGTACCGCGAGGACATTGGCATGGCGCTGACTGAAACAGGCCTGGACGGCCGCCTGGAAGTGGACAAGGTACGCCAGTACTTCGACCACCCCGGATTCGTGGAGCCGTTCGTGGAAGGCACCGCGGCGGGCCTCGCCGACGTCCGTGCCAAGCTCGCCGAGGCAGGCACTGCGGATGCTCCTGTCCAGATTCTCTTCGCCACCCACTCCATCCCCACCCGGGACGCCGAGGCCGCCGGTCGGTCCGAGGGCGAACCGCGCGAGTTCGAGGAGGGCTCGGCGTACGTGGCTCAGCACCTGGCAACCGCTGCGGCCGTCATCCAGCGGGTCGAGGAAGATTCCGGCCTCACCGCGCCGTGGTCACTGGTTTACCAGTCACGCTCCGGCGCCCCGCACGTGCCGTGGCTTGAGCCCGACATCAACGACGCCATTGAGGAACTCGCCGGCCAGGGCATCAAGGGCATCGTCATTGTGCCGCTGGGATTCGTCAGCGACCACATGGAGGTTGTCTGGGACCTGGACACCGAGGCCCTGGAGACCTGTGCCAACCTGGGGCTGGCCGCCACGCGTGTTCCCACGCCCGGCACGCACCGCAAGTTCGTCAACGGCCTGGTGGACCTCATCTGCGAACGCACCGAGGCAAACTACATCGGTGACCGTCCAGCCGTGACGGACCTGGGTCCCTGGTACGACGTCTGCCGGCCAGGGTGCTGCGCCAACTTCCGCGGTGAGAAGCCTACTATTTCCGGAGCGGACACCACTGTGGGAACAGGCCACGACCCGTATCCTGCTGCTTCCGGGCAGCCGGGTGCATCGCAGGGAGCTGCACAGCAGTGACAGTCCGGATCGGAACCCGTGCCAGCAAACTGGCACTGACGCAGACGCAGCAGACCGCCGACCAGCTGGCCGCCGTCGGAGGCTTTCCCGTCGAGCTCGTCCATATCAGGACCGATGGCGACGTGCTCACCGGCTCACTGTCGCAGATGGGCGGCACGGGCGTCTTTGTGGCAGCCCTGCGCGATGCGCTGCTGCGAAACGAATGCGATGTGGCCGTCCATTCGCTCAAGGACCTGCCCACCGGCGCAGCCGTGGGGCTGAGCCTGGCGGCGACGCCGCGGCGCGTGGACGTCAGGGATGTCCTCTGTGCCCGGGACGGGCTGAAGCTTGCCGATTTGCCTGCCGGCGCCACGGTGGGCACCGGCTCGCCCCGGCGGGCAGCCCAGCTCCGCGCAGCCCGGCCCGACCTGCAGATCCTGGACATCCGCGGCAATGTGGACACACGGCTTGGCCGGGTGCCCGGGCTTCCCGGCAACATCACCGACCAGGTAGTGCCCGGCAAGTCCTGCGACCTCGACGCCGTGGTGCTCGCCGCCGCAGGCCTGGAGCGCATCAACAGGCTCGACGCGGTCAGCGAATTCCTCGAAACCGACGTCATGCTTCCCGCCGCCGGGCAGGGTTCCCTGGCCATCGAATGCCGCACCGCCGACGCGCCCCGGAAACCCGGGTCAACGGAAGGATCCCAGGCCGTGCTCGCCCAGGCACTCGCCGCACTCGACGATCCGGACACCCGGCTGGCGGTCACGGCGGAGCGGGCCCTGCTGGCCCGGCTCGAGGCCGGTTGCGCGGCTCCCGTGGGCGCGTACGCCTACCGGAAGGGCAGCACGCTCCACCTCGAGGCCGTTGTCTGCGCGGTGGACGGCACCGCGTCCGTCCGCGACAAACGGGCAACCGACGGGCTCACCGAAGTGGGAGCCACCCTCTTGGGCATTGAACTGGCCGAAGTCCTCCTTGCCGGCGGTGCCGCCGACATTGCAGACCTTCAGGCATCCTGACCTGGCCATGGGACTGCAATCCCGTGGATCAGGACCGGGCAAGCCGCTGGCCGGAGCCCGCGTCCTGATCACCCGCAGCCCGGAGCGTTCGCTGGAACTCGTGGCTGCGCTGGAGCACGCGGGGGCCAGCGCGCTGCTCCTGCCCCTCATCGACTTCGAGCGGGCGCCGGACCAGCATTCACTTGACGTTGCCTGTGATGCGCTCGGAGCCGGGGCTTTCGACTGGCTTGTGCTCACCAGCGCCACCACCGTCCATGTGCTCCTCGGGGAGGCACGTGAGCGTGGCCTTGCCCTGCACGGTTGGATCCCCGCCGGCACCCAAATCGCCGCCGTGGGTCCAGCCACCCGAAGGCTGCTGGAGGCCAACGGCATGGACGTGCACCTGACGCCTTCGGATGAGCAGTCCGCCGCCGGCCTGCTCGATGTATGGCCCGGCGGCGGACGGGTCCTGCTGCCCCAGGCCGATATTGCCGCCCCCCTTCTTGCGGAAGGACTGGCAGCGGCGGGCAGCAAGGTCACGGTGGTGGCCGCGTACCGTACGGTGGATTACCCGGCGGCAGCGGAGCGCAGGCTCGCCGTCCCGGCAGAGGGCGGGGGAGCGGGCCAGGCGCCACCGTCGTACTCCCTCCTCTCGTCCGCAGCCGCCCAAGCGGGCTTCGCGGACAGCAGCATTGACGCTGTCCTCGCAGCCTCACCCAGCGCCGTGCGCCGCATCGCCGACCTCTCGCCGCTGCACGGCTGCCGGCTTGTGGTGATCGGGCGTTCGACGGCGGAGCAGGCCGCCGCGCTCGGCCTGCAGGTGGCAGCGGTGGCGGCTGAGCCGACGCCGGACGGCCTTGTCGCCGCGGTCCAGTCCGCCCTTGGGCCTGCCGGTTCCGCTCCGGCCCCGCATCCGCAACCACCCGGAACAACGTGAAGGACAGGATCATGACTTTCCCCCGCCAGCGCCCCCGCCGCCTTCGGACCACGCCCGCCATGCGCCGGCTGACTGCCGAAACCCGCCTCGCACCGGCGGAGCTCATCCTTCCCGCTTTCATCCGGGAGGGGCTTAGCGAGCCGAACCCCATCACGTCCATGCCGGGCGTCGTGCAGCATACTACGGACACCCTGAAGCGTGCCGCCGCCGAGGCCGCCGAACTCGGATTGGGCGGCATCATGCTGTTCGGGATTCCGGAAATTCGGAATGCCGAGGGCTCGGCGTCGCTCGACCCGAAAGGCGTACTGAACAAGGCCATCCGGGACGTCCGGGCCGAGGTGGGGGACAGCCTGGTGATCATGAGCGACGTGTGCCTGGACGAATTCACTGACCACGGCCACTGCGGAGTGCTCGACGACGACGGGTACGTGGACAACGACCGCACCGTGGAGATCTACGCACGGATGGCCGTGGCCCAGGCGGACGCGGGAGCACACATGCTGGGGCCCTCCGGCATGATGGACGGACAGATCGCCGCCATCCGGACCGCCCTCGACGACGCCGGCCACGCCAACACCTCGGTTATCGCGTACTCGGCGAAGTATGCGTCCGCCTTCTACGGCCCGTTCCGCGAGGCCGTCGATTCCCAGTTGAAGGGAGACCGCCGGACCTACCAAATGGACGCCGGCAACCGCACCGAGGCACTGCGCGAGGTGGAGCTGGACCTGGCCGAGGGCGCCGACATCGTCATGGTCAAACCGGCAATGAGCTACTTGGACATCGTGGCCGACGTCGCCGCGATGAGCCCCGTGCCGGTGGCGGCCTACCAGATCTCCGGAGAGTACGCCATGATCGAGGCTGCCGCGGCCAACGGCTGGATCGACCGCCGGGCGGCCATCACCGAGTCCGTGCTGGGAATCCGCCGGGCCGGTGCCTCCATGGTCCTGACCTACTGGGCGGCCGAGCTCGCCGGCTGGCTCAGGGAGTCCTGATGACCGAAGCCGCTTCCGGGCCTACCGCTCCCGTAGGGGAGAACAGCATCCTGCTGGGCCTCAACACGTTCGGTGACGTCGGCGAGAATCCGGACGGCAGCCCGCAGGCGCATGCTGAAGTCCTGCGGCAGCTGCTGGAACAGGCGGAACTGGCCGACGCCGTCGGACTACACGCGTTCGGCGTGGGGGAGCACCACCGCAAGGACTATGCGGTGTCCGCGCCGGAGGTCTTCCTGGCGGCAGCGGCCGCCCGCACGTCGCAGATCAGGCTCGGCTCGGCGGTTACCGTCCTGAGCTCGGACGATCCCATCCGGGTGTTCCAGCGGTTCTCCACCGTGGACGCCCTCTCCAACGGCCGCGCCGAGGTCATGCTGGGCCGTGGCTCCTTTGTGGAATCGTTCCCCCTCTTCGGGTTCGACCTGGCCGATTACGAGGTCCTGTTCGAAGAGAAGCTCGAACTCTTCGACAAGGTGCGGGCGCAGAAGCCGGTGCACTGGGAAGGCCGCACCCGGCCCGCCCTGTCCGGGCTCAGCGTCCACCCGCATCTGGAACACCACCTGTTGCCCACTTGGATCGGCGTTGGCGGTACCCCTGAGTCGGTGCTCCGCTGCGCCCAGTACGGCTACCCGATTATCTTCGCGATCATCGGCGGCCAGCCGCGCGCGTTTCGCCCGCTGGTGGACCTGTACCGGGAGGCCATGTCCAAGTACGGGCATCCGATGCAGCAGGTTGCCACTCATTCGCCCGGGCATGTTGCTGACACCGACGAGCAGGCCCGGGAAGAGCTTTTCCCGCACTGGTTGAAGCTGCGCAACAAGCTCGGAGCCGAACGGGGATGGGGCCCTGCCGGGCGCGGCGAGTTCGATGCCCTCTGCGCTCCGGAAGGAGCGCTCTACGTTGGGTCGCCGGAGACCGTGGCCCGGAAGATTGTGCAGCTCAAGCGGAACCTGGGGGTGGACCGCTTCGACCTCAAATACAGCAATGGGCCGCTGCCACACGCCGCCATGATGCGCTCCATCGAGCTGATGGGTACGGCGGTGGTGCCCCGCGTCGCCGAACTGCTGAACTCCTGACGGACCGGCCAACTGAGAGAATAGGAACCATGACTTCCAGCAACCCTCGCAACGAGGAACTTTTTGACCGCGCCCGCAGACTGATGCCCGGCGGCGTCAATTCGCCGGTCCGCGCTTTCGGCTCCGTCGGCGGAACCCCCCGCTTCATGGTGGCCGCCAAGGGCCCCTACCTGACGGACGCGGACGGCAAGGAATACGTGGACCTGGTCTGCTCCTGGGGACCGGCGCTGCTGGGCCACGCGCACCCGGCAGTTCTGGAAGCTGTCCACGCAGCGGTGGACCGTGGACTGTCTTTCGGTGCCTCCACCCCGGACGAGGCTAACCTGGCGGCCATTGTCCAGGAACGCGTGCCCGCCGTCGAGCGCCTGCGGATGGTGTCCACCGGCACCGAAGCCACCATGACGGCGGTCCGGCTGGCCCGCGGGTTCACCGGACGCAACCTGATCATCAAGTTCGCCGGCTGCTACCACGGCCACCTGGACGGACTGCTGGCGTCGGCCGGATCAGGCGTGGCCACCCTCGCCCTGCCCGGTTCCGCCGGTGTCACTGAGGCCACCGCCGCCGAAACCCTGGTCCTTCCCTACAACGACCTCACCGCCGTCAAGGAAGCGTTCGCAGCGCACGGACCCAACATCGCAGCCGTCATTACTGAGGCCGCTCCCGCCAACATGGGTGTGGTCACGCCGGAAGAGGGCTTCAACCTGGGACTGTCCCGGATCACACGGGAACACGGGGCGCTGCTCATCGTGGACGAGGTTCTTACGGGCTTCCGTACCGGCTACTCCGGCTACTGGGGTCTCACCGGCGGGGCGCCCGATGCCACCGACCCCTGGACCCCGGACCTGCTGACCTTTGGCAAGGTCATCGGCGGCGGCATGCCGACGGCGGCACTTGGCGGACGGGCCGATGTCATGGACCACCTGGCCCCCATCGGTCCTGTGTACCAGGCAGGAACGCTGTCCGGCAACCCCGTGGCCATGGCCGCCGGGGTTGCCACGCTGACGCATGCCACCCGCGACGTCTACTCCTACATCGATGCCCGCTCGCTGGAACTCTCTTCTGCCCTTTCCGCCGCCCTGGATGCCGCCGGCGTGGACCACTCCATCCAGTTCGCCGGAAACCTGTTCTCGGTGGCCTTCGGAACCTCGGCGCACGGTGTCCACAACTACGCTGACGCGCAGGCCCAGGAGTCCTTCCGCTACGCGCCGTTCTTCCACTCGATGCTGGAGTCCGGCGTCTATTTGCCGCCGTCGGTGTTTGAGGCCTGGTTCCTCTCTGCTGCGCACGACGATGCCGCCATGAACCGGATCTTCGACGCCCTTCCGGCGGCAGCCAAGGCTGCCGCTGCCGCCCAAGGCTAGTCCCGGCGTCGGCCGCTCACCCCGGCACAAAGAAATCCCCGCCTCCCGGACCCATCCGCCCACCATGTATGGGGGAGAGGTCCGAAAGGCGGGGATTTCTGTCTCTATGCTTACAGGACGTCCGAGAGGAAGCCCTTGAGCCGGTCGGTGCGGGGTGCGGTAAAGATTTGCTCCGGCGGACCGGACTCCACCACCACGCCGGCATCCATGAACGTGACGTTGTCCGAGACGTTGCGGGAAAAGCCCATTTCGTGGGTCACCACCACCATGGTCATGCCGCCCTTCGCGAGGTCCGTCATCAGGGCCAGGACGCCCTTGACCAGCTCGGGGTCCAGGGCCGACGTGGCCTCATCGAAGAACATGACCTCGGGCTTCATGGCCAGCGCGCGGGCAATCGCCACGCGCTGCTGCTGGCCGCCGGAGAGGTTGGCCGGGCGGGAGTCGGCCTTGTGCCTCAAACCCACCAGGTCCAGCTGCTCCAGGGCCTCGGCACGGGCCTGGTCCTTGGGCAGCTTCCGGAGCTTGCGCAGCGCCAGCGACACGTTGTCCACCACGGTCTTGTGCGGGAACAGGTTGAACTGCTGGAACACCATGCCGATCCGCTGCCGGAGCTCGTCCGGGTTGTCCTTCAGGACAGAACGGCCATCCAGCAGGATGTCGCCCTGGTCCGGCTCAATCAGCCGGTTCATGACCCGCAACAGCGTGGATTTGCCTGACCCGGAAGGGCCGATCACCGATGCTGTGGTTCCCTTCTCCACATGCAGATCGATGCCGCGGAGAACGTGGTTGTGGCCGAAGGACAGGTGCAGGTTCTTGCCGGTCAGGGTTCCGGAAACGAATTCCGTCATGCCTGTGCCCCCTTGCCGATAGGTGCTGCCAGCTCGTCGGGCTCCTTCTTCTCCGGCTTGCCGGTACGCAGCCGGTGGTCGATGAAGTTCACGAAGTGGGTGAGCGGGACGGTCAGGATCAGGTACAGGACGCCCGCAGCCACCAGGGGCGAGAGGTTGCCTGTGTTAGCCATGGCGTCATTTCCGATCCGGAAGATTTCCCGGTCAGAGGCTGCCAGGCCCAGCATGAACACCAGCGAGGAATCCTTCAGCAGCGAGATGAACTGGTTCACCAAGGCCGGAAGTACCCGCCGGATGCCCTGCGGAACAACAACCAGGCGCATGGAACTGCCGTAGCTGAATCCGAGCGCCCGTGAAGCCTCAAGCTGGCCCTTTTCAACACTCTGGATACCCGACCGGAAGATCTCGCCGATGTAGGCGGCAGCAATCAGGGTCAGGGCCAGGATGCCCAGGGGATACGGGTTCCGCGAGCCTGTGATTTCCCTGGCGATCGGGCTCAGGCCGATGCCGATCATCAGGATCACGAGGATTGCCGGGAGGCCACGGAAAACATCGGTGTAGATGCGTGCCGCCCAACGGGCCCCCGCGTTGCGGGATATGCCCATCATGGCCAGCAGCAGCCCCAGCAGGGAACCGAGGATGCCCGAGGCCACAGCCAGCATCAGGGTGTTGGGAAGACCCACCATGAGCAGGGCGGGGATGACTTTCGCCATTTCCTCCCAGTTGAAGAAGGTGTCAGCAAGCTGGTCCAGGAGATCCATGAACGTCCCGGCTCAATCAGCTCTGGGGAACCGTGGCGGCCTTGCTGCCCGGCTTCCAGTCACTCGGCATTTCACGGTCCGGGTACCATTCTTTGGTCAGCTTGGACCAGGTTCCGTCAGCGATAACGGCGTCAAGGCCGGAGTTCAGCGCGTCAATCAGGGGCTGGTTGTCTTTGGCCACGGCGTACGCGGTGAAGTTCTCCGTGTTGACCTTGGACTCGACAATGGCGGTGCCGTCGCCTTCCTTGACCTGTCCTTCAGCCTGCTGGGACGGAGCCACCCAGGCATCCACCTGGCCGTTGCGCACGTTGGCGTAGACGGTGGCGTAATCAGGGAAGCGGATGGGTTCCATCTTCAGGGTGTTGGTGACGTAGTCGTCCTGCACGGTGCCCTGCACCACGCCGATGCGCAGGTCGGCGGTCAGGTCGTCAAAGCCCTTGACGTCGCCGTCAGTCTTCGCGACGACGGCCATGTAGCCGAAGTCGTAGCCGTTGGTGAAGCCGACGTTCTGGCGGCGGGCCTCAGTGGTGGAGATAGACGAGGATCCGACGTCGAACTGCTTGGTCTGCACCTGGGAAAGGAGGGCCGAGAAGTCGGTGGCAACAAATTCCACCTCGAGGCCAAGCTTGGCGGCGACGGCGCGCAGCAGCTCGTTGTCGTAGCCGGTGAACTTGCCGGAGGGGTCAATAAAGATGTTCGGCGGGGCGTCCGAGAGGGTTCCCACTTCGAGCCTGCCCTCGGTGTTGAGGCCGAGCTTGGTCTTGTCAATCTGGTCGATCGGGGTGACATCGGCAGTGGTGTACTTGTCCAGCGTCTGCTGGTCACTGCCGGCGAGGGCATCAGTCGGGGTGCCGCTGGGCTCCGAGGATCCTGAGCCGCACGCGGCCAGGGAAACCGCCAGGGCCAGTGCAACGGGAGCGGTAGTCAGCCACTTCATCGCTTTGATTTTCATCAGGTTGTCACTTTCATTGAGTCATAAGTCAACCGGGCCGCAAGGCTGCGCTGGTGGCGCCTGGCACCTGCCCCGTGCTGGTCAAGCATGGCTAGGGCAGGGGTGACCGCAAAACTTTATTGTCTCACTTCACTGAAAGTGGACCGATGGCGAAACTACTGCACGTCATTCCGGGCGGATCCCAGAACTTTATTCGGAGAACCCTCTTCGTCCCACATGTAACTGCTGGTGCCCGCCGTGAACGGCGAATCCGGGCGGGGCTGGGACCGCCGAAATGGAAAGCATGATTACTGTGACTTACCTCGCATTACATTAGTCCCGGCTGGTAGCGCGCCTAGAATCCGCCGGTGCTTGCGTCCTGCGGCGGGAGCACCGGCCAGTCACCTTCTATGACGGCGGCGGGCTTGGTCTTGCGGAGGTAGCCTTGGAAGTCCGCAGCCTGGCTCACGGCCCAGTCGACCTGGAGCTGGTGTAGTTGGCTGGCGGGCATCATCAGCTTGGGAAACTTCCCTGCCATTGCGTCGAGCACCTTCAACGTTGCCAGGGCGTCCGCCGCCGAGGTGTGCGCGTTGTCCAGGACCACGCCGTACTCTTCGCAAAGAGCCGTGAGGGTACGCTTGCCCTTCCGGTACCGGTCCACCTGCTTGTTCATGACGTAGGGATCAAGGACGGGGAACCGTGTGAGTTGCGGCACGCCATAGCGGGCAGACTCGGCGGCCAGCACAGTGAAGTCGTAGCTGGCGTTGAAGGCAATGACGGGAACGCCGGCGTCGAAAAGGTCCTGCAGGACGCCCGCCAGCTCCCTGGTGACCTCATGGGCGGGGCGCCCGTCCCGCCGTGCCTGTTCGGTGGTGACGCCATGAACATCGCTGGCTTCCACGGGAATCTCCACACCGGGATCCGCCAGCCACTCATGCTCGTTGATGATGTCGCCTTTGTGGTCCACAACGGTGACCGACGCCGTGACAATCCGCGCCGCACGTGAGTTCCGTCCGGTGGTTTCGAGGTCGAAGGCTGCTCGGGGGAGGGTGTTCCAAGTGCTCATGCTTCAACGCTAAGGGGGACCCCGGACAATTCCCGGGAGCGCCACTGCGGATACATTGGAGCAATGCGGATTGAGTACGTGGAGGCGGTGCTGGCCGTTGTGGGGCTGGTACCGGCCGGGTCCGCTGTTTCATACGGGGACGTCGCCGAACTGCTGGGATCAGGCGGGCCGCGGCAGGTGGGGTCGGTGCTGAGCCATTACGGAAGCGGTGTTTCATGGTGGCGCGTCCTCAAAGCGAGCGGACATGCTCCCGAAGGACATGAAGCCGAAGCCCTGCGCCATTACCTCGACGAAAAAACGCCGCTCACCGGAGCCTACGAGGCCTTCCTTCGGACCGGGGAGGGCCGGTGGCGCGTGGATCTGCCCGCTGCACGGTGGGCACCGACGGACCAGGATTTGGACCGTGTGGACACTATCGCCGAGGAGCTGGAGCGTCGGCTCCACAGATTGTCGGTGGCTGATGATGGAATGTCGGTGTGACAGTAACACTTCCCTTCACGGGGCCACGCGACGAATACCGGCAGGATCTGCAGCCGGGGCAGGAGCCCGCATTCCACTCCGGAGCTGACACTGCAGGCGGCAGCCAGGACGTCCACCCCGCCAGGCATCCGTCAGCCGCCCTGCGGTTGCTGCCTCCGCGCCAGATCCACGCGGCCGCGCCGGCGCTGAGCCCTGACCAGCAGGCCGCCGTCGATGTTCCCCGGGGTGCCGGACCCGTCCTGGTGCCAGGGGCCCCCGGGACCGGTAAGACCACCGTCCTCATCGAGGCCGCCGTCAAGCGCGCCCTCCAGGATAGTATCGATCCCGAGCGCATGCTGATTCTTGCCCCCAGCCGGCTGGCAGCGGACTTCCTTCGCGACCGCTTCACCGCCCGGCTGGACCGGAGCCTCAGCACAACCCCCGCGCGGACGTGGGCATCCTATGCCTTCGACCTCATCAGGCGCGCCAAGGCCGAGGGGATCATTCCGCGGGCCAGGCCGCCACGCCTGCTGTCCGGCCCCGAGCAGGACCTCATCATCAAGGAACTCCTGGAAGGGCACCGTCTGCCGGGCCTGGAACTTCCTTGGCCGGAGGACCTGGACGGCGCACTGGAAACCCGCGGGTTCCGCCAGGAGGTCCGGCAGCTTTTCGACCGGATCATCGAATCCGGGCGGACGGCAGAGGATCTTTCCCAGCTCGGCCGGGAGTGCGGCAGGCCCGATTGGATCGCTGCGGCCGCCCTGTACAACGAATACCGGGACGTCCTGGACCTGCGGATGCCGGAGGCCTTCGACCCCGCCGGGATCATCACGGCGGCACGACACATCTTCCAGGATGCTCCGGAATTCCTCGCAGCCGAACGGGAGCGGCTGCAGCTGATCGTGGTGGACGATATCCAGGAAGCGAACCCCGCAGTGTTCGAACTGCTGGCAGACATCGCTGCCCGGCAGGACTGCTACGTGGCGTACTCGCCGGACACCGTGGTCCAGGGCTTCCGCGGGGCACGGCCGGACCTCGTGGCCGAGTTGCCCCGGCTGCTGTCGCCGCAAGCACCGGTGGTGGAGCGTCCGCTGTCCCATTCACACCGCCTGGCTCCGGCACTGGCGGAGGCCTGGCTCGGCGTCGCCGGCCGGATTTCCCAGCGGGCGGGCGGACGGCTTGCCCGGCGGCTGGATCACTTGGAGGAGAACCAGCCGGCCGAGGACCCCGCGGGCGGGAACCGCCAGGATGGTGCTGTGGAGGCGCACCTGGTTCCTTCTGCCGTGCATGAACTCCGGTATGTTGCCCAGCGGATCCTGGACCAGCACATCAACCTTGGCCGGGACCTCACGGAGATCGCGGTCATTGTGCGCAACGGCGGGCAGGTCAGCGAACTGCAGCGTTATCTTTCCGGGCAGGGTATCCCGGTGCGGGTACCGGTGGCCGAGTCTGCCGTCCGGGACGAGGTGGCGGTCCGCCCCCTCCTGGATGCTTTTGCCATCGCACTGGACCCCACGCTCCTGACCCCGGAAGCCGCGGTGTCCCTCCTCACTTCCCGGATCGGGGGTGCCACGTCCATCGAACTCCGGCGGCTCCGGCAGTCCCTCAGGCGCGAGGAGTTGCTGGGCGGCGGCGGGCGGACCAGCGATGCACTCCTCGTTGAGGCGTTGCTGGAGCCCGGCGCGCTGGGTGCCTTGGGGATCGAGGGCAGGGCAGCCAGGCGCACTGCCCGGATGATCCAGTCCGGCCGTGAGGCAGCGTTCCAGCCCGGCGCCAACGCCGAATCGGTGCTGTGGGCGTTATGGAGTTCCACCGGCCTGGCAGCATCATGGACGGAAACCGCGCTGGCGGGGGGCCCGCACGGGGCCCGCGCCGACCGCGACCTTGACGCCATGATGGCGCTGTTCCACACGGCTGAGCGCTATGTTGACCAGATGCCTGGGGCCGGGCCTGAACAGTTCCTGGAGTACCTCCTTAACCAGGAACTTCCCATGGACACCCTTGCCGCCCGCGCGCAGGTGGACGACGCGGTGGAGCTGATGACGCCCGCCAGTGCAGCAGGGAGGGAATGGCCGGTGGTGATTGTGGCAGGCCTTCAGGAGGGGGTGTGGCCCAATACCCGGCTCCGGGGGGAGCTCCTGGGCAGCACCCTGTACGCGGACGCCGTCGAACACGGCACCGGCTATGCGCTGCAACGTGATCCCCTGAGCCGGCTCCGCGACATCCGTTACGACGAACTGCGCAGCTTTTCCACCGCCGTCTCCCGGTCGCGGGAGTTGCTGATTTGTACTGCCGTTTCTTCCGAGGACGACCAGCCGTCCTCGTTCCTCGACTATGTCGCGCCGCTGGAGCGGGGCCAGGAGCGCAGGGGTTTTACTGCAGTGGAACGTCCCATGACCCTGCGGGCCCTCGTCGCCGAGCTGCGGCAACACGCCCAGTTGGACGGAAGTGAAGCTCCAAAGGCCCGGGAAGCGGCACGGGTGCTGGCCCGGCTGGCGGCGGCCGAGCCCCCCGTCCCGGGTGCCCATCCCTCCACATGGTGGGGCCTCGCGCCGCTCACCTCGGAGGCGGCAGTGGTACCGCCAGGCGGTACCGTGTCCGTGTCGCCGTCGAAAGTGGAAACCGTGCAGAAGTCGCCGCTGGACTGGTTTGTGCAGGCAGCAGGCGGTGAAGCGGCCACAGACTTCGCCCGCAGCCTGGGAACGCTGGTGCACGCCATCGCGCAGGAGTTGCCGGAAGCATCGGGCGCGGAGTATGTCGCGGAGCTGGTGCGCCGCTGGCCTGCCTTGGGCATGAAGGACAACTGGGAGGGAAGGCTCGATTTCCAGCGTGCGGAGGCAATGGTGCGCAAGCTTGCCCAGTACATCCTGGTGATGCGTAGCGAGGGCCGCAGCCTCGTGGGAGTGGAACAGGATTTTGAAGTTGCCCTCGGCGAGGTGGCAGTGGATGAAGCGGCGCCGCGGGAAGCCGTCCTCCGGGGCCAGGTGGACCGCCTCGAAATCGACAGCGAAGGCAGGCTGGTCATCGTTGACCTTAAGACGGGCAAGCGGCAGCCCGGCAAGGGCGAGCTGGCCAGGCATCCCCAGCTCGGTGCCTACCAGGCTGCGGTTCTCGCCGGTGGCTTCACGGGAATAACAGACAGCCAGGGTGGCTCCCTGCCTGGCGGGGCTGTGCTGGCCCAGCTCGGAACAAGCGCCAAAAACCCCGCCGTCCAGCAACAGGATGCACTCGACCCGCAGGAGAACTGGGCCCTCGACATGGTGAAGGACGCAGCGAAAGTGATGGGCGGTAAGGAGTTTGTTGCCCGGCATGATCCGGCAAAGAGCAGCCATGGAGGCCATGGCTGCAAGCTTCCGGAGGTGTGTCCGCTGTGCGTGCGGGGAAGGCAGGTGACGGAATGAGCCACAGCCTCGATGTGCTGCCCAGCCAGCATGGCGCCGGGGCGGACACCGTGCTGCCCGGAACGCCCAGGGCGGTTCCCCAGCCGCCGGAGCCGCGGTTTACCCCTGAGGAGCTGTCGGTGCTCCTCGGGGAAAAGAATGTGCCCACCCTGGAACAGTCGGCCATCATTTCCTCTCCGCTGGCGCCCCGGCTGGTCATTGCCGGGGCCGGGTCGGGAAAGACAGCCACCATGGCGGACCGGGTTGTGTGGCTTGTGGCCAACGGCTGGGTGCGGCCGGAGGAAGTCCTCGGCGTAACTTTTACCCGGAAGGCAGCCGGTGAACTCGCGTCCCGGATCCGTGCCAAGCTGGTGGCTCTCCAGCAGCTGGTCGCCAATGACAGCGCGCACAGGGTTTTTCCGGAAGGCCTGCTCACCAGCGACGCGCTGGAACCGAAGGTGTCCACTTACCACTCGTTCGCAAGCGGCATCGTCGCCGACTACGGGCTGCGCCTGGGGGTGGAACGGGATGTGGTCCTCCTGGGCGGCGCGCAGGCATGGCAGCTTGCCAGTGAAGTGGTGGAGGCTTACGACGGCGAATACACCCACTTCCGTGCCGCAAAGTCCACGCTGGTAAAGGCGGTCATCCAGCTCGCCGGGGAATGTGCGGAACACCTCCAGGAGCCGGAGGACGTTGAGGCCTGGCTGATGGCGAGGCTGCAGGACTTTAAGTCCCTTCCTTACCTGGCAGACAAGAAGAAGAACGCTCCGCAGGCCGCCGCCGAGCTGGCCGGCATGCTCAGGACCAGGGCCAGCGTTGCGGACATGGTAGGCAGGTACGCGGCGGCAAAGCGGAGCCGCGGTGCCCTCGATTTTGGGGACCTGGTGGCCCTCGCAGCCAAGGTCGCCAGGGACGTCCCGGTAGCCGCCCACATGGAGCGCGAGCGGTATAGGGTGGTCCTGCTCGATGAGTTCCAGGACACCTCGCATGCCCAGTTGGTGCTCTTCTCCCGCCTGTTCGGTGGGGGACATGCGGTGACGGCCGTCGGGGATCCCAACCAGTCGATTTACGGCTTCCGGGGAGCGTCGGCCGGCCAGCTGTTCCATTTCGTCCGGGAGTTTCCGGTGCGGGATGCGCCGGCGGGTGAACCGGCGCGCTGGGCACCTGCGCCCACGTCCTACCTGACCACCGCGTGGCGCAACGGGCGCTCCATCCTGGCGGCAGCCAACGTGATGTCGGAAGCGCTGGGCAGGGCCGGGGCACAGCGGGGACCGGCAGGTGGAGGAGGAGCTGCTCCAGTGGACGTGCCTCCGCTGCAGCCCAGTCCCTACGCGGCCGAGGGCGCTGTTGTGCTTGGCCGTTTCGGCAGTGACGTGGAGGAAGCCTCGGCACTTGCGGAGGATGTCCTGAAGTACAAGGTGACCGACTTCGAGGTGAAGCCTGACGGCTCACCGGTGCCGCCGGCCATCGCCGTCCTGTGCCGGCGGCGCGCGCAGATGGAAGTGATCCGCCGCCAGTTGGAGGCTAGGGGCATCCCCTACGAGATCGTGGGCCTTGGCGGACTCCTGGACACGCCGGAGGTGGTGGACCTCGTTGCCACTTTGCGGGTGCTCGCGGACCCGGGCCGATCTGACGCCCTCATGCGTCTCCTGGCAGGAGCGAGGTGGCGGATTGGGCCTGCGGACCTGATGGCACTGCGGGACTGGTCCAGCCATCTGGCCCGCCGGCGCGGGCAGGCCGCGGAGCTGTCCGGTGACGGGTCTGCCGACGGTGGTCCGACGGTCCTTGAGGGCGACCTGACGGATGGCGCCAGCCTGGTGGAGGCGCTGGACTGGCTGCCGCGGGACGGATGGACCTCCGCCAGCGGCAGGAGCCTCAGCGCAGCGGCCCGGAGCCGGCTGGTCCAGCTGTCCGCGGAGCTGCGGCAGCTCCGCGGCTACCTCGGTGACGACCTCACCACGCTGCTCGGCGAAGTGGAGCGGGCCATGCTCCTGGACATCGAGGTTGCGGCGGGCCCAGGCGTCAGCATCCACCAGGCCCGCCGCAACTTGGATGCCTTCCAGGATGCCGCAGCCGGTTTTCTTCGCACATCCCAACGGGTGGACATCCTTGCCTTCCTGGCCTGGCTTGAGGCTGCCGCAGCCGAGGAAAACGGGCTGGAAGCCCCGCCGGCTGATGTAAACCGGGAAGCCGTCCAGCTGCTCACCGTCCACGCCTCCAAGGGCCTGGAGTGGGACGTGGTCTTCGTACCCGGGCTGAACGCCGGCGCGTTTCCCACGGACAAGGACTCCCGTTGGAGCAGCGGGAGTGCGGCACTGCCGTGGCCCTTGCGCGGGGACCGTGCGGACCTGCCGCAATGGGACCTGGACCAGCCGGACCAGAAGGGCTGGCTGGACGCCGAAAAGGACTTCAAGGCAGCGGTGCAGGCGCACGGGGAATCGGAGGAACGCCGCCTCGCCTACGTTGCCTACACCCGGGCCAAGCACGTGTTGTGGGTGTCCAGCGCTGCCTGGGTGGGATCGCGTGCCGCCCGGGCCGAAATGTCACCGTTCCTTGCCGAACTCGATGTCCTCGTGAAAACGGCGGTGGGTAGGGGGCCTGCCCCGGCGTCGGTCCACCCGCGGTCCCTTGAGGAAGCTGCCTTGCCCGAAAGCAGTCCGCTGTCCGCTGAAACCGAGGTGGCGGGGTGGCCGTACGATCCGCTGGAAGGCCCCGTGGACCCCCGCACGGGGGAGCGGCTCCGGCTTGCCCGGGGACGCAGGCACGCCATGGACATGGCAGCTGCCCGCGTGCTGGCCGAACTGGAGTCCGGCGGGGAACAACTGGAGCCCGAAGTGCCAGGGGTTGAAGGCAGCCAGGCGTGCAGCACCGGTTTGGGCGGAACGGCAGAGGGGTGGGCCCGGGAAGCGGCGCTGCTGCTGGAGCGAAGGGCCAAAAGGTCCCACGGCCAGGATGTTCACCTGCCCGGCCACATCTCCGCATCCATGCTGGTGGATCTGGGGGACGACCCGTCGGAGGTGCTCGCCAGGCTGCGTCGTCCGGTTCCGCGCGAGCCCGGGATGTCAGCGCGGAAAGGAACCGCGTTCCACGCCTGGGTGGAGGAATATTTCGGCGCTGCCGGGATGCTCGACCTGGGGGAAGCTCCCGGTTCGGACGAGCATATCGACGCCGCCTACGATCTCGATTCCATGGTGGACACCTTCCGGGCTTCACCCTGGGCTGAGCGGTCCCCAGCCTTCGTGGAGGTCCCCGTTGAAACCCGCGTGGGCGAGGTGGTGGTGCGCGGGCGCATCGACGCGGTGTTCCAGGACGCCGACGGGCGCTGGGACCTCGTGGACTGGAAGACCGGCCGCCGTCCCTCCGGTGCACAGCTACGGGCCAGGTCGGTGCAGCTTGCCGTGTACCGGCTGGCATGGGCGCGGCTGAAGAACGTTCCGCTGGAGGACGTCCGGGCAGCGTTTTTCTACGTGGCAGACAACGAGCTGGTGCGGCCGCACGATCTTGGAACAGCAGCCCAGCTGGAGGCAATCGTCGCGGCCGCCCTGGGCTCCGGCTGAGGAGCCGCGAGGGCAGCGGCCACCGGCCCGCCCGCTGGCTTACGGCTGGTTGGCGTTGATCACGGGAAGGGCCGTGGTGGAGGTGTCGTCGGGATCATCCGGGGAAGTTCCCGGCTGCCCGCCGGCCGCCTGCCCCGGTTCGACGGGAATGGGGGCAACGTGAACAGCCGGCCTGGCCTGCAGGGGGGTCGCTTCCACCACGGGCTGGGCCGGGACGGGAACAATTTCCACAGCGGGCTGGGCCGGGACGGGGACAACGGTAACAGGGGGCACACCCGTTCGTGGGCCGCCGTCGGACGCCTCTTCACGCCGCGCGTCCACGTGGGACTCGCCACTGCCGGGCACGCCGGCCGGGGTGGCCGCGCTCAAAATTCCGCCGCCCGCCGCCTCCCCGGCAGTGGGCTGTGGCTCGACACTGATGGGCTGGCCGCCATGTTCGGCAATGTCACTCGCGAGGGTTTCCAGCATGCCTTCCGCCTCGGCTACGATCCCCGGATCGCCTGCCGCGATTCCCTTGACCAGGTACTGGGCGAGGGCGAATTCGGCCGAAAGGGCCGCCCGCCGCAGCAGATGGCTGTCCGGGGTGTCGCGCCGGCTGGCGGTGTAGCTGGCCAGCACGGCATCCACGAAGTCCTGCTCATTGGAGGCCACCAGCCAGGCGAAGTCGTCAGCCGGGTCGCCGATCCGGAGGTCGGTCCACCCCGTCACGGCCGTGACGCGCTGGCCTTCCACCAGAATGTTGTCCTCGTGCAGGTCTCCGTGGACCACGCATGGATTGAAGCGCCAGAGGGATACATCCTCCATGGCATGTTCCCACCGCAGCAGGAGTGCCGGTGGAATCTTTCCCGTGGTGGCCGCCTGGTCCAGTTCATTCAGCCTGCGCTGGCGGAATTCGTTGGGAGTGTAGCTGGGCAGGTCAGCGTTGTTGACCAAGGCCCGTGGCAGGTCGTGGATGGCTGCCAGGGCTGCGCCGATTTCGCGGGCCAGGGCTTCCGGGCCCGCGGTTAGTTCCTCAACGCTGCGGGTGCTGCCGGCCAGGTGTGAGTAGACAAATGTGCTCAGGGTTCCCAGCCGGACGCTGCCCGCCACAGTGGGCATCAGGAACGGAAGCTCGGCCCGGACACCGGGTGCGAAGGCCCGCAGCACCAGGAATTCCGTCTCCAGCCGGGCGCTGGCCTCAGCGTGCCGGGGGGACCGAACGCGCCAGCGCTTGCCCTCCGAATCCAGGAGCAGAGCCGAATCGAAGTCCGCGGGATCATCCGGGGCAGAGCTAACGGCCGTTGGGGTCAGTCCGGGGACTGCCGCGGTTGCAACGGCTGCCAGTTCAATCGGTTTTCTTCTCACCGTTCCACGGTAGATTGCCCGCCGTCCAAGTCACCGGTCTGCCGGCGGCGAGTCTTCAGATCAGTGCAAATGGGGTACCCCTTCCTACGGTTACCGTTGTCCGGCCGAATGCGGATTGTCGGTCCATGTCAGTACGGTGGATCCATGAGCCACGCGGATTCTGTCACACCGGTCCATCAGGGAGCGCCGGCGCTGCCGGCCAACCATCTTCGGGAGACCCTGCTTCCTGTTCCGCCGGCCCTGGTTGACCGGGGATCGGCTGTGCGCGCAAAGCCCGGAATGGTGGAGGAACTCCTGGCTGCACCCGGCACTCTGGCTATCGTCCTGTCCGGCCGGCAGGGACTGGTGCAGGGCGGCGGCCTGTTCATGGCCGGCGCCAGGGACCTGCTGGAGGGGCTCTCGGCGGCCTTTGCCGCTCCGGACCTGGTGGTTTACCTCGGTGCCGCCCTGCCCGGGGCCGATCTTCCGGCCGGCACAGAGTTGGTGCTCTACGTCCTTCCGGAACCGGTTGAACCAGGCACCGGTGGCATACCGGGCGATGCAGCCTGGGCGGGATTCCGGGATGTGGCTGCCGGCCTCAGTGCCACCCACACTGCCCTGTTCGTTGAGGCAAGCGCCATCGCCAACTGGCACTCCGGCCACACCCACTGTCCGCGGTGCGGGACGCCCACGGTGGTAGAAACGGGCGGCTGGGTGCGCCGCTGTCCGGCAGATTCGTCCGAGCATTATCCGCGGACGGACCCTGCGATCATCGTCACCGTGGTGGGTCCGGACGGCAGGCTGCTGCTGGGCGGCGGGGGCCCGGTGGACGCGAAGAACTTCTCCACGCTTGCAGGGTTCGTTGAGCCCGGCGAATCGCTGGAACAGGCTGTGGTGCGGGAAGTTTTTGAGGAAGTGGGGGTGCGCGTGAGTGCCTGCCAATACCTTGGCTCGCAGTCCTGGCCGTTCCCCGCCTCCCTTATGCTTGGATTTACCGCCGTCACCGAAGACGCGAAGGCAACGCCCGACGGCGTGGAGGTCACCAGGGCGCGCTGGTTCAGCCGGGAGGAACTCCAGGACGCCGTGCTCAGGGGGGACATCACCATCTCCAGCAGGCTCTCCATCGCGCGGGCGCTCATTGAGCACTGGTACGGCGGGCGGATCGAGGACCGAGCCGGCGCCTAGACTCCATATCCACCAGACTCCAAGCATGCGGTAGTCGAGACACAAAGCGGCAGAAGTGACGACAGAGATTTTTGACGGGGCAGCATCGCTCGAGGACCGCATCCTTGGCGGGCTGGACGCTGAACAGCGTGAGGTGGCGAGCACGCTCAGCGGGCCCCTTTGCGTGCTTGCCGGTGCAGGGACGGGAAAGACCCGGGCCATCACCCACCGCATCGCCTATGGAGTCCACTCCGGCGTCTATACCCCGCAGCGGCTGCTGGCCGTGACGTTCACCGCCCGCGCCGCCGCCGAGATGCGCAGCCGGCTCCGGGATCTTGGCGCGGGCAATGTCCAGGCCCGAACCTTCCACGCCGCCGCCCTGCGCCAGCTCCAGTTCTTTTGGCCGCAAGCTGTGGGCGGCTCGCTTCCGAACCTCCTGGACCATAAAGCCCAGATGCTGGCCGAGGCAGCGCGCCGGCTCAGGCTGAGCACGGACCGTGCCTCCATCCGGGACCTCGCCTCGGAAATCGAGTGGGCCAAGGTGTCCATGCTGACTCCCGCCAACTACCTCGAAAACGCGCAGGGAAGGGGCACGCCGGGCGGCTTCGACCTCACAGCCGTGGCCCGGGTGTTCCAGGCCTACGAGGACGTCAAGACCGACCGCAACGTGATCGATTTCGAGGACGTCCTGTTGATCACCGTCGGCATCCTGCAGGAAGACGATCGGGTTGCCGCCACGGTCCGTGAACAGTACCGGCACTTCGTGGTGGACGAGTACCAGGACGTCTCGCCGCTGCAGCAGCGGCTTCTGGACCTGTGGCTGGGCGGGCGCGACGAACTGTGCGTCGTGGGTGACGCCAGCCAGACCATCTACTCCTTTACCGGCGCCTCACCGCGCCACCTCCTGGACTTCAAGGCACGCTATCCGCAGGCCAGCGTGGTCAAGCTCATCAGGGACTATCGCTCCACACCGCAGGTGGTGAAGCTGGCCAACGACCTGCTGGCAGGCCGCCGGAGCGGCGGACCGGCTGCCGATGCGGCATGGGCAACACCGTTGCAGCTCGTGGCGCAGCGGCCCGCAGGCCCGGTGCCCACCTTCACGGAGTGCGCCGACGACGAAGCCGAGGCCGCTACCGTGGCCCAGAAAATCAGGGCGCTCCTCGACGACGGCACGCCGGCCAGCGAGGTGACCATCCTTTTCCGGACCAACGGCCAGTCCGAAGCCTACGAACAAGCCCTGGCCGCCGCCGGGATCGGGTACCAGCTGCGCGGAGGGGAACGGTTCTTCGCCCGCAAGGAAGTCCGGGACGCCATCCTCCAGCTGCGGGCAGCAACCAGGGCAGTGAGCGGGACGGATTCGCCGGAACCCCTGGGGCAGCTTGTCCGCGACATCGTCTCTTCCCTCGGTTACACCGACTCGGCTCCACACAGCGGGGGAGCGCTCCGGGAACGCTGGGAGTCGCTGGCGGCGCTGGTTGCACTGGCCGACGAACTCGTCCAAAGCCGCGGACCGCAATTTGGCCTGGTGGACTTCGTCAACGAACTCCAGGAACGTTCGCTGGCCCAGCACGCTCCCACTGTCCAGGGCGTGACGCTGGCGTCCCTGCACGCTGCGAAGGGACTGGAATGGGACGCCGTGTTCCTCGTCGGGCTCAGTGAAGGCCTGATGCCCATTTCCTTCGCCGACTCGCCGGAATCGGTGGATGAGGAACGCCGGCTCCTGTACGTCGGGATCACCCGTGCGCGCGAACACCTTGCCCTGTCGTGGAGTACCGCCCGGACACCCGGCGGCCGCGCCAACCGGAAGCCGTCCCGGTTCCTTGACGGGCTGCGGCCTGCGTCGGTGGCAAGCTCAACCACGCGCGGCAAGGGCGCGGCGCCACGCCGGAAGGCGGCCGCCCCCGCCGTCTGCAGGGTCTGCGGAAGCATGCTCGCCACCGGCGCCGAACGCAAGGTGGGGCGTTGCAATGCGTGTCCACCAAGTTACGAGGAACAAACCTTTGAGGCCCTGCGGAACTGGCGCCGGGAGATGGCGATGTCCGCAGACGTCCCCGCCTTCGTAGTCTTCACGGATGCAACGCTGACGGCCATCGCCGAGGCCCGGCCCGGTTCGCTGGAAGAACTCGCCGGACTGGCCGGGGTAGGCCCCTCGAAGCTGGAAAAGTACGGCGAAGACGTCCTCCGGGTCCTGACGGAAAGCACCGCACTGTGAATCCGGGACGGTCGGCGGCGGACCGGCGGGCAGCTGAAGTCCGGACCACCGCTGACGGCGCACCGGTGGAAGTACGCCGTTCCGCCCGCCGGACCCGCACTGTGGCAGCGTTCTGGGAGAACGGGACGGCCGTCGTCGCGATCCCGGCGCGTTTCAGCGCAGCCCAGGAAACCGAATGGGTCCGCCGGATGCTGGACAAGCTGCAACGGCAGGGGGAGCGCCGCGCGGCAGCCGGCCGGAAGCGCCCGGCGTCGGACGCGGCGCTCGCGGCCCACGCCGCCCACCTTTCGGCACGCTATCTGGGCGGGCGGGCCGTTCCAACGTCAGTGCGCTGGGTCAGTAACCAGAACTCGCGCTGGGGATCAGCCACTCCGGCAGACGGAACCATCCGGCTTTCGGACAAACTCCGGCCCATGCCCCAATGGGTGACCGATTACGTCCTGCTCCACGAACTCGCGCATCTTCTGGTGGCCGGACACAACGCGGCCTTCTGGAAACTGCTGGAGGCATATCCGGAAACACAGCGTGCCAAGGCATTCCTTGAAGGGGTGTCGTTTGCCACCGCCCGCGGCCTCGCCGCAGAGGCCGAAGGCGGAGGCTCCGGCAGCGGACTCCCGGGGCAGGAACACTGGCCGGCGGACGCCGACTAGCCAGGGCTTACCCTGCCACGACGGTCGTCAGCCCTTGGGCTGGCTGTCCCCGCCGTCGTCGTCCTTTGCCCCGTCTTCGCCGGCATCCGGTGCCGGAGCGTCGAACCCGCCGCTAAGCAGTTTCTGCAGTGCATCGTCCACTTCGCTGTCGCTGGCCTCGGCAAGCTTGCGGCGTCCGCTGAATCCCTTCGGATCGTCCAGGTCCTCGGCCGTGGGCAGGAGGTCCGGGTGGTGCCAGATGGCGTCGCGGCCTTCGATTCCGCGCTCTTCCTTCAGTGCGGCCCAGAGCGTGGCGGCGTCGCGCAGCCGCCGGGGCCGCAGTTCCAGCCCTACCAGTGAAGCGAATGCGTGCTCGGCCGGCCCACCGGTGGCGCGGCGGCGGCGGACGGTTTCCCGCAGGGCCCCGGCGGAGGGCAGCATCTTCTCCGTCGCCGCGGCGGTCAGTTCATCCACCCACCCCTCGACGAGGGCGAGTGCCGTTTCCAGCTTTTCCAGTGCCTGTTCCTGGGCCGGTGTCCGCTGGGGCATGAAGACGCCCTGCGACAGGGCCTCCTGGATGCCTTCGGGATTGCTGGGATCAAGGTCCCTTGCCAGTTCTTCGATGCGTGACGTGTCGATGTGGATGCCCCGGGCGTAGGCCTCGATAGCGCCCAGCAGGTGTCCCCGCAGCCAGGGAACCTGGACGAAGAGCCGGGCATGGGCCGCTTCCCGCACTGCGAGGAAGAGCCGGATGTCATTTTCGGGCAGGGAAAGGCCTTCACCGAAGGCGGCAACGTTGGCGGGCAGCAGGGCCATTTCAAGGTCGGCCAGGGGCACGCCGATATCGGTGGAGCTGACCACGTCCGCGGAGAGGGCGCCGATCGCCTGGCCCAGTTGCATGCCGAAGATGGCGCCGCCCATGTTCTGGAGCATGGACGAGGCGCCGCCCATCATGGACTTCATTTCCTCGGGCATCTGTTCCGTCATGGCGGACGACAACGCGTTGGCGATGCTGTTGGCGACGGGTTCGGTCAGCCTCTTCCAGGTGCCCAGCGTCGCCTCCACCCACTCCGCCCGGGACCACGCGCGGCCGATCAGCCCAGTGGCGGGCAGGTCCGTGACGGGGTCAAGCCAGAGTTCCGCCAGGCGCAGGGCCTCGTCGACGTCGCGGGACTGCTGGGACGTCACGGAGGGGTCGGAGCTGCTTGCCGCCACCCGGCGGGCATTGTCGTGCGCCAGCGTCCAGTTCACAGGCCCCTCGGACGGTGCACTCATCATGGCCTGGACCTGGGAGAACATCTGGGCCAGCAGGTTGGGGTCATTGGGCAGCCCGGCGGCCTTGGCCAGTTCGGCGGGGTCGAAGTTTTCCATGCCCTTGCCGCCCATGAGGTTCTGCAGCATCTCGGTCAACGGGTCTTTGGGGTTGTCGTCGCCGTTGGACGGATTAAGTGGATTGGAGGTCATGATCCCGCCGATCGTCGGTGTGACTGTTGATCAACCTTCACGGTACCGCGGCTGCCGGCGGCTGTCTGCCGCGCTCCGGTACCGTTCGCTGTAGGCAAAGAGCTGTACCGGTGGCGCCACCGCGTAGTGTTGATGGCGTGACGACAACCCGTGGCAGCCACCCCTCCGAGGAGCACGCTCCAGACTTTCCCCAGGGTTCCTTCTCCTGGGAAAGGGACAGCAGCGGAACGGACGACGGCGGCCCCGAACCTCTGGACGAGGGCGCGGCACCGCGGGACCCTCGGGTGTCCGCCATGATGCTTGCGGGATTGGCAGCACTTGGCCTGGGAATCGGCGTCGCTACGCTTCCGGTGCCCTATGTTGTCGAGACGCCCGGACCCACGTACAACACGCTGGGACAAAGCCAGGGGACACCTGTCATCAAAGTCACCGGACGGGAGTCCTACCCGGCCGCGGGCAACCTTGACCTCACCACTGTCTACGTTGACGGCGGCCCCACCGGTCCTGTCAGCATCCTCCGTGCCTTTTCCGCGTGGCTTGACCCCACCAAAGCCGTCCAGCCGGTGGAACTGATTTACCCCACCGGCACAACAAAGCAGGAAGCCGAGGAGCAAGGGGCCGTGGCCATGACCACGTCGCAGGAGAACGCAGTGGCCTCCGCCCTCAATGAACTGGACATTCCGTATGGCCAGCAGCTCCAGGCAGCAGGCCTTTCCGAGGGCTCGGCATCGGCCGGCAAGATCGAGCCGGGGGACATACTCAAGACCATCAACGGCAAGGACATCACCGCACTGTCCGTCATCCAGGAGGAACTGGCGGCCGGCAACGGCGCTCCCGCCGCCGTCGTGGTGGAGCGGGACGGGCAGCAAGTCGCCGAGACGATCATCCCCAAGGACAACGGTGAGGGCAGGTTCATCCTCGGTGTCATGCTCAAGTACTTGTTCACCTTCCCTTTCGACGTGGAGATCTCCCTTGAGAAGGTTGCCGGCCCCTCGGCGGGGCTGATGTTTTCGCTGGGCATCATCGATACGGTCACCCCGGGGGACCTTACGGGCGGTAAGCATATAGCCGGCACCGGTACCATCTCCCCGGACGGCGTCGTGGGCCCCATCGGCGGAATCGCGCAGAAGATGCACGGCGCCCGTGCCGGGGGAGCCACGCTGTTCCTTGCGCCCGCCGCCAACTGCGCGGAAGTTGCCGGGCACATCCCCGACGGGTTGCAGGTGGTGCGGGTGGAGAACCTGGCTGAGGCGAGGGCCGCCGTCGAACGGGCCGGCAGCGGACAGGACCTATCCGGCCTGCCGACGTGCACAAACAACTAGACTGGGCGCAACTAGACTTGACAGGAACTAAGCTTTACCGCCACTCGTGGCAATTATGGCGGACAAAACCAGCCGTTGGCCGGCGGAGTCAGCCGCTCGCTCGCCCGCTTCAAATATCTGACGACCAGCTATGAGGTACCCAGTTTGTCCCGTCCCGCCAGCACAATGTCCACAGGCAGACCTCCTTCCCGGCGCGGAGCGCTGACGCCCACCCTGATTGTTGTTGCCCTCGTGGTTGTGGGCTTCATCTTCTTCGCCAACGTCTGGACCGACGTCCTCTGGTACCGCCAGCTGGGCTTCATCGAAGTCTTCGTCACAGAGAACCTTGTCCGGATCGCCATCTTCGCGGCCGGCTTCGCCATCATGTTCGCGGCAGTGTTCTTCGCCATCCGCATCGCCTACCATGCCAGGCCGGTGTATGCCCCGGACTCCGACATCCGGGACAACCTCAACCGCTACCAGGCACAGCTGGAGCCTGTCCGGCGGGTGGTTATGGTGGGCCTTCCCGTCCTCTTCGGCCTCTTCGCGGGCAGCGCCGCCGCAAGCCAGTGGCAGAAGGTCCTGCTCTTCTTCAACCAGGAGGGCTTCGGCCAGCCTGATCCGGAATTCGGCCTGGACATCAGCTTCTACCTGATGGTCCTGCCCTTCCTCGGCTTCATTACAGGCTTCCTGATCAGCGTGGTGGTGATTGCCGGAATCGCGGGCATCCTGACGCACTACCTCTACGGCAGCATCCGGCTGATGGAACGCGGCGTGTTCACCAGCCGCGCAGCCCAGATCCACATAGCCGTCACCGGTGCCGCGTTCCTGGTGCTGCTGGGCGTCAACTTCTGGCTTGACCGCTACTCCGCAGTGCAGAGCAACAACGGACGGTGGGCCGGCGCCCTGTACACCGACGTCAACGCCGTCATTCCCACCAAGGCCATCCTTGCCGTCGCCGCAGTGCTCGTCGCCATCCTCTTCGTGGTGGCCGCCGTTATCGGCCGCTGGCGCCTGCCCGTCATTGGAACGGCAATGCTGGTCATCACCTCCATCCTGGCCGGAGGCGTCTACCCTTGGGTCATCCAGCAGTTCCAGGTGCGCCCCTCCGAAGAGACGCTGGAGAAGGAATTCATCCAGCGCAACATCGACAACACCCGCAAGGCGTACGGCCTTGATGCGATCGAGGTGAGCCGGTACGACGCCACCAACACCGCCAGCACGGGAGCCCTGGCACCGGATGCGCAGACCACCGCGAACATCAGGCTGCTTGACCCCAACCTGATTTCGGACGCTTTCTCCCAGCTCGAGCAATACCGGCCGTACTACCAGTTCCCGGAAGCCCTGAACGTGGACCGTTACGAGGTTGACGGCGAGATCCAGGACACCGTGATTGCCGTCCGGGAGCTCAACCCCACCAACGTGAACACGAACCAGCAGGGCTGGCTCAACCAGCATGTCGTCTACACGCACGGCTACGGCGTGGTGGCGGCCAAGGGCAACAAGTTCACCGTGGACGGCAAACCGGAATTCCTGCAGTCGGGCATCCCGTCTACCGGCGTGCTGGGTGATGACTCCACGTACGAACCGAGGATCTACTTCGGCGAATCGTCCCCTGACTACTCAATCGTGGGCGCCCCCGACGGCGCCCCGCCGCGGGAGCAGGACCGGCCGTCCGGCGCGGGTGAGACCCAGTACACCTTCGAGGGTAACGGCGGCCCGAACGTGGGCAGCTTCTTCAACAAGGTGCTGTACGCCATCAAGTTCCAGTCGTCGGACCTGCTGCTTTCGGACGGCGTGAACCCGGAGTCGCAGATCCTGTATGACCGCAACCCGCGCGAGCGGGTGGAGAAGGTTGCCCCCTACCTGACGGTTGACGGCAACGCCTACCCGGCAGTGGTGGACGGCCGCGTCAAATGGATTGTGGACGGTTACACCACCAGCCAGTACTACCCGTACTCGCAGCAGGCGCAGCTCTCCGATGCCACCGCGGACTCCCAGACCACGTCCGGCAGGGCCGTCGCCTTGCCCAACAGCACCGTCAACTACATCCGGAACTCGGTGAAGGCCACGGTGGATGCGTACGACGGGTCCGTCACGCTGTATGCCTGGGATGACCAGGACCCGCTGCTGAAGGCATGGCAGAAGGTGTTCCCCACCTCGCTGAAGCCCTACTCCGAGATGTCGGGTGCAGTCATGAGCCATGTCCGGTATCCGGAGGACCTGTTCAAGGTCCAGCGCCAGCTCCTGGGCGAGTACCACGTCACGGACCCGTCCACGTTTTACCAGACCAAGGACGTCTGGAGCGTGCCGAACGACCCCACCGTGGACTCGAACGCGGACGTCAAGCAGCCGCCGTTCTACATGTCCCTGCAGATGCCGGACCAGGACAAGCCCGCCTTCCAGCTGACGTCCTCCTACATCCCGCAGATCGTGAACGGCAATGCCCGCAACGTCCTGTACGGATTCCTGGCAGCAGACTCCGACGCGGGTAATGAAGCCGGCGTCAAGGCCGACAGCTACGGCAAGCTGCGGCTGCTGCAGATCCCGCCGGAGATCCAGGTTCCCGGTCCCGGCCAGGCACAGAACAAGTTCAACTCCGACCCCACGGTGTCGCAGGCCCTTAACCTGCTGCGCCAGGGCGCCTCGGACGTGCTGAACGGAAACCTGCTTACCCTGCCTGTGGGCGGCGGCATCCTGTACGTGCAGCCGGTCTACCTCAAGTCCACCGGCGAGACGTCCTACCCCACTCTGCAGCGAGTGCTGGTGGCGTTCGGCGACAAGGTTGGCTTCGCGCCCACCCTGGATGAGGCGCTGAAACAACTCTTCGGCGGTGATTCCGGTGCTGCTGCCGGTGACTCGGACAACAACGGCCAGACGCCTGCTGATCCGGGAACTCCCGCGGCGCCCGGGGGAGCGGATGCGAAGGCCGAACTGAAGGCGGCGCTGGACGAGGCAAACGCGGCCATGCAGGCCGGGCAGGCGGCACTGGCGTCCGGTGACTTCGCTGCCTACGGCGAGGCCCAAAAGAGGATCGCAGCAGCCCTCCAGAAGGCAGTGGATGCCGAGGCGAAGATTCCGGTTGCCGCCCCTGAGGCATCCCCGGCACCGGCGGCGACGGCAACGCCTGAAGCTTCGCCGTCGCCTTCACCGAGCAGCTAGCGACGTCGGCGGCCGGCACCCAGCCCGTTGTGGGCCGGGTGCCGGTCGGCGTAACGGACATCACGCCGCTTCGATTTGGCCGCCTGTTCACCTCCCGGTAAAGTAGTTCTTGCGACGCGGGGTGGAGCAGTTCGGTAGCTCGCTGGGCTCATAACCCAGAGGTCACAGGTTCAAATCCTGTCCCCGCAACTGACGGAAGGTCCGGATACTGGGAACAGTGTCCGGACCTTCCTGCTTAAACCCTGGCCTCCAGGAGCCGGCCAGGTTGGTAAATGCCGGCGCAAAAGTAGGGTAGTGTTGGTTCAGCGACGCGGGGTGGAGCAGTTCGGTAGCTCGCTGGGCTCATAACCCAGAGGTCACAGGTTCAAATCCTGTCCCCGCAACTTATGAAAGACCCCGACCGGCGGAACAGCCGGGCGGGGTCTTCTTTTTTCCTTGAATACGGTTAGTTCCTAGTATTCTCTTTCGCAGAGCCTCACAGCAGTGAGCAGTTGGCCAGTCATTCTGGAGAGGAATGTTGCTCGATGTCCACACCCACGAAGAAGCCCGGCGCCGCCGCGGCTAAGCGGTCCCGACTCTACTGGGGCGTGCCTGCTGTCCTCGTGGCGCTTGTCCTGGTGGTGCTGGTGGCCAGGTGGCTGGTGGGGCTGCCGGCAGTCGCCTCCTTTGTGGCGGACTACCCGGGCCATTCGGAGCTTCCGGAGAATGCTCCGGTTGGCTTCCCTGCCTGGCTGGCCTGGCAGCATTTCCTGAACGCGTTCTTCCTGCTGCTGATCATCCGCACCGGGTGGCAGGTGCGCACTACCACGCGTCCCAGCGGGTACTGGACGCGCAACAACAAGGGCCTGATCCGGACCAGGAACGCCCCCACCAAGATCAGCCTGGAGTTGTGGTTCCACCTGACACTGGACGCCCTGTGGATCCTCAACGGTCTCGTTTTCGCGGTGCTGCTGTTCGCCACCGGGCAGTGGATGCGCATCGTCCCCACCAGCTGGGACGTTTTCCCGAACGCCCTCTCCGCGGCCCTGCAGTACGCATCGCTTGACTGGCCCACGGAAAACGGCTGGGTCAACTACAACGCCCTTCAGCTGCTCACGTACTTCATCACTGTATTCATCGCCGCTCCGCTGGCCTTCATCACCGGCCTCCGTATGTCCTCGGCCTGGCCCAAGAAGGCGGCCGGCCTCAACAAGGCCTACCCCATCGAATGGGCCCGCGCCGTCCACTTCCCGGTGATGATCTACTTCGTGGCCTTCATCGTGGTCCATGTCTTCCTGGTTCTGGCTACCGGCGCACTGCGAAACCTCAACCACATGTACGGGGCCCGGGACGACGACGGCTGGCTCGGATTCTGGGTTTTCCTCGCCTCGGTGGCGGTCATGGTCGCGGCCTGGTTCCTGGCCCGCCCAATCTTCCTTCGGCCCATCGCGTCCCTGATGGGCAAAGTCGGCCGGTGACCTGCTTCAGTCGTCCTTGAGCTTCCGGTAAGCCTCCAGGGCCCGCGCCCGCGACTCCGGCAAATCCACCAGGGGCTTGGGGTAGCCGCCACTCTCTGCCGTCCAGGGCTCGTGTATCGCCTTGCCCTCAAGGCCCTCGAGTTCAGGAATGAACGCACGCAGGTACGTGCCATCGGCGTCGAACTTCCTGCTCTGCGTCACCGGATTGAAGATCCGGTAATAGGGCGAGGCATCTGCGCCTGATCCGGCCACCCACTGCCAGTTTGCTGGGTTGTTGGCGGCGTCGGCGTCCACCAGGGTGTCCCAGAACCATTCCTCCCCGATGCGCCAATCGGTGAGGAGGTTCTTGACAAGGAACGACGCTGCGGCCATCCGGACGCGGTTGTGCATCCAGCCGGTCTTCCACAATTGCCGCATTCCGGCGTCAACCAACGGGTAGCCGGTCTTTCCCTGCTGCCAGGCGGTAAGTTCCCTGCGGCTCAGCTGCCCCCACGTGAACCTGTCGAACTCCGGCCGGAAGCTGCGGGTGGCAAGGTCCGGGTTGTGGTACAGCAGGTGCCAGTTGAATTCCCGCCATCCAAGCTCCGAACGGAAGATTCCGACGTCGGCAGGCACCTTCTGCGGGAACCGCCGGCTGATTTCCCGCCACACGCGGAAGGGACTTACTTCGCCAAAGCGCAGGTGCGGCGAGAGCCGGCTGGTTCCCTCGGTGCCCGGGATGTTCCTGCCAATCCCGTAGTCCTCGATCGGGCCGTCCAGGAAGTCCCCGAGGCGGTGGGCTGCCCCCTTCTCGCCGGGCTCCCAGGTGTCGGCCAACCCTCCGCTCCAGTCGGGGGAGGCAGGCAACAGCTTCCAGTTGCCCAGGGGGTCGCTGGTTGGGAGCCTCCGCCCGGAGTTGGCAGGTGCAGGCAACCTTTCCGGCGCATCCAGGGGGTCGCGCAGGTCCGAAGTTGCCAGACAGGCCCGCCAAAACGGGGAGTAGACCTTGTATGGTCCGCCGGCCCCGGTGCGGATGGTCCAAGGCTCGAAGAGGAGGTTCGCCTGGAAACTTGAGGCCTGGATGCCGTTTTCACTGGCCCAGTCCTTGAGTCCTGCGTCTATATCGCGCTCCGGCAGCCCGTACCTGCGGTTCCAAAGGAGATGGCAGGCCTTCGTCTGCCTAGCGAGTTCCCGGATGATGTCGACCGAGCGGCCACGGCGCAGCAGCAGGCGGGATCCTTTGGCTTCCAGGTCGGCGGCAAGCGCGGTGAGCGAATGGTGCAGCCACCAGCGGGTGGCACCACCCAGCGGACGGATCCCTTCGGACTCTTCGTCCAGGATGTAGACGACCGTCATGGGCAAACCGAGTCCCGCGGCTTCCATCAACGCGGGGTTGTCATCCAGGCGCAGATCGTCGCGCAGCCACACAAGGGAGGTCACATCGGAAGTAGCCATCCCACCACGCTACACACTTGCGGCACGGCAAAGGGCCGGGGTTTACGGCCCCGGCCCTTGCTCAAATTGCGGGAGAATGAACCCCTGGTGACCGTTAGAGCTTGTCGAAATCCGCTTCTTCCACCGTTGACTGGGAAGAGGTGGAGTTACCTGAGCCAATGGCCGGCTTTGCGCCGCCGGACTTCAGGGCAGCCAGACGGGCTTCAATCTCCACCTGTTCCCCAAGATCCTCAAGCTGGTTGAACTGTGCGTCCAGGCTGGAGGCGGCCAACTCCTGCTGGCCACGGACCTTGGCTTCCTCGCGGCGGATCTTCTCTTCGAACCGGCCCACTTCACTGGTGGGGTCCATGATGTCAATGCTCTTGATGGCATCGTGGACCTGCGACTGAGCCGCGGCCGTCTTGGACCGGGCCACCAGCTCGTTACGCTTGCTGGTCAGCTGGTTGAGCTTGCCCTTCATCTGGTCCAGGCCAGTCTTCAGCTTGTCCACCACCTCACGCTGGGACGCGATGCTGGGCTCGGCGCCCTTTGCCTCGTTCTCAGCCGCCATCTGTCGCTGCAGCGCAACCTTGGCCAGGTTGTCGAACTTCTCGGCGTCGACTGCGTCACCGGCGGCGCGGAACTCATCAGCCTTCCGGGAAGCCGCCAGGGCCTTGTTTCCCCAGTCGCGGGCGTTCTTGATGTCCTCGTTGTAGTCGTCTTCGAGCATGCGGAGGTTACCGATGGTCTGTGCGACGGCGGACTCGGCCTCGGCAATGTTGTTGGTGTAGTCCCGGACCATCTGGTCCAGCATCTTCTGCGGATCCTCAGCGTTGTCCAGCAAGGAGTTGATGTTCGCCTTTGCCAGCTGCGCGATACGGCCGAAAATGGACTGCTTAACCATGGTGTTACCTTTCGTCCTGCTCTGTGGTGGCCACTGACATCCGTGAACAGTGGTTTACTGCTTCAAGGCGCCCGCCGGATGTTTCCGGCAGGCGCCTAGCCTATGAGTTAGAAACTTCCGGAGTCCCCGCCGCCGAAGTCTCCACCGCCAAAATCGCCGCCGCCGAAGTCGCCGCCACCCCAGCCTCCGCCGTCGCTGTGACCGCCGCCCCAGCCGCCGCCACCGCCTCCGTTGAGGATGGAGTTGATGAGGATGCCGCCAAGTATGGCGCCGCCAAGGCCGCCGCCTCCACCGCCGCCGAACATGCCGCCCCGCCCATAGCCCTGGTCGGCGTAGCCGCCGAAGTGGTCCACGTCAGCCTGCGCCAGCTGGGCTGCCTGCGCCGCCAGCGCGTGGGCCTGCTGAGCATAGGTCAGGGCAGTGACGGGGTCTGTCCGGGAGATCGAAAGGGCGTAGTCCAGGTTGCGCTGCGACTCAGCCAGCCGCGTTCGGGCCTCTGTGCCAACGCCGCCGCGGCGGGCCGTGATGTAGTCCGAAGTGGCACTGATCTGGGCCTGGGCGGACATGATGGTTTGCTGGAGCGAGGCCTGCGCGCGCCGGGACTGTTCCCGCTGGTCCCGGATGCCGGTCAGGGCCTGGTCGAGCGACTGGTGGGCAGTTTCCACGCGCTGCAGGGTGGCGATCGGATCGATCTTGCCGCCGTGAATCTCGGCCTTGACCTGCGACAGCGCGGCTTCCACACCCGCCACCGGGCCGGCAAGCTCCGGGTGTGCACCGGACTGGATCATGGCCCGGGCCTGGGCAAGGTCCTGGGACGTGTCCACGACGGCGGCCTCAAGCCTGTTCCGCGCCTCGTCAAGGTTTGACGAGACCTTGGAGATGGCATCCAGGAGGACGTTGGTCTGGTGCAGGCTTTCTTCGGCGGCACGGACGGCCACGGCTGCCAGGCTGCCTTCGCCTTCGCTGAGCTTTTGTTCCGCGGTGGCCGTGGCATTTTGAACGAACGCAAGGCGTTCCTTGGCCTGCAGGATGTTGTCCGAGACCTGCGTCAGGGCGCTTTCGGCGTATTTCGCGCGCAGGGCAGTGAGCGACTGTTCCGCACTGGCGATCTTCGCATCCGCCTCACGGGCTCCGGCGTTGACCGTGGAAAGGGCCTGCGGAGCGTTCTTTTCAAGCTCGCGCAAGGAGTCGAAATCCGCCTTCTGCTCCTGGAGCGAGGCCAGGGCGGCCTCCGAACGGCGGATGATCTCACCCAGCCAGGTTCGTTGCTGCTCTTCAGTGTCCGGGATGTGGTCGTCAAGCTGCTGCTGGAGCTTGAAGGACTCCGTCATGTGGCCCTTGGCTTCGTCAAGCGCCTTGGTGAAGTTGCCGACCGCAGAGTCCCCGTACTGTGCCTGGGCGAACATCAGTTCCTGCTCGCTGGACTTGATCGCGTCGTCGGCTTCAATCAGCAGCGAACCGCTCTTGCGGCGGAGTTCCTCGACGCTCAGGGAAGCCAGCGGATCAACGGCGGCACCCTGCGGCCCATAGCTCGCTGAGGACGACTGGGAAGCGGAGGCCTTCTTCCGCTTGTTGCGGAAGTACAGATAGGCACCTGCACCACCGGCCGCCACAACGCCGGTCCCAACGAGAACTGCAGCGCCGGCGCCATTGTCAGAAGGTACCGTTCCGCCGCCACCGCCGGCAGCATTGCCGATGGCGGCCGCGGTGTCAATGGCTGCCTGGGCGAAGTCCGGGTTACCGCCAGCCAGGTTGGCCGTGACGGCGTTTTGGCTGATGGCCCCCTGTTTGGATTTGATGGGACTGGCCGAATTCAGGACGAAGCTGAATTTGCCCTCCTCGGCTATCGCCAGGATGGCGTCGGACCGGCCCATACTCTTGTTCGTTGCTACAGCCTGTGCCCAGGCCGCGGGATCAGCTGGGTTGGTAAACGAATCGACCGTCACAACATAGAGGTTGTACTTGTGATCCTTTAGGAGCTTTTGTATAGCCTCCTGCACCTCGCCCTTGCGGCTGCCGAGGACGTTGGCCTCGTCAACAATGTTGGTGCCCGAGGGGATGGTGACCGGGTCCTCAGCCCAGGCGGCGCCGGCGGGTACCGCCAGCATGCCGGTTAGGCCGATCACGGCGAGTATATGTTTGAACTTTGACCGCATGTGCAACCCTTCAGCACGCCTGACACCGATTCGGGACGAATCAGTCGTCTCAGAATCCAACAGCGCCCCCACGCTTGGTGTGAAGCCGCAGGTCGCTGTGGCAATTCATCTTGATTCTATGGTGCACCCCACACCCCGTCCATTGGGGTGAATATGCCAGCAGCGAAACGCTGCAAGGGGGACCGGGAGAGCCGAATCGACCCTTCAGGAAGCTCTCAGCAAACATCCGAGCTTGATCCAGCCAAGGGGGCCATAGTTAATGCAGAAGAGGATGAAAGGAAGTCCCATGACTGAGAACCAAACTCCCGGACCGGCTCCGGACGGCCGCGCCGGCCGCCAGGACCCCTGGGAGCAGCACTCCGCCCGCCAAGAGGAACGGACCCCGGAGGCTCGGCATGCGGACGACGCGGCGGAAGCGAACGGGACAGCCCCGGCTGGCAGCGGGCAGGGTACTCCGCCGTTGCAGCACCCCACCGAAGACGTGGGTCAATACGGCACGAATCCCACCCAGGAACTGCCCGGCGGCCCCCGCCCGGACTACCCGCAGCGCCAGCCGTTCTACGGGCAGGCCGGCTACGGCCAAGGCCAGCAGTCCGCCCAGCAGTACCCGCAGCACAGCTACCAGCAGCCCGGACACCACGACCAGGGCGGCCAGGCCGCCTATGGGGGAGCGGCGGGCTATACCCCGAACCCCAAGGATGCGCCGCGCCGGAAGGCCAGTTTCGGCGTCGGTACCCTTGTGGCCAGCATCCTCGCTGCCGGCCTGGTGGGCGGCGGCGTGGCGACCGTCGGTTCGGCGGAGTTCTTCGGTAACACCGGATCCTCAACGGCCGCGAGCGGCAACAGCCAGCCTGGCACAGTCATCGTCAACAACCAGGACTCAGTCAACGAGATCACGGCAGCGGCGGTGAAAGCATCGCCGAGCGTCGTGACCATCAGTGCATCCAGCGGCAGCGCGGGCGGCACCGGGTCCGGCATCGTGCTGGACGACGAGGGGCATATCTTGACCAACACGCACGTGGTCACCCTCGACGGCCAGACGGCGAATGCTGCCCTTGAGGTCCGCGCCAGTGACGGCCGGGTCATCCCCGCCAAGCTGGTGGGTACCGATCCGCTCTCAGACCTCGCAGTTATCAAGGTGGACGCCGGCTCGGGCCTGACGCCCGCCACGCTGGGAGATTCCGGGAAGCTCAACGTGGGCGACACAGCCATCGCCATTGGTTCCCCCCTCGGCCTCACCGGAACGGTCACCGATGGCATCGTCTCCACCCTCAACAGGACCATCAGCGTGGCCTCGGCAGCAGCCCCCAAAGAGGGCGACAACGCAGAGGGCGACGACGAGGGCGGCTTCCAGTTCGCGCCTCCGGGCGGCGGACAGAGCCAGCAGGCGGCGGGCCAGGGTGAGATCTCCATCAACGTGATCCAGACGGACGCCGCCATCAACCCCGGCAACTCCGGCGGCGCCCTGGTCAACACCAGCGGTGAGGTCATCGGCGTCAACGTGGCCATCGCCTCTGCGGGTTCCAGCGCATCGGCCACCAGCGGAAACATCGGCGTAGGCTTCAGCATCCCGATCAACCACGCCAAGCGCGTTGCCCAGGAAATCATCGACACCGGCAAGGCTTCCCACGGCCAGTTGGGTGTCAGTGTCAAGCCGAAGGCCGCCTCCAGCACGTCGTCTGAGTTCTCAGTGGGCGCGGAGGTCGCCACCGTCGAACCCGACTCGGCTGCAGCCAAGGCCGGCATCAAGGTGGGCGACGTCGTCACCAAGTTCAACGACCTTGCCATCGGCGAACCTAACCAGCTGACCGCCGCGGTCCGTGAACAGCCCGCCGGCTCGAAGGTGAAGATCACTGTCCTGCGCAACGGCCAGGAACAGACCTTCGACGTCACGCTGGGAACCGCGGCCAGCTAGGCGCTGTTGCCAGACTCACCTGGCAGTACGACGGCGGTGTCCCCACCTCGGGCAGGGACCCCGCCGTCGTGATGCCCGCCCCTGGGGGAGCGCTGACACAGGCGTTAACGGAAGAGGGCGCAGGGGTGCGGCTTTATGGTTAGCTAGGAGCTACCCGTTTGCCGGGCATTCCGCGGCCATGACCTCACCCGGCTGGCTGTCCACAAGCATGGAAGGCTGCTGTCAATACAGTGGAAGATACATTGAAGATCATCGTCCTGGTCAAGCATGTACCGGACGCCCAGTTCGACCGTCACCTCAACGGGGAGGGCTACACGACGGACCGCGATGAGAGCATCCTGTCCGAGCTTGACGAATACGCGCTTGAGGCGGCACTGCAGCTGGCCGAGGCACGAGGCGGAAGTAAGGCCGGCAACCAGGTCATAGCCCTGACCATGGGCCCGGCAGGCGCAGTCAACGCCGTTAAGAAGACCCTGCAGATGGGCGCCACCGAGGGCATCCACCTTTCGGACGACGCCCTGGCCGGCTCTGATGCCGCTGCCACCTCCCTGGCGCTGGCCGCAGCGGTACGCCACGTGGGCCAGGTGGACCTGGTCATCACGGGCATGGCCTCCACCGACGGCGAAACGTCCCTGGTGCCGGCCCAGCTGGCCGAACGCCTTGGCCTGCCGCAGGTCACCTTTGCGTCTTCGCTCGAGGTGTCCGCCGGCCGCCTGAGCGCCCGCCGGGATGCAGACACCTCCTCCGAGACGGTGGAAGCACCGCTGCCCGCCGTCGTGTCCGTGACAGACCAGATCAACGAGCCCCGGTACCCCAACTTCAAGGGCATCATTGCGGCCAAGCGCAAGAGCATCACCACCCTGTCCCTCGCGGACATCGGCGTGGACCCCTCGCAGGTGGGACACGCCGGTTCCTGGACCAGCGTGATCAGCGCCGAGGAACGGCCGCCGCGGACAGCAGGCACCATCATCACCGACGAAGGCGATGCCGGCATCAAGCTGGTCGACTTCCTGGCCGCACAGAAGCTGCTCTAAGAGGGATTACAGACATGGCAAAAGTACTCGTATTTCTTGACAACCCCGGCGCAGGGCTGAAGAAGAGCAGTCTGGAACTGCTGACGCTGGCCCGTTCCCTGGGTGAAAGCGTTGTTGCCGTCAACGGAGAGGTTTCCGACGCCGTTGGGGGCGCGCTCGCCGAATACGGCGTCAGCACGGTCTTCCGCCCCTCGGCCCAGGACCTGGATGACTACCTGGTCGCTCCCAAGGCTGCCTTCGTAGCGGCAGCGGCGGAGACCTCCGGTGCAGCCGTTGTCCTGCTGGACAACTCGCCCGAAGGCAAGGAAATTGCAGCCCGCGCGGGGATCCGGCTCAACGCCGGCGTCATCACCGACGCAGTGGGCGTGGACGAGGACGGAACGGTGCACAAGTCCGTCCTGGCCGGCTCCTACAACACTTCCTGCAAGGCCAAGACCCCCGTCTCCGTTGTGACGCTGAAGGCCAACAACATCACCCCTGAGCCTGCCGCCACACCGTCGTCACCCGAAACTGTCACGGTGGAAGTACCCGCAACTCCGGCAGCCGCCCGCATCACCGCCCGCGAGCAGAAGGTGGCGAGCGGCCGGCCCGACCTGACGGACGCCCGCATCGTTGTTGCCGGTGGACGCGGCCTGGACGGTGACTTCGGACCCGTCGAGGAGCTCGCTGACGCGCTGGGTGCAGCCGTGGGAGCATCACGCGCGGCCACGGACGCCGGCTGGATAAGCCACGACGCGCAGGTGGGGCAGACGGGCAAGACCGTGTCCCCGCAGCTTTACATCTCCGCAGGCATTTCCGGTGCCATCCAGCAGAAAGCCGGCATGCAAACGGCCAAGGTCATCGTGGCCGTCAACAAGGATGCGGAGTCGCCGGTATTCGAGATCGCCGATTTCGGCATCATCGGGGACGTCTTCGATGTGCTGCCACAGGCAACCGCGGAGATCAAGAAGCGTAAAGGCTGAATCTTTGGCTGCATTGACCCCGCAGGCACAGAGCCCGTTCAACCCGGCCACGGACCGGGTTGGGCGGGTGCTCTGTTTCGCGGCACACCCTGACGACATCGACTTCGGCGCCGCCGGCACCATCGCTGCCTGGACGGCTGCCGGAGTGGAGGTCAGCTACTGCATCATGACCGACGGCGACGCCGGGGGCTTTGACCCCGCGCACCGGGCGGAGATCATCGCCATGCGTGACGCCGAGCAGCGCCGTGCGGCCAAGCTGGTGGGAGTCACTGACATCCACTACCTGCACCAGCGTGACGGGTACCTCGAACCCTCGCATGAGGTGATGAAAGCCGTGGTTCGCCTGATCCGGCAGGTCCGTCCCGACGTCGTGCTTTCCATGCACCCCGAGCGGAACTGGCGGCGCATCCAGAAGAGCCATCCTGACCACTTGGCGGTGGGCGAGGCAGTGACCAGGGCTGTCTATCCGGCGGTGGAGAACCCTTTCGCCTACCCGGAACTTGCGGAGTCCGGCCTGGAAGCCTTCAAGCTGCCCTGGCTCTGGTTGTATGCCGGACCGGAGGAGCGGGAAAACCACTTCGTGGACGTCACCGACCAGCTGGAAGCCAAGCTGGACGCAATCCACGTCCACGTCAGCCAGCACCCCGACGTAGACGCAATGGAGGCCACCGTCCGCCAGGGCATGCGCGCCAATGCCGCCCGGGCGGGACTTCCCGAGGGCCGCAGCGCCGAAGCCTTCCATGTGGTGGCTATCAACGGGCCCGGGACCATCGCGGGCTTCTGATAAGCGGCCTTCCACTAATCGGTGCAACAGGAGCGCCCCGTTTCCTTCGGACGAAGGAAACGGGGCGCTCGATGTTTCACGGACGGCCGGGCCGTACAAGCTAGGCGCCAAGCTCCGCCGCGGCCACTGTGGGCAATGTGGGGGATTGGGAGCCGCCCACCGGTTCCACGGTGATTCCCAGGGCGGAGGCGGAGGAGATGCCCTGCACCACAGCTGGCTTGGACAGCGCGTCCTCATCCATCAGGCCCTGTGAAACGGGGGCCGAACCGTCCTTGGGAATCAGCCACATCTGGTAGACCTTGCCGTCAGGCGGGGCCGGAACACCATTCATCTTCACCACCGCGGCGTCTTTCGACGACGATATGAGCAGGGTGGCGGTGCCGCCTCCGGACACTCCTACCGACGCCTCACGAAGGTCGCCCGCCCGGACAACCTGGTTGACGGGATCGTTCTGGTCGGCAATGTAGGAACCCACCCCAACGCCGCCCAGCGCAATTGCTGCAGCGGCGGCAACGCCGGCAAGCCAGCGGCGCGTCCCGGCTGGCCGGCGCCGTTCCTCGCGGCGCTGCCGTGCTGCGGCGAGCTCATCGGCGCTGTCCGCCCCGACAGTGGGGCCTGGCGGGGCGGCGGGAGCGCTGGCGTCGGACTTTACCTCCTGCCGCATGTTGGGGTTGTCCGGCAGCTGGGCGACGATGCGGTTGAAAAGGTCCGCAGGAGGCTCGTCCTCGAACCGGAACGTCATGGCCAGCGTCTCGCGTGCCTGGCGGACGCGCTCCAGGAAAGCAAGACGTTCCGCTTCCGGGGCAGCTGAGATGTAGTCCTCTATGGCCTGGCGTTCGTGGTCCGAAAAGGCGTCCAGGGCATAAAGCTCCGACAGGTCCACAGCCCGGCCTGAGGCCAGGTCCATTGCAACGGTATCGCCGAAAGCTCCGGAACTGCCGTTGCGTCCATGGTTCGTGTCTGACATCTCAACTCACCCCCAAACAGGTCTTCAATCTGATCAGTCCGTCGCGGATGCGGGACTTGATGGTTGGTATTGCTGCGTTCAGCTGCTCTGCCACCTCGCGGTACGTGAGGCCGCCGTAGTAAGCAAGGCGTACGGACTCCTGCTGGGTTTCGGTCAGCGTTCCCAGGCAGCGGACCACCGCTTCGGCTTCGAGCCTGCTGCCTACTTCATCGGAAACGGTGTCGTGGTCGATGTCCTGGGTGCTGGCGCCGTACTTCGCCTCGCGGTCCGTCGATGACTGCGATGACCGGACTTTGTCAACCGCACGGCGGTGCGAAATGGTCATGAGCCAGGAAAGCGGGCTGCCTGCACCTGGATCGAATTTCGCCGCACTCTGCCACACCTGAAGGAAGACTTCCTGGGTGGTGTCCTCGCTCAGTTCCGGGTCGATCAGCACCCTGCGCGCCATGCCGAACACCCGGCGGGACGTGAGCCGGTAGAACTCCGCGAACGCCGCCTGGTCGCCTTGGGCAATGCCTTCCAGAAGGAGCACAAGGCGCTGGCTGAGGTCAACCGGCGGATCTGTAACCGCGGCAAGGCCCTCGGTATTCGGCGCGTTGGGAGTTTCCATCACAACCAAGCATAAGTCTGACGGCGGTGGACCTTCAGCCGGCCGGCTGCGGGTGCCGGTGCCTGCCGGAGAGCCTGCATCTAGTAGTGTCACCCCGCCGCTCCCCGATCACCGCTGGAATTGTTTCCACGAGTTATTCGGGGTGGGGGAGGACTTGGATGGGCGGGCGGGAAGAATATCTTGCAGCCCCGGCGCCGCCGGGGGGCTCAGATCCGGGCGCCAGCAAACCCCTGCTGCCGCCATGCCTCATATACGGCAATGGATGCGGCGTTGGCCAGGTTGAGTGAACGCAGTGCGGGAAGCATGGGCAGCCGCACCGTGGCGGTGACGTGGGGGTCCTTTTTCAGTTCCTCTGGAAGGCCTACGGACTCCCTGCCGAACATCAGGACATCGCCGGGCTGGTACGCGATGTCCGTGTAGCTGGCCGCTCCGTCCGAGGTGAAGGCGTAGACGCGTTCCGGCTGCAGGCGCTGCCAGGCGTCGTCTATGGTTTTGTGCACGGTAACGACGGCGAGGTCGTGGTAGTCGAGTCCGGCCCGCCGCAGTTTGGCGTCGGAGAAGTCAAACCCGAGAGGTTCCACAAGGTGCAGTTCAGCCCCTGTGATGGCGGCAAGCCGGATGGCGTTGCCGGTATTGCCGGGGATTTCAGGGGCATGGAAGAGGATGCGGAACACGTTCCCATCCTAGCGACAGACCGCCCTGAACGCGGTTCAGTGCATGCCGCGCAGAAGCCGGGCCAGGACGGGGACGTTGACGGTGTTGGGCGCTGGCCCGGCGGCAAGGAACTCCTTGATGCCACGCACCATCCCCGCTCCGTTCACGATTTGCACCGTTTCCAGCGCTCCTGCCGGGCGCCGGTGATGGTCGATGACCGGCTCGTGCAGGTTTCCGCTGGGGCTAAGGACCACTGTCCAGCCGGTGACGTTCAGTTCCGGAAAGATGTCCTGCATGGCCCGCACCAGGTGCGCCAGCTGCGGCGGGGCAATGGTGCGCGAGCCGTGGTTCAGGGTCCTGCCATCCCACGCGTACGCGCCTTTGGGAAGGAGCATGGAGTTGACCAGTGCCAACCGGTAACCAGACAGGACTGCGTGGTCGATGTGGGTGTTGTCCGCCGGTGACTGGAGCCCGTTGATGAGCCGGGCAGCCGGAATGGCCGGCAGCACCTGGCGGGTCAGGAGCTGGACCGTCCGCATCTCCCGCTGGATCCTGGCCTCGGCACCGAAAATGCCGCGCTTCCGGGGCATACCGTGAACCTGCTGGCTGGCCTGCGCCAACGGAATGAGCGGAACGCTGCCCGCCGTTCCGCCCTCGTAGGGCGGCACATAGACGGGTGGATCCCCGGCCGTGTTGCGGGCGCTCGCTGGCCGGTGGACTGTGGCTGAGGCGCGGCTCCCGGCCGGAGGGGCATCAAAGTGCGGTTCAGTGTCAGCGGTGTCCCGGACCGTGCCTGCCGCGTAGGAACGGTCGTATGCTTTGCGGCGCTTCGGATCGATGAGGGTCTCGTACGCTGCGGTCACCCGCCGGAAGGACGCAGCGTCTCCGCCATGGTCCGGATGCGCGGTGCGGGCAGCACGCCGATAGGCCACCTTGATCTCCTTCTCGGTGGCAGTGACCGCCACCTGAAGGACCTGGTAATAGGAGCTGCTGCACTCGGTCAAGCACTCATCCTTTTCCTCGTGGGCCGGCCCTTAAGGGCGAGCCGGGCCAGCCCAGTTTAGCCAGCATTGGAACCGTGCCCTGATGAGATAACGACCGTTCGGGTTCCGCAGGTTCCCCGCCTTCCGCAGTCTAGACTCGTGCATGCACGGCCGAGCGGGCCGATGGGGAATGCGATGGGGTGGATATGGAAAAGCCGACGGCGGAACGGCCTGCCGGTTACAGCAGGCGGAGGGCGGTCCCGGCAGCCGCGGTGGCCGCCGTCCTTCTCAGCGGCTGCAGCATTGACGTGCGAGACCCTGCCGCCCCGGAGGTGGCACCAAGCGCGCCGGCCCTGGCCACCCCCACCATCACACCCGGGCATGACGCCGAAGCCGTAGCTGCACAGGACCTGCCCTTCAGCGCCGGCGGCATCCTGGCCCGCGGCGTACCCGTCGGCATCTCCGACGGGCTGAAGGATGCGCCAGGCTGGAAAACCGTCAAGGAAAGCGTGGCGGGAGAAAACCAGTACCTGAAAGCGGACGGTTGCCTCGTGGCTGCCAAGGTCCGCAGCGGCCAGGAGGCCCTCGCCCGGGGCGACGACCGCGAATCCACTGTTGCGTTGTTCGAGTACCTTGACCCGACCATCCTGCCGGGCTACCTGAAGGCAGACACTTTGCGCTGGGGCGAAAGTCCGGAGGCTCCTGAGCGCCGCGTAGAAGTCCTGGCACTTGAGCAGGCGGCGCCACGCGGCAAGGCCACAGCTGTAATGGCACGGCTTTTCGCAACCGCAGGTTCGTCCATCTACGTTTCCGTGTCCTGCCCCGATGCTGCCACCCTCGCTGCAGCCCGCGCAGATGTGGCCAGCAGGCTCCGGGTTGTGCCGCCGTCGAGGTGAGCAGCAGGTGCTTCGCCCGTTAGTGCTCCGCCAGTTGATGCATGCTACCGGTCATGGCCATGCCGGCGGCCGGGAAGACCGGCTGCCGGCACCTTGGCCTTTTCTGCGGCTGGGTCAGCGTCCCGGGAGGAAGGCTGACCCTAGGCGGCGGGGTGGGTACCGCGTTGGGAGAGCCGGTTGAGTGCCAGTGCGCCCACCAGGAGCCCGAAATCACGGAGCGCCACATCGTAGAAGGCCCCCAGCAGGAGGAGGTTGATGATGATGCCGGCAAGCCATGCCGCCACCACGAGCGAGCCGAACCGCGGGCGGACCGCGACGATGATTCCGGCAGCTATCTCCACGGCGCCCACGACATACATGAATGTCTGGGCCGGGACGGGAACTACCGCGGTGGCCTGCGGGGCGAGGTATATGGTCCAGTCGGCCAGGATATTGGTGAACTTGTCCAGGCCGAAAATGATCGGCGCGACCGTGAAGACGGTGCGCAGCAGCAGGAACGCCTGGCGGGCAGGATCAATAGTCGGAACATGATGCGCCTGCACCGCGGATGCAATTTTCATGGCAACTCCTTCTAAAAGTAGGTATCACTATTTTAGAATCGGCGGTGTCTATAATCAAGAGATCTTGACTTTGGATTGGATCCTATGAACAGGCTTCCCTGGGCGCGGCGGATCGCTGCGCTCGCCTCCCTTACGGATGAGAAACGGCTGCAGCTCTTTGAGCTGGTGGCGCAGTCGCCGCATGCCGTGGGCCGGGACGAGGTTGCGCGGTCTGCCGGACTCCCCAGAAGCACGGTTTCGTTCCACCTGGACCGGCTGGTCCAGGACGGCCTGCTGGCTGTTGAATTCCACAAGCCTCCAGGCAGGACGGGACCAGGGTCGGGCCGCCCCGCAAAGATGTACCGGTCCATCGCGGGCGAAGTGAATGCCTCGGTCCCGGACCGGAACTACGACCTTGCCGGGGACCTCCTGGCCGAGGCCATCGAAAGGTCGCAGGCGCTGGGCGAGCCTGCTGGCGACTCACTGCGGGAAGCTGCGTTCCGCAAAGGCCGGGAACTGGCTGCGGGGGCCGAATCCCTTGAGGAATTCCTGGCCGCGGCAGGGTACCGGCCGGAACCGGACGCCGACGGTGGGTTCCTGCTGCCGAACTGCCCTTTCCACCGGCTGTCCCAGGCGCACGCAGGCGTGGTGTGCTCCATGAACGGGGCGTTCCTGCAGGGTGCCGCAGCCGGGTGCGGCGTCCCCGGGGACCGTGTGGTAGAGGCAGACCAGCCTGGCCACTGCTGTGCCCGGATCGCTCCAGCCGAGTAGCCGCGGCGGACTCAATGGCCGTGCTTGCCGGGGCAGTCGCAGGCGCGCCCGGCTAGAATTACAGGGTGCCCGCCTACCTCGATCATGCTGCAACCACCCCCCTTTCGGCCGAGGCGCTAGCTGCCCTGACCCGGGAACTCGCCCGCACCGGCAACCCGTCGTCGCTACACGGTTCCGGCCGGAGGGCCCGCCGCGTGGTCGAGGATGCCCGCGAGGCCGTGGCCGCTGCCGCCGGCGCGCACCCGTCGGAAGTCATCTTCACGTCCGGCGGAACTGAATCGGACAACCTTGCCGTCAAAGGCCTTTACTGGGCCCGCCTCGCGGAAAACCCAGTGCGGCGGCGCATCCTGTGCTCCGCCGTCGAACACCACGCAGTGCTGGACACCGTGGAGTGGCTGGAGCGCCATGAAGGCGCCCAGGTGACCTGGCTGCCCGTGGACGGCAACGGCGTGGTGGACCTGGAGTTCCTCGAAGCCGAACTGGCACGGGACCCGGCCAGTATCGCGCTGGTGACCGTGATGTGGGCCAACAACGAGGTGGGTACCATCCAGCCGGTGCGCCGGGTTGTGGAACTGGCCCACGCTGCCGGCGTTCCGGTGCATTCGGACGCGGTGCAGGCTTTCGGGTCGCTTCCCGTGAACTTCAAGGAGTCCGGCCTGGACGCCATGTCGATCTCCGGGCACAAGATCGGCGGACCCGTGGGCGTGGGAGCCCTCCTGCTCGGACGCGCCGTCAAACTCACCCCTGTCCAGCACGGCGGCGGGCAGGAACGCGACGTCCGCTCGGGCACCCTGGACACCGCCTCCATAGCAGCCTTCGCCGCCGCCGCGGGGTCTGCGACCTCCACCCTTACCGAGGAAGCCGGGCGCATCGCAACCCTGCGGGACCGCCTTATCGAGGGCGTCCTGGAACGGGTTCCGGAGGCAGTCCTCCGCGGTGCACCGGGCGCCGGCCGGCTCCCCGGCAATGCGCACTTCACCTTCCCGGGCTGTGAAGGAGACTCACTTCTGTTTCTCCTGGACCTGGCAGGCGTGGAGTCGTCCACGGGGTCCGCCTGCACGGCCGGAGTGCCGCGCCCGTCCCACGTCCTGCTCGCCATGGGGCTCGACGAGGAAACAGCCCGCGGCGCCCAGCGCTTCACCCTGGGCCATGCGTCCGCGGACGGCGACGTCGATGCCCTGCTGGCTGCCCTTCCGGATGCCTATGCCCGTGCCAGGCAGGCGGGAATGGCCGGGCACGAGTCCTCAATCCAGACAGCCGGCACCGTTGCCCGGCAGGGGACCGGCAACCGCTGACCGTGTATCCGATGCTGGGCGCTTTACACGAGGCCGTAGAATAGATAGGCGAGGATCGTTTCCGGGAGCCTGCCTGTTCGATCCGCACTGCCGGTCCGGACCCCTGCCGGTGCCGGCCGAAACCTTCCCCGACAGAAAGCCAGCATGCGAGTTCTAGCAGCCATGAGCGGCGGAGTTGACTCCGCTGTTGCCGCCGCCCGCGCCGTGGAGGCCGGGCACGACGTCGTCGGGGTCCACCTGGCGCTGTCGCGGATGCCAGGCACCCTGCGGACGGGCAGCCGCGGCTGCTGCACCATCGAGGATTCCCGTGATGCCTGGCGGGCCTGCGACGTCCTGGGCATTCCCTACTACGTGTGGGACTTCTCGGAGCGCTTCAAGGAAGACGTGGTCCAGGACTTCATCGATGAGTACGCGGCCGGGCGCACCCCCAACCCGTGCATGCGCTGCAATGAGCGGATCAAGTTCGCGGCCCTGCTGGAAAAGGCGATTGCGCTGGGCTTCGACGCCGTCTGCACCGGCCACTACGCCAAGGTCATCGAGGACGCGGACGGAAACCGTGAACTGCACCGCGCCGCGGACTGGGCCAAGGACCAAAGCTACGTCCTGGGCGTCCTGACCCATGAGCAGCTTAAGCACTCCATGTTCCCGCTCGCCGACACGCCGTCGAAGGCCGAAGTCCGGGCGGAGGCCGAGCGCCGCGGGCTCTCGGTGGCCAACAAGCCCGACAGCCATGACATCTGCTTCATTCCCGACGGCGACACGGCCGGGTGGCTCGCCGAGAAAATCGAGATGACCCGCGGTGACATCGTGGACGAGACCGGCGCGAAGGTGGGCGAGCACCCCGGCGCCAACGCCTTTACCGTCGGCCAGCGCCGGGGCCTGAAGCTGGGAACCCCCGCAGCTGACGGGAAGCCCCGGTTCGTGCTTGAGATCCGGCCCAAGGAAAACAAAGTAGTGGTGGGTCCCCAGGCCCTGCTCGCCATTGACGAGATCCGGGGCGTCAAGGTGTCGTGGGCGGGCCTGCCCATCCCGGAAGTGGAAAACGGCGAGGAGTTCGACTGCTACGCGCAGGTGCGCGCCCACGGTGATCCCGTACCTGCAGCTGCCCGCATGGAGATGGGCGCAGAAGCGGCCGGCCAGCTGGTGGTGCGGCTGGCAGACCCCCTTCGCGGGGTTGCTCCCGGGCAGACCGTGGTCCTCTACCAGGGCAGCCGGGTCCTGGGCCAGGCAACCATCGACGCCGCACGGTCCCTGCAGCGCGCCGCACTCTAACCACCGGCACCGGCCCTTAACACCCGGTTCAACGGCCCGCCTGCCCATAGACTGGGAACATGACGCAGCACAACCTCCCCTCACCCGAATCCGACGAATACGATCCTTCCGCCAGTTCATTGGCCGGCCAGGTGGACAACTCGGTGATGGCTGAACTGCTGTCCATCCGCTCCAGCATCGACAACATCGACGCCACGCTGGTGTACCTCCTGGCCGAGCGCTTCAAGGCCACCCAGAAGGTGGGGTTCCTGAAAGCCGCCCACCGGCTTCCTGCCGGTGACCCGGGACGTGAGACCGCCCAGATCGCCAGGCTCCGCCGACTCGCCGAGGACGCCCACCTGGATCCGGCCTTCGCCGAAAAATTCCTGAACTTCATCATCGGCGAAGTCATCCGCCACCATGAAGCAATCGCCGAGGACCACCAGGCAGCCTCAGGCCAGCACCCGCAGGCATCAGCACTCGCGTGACCATGGGTGAACGGCGCGAACCCGCCGCCGGTGCCGCTTTGGACAAGGCGCCGCCGGCGGAAGTGACTGCAACCGGTCTTGGACCATGGCCGGGCGAGGACCCTTTGGAAGCCGCCCGGATCATCCGCGGCGAACTCGGCCGCCCGCATCTGCCGTTCCTCGCCGAACTGCCGGCCCGCGGCGTTGGCTCCGACGCCCTGGGACGCACCGCCTCGCTGCTCGAGGAACTGGCCGTCGACGTCCAGCCCTACGGGTGGCGGCTTGTCGACCGCCCCGGAAAGGACGTCCGCCGCGCAGCCTCGGCGCTCGCCACCGACATCAACGTCCTGGCCGACGTGGCCGGGACCGAGGAGACGGCCGCGGAGGAAATCAAAGTCCAGGTGGTGGGCCCCCTCAGCCTTGCCGCCGGGTTGCATCTTCACAACGGCGAACGCGCGCTGGTGGACTACGGTGCACGGCGGGACCTTGCCGACTCGCTGGCCGCCGGTGTGGGCGGTTATCTCGCCCGTGTAGCCGCGGCCGTACCGGGCGCACGCCTGGTGGTCCAGCTGGACGAACCCGATATTGCCGCCGTGCTCGCCGGCACCATTCCCACCGCCAGCGGCTACCGCACCCTGCGGGCTGTGGGCTCGGCTGAAGCCCGGGAATCGTGGCGCGTGGTGATAGAAGCCCTTCGCGCCGCGGGAGCTGGTGAAGTGGTGGTGTCCGTTCCCGCCATCGAGGCGCCGATCGAAACCATCCTTGCCTCCGGCGCCGACGGCGTCGCAGTGGCCTTGAAGGCCCTGACTTCCCGGCAATGGGAGCAGCTGGCGGGGGCGGTTGAGGCGGGCAAGCGGCTGTGGGCGGGGGCGCTGGACGTGGACGGAGGAAGCCTCCCCAAAGTCGCGGACTGCGTGGAATCCCTGTGGCGCCCCTGGCGGCAGCTCGGTTTGCCGGCGTCGTCCCTCCACACCCTGCGCGTCACGCCGTCGGCGGGCCTGGCGGGGCAGACCCCTGCGCAGGCTACCGCCGTGCTGGGCCGGCTGACCCAGCTGGCGGACGGCCTGAACCAGCTAGCCCTGGGCTAGCGGCCAGCCCGCCCTATACCCGGTTCTCCCAGCGGTCCGGCTGTGCGTAGCGCGGCAGGAAGCTCTGGGCCGGACTGCCTCCGGTGTAGGGACGCAGCCGGTAGTCGAAACTGCCGGCGTAGACAAGGACCAGGCCAATCTGCGGCTGGATGACCTTCACCTGGATGCGGTGCTTGCCGCTGGGTCCTCCTTCAGGATCCCACCATTGTTCGGCATACGCCTTGGCGTCCACGCGCGCAGGCAGGGGCACGCGGAGCGGGCCGAGGAAGAGCCGTGAAGCCTCCGAGACTCCGCGCAGTCTTCCCGTCGGAGTGACACTCAGGTTCAGGTCGGTCACCATCCGGCGGTAGCGGCCCACGTAGTCCACCAGCTGCGGGGCCCCGTTCCGGGTGGTGGCGCTGGTGGTGTCCTGGAAGATACGGGTCCGGGAGGGAAACCGGATCTCGCGCCGCGCGGTAAGGCTGGACCGGCCGAACGGGTCCTGGTGGGCGTGGTTCTCGATCCGGAACGGAATGTTCTCGCCGTAATCGGGGAAGAAGGCTTCCTCTCTACTGGTGAGGCGCAGCAGCGGACGCAGCCACTCCTGCCGGCAGCCCACCACGTCGAACGTGCCTTCGCCGATTCCATAGGTGCCGGAGCCGGGCACCAGGGAGAAATAGTCCTGCAGTTCAGGCTGCAGCCTGGCAAAGTCCGTGCCAAGGACCTGCTGGTAGATGGGTACGTTCACAAAGCTCCTCCTGCCGGGAAAGACTCCACTGGCCTCACAATTTACCGGCCGCTTTGAGCCTGATGTACATGTCCGCCAGCCGCGGGGGCAACTGGTGTGGTTCCGCGTCCACCACTTCCACGCCGTAGCGGCGGAGTTCGGCGCTGACTGCGGCACGCTGCAGGAGTGCGCGTTCTGCAGCGGCGGCACGGAACACTCCGGCGGCGTCACCGCGTTCCCGCAGCATCGTGCCCAGCTGTGGATCCCGGACAGCTGCCACCACCACGACGTGGTCCTGCGCAAGCCGAGCCGCGGCGGGCAGCAGGCCTTCCTCAGGCGCCCCGCTGTCGAGGGACGTCAGCAGCACCACCAGGGAGCGGTGGGCGGTGACGGCACGGACCTGGGCCGGGATGGCCGGCCAGTCCATTTCGATGAGCTCCGGGTCCAGTGGTGCCATGGCCTGGACCAGCTGCCCGAGCAGGTTGCCCTGCACCGCGGATCCTGCCCGGGCCCGGGTCCGGCGGTCAAAGGCAAGGAAGTCCACCCGGTCCCCGCCACGCTCGGCGAGGACACCGAGCAGGAGCGCGGCTTCCATGCCGGTATCGAGGCGGGTTTCGTCATCGATCCTCGCCGCCGAGGTCCGCGAGGTGTCCAGGACCATCACCACGCGCCGGTCGCGTTCAGGCCGCCACGTGCGGACCACGACGGCGGACCGCCGCGCGGTTGCCCGCCAGTCGATGGAGCGGACATCGTCACCGCGGACGTAGTCGCGCAGGGAGTCGAACTCGGTGCCTGCGCCCCGGATCTGGACGGCGGCTTTCCCGTCCAGCTCCCTTAGCTTCCGCAGCTTGGACGGCAGGTGCCGCCGCGAATTGAACGGAGGCAGGACGCGCAGCGCCCCGGGGCAGTCTATGGTCCGCTGGCGTGCGGCGAGCAGGAGGGGCCCGAAGGAGCGCAGCGTGACGTGCGGGGCCTTGAGGTCTCCGCGGCGGATTGGCCGGAGCCGAACTGCAATGCGCCTGGTTTCGTGGGCCGGGATGTCGATGCGCTGGACCGGATTACCTGCTCCCGCGGACGGCTGCCAGCCATCGCGGAGGATGCCGTGCAGGCGGCGGCTCCCGTCGTTGCTGACACTGAGCCGGGCCTCAGCTGTCCCGTTCAGGGTGACGTTGCCCGGATCGGAGCGCAGCACTCTTACGGGCTTCAGTGAGCCGGCAAGAAGGAGGTCGGCTCCGCACAAGGTTGCGAGCACGGCCACTACGGCGAGCACCGTCCCCCATCCGGGCATGAGCAGGACAGGCACCAGGCCCAGCAGTACCAACAGGACAAAGCGCCCGGAGATGGCCATCAGCGGGGAACGGGAACAGACGCCAGGATGCTGCCCAGGACGTCGTCCACCCGGACACCGTCCATCTGGGCTTCGGGCTGCAGCGCAACCCGGTGCCGCAGGCAGGGCAGGGCCAGCGCCTTGACGTCGTCGGGGGTCACGAAACCCCTGCCGGAAAGCCAGGCCCAGGACCGTGAAGTGTTCAGCAGAGCGGTGGCGCCACGCGGCGACACACCGAGCAGGAACGACGGTGCCGCGCGGGTGGCCCGCACAAGGTCCACGATGTAGCCGATGATTTCCTGCTCGACGGCGACCCCCGTGACGGCGTGGCGCGCCCGGGCCAGGTCCGTGGCATCCGCCACGGCGCGCACCCCGGCGGCCGACAAATCGCGGGGGTCAAAGCCGGCGGCGTGGCGGCGGATGACCTCCATCTCATCAGTGCGCTCAGGCAGGGGCATGGTGAGTTTGAGCAGGAAGCGGTCCAGTTGTGCTTCCGGAAGCGGGTAGGTCCCTTCGTACTCCACGGGGTTCTGGGTGGCGGCCACGAGGAACGGAGCTGGCAGCGGGCGTGACACGCCGTCCACGGAGACCTGCCGTTCCTCCATCGCCTCCAGCAGTGAGGCCTGGGTCTTTGGCGGCGTCCGGTTGATTTCGTCCGCGAGGAGGAGGTTTGTGAAAACCGGTCCCTCCCGGAATGTGAATTCGGAGGTGTGCGAGTCATAGACCAGGGAGCCGGTGACATCGCCAGGCATCAGGTCAGGAGTGAACTGCACCCGCTTGGTGTCGAGGTCCAGCGCAGCAGACAGGGCCCGCACCAGCAGGGTCTTGGCGACACCCGGCACACCCTCCAGCAGCACATGCCCCTGGGACAGCAGGGCAATTAACATGCCGGTGACAGTGGCGTCCTGCCCCACTACCGCCTTTGACACTTCGTGGCGCACGTCCAGCAGGGCCTGCCGGGCAGAATCGTGCTCCATCGGGTCCAGGACCCGCTGGCCGCTGCCGTGTTCGTTCATCGGCCACTGACCTCTTTCTCTAGGTTGTCCAGTTCCTGGGCCCAGGCCACGAGCCGGGACTCGCTTTCTGGGCGGTGGTTGACGAGATTCCGAACCTCGGCCGCGGGCCTGCCCAGCAACCGGGCCGCCGCATCAATGACGGTGTCAGCAGAGGCCCCGGGTCCCAGCCGCAGTTTCCCGGCAAGCCGTACCAGGAGGCCCGCCCGGAGGTTGTCGCGGGCCTGGTCGATAGCGTGGGAATCGTGGTACATCCGGGCGCGGCCCTCGGCGGTCTCCACGGCCTTCACCACCACGGGCAGCGGCTCGAACACGAGGGGGCCGGTCCGCCTGCCCCGCCACGCGATCGCGGCCAAGGCGACGACCAGCAGCCAGGGGCCCAAGAAGCGGACCCAATCGGGCGCCAGGTCCTCCAGGGTTTGCCCCGGGCCGGACGTTTCCAGGTCCTCCAGCGATGGCAGGTACCAGACAAGGTCCGGCGTCCTGCCCAGCGTCCGGAGCGCAAGGGCTGCATGTCCCAGTTCATCCAGCTGCCCGTTGGCCAGGACGGCCGGGCTGCCGAGGACGGTCAGCCGCCCGTCCTGGCTGACGGCAAGCAGCCCGGCGGTACCCCCGGAAGGGCGGTAACAGGACACCCCGCCGTCGTACACGAAACCCTGCCCGCCGGAGATGTCCCCGGCCGCCTGCGCGTCAGGAAGTGGACAGCCGGGGGCCAGCAGGGGAGAGCCTTCGGGCACCACGCCCGCCTGCCGGATGCCGCTGTCCAGGGCGGTTAGTGTTTGCAGCCGCGGGGTGACCACTACAACGTGCCCGGCCGAGGCCGCCAGCTCCAGGAGCTGCGGTTCGTCAAGGATGCCGTTGCGGTCGTACAGCAGGAGGGTGGGGGAGGAGCTTACCTCCAGCGCGGACATCGCCTCCTCGAAGGTCCCCGCGCTGTGCACGTCCACCCCATGGCGGCCCAGGATCTGGGTGACCGCCCGGGCTCCTTCCGGGCCCGCGTTGCTGGCGGACAGTGGAACGTCGTCGCCTTTGGGAGCCAATTGGCCCCAGATGACCAGGCCCAAAGCGACAGCTACCACCATGCCAAGGGCAGCAAATGCCCGGTGCCTGCGGAGCCACGACCGGGGGCTTCGTCCGGCACCGGGATCCGGGTCCGGGCCGGTCCCTGCCTGGTGGGCACCGGCAGAAAGGACTTCCGTCATGCCGGGACCGCCGGGGGCTGCACTGCGGGTTCCGGCTTGCGTGTCTGGAGGGCGGTATCCAGCCCGGTGATGTCCTGGTAATCGGCTTGGCTGGCCAGCATGTTTCCGTAACGGACCGCGTCGAAGGCGCCTGCCGCGCGATCCAGGCGCCGCGCTTCGGCAGGGAACGGCACCGCGAGGTCGCGTGCCACTTCGTCTGCTGTGCGCCCGGGCTGCGGATCCAGGATGGTGCGGTCTTCAGCTGCGCTCACCAGGGCACGGAATCGTTCGACGACGGCGTCCCCCCAGTTTCCTGTTGCGGCCGCCGCTTCGGCGCGCTTCCGGTAGTCAGCAGCGGAGAGGACGCTGTCCGGCTCGAAGATCTCCCTTGCCTGCCGTGATGCAGCGTTCAGGCGGGGCCTCGCGAGGATGACGGCGGCCGCAATGATGACGGCGATCACGATGCCGATGACCGGGCTTGGCAGCGGGCCGGGGGACTGCGTGGATCCGTCAAGGGATGAGAACCAGTCCAGGAAGTTGTCCCACATGGTCTCAAGCCATGACGGGGCGGCATCCCGGTACTCGGCCTTGGCCAGTTCCTCCGCGGCCCACTGCCGGGCTTCCCCTCGTTCGGGGAGTACCGGTGGTTCAGCGGACATGTGGCCAAGCCCCCGGGGCAGGCCCGGCATCCGGTCCGCGGACGTCAGCGGGGGTGGTGCGGCCGGGTACACCGTCGGGATCCGCCCCCGATTCCATAAGCCGGAGGAGGGTGATGTCCAGGCCGTCCTTCCGCATCCGGAGGTCCATGTAGAGCAGCGCCATCACGGAGGTCTGGAACGCGTACCCGAGGGCGCCCACAAGTGCCCCAAGGACGGCTGTGACCACTCCCAGGGCCACGGCGACTGCCGCCGCCTGTTCGGTGCCCCCGTGGGGATCGGCGAAAGTGGTGAGGAAACCTGCCAGAAGGCTTACCGGGATCATCACCACCTGGCTGATGATCCCCACCAGGATGCTGACCACCAGCGTGATGCCCAGGATCCGCCACCAGTTGGCGCGGGTCAGCTCCCAGGACCGGCGCAACCCGGCGAGGGCTCCCAGCTCCTCAATGACGACGGCGGCGGGAGCGACCATCAGTTTGACGCCGATCCAGATGAACAGCGCAATGAACGCCAGAACCGCCGGGATGAGCAGGAAGGCGCCGGTCCCTTCCATGCTGGACACGAGGGCTACCGCAAGCACAGCGAGAAGGGCGAACGCGAGAAGGGCGGCCGCCATTAGCAACAGCGCCAGCCTGATGAGCGCACCCGCCCTTGACCGCGAGAGCATCCACATCTGGCGGAAACCCGTCCGCCGGTTCAGGATCGCCCGCGCCACCGGAACCACCATGGCCCCCTGCAGGACTGCCGAGATCAACAGGGTCAGCAGGCCAACCACCAGGATGGCGGCAAAGAACCCGAATCCCAGCGATGCCATATCTGCCGGGCTGGCGCTCTCGGCCCAGGCTTCGATCGAACCCATGGACGTTGCGGTCACGGCAGTGATCACGGCGGCAAGGATTGCCGTCAGCGACTGGGCCAGCAAGGCTGCGCCCAGCATCGCCTTCGCATTCCGCCGGATGGCCTGGAAGGAACCGTCCATGATTTCCCCGAACATCAGCGGGCGCAGCGGAACAATGCCGGGCTTGGGCGGGGCTACGTAGCGGGGCTGGCCGTAGGGGCCGCCGTTCTGCATTCCCGGGTAAGCAGCCCCGCCATAGGGAGCGCCTGCATAGGGGGATCCCGTGTTCGGGGGCGCGCCCCACGGCGGCTGCTGCCCGGGAGGTTGCTGCTGCCAGCCGGGCGGTCCCCACTGCTGCTGCCCGGCACCCTGATGTGGTCCAGGCCACTGAGAACCCGAAGGCTGCTGCCCAGGCCATTGTTGTCCGGGCCACTGCGGGCCTGAATCCTGTGGTGACACCATGTTCCTTCCCCCTTACCAGGCCGTCAGCTGACCCGCCGCGCCCGGCACAGAGTGCGGAAGGCGCGGGGAAGGTGCGGCATGACCCCAGCCTATAGTTCCGGCGTCGGCCGTCCTAGCGTTCCGCCATGCCGTAGGCCGCTGAACAGGACAAAGCATGCCTGATAAGGGAATATATAACTATGAAGGCACGCATTCTGGTGGTTGACGATGATGAAGCGCTGGCCGAAATGATTGGAATTGTTCTTCGCAATGACGGCTTTGAGCCCGTCTTCTGTGCGGACGGCGCAAAGGCGCTTGATGTATTCCGGTCATCCAGGCCGGACCTTGTACTGCTGGACCTCATGCTTCCCGGTGTGGACGGCATCGAGGTCTGCCGGCAGATCCGTGCCGAGTCGGATGTACCGATCGTCATGCTCACCGCCAAGTCGGACACTTCGGACGTCGTCCGCGGACTGGAATCCGGCGCCGACGATTATGTGCCAAAACCGTTCAAGCCCGCCGAGCTGGTAGCCAGGGTCCGGGCCCGCCTCCGCCCCGGCGACCAGAAGGCACCTGAAACGCTGCGCATCGCCGACATCACTATCGACGTCGCAGGCCATACCGTCAGCCGGGGAAACGAACGGATCTCGCTGACGCCGCTTGAGTTTGACCTCCTGGTGGCCCTGGCGCGAAAGCCGTGGCAGGTGTTCACCCGTGAACTGCTTCTCGAACAGGTCTGGGGCTACCGCCACGCAGCAGATACGCGCCTGGTGAACGTCCATGTCCAGCGCCTGCGGTCCAAGATTGAGCAGGACCCGGAGGCCCCGGAAGTCGTATTGACGGTGCGTGGTGTCGGCTACAAAGCAGGGGCCTGACCCCGCTGCTTCCGACGGGGGACGCGGTGCCGGCGTTTCCCCGCCAGCGACCCCCACTCCCGGGCGCGCTCCCGAGCGCCTTGGGGCAGCTGACTCGCGCCCCGGTCCGGAACATACCGATGCCCAGACCCCGGGCTTCCGGCAACTGGCGTTCCGTGGCCGGATCTGGCAGCGCCGTGCCCTGATCGTCAGTCTCCGGGTGGCACGGCTGGTGAACACAGGGTTCCGGCGGTTCCTTCCTGCCCTGCGCTACCTGGGACGTGCGCTGCAACGGCGGTGGCGCCGTTCCCTGCAGTTCCGGACAGTCCTGACCACACTGCTGCTGGCCGTCACATCGTTCGCGGTGGTGGGCGCGTACCTTTCCCACCAGATTGCCCACAACCTGTTCCAGGAGCGCCTGACGCAGGCCGAATCGGAGACCCGCTACAACGTCAAGCAGGTCCAGGAGACGTTCGACGGCGCCCAGGTCACCGACCAGTCAAGTGTGATCACCCTGGTTTACGACACCTTGAACGCGGTGGAGGGACGGGGTTCGGTCATCCAGCGCCGCTACGTTTTCGAGGCGATGCCGGAGCAGACCAAGCCCAGGAACCGGTGGGTCGAATCCCGTGCTTCGGACCAGTTGACCGTGAGCGTCATCCCACCTGACCTGCGGAAAGCCGTGCAGGAGTCCGGCAAGGACCAGTACTGGGCGTCCACCGTGATTCCCGTGGGCACCGAGGACCGCCCCGGCATCGCCGTGGGCAACAAAGTGACCTTTAACGGCACCGTCTACGAGCTGTACCTGATTTACGACCTGAACACCGCCCAGCAGACCCTGGATGAGATCCAGCGCGTGCTGTGGGCGGGCGGTGCGGTGCTGGTGCTGCTGATCGGTGCTGTCGCCTGGTATGTCACCCGCAACGTGGTCAGCCCTGTCAGCCATGCCGCGATGGTGTCCGAGAAACTTGCTGCCGGCCAGTTGCAGGAACGGATGGTGGTCCGCGGTGAGGATGAAGTGGCACGACTGGGCGCTTCCTTCAACCACATGGCTGCAAGCCTGCAGGAGCAGATCACCCAACTGGCCACCCTTTCCCAGATGCAGCAGCGATTCGTCTCCGACGTCTCCCATGAGCTCCGGACGCCACTGACCACCGTGCGGATGGCAGCAGAGGTGCTCTATGACGCCCGCGATGAATTCGACCCCATTAACAAACGCTCCGCCGAATTGCTCTATAACCAGGTGGAGCGCTTCCAGTCCCTGCTGTCCGACCTTCTCGAAATTTCCCGCTTCGATGCCGGCGTGGCCGTGCTGGATGCCGAACCGGAAGACATCCTGCAGGTTGTTGCCCACGTCATCGAAGGGGCGGCGCCCGTGGCAGCCGAATACGGGTCCGAAATTGTCCTGAGCGCTCCCGCCGGCGCCATCATCGTGGAAATGGATGCACGGCGTATCGACCGCATCCTGCGGAACCTGATCCTCAACGCCGTTGAACACGGTGAGGGGAAACCCGTGACGGTTACCGTGGCAGCCAACCAGGCCGCCGTCGGAATTGCCGTGCGCGACCAGGGCATCGGCATGGAACCGGCGCAAGCCGCCCGTGTCTTCGACAGGTTCTGGCGCGCGGATCCTGCCCGGGCCCGCACCACGGGCGGCAGCGGACTGGGGCTGTCGATCGCCATGGAGGACACAAAGCTGCACAACGGCTGGCTCCAGGCCTGGGGCAGGAAGGGCGCCGGCGCCAACTTCCGGCTCACGCTGCCGCTCCGCCAGGGGGAAGAAATAGACACGTCGCCAGTCCAGCTCGAACCTGACGACGTCATGGCGCCAGGTGAACCGCGCAACATTCCCAGGGAAACGGACAACCGCAACATGCTGGTCCTCGAAACAGGCAGCGCCCGCCTGGCTCCGGTGCCGACGTCGAAGGAAACGCAGTGATGGGCCCCCGGCTCGGCCAGGTAAAAGGGGCCGCCTTCCTGCTGGCCATCCTGCTCGTCCTGGCCGGCTGCGCGCGCATTCCCACCTCGGGACCGGTGGGAAAGAGCAGTGAAGGCAGCGCCGGAAACCTCAGCGCACCCGTGTTCCTCCCGGCAGCCCCGCAAGCGGGCGCCTCACCCGAGACCATCATTGACTACTTCTACCGGGCAGGCAGCGGCTACGAGGACGACTACGCCGTCGCCCGCCAATACCTGACCCAGGCTTCCTCCGTGTCCTGGAAGCCGGACCAGCGCGCCCTCGTCTACAGGGACGCGCGGGTGGTGGCAACAGACACCGAAAACGTCTTCAACTACGAGCTCGACGTTGCCTACACCGTTGATGCTGACGGCATTGCCACCCAGTCCCCGGAAGGAACGGTCGAAAAGATTCCTGTAACGGTCACCCAGGTGGACGGTGAGTGGCGCATCTCCGCGATTCCGGACGGTACTGCCATCGCTGAGGAAACGTTCAAGGTGATTTACGGAGCGTATCCGATCTACTTCTATGACCCCACCTTCACGTACGCGGTCCCGGACGTCCGGTGGTTCATCAGGAACAAGACGGTGAAGGCAATGACCAGCGCCCTGCTTGCGGGGCCGGCACCGTACCTGCGCGGTGCAGTAGCCAGTGCCTTCCCTTCCGGCATCAAGCTGGCCCGTGAATCCGTCCCGGTGGTGTCCGGTGCTGCCCAGGTGGACCTGACCGCGAAGGAATTAATGGAAACCTCGCCGGAGGACCGCCTGCGCATGCAGATGCAGCTGACGTTGACCTTCCGGAGCCAGCCCGATGTGGTCAATGTTGAGTTGCGGGCCAACCAGGACCTGGTGCGGGTGGAGGACGACGGGTCGGTTTTGCCGCCGGTGCAGGACAAGAGCGTGCCCTCGCGCCAAATCGCCATCAGCGGCAATGAACTGGTGAGGTACGAGAACAACAGGGTTTCCCCGTTGCCGGACATGCAGCCGGTCTCCGCGTTGAATCCGCGGTTCCCGGCAGAATCCCCGGTGTCCCAGACGGCGGCGTTCCTCAATGACAGCAGGACCACGCTGTACAGCATCAATCCAGGCCAGCCGGCACGTGCCCTCACCACCCGGAGCACGCTGAGCCGCCCCTCCTTTGGATTGAACGACTGGGTGTGGACTGCGGGGCCGGGCGCGAACGGCGCCACCGAGGTTGTTGCCTACCGCCCGTCCGGGGTGGCCGAGGGCTCGTCCGTCCCGACCGTAACCCTGGCGCCTGCCTGGCTCGCCGGCCGGACGGTGAAGGAATTCCGGATCTCACGGGAGGGTGTCCGCGCGCTGGTCATTTCAGAACAGAACGGCAGGACACGGGTGCAGGTGGCAGGCATCATCCGCGGCGGGGACGGGACGCCGCGGGAACTGACGGCGCCCGTCACGCTGGCGACCGAAAGCAACCCGGACCAGGGGGCGTGGGTCAGCGACACCACAGTTGCCGTCATGAAGGGGTCAGCGTCGGCCAACGTCACCCCGGAACTGCTGTCCCTCACCTCCGGGCAGCCGCAGCAGCTCGCTCCGTGGCCCGGGCTTGTGGCCCTTAGCGCAGGAAATGGCGCGGAGGAGGTTTACGGCCAGTCGGAGGAGGGCATTTTCCAACGGCTGGGCAACGGCTGGTCGCCCCAGATCAAGGGGCCTATTGATCCCTCGTTCCCAGGATAGGAATTCCCCGGGTAGGAATTCCCCGGGTAGGAGACGGCAGGGCTGCCCAACCCGCAACCCTTGCCCGGCGCGGGATATCCACATACATCGCCTGCACCTACCGCTCAGGGCTGGCGGCGCGGAACGTGGAGCCATGAGCGCATCCTTCCAGCCGGGCCCACGCCGAGCCCGGGCGGATCCAGATCTTTTCCCTCCCGCACCCAGGTCCGCCAGGCACCGCTCCGGGCACCGAAGCCGGCTGCTGCGTCTGGGAGACCACCTGTCCGGCGCGGCCGCCGATCTCCTGGCCCTGGCCGTTCCGGTGGATTGCGTGTGCTGCGGCGCGGAAGACCGTGCGCTCTGCAACGCCTGCACCCGCAACATCAGGCGCCTGGCCAGGGCTCCGTTTAGGGCTGAGGGCGGAGCGCCGGCGCTGATGGATGTCGGGGGCAGGGTACTGTTGCCCGTCGTAGCGGCCGGTGTCTACCGCGAGGAACTCTCGCAGGCGCTTTTGTCCTTCAAGCGGCACGGCCAGCGTCAGCTGGGAGACGTCCTTGGCCGCGTACTTGCCGGCGCCGTCCGGGCGGCGGCGGGGGAGGGGCAGGCAATTTTCCTTGTCCCTGTTCCCACGAGTTCCGCGGCCTTCGTGACCCGGGGATTCAGTCCCGTCCACCTGCTCCTGGCCGATGCTGCACGGCACCTGCCGGGGGTCCGGGTGACAGATGTCCTTGCGAACACCAGCCGGTCAGGCGCGCGGCTTCCCGGCGGTCAGAAAGGGCTCGGCCGGGGAGCCCGGACCAGACGGGTTCGCGGGTCCATGAAGGTCCGGAAGCGGGCCCGGGCGGGGGTGGTGGGATGCCGCTGCATTGTCGTTGACGACGTCCTCACCACCGGCGCAACCCTGGCGGAGGCAGCCCGGGCCCTGCACCACGCGGGGGCAATTGTCACCGGTGCAGTGGTCCTGGCCGCGACACGCCCGCCCGATGCTGCCGGCGGCGGCACGGATGCCGCCGAAGCCGCGGAAGCAACCATGACTTAGAAAAAAATAAACCAGGAAAGGATGAATAACGGATGGCTATGAACTAACGTCGGTGGTGGGTACCAAGAACAGAATGTACCTGTCGATGGCGGCTCGGAAAGGGGCTCGACTGTCAAACAGCTCGGCCCAGCGAAGTGCCGCCGTCGTGTCACCGAAGTCATTTGGAGGGCACCATGGAGTTTATGATCAGCGGACGAAATCTGACAGTTTCAGACCGGTTCCGCGAATATGCCGGGGAGAAGATCTCGAAGATCGAATCGCTTGGAGACAAGGTCCAGCGCGTCGATGCCAAGGTCTCCAAGGAGACGAATGCCCGGCAGACCGGCGACCAGCTGACCGTTGAGGTGACAGTGCTGGGCCGTGGACCTGTGATCCGTGCCGAAGCCAGTGCCGCCGACAAATTCGCGGCGTTTGATCTTGCTTACAACAAACTGCTTGAGCGTCTCCGCCGCGCCAAGGACCGCAAGAAGGTCCACCATGGGCGCCACACCCCCAAGGCCGTCCGTGAAGCGACTGCCGCACTTGAGCCCGCCAGTGCCCACGAACCGCTGTACGTTGAGGCGAGCCACCGGAACGACGCTGCGGCCGCCCCCGCAGACAGGTCCCCCTACGACGTGGACAACGACATTCCCGCCGGGGATTCTCCGGTATTGATCCGCCGCAAGGTCTTTCCGGCCGCATCCCTCTCCCTGGATGACGCCGTCGACAACATGGAGCTTGTCGGCCACGATTTCTACCTCTTCGTGGACAAAGCAACCAACACACCCTCGGTGGTGTACCGGCGCCGCGGCTGGACGTACGGCGTCATTACGCTGGACCACGAATGCGAGCCCGGGGACACTGTGATCGAAGAAAAGATCCTTGCCTACCGTGCGGATGACGCTGCCGCCAACGCCTAAAGGTGGCAGCCACCACCAGAGAGGACTGATGTGCCTCCGCTAAGCCTGGACCAGGCGCGGCGGATCGCTTTGGCAGCACAGGGACTCCACAAAGGACGGCCCGCCGGCCCCGTAACTTCGCGGACGGTGGGCCGGACCTTTGCCCAAATACAGCTGGTCCAGATCGACTCCGTGAATGTCCTCTCGCGCAGCCATTTCCTGCCCTTCTTCTCCCGGCTCGGCAACTACGACCGCACAATCCTGCAGCGGATGTCCGCCACCCCTCCGCGGCGCATGGTGGAGTACTGGGCCCATGAGGCAAGCTACATCCGGCCCGAGCACTACCAGGACCTACTGCTGTGGCAGAGGCGGGCCTGGGTTGGCGCGGCACGCATGGATCCCAGCCAGCGGGCCGCCGTAGCCGCCAGGATACTGGAGACCCTGGCGGGCAGCCGGCCCCTTACCGCATCGGAACTGACTGCCAGAATCGGCCATGTTGAGGAAAAACAAACGGCGAACTGGGGCTGGAACTGGAACGCGGTCAAAAGAGTGCTGGAGCATCTGTTTGAGGAGGGGCTGGTTTCGGCAGCCTCGCGGACCGAGCAATTCGAGCGCAAGTACACGCTGGCCTCGAGAGTACTGCCGGACGTGGACAGCGATCCTGCCCGCGACCCTTCCGCGGCACTGCACCGGCTGACGGAGGCTGCGGCCCAAGCACACGGCATCGGAACTGTGCGGTGCTTCGCCGATTACTTCCGCACGCCCGTCAAGGCAACGGCCCAGTCCGTGGAGCACCTGGTGCGGCTGGGAAGGCTGGAGCCGGTGACGGTGGCGGGCTGGAAACGGGACATTTACCGGCACGTGGATGCCGTCCTGCCGCGCCGTGCCGTGGGCCGCGCCCTGCTCAGCCCGTTCGATTCCCTGGTTTTTGAACGCCGCCGGCTCGAGGAACTGTTCGGCTTCCACTACAGGATTGAGATTTACACTCCGGAACACAAGCGGCGGTTCGGCTACTATGTCCTTCCGTTCCTTCTCCGTGACAGGGTCGTTGCCAGGGTGGATCTCAAGGCCGACCGCACCGGCGGGAAGCTGCTGGCGAGATCCGCCTACGCCGAGCCTTATGCCCCGCCGGACACCGCCGTCGAACTGGCCGCAGAACTTGCCCTCATGGCGGAGTGGCTGGGACTGCGCGAGGTGGAAGTGCGGCCAGCCGGTGACCTTGCGCCGGAGCTCGCCAGGGCTGTGGCACTCGGATAGGTGCGGATCAGCTCTGAGGGAAACAGGCATCTGGCGGGTGTCTCTCCCGTAGACTAAAAACGCCAGAATTCGGCTGCATCAGACTGGGAGCATTTTCACGTGGCATCACTTATCGAAAAACTACTGCGCACAGGTGACAAAAAAACCCTGCGGCAACTGCGGAACTATGCCGACTCCATCAATGCCCTCGAAGACTCGTTCAAGACCTTCACCGACGCTGAGCTCCGCGAGGAAACGGACCGGCTCCGCGAACGGCACCAGGACGGCGAAAAGCTGGACGACCTGCTCCCGGAGGCATTCGCCGCAGTTAGGGAGGCATCGTCGCGGACCCTGGGCATGCGGCACTTTGACGTCCAGTTGATGGGCGGCGCCGCCCTGCACCTTGGCAACATCGCGGAGATGAAGACCGGTGAAGGCAAGACCCTGGTGGCAACCGCTCCTGCCTACCTGAACGCCCTCACCGGCAAGGGTGTCCACGTGGTCACCGTCAACGACTACCTCGCCGAATACCAGTCCGACCTGATGGGCCGTGTCTACCGGTTCCTCGGCCTTACCAGCGGATGCATCCTGTCCAACCAGGACCCCGCTGTGCGGCGCCAGCAGTACGCCGCCGACATCACTTACGGAACCAACAACGAGTTCGGTTTTGACTATCTTCGAGACAACATGGCCTGGGACCGGAACGAATTGGTCCAGCGAGGGCACAACTATGCGATCGTGGACGAGGTGGACTCGATCCTGATTGACGAGGCCCGTACGCCCCTCATCATCTCCGGTCCCGCCCAGGGCGATACCAACCGGTGGTACAGCGAGTTCGCCAAGGTGGTTCTCCGGCTGCAGCCCGAGAAGGACTACGAGGTCGACGAGAAAAAGCGCACCGTAGGCGTGCTGGAGAGCGGCATCGAGAAGGTCGAGGATTACCTCGGCATCTCGAACCTGTACGAATCCGCGAACACGCCCCTGATCGGGTTCCTCAACAACGCCATCAAGGCGAAGGAACTGTTTAAGCGCGACAAGGACTACGTCATCCTCGACGGAGAAGTCCTGATCGTGGATGAGCACACCGGCCGTATCCTGGCCGGCCGGCGCTACAACGAGGGCATGCACCAGGCAATCGAGGCCAAGGAAGGCGTCGAGATCAAGGCCGAGAACCAGACGCTGGCCACGGTGACGCTGCAGAACTACTTCCGCATGTACCACAAGCTCTCGGGCATGACGGGCACCGCGGAAACCGAGGCTGCCGAGTTCATGAGCACCTACAAGCTCGGCGTGGTGCCCATCCCCACCAACCGGGACATGCAGCGGATCGACCAGTCGGACCTGGTTTTCAAGAATGAAACCGTCAAGTTCGACGCCGTGGTGCGGGACATTGCCGAACGCCACGAGAAAGGCCAGCCGGTCCTGGTTGGCACCACCAGCGTCGAAAAGAGCGAATACCTGTCCCGGCTCCTTGCCAAGGAAGGCATCCGTCACGAGGTCCTGAACGCCAAGAACCATGCGCGCGAAGCTGCCATCGTTGCCCAGGCAGGCCGAAAGGGCGCCGTCACCGTTGCAACCAACATGGCCGGCCGCGGTACCGACATCATGCTGGGCGGCAACGCGGAATTCACTGCCGTTGCTGAACTTGCCAAGCGCGGGCTGGACCCGCAGGAAAATTCCGAGGAGTACGAGTCCGCCTGGCCGGCAGCACTCGAATCCGCCAAGCAGTCCGTCAAGGACGAACATGAGGAAGTGCTGAACCTGGGCGGCCTCTACGTCCTTGGCACCGAACGGCACGAATCCCGCCGCATTGACAACCAGCTCCGCGGACGGTCGGGCCGCCAGGGCGACCCGGGTGAGTCCCGCTTCTACCTGTCCCTGACCGATGACCTCATGCGGCTCTTCAACTCGGGTGCCGCAGAACGCCTCATGAACAGCTCGGTACCGGATGACGTGGCGCTGGAATCCAAGCTGGTATCCCGGGCTATTGCTTCGGCCCAGGGACAGGTGGAAGGCCGCAACGCCGAGCAGCGCAAGAACGTGCTGAAGTACGACGACGTCCTGAACCGCCAGCGCGAGGCCATCTACAGCGATCGGCGGCGGATCCTGGAAGGCGATGACCTGCACGAGAAGGTGCAGTTCTTCGTTGAGGACACCATCACGGCCCTGATCGATGACGCAACCGCGGAAGGTAACGGCGACGACTGGGACTTCAACCAGCTGTGGACCAACCTGAAGACCCTCTACCCGGTCACCGTCACAGCCGAGGACATCATCGAAGAGGCTGGCGGCAAGTCCCGGCTGACCGTTGAGTTCCTGAAGGAAGAACTGTTGTCCGACGCCCGCCTGGTTTACCAGGCACGGGAAGAAGCCATCGGCTCCGAGAGCATGCGGGAGCTGGAACGCCGCGTGGTCCTGTCCGTCATCGGACGCAAATGGCAGGAACACCTTTACGAAATGGACTACCTCAAAGAGGGAATCGGGCTGCGCGCCATGGCGCAGCGTGACCCGCTAGTTGAATACCAGCGTGAGGGCTTCGTCCTGTTCCAAAGCATGATGGAGGCCATCCGCGAAGAAAGCGTGGGGTTCCTGTTCAACCTGGAAGTGGAAGTCACGCCTGCCCAGGACGTGGTCGTACCGGACGCTGCCGGAGGCCACACGGAGCATGTGGAGCCACAGGTGAAGGCAGCAGGCTTGGAAGCGCCGGAAAAGCCGGCGCAGCTTCAGTACACGGCGCCCAGCGAAAGCGGCGGAACCCAGACCCGGGTGGAAACCCGCTCGTCCGGCCGTTCCGGAAACCCGGCCAAGGCGGCAGCCCAGGATGCGGCCAGGCGCCCGGCCAAGAAAAAACGGCGCTGACCCCCGCTTGTTGATTCAGCCCGCCGGAAGCCGGCGAACAATATGAGGCAGGTCCGGAATTCCGGACCTGCCTCTTTTCGTAGGTCAGCCGATGACAAGTTCGGTCACCCTCCATACCTGCTTGCTGCGCTCCAGCCGGATGGCTACGGCGCGGGCCCGGATGTCATCCACCACGACCGCGCTGGCCTCGAAGATGCCCTCGGCAACCTCGCAGACGCGGACGGAGCGGACCGTGGAGTTCCTGTGCAGCCGGGCCAGTTCCGGGTTTCCGGTACGGGTAAGTTCCCGCCGGATCAGGGAGGCGCGGTGTTGCAGGTTTGCCAGGCATCGCGGATCGAGCCGGCGTGCCAGCTGGTGGATGGGCCGTATTCCGGCCAGCACTTCCATCGCGGCCTGGACGGTGCCACGGGAGATGGTCCGTACTTCTGCTGCTTCGTCCGTTGCCCGCAGGGCAGGTGCGCCCGGGGGCCGTGGAAGGCGGTTGCGGCTCTGGTCCATCGGCGGGACTCCAGCTTTGCCCGGCCCCCCGGTTGTTCCTGGCTTGTTGGCTGCCATTCCCTGGACGGAACGGAGCGGCGTGACTGCAGACATGGATTCCCCTTGTGTTATTTAGTTCGCGTTCAGAGATTCGCGAACGTGGGTCCGGCTGGCCGGGTTGCCTGCCGGTTGGCGGATTACGTCGTAGTAGGCGGCAGCAGGATCTGCCCCGGGAGGAGCACATCCGGGTTCTGGCCGATGAGAGCTTTATTGGCCTCGTACCATCGCGGCCACTCAAGGGCAATATCCACGTCCGAGGCCTCCGGCCCCAAATAGTTCGACACGATGTCCCAGAGGCTGTCTCCCGCCAGCACAGCCACCGATGCGGAGTGCCCGTCCGCCACAGGCGATGGGGACTGCGCGCGGACGGCAGGTCCTGCCAGCAGCCCGGGCTCGACGACAGGTGCCGACGGTTGCCAGCCAGGATGGACGGTTGAAGCGGGAGCGGGCTGGTCGCCAGTCCCCGGTTCCGGCAACGCGCTGTCTGCCCTGTCCGGGACAGTTACGGATGCAGGGTGTGGCGGCGATGCCGGTTCCGGCGCAGGTTCCGCCTTCCATGTCGGCCCCGCCCCCCGGTGCCCGGCTGCAGGCACCGCGGCCTCCTGCCCCTGCGTCGGTGCCCACTGCGGTCCGGGTGCAGGAGTTGCCGCGTGAGCAGCTCCCGACACCAGTTGAAAGGACACTGCCGCAATAACCAGCCGACGCATGAATGCGGGCGAAACCTTGCGCGTGGCTGCAGCCGCCCTGTCCTTCCCTCGCCGCTCCAGAACCAGGCTGGCTGCGGAACAAGCCAACGCAGCAAGCCACCAAACGAGCAGGATGGCACCGGCTGCCGCTGCGGCCGTGCCCAGAAGTTGCTCAACCGTGTAGGCCTGGTTCCGGGCAGACGCCTCTTGCCACTGCCCGATCAGTCCCGCTCCGATGAGGAAGAGCAGGATCCCCAACAGCAGCAGACCAGCTGCCGCAGCGGCATCGGCTCCAATCGTGATTCTGGCAGAACGCGACATCTCTTCCCCTTTGATGCAGTTTGATAATCTTTGGCATCGTTTGACTCAGTTTGCGCGCTGGTCTTCATGTTTGTCCAGACGCTGGAGTGGAAAATGTCCGGGATTGACCGGGTGCAGGGCGGCATTTACGCTGGCCGGATGCGCTGGGATGCACTCTTCAATGACATGGAAGGCCAACTGGCTGAGTCGGACCGGCTCGCATTCGATGCCGAAGTGAACGAACGGGCCAGGGTCGAGCTGGTGAACACCGGCTTCGCCGGCAGGTTGCGCGCTGCCTTGGGCTGCCGCGTGGGCGTCTACCTGTTCGGCGGGGAAGCTATCCATGGCACATTGACGCATGCCGGAGTGGATGCCTTAGTCCTTCAGGAGGAACACCACCAAATCCTCATTCCCTATGCTGCTGCGGCTCGGTACGTGGGACTTGGCAGGTTTTCGCGGGCAGAGACATCACAGGTGCGCCGTGCGATAGGACTCGCGCACTCCCTGCGTGCCCTGGCCAGGGACCGTACCGGACTAACTGTCACCCTGGGAAGCGGCACGGGAACCCTCCGCATGGAAGGAGTCATCGACAGGGTGGGGCAGGACTACTTCGACTTGGCCGCAGTCACGCCCGGCGAGGTGCGTCGGGGACCAAACGTCAATCAGGTTTCCACGGTCCCGTTCACGGCGTTGACCGCCATCAGGTCACCGCTTCCCAGGGAGCTTTAGGCGCGGAGCGTTGACCGAAGCGGCCCGGGCGGGGCGGGGCGCGGTCAAACGGACCTGGACTTTGACTCCTGTATCATCCGGCTGGCCTCGGCGTAACGCTCCTCGATGTACTGCTCAAGCATCTTCTCTTCAACGCGCCATTGGCCACGGCCGCCAACCTGGATAGCCTTCAGTTCCCCGCTTCGCACTAGTGCGTACGCGGCAGGCGAATTGATCTGCAGTTGCTCGGCTACATCCGCGAGCGTCAGGAACCTGGGCATGCGTCCATTTTGCCATCATCTGGATCGGTTTGCTGCTCTTATCCACAGATTGGCTTTGTTTAGGCTAAATGACTTTTGTTCCGGCGCCACTTGCCGCAACAATGAGGTGTCCGGCCACACTGGGGGCGCCGGAGCTATCAGGGGGATACGGCATGGTTCCAGAATCGACGGCCACGGCTGCGCGCCTCAAGCGCCCGTCCTGGAAGGACCCCCGCCTGCTGATGGGGATGCTCCTGGTTCTGGTGTCCGTGGCCGGAGTGGTCTTCCTGGTCAACAGTGCCGACCGGACCACAGAGGTTTACGCGGCCCGGGACGGTATTGCTGTTGGCGAGGCGTTGACGCCCGAGAACGTCGTCCGGGCGAAAGTCCGTCTTGGCGAAACGGAACGGCACTACATCCCTGTGGAATCCGGTTTGCCTCAAGGGGTAATCGCCTTGCAGCGGATCGGGAAGGACCAGCTGGTTCCCCGGTCCAGCCTTGGTGAGGTGGATGACCTTGACCGCAAGCCGGTGGCCATTACCGTTGACGGGACGCTTCCGTCCCAGGCGGTAGCGGGTGCCAGGGTGGACGTCTGGGTGGCCCAGCCGGATGCGAAAAATGGCTTCAGCGAGCCAAAACTCCTCCTTCCCGGCGCCGAGATCGCTGAGGTTGCGGAAGGCTCCACCGCCCTCGGGTCTACCAGGACTACTGTCCTCATGGTGCTCGTGGAGGACAGCCAGATGCCTGCTTTGCTCGGGGCGCAAGCCAATGAGGCGAAAATCTCGGTTGTCTGGAATCCGGGCGGCGGAACCCGATGAGTATCCCGGTAGTCACCGTTGGCCAGAGCCGGGAGGATTTGGTGGGCGGACTTGAGCGGCTGCACGGGCCTGTGACGGTGGTCAGAAGATGTGGCGAGCTCGCGGAACTCCTGGCGGCGTGCCAGAGCGGGTTGGCGAGGGCTGCGGTGGTTGCGGATGGCTCCGAGGGGCTAACGGCCTCGCTGGTGGACCGGCTTGAAGCGGTGGGAGTTGCCCTCATAGCGCTGACTGACAATGCCGATGAAGTGGCCCGGTTGCGCCAGATTGGTGTCTCCTGCGCTTTGTCCGGGGTGGAATCAGCCGAACTGTCCCGACAAATCGCGGACGCAGTAGAGCAGTTGACGGGAGCCGGCCCGCGTTCAACGGACCATTCGAAAGGCCGCAGTTCCCTTGCCGATACCGGTGCTGCCCTAAAGACAGTACCTGCAGAGGTGCCGGCAGCCGGTCCCGGGGGACCGGAAAGGGGAAGAATCATTGCGGTGTGGGGCCCTGCAGGTTCTCCGGGGCGCACTACCCTCGCGGCCAACGTCGCCGGTGAACTGGCAGCGGACGGGAAGGAGGTTCTTCTCATCGACGCCGACAGTTACGGGGCAAGTGTAGCCGCCGTGCTTGGCCTGTTGGACGAATCGGCCGGCGTGGCGCAGGCGTGCAGGCTGGCGGATCACGGCGCTCTTGATCTTGCCGCCCTGGAAAGAATCGTCACTCCGGTCGCCACCACCTCCGGCACCTTCAAGGTGTTGACGGGCATCACGCGCGCCGACCGGTGGACGGAGCTGCGTGCACCAGCCCTTGCGGTGGTGCTGGAGCGCGCCCGCCAGAGCGCCGACGTCGTCGTTGTTGACACCGGCTTTTGCCTTGAAGCGGATGAAGAACTCAGCTTCGACACCATGGCTCCGCGCCGGAACGCAGCAACCCTGCGTCCACTCGAACTGGCCGACACGATATATGCAGTCGGAGCTGCGGATCCTGTGGGAGTGCCGCGTTTGGTGCGCGGGCTTGCGGAACTCAAGGCGGCCGTTCCCCAGGCTTCTCCCGTGGTGGTGATGAACAAGGTCCGTGCTTCGTCCGTCGGCAGAAACCCGGAACGGCAATTGCGGGACGCATGGGAAAGATTTGGACCGGTGTTCGAACTCAAGGCTTTCCTGCCGCACGATCCGGCGGCTGCGGATGCCGCCCTGCTGGCAGGGTCCCTCCTGCTCGAGGCCGCTCCCGACTCCGCCCTGCGCAACGCCGTTCGAGACCTCGTTTGTGCACCTGTCCAGCAGAAGTCCAAACCCTCTGTCTTTTCTTCCACAGCACGGCGCCGGGCAAAGGACTAGGCTCGCCATAAGAGCTGCAATGGAGCGGCAAATACTTGTGATGGAGGCGTGTGTCGATGTCGTCGGGATCCAGCGTGGAGGATCAACCCCTTTCAATTGAAGGTGCTGAAGGCTTCATTGGGGACTACTACCAGCATCTCGCTGAGGAGGACGCGCGGAGCTACGCCCGCGAAGTACTCGTCGCACGGGCGGAGAACCACCGTAAGGTGGCAGCAGTGCGGCGGCCCGGCCAGGCCAATACCGCCATCGTGGATGAAGAAGACAGCAGTGTTGTCTTCGTCGTTACCGACGACATGCCGTTCCTGGTTGATTCGGTCAACGCGGAGCTCGTCCGTCAGCACGCGGCCATCAAGCTGGTGGTCCACCCGCTGATCGTCGCAACGCGCAACAGGGAAAACGGAAACCTCGTCAAGGTCAACAGGGTTCCCTCCCACATCGGTATTTCCAGCGGTGACACGGCAGCCATGCCCAGCCTGTCCCACCTCATTGCGCAGGGCGAGAATGCCTCGCACATGGAGTCCTGGATCGCCGTCGAAATCAACCGCATCTCCGAGGAAGCCAAGGCGTCCCTGCTGGAGGGCCTGAACCGCGTCCTCAACGATGTCCGTGCTGCCGTGGAGGACTGGCCCAAGATGCGCCAGAAGGCGCGGCAGATTTCCGAAAGCCTGGACCAGGTGGCGAACCCGGCACAAATCGCGGAGCTGCGGCAGGCGAAGGACCTCCTGCACTGGCTCGATGACGGAAACTTCACCTTCCTGGGCTACCGGGAATACGACCTCGTGAATGTGGACGGGGAGGACGTCCTGGAGCTTCGCGAGGACAGCGGCCTGGGGCTTCTGCGGGCTGCCGCCGACTCACCGCACATCCAGCACCTCACGGACACGGGCCGGAAGAAGGCACGGGAAAAGCGCGCCCTCGTCATCACCAAGGCCAACTCCCGCTCCACCGTCCATCGCTCTGCATACCTCGACTACATCGGTGTCAAAAGCTTCGACGCCGCTGGCAATGTGAACGGCGAACGCCGCTTCATCGGACTCTTTGCAACGAGCGCCTACACCGGCTCGGTCAGGAACATCCCGATCGTCCGCGAGAAAGTGGACGCCGTCCTGCGCAGCGCCGGCTTCCCGCCTGATTCCCACTCCGGCAAGGACCTGCTGGGAATCCTCGAAACCTACCCCCGTGACGAACTATTCCAGATTGAAGTCCCTGACCTGGCTGCCACTGCACTGGGTATACAGAAACTCCAGGAGCGCCGGCGGACCCGGCTGTTCCTGCGGCCCGACATCTACGGGCGGTTCATGTCCGCCGTTGTCTACCTTCCCCGCGACCGGTACACCACCAATGTCCGGCTCCGCATCGAGCAGGAACTGCGCGAAACGTTCCAGGCGGTGTCCATCGACTACGAGGCACGCATGACCGAGTCGGCACTCGCCCGCCTGTTCTTCCGTATCCGCCTGCCCAAGAACGCCGACGTCAGCCACGTCAACACCGCCGAGCTCGAGAAACGGCTGGTCCGCGCTGCCCGCTCATGGAGTGAGGGCATAGCCGAGGTCCTCCGGGAGGGCCGGGACGCTGAGGAAGCCAAGGAACTCGCTGCTATTTGGGCTGAGGCTTTCCCGGCAAGTTACCGGGTGGACTACGAAGTGGAGGATGCCCTCGAGGACATTTCCCGATTCGAGAAGTATGGGGCGGCGGCCGAACGGGCCGTGGGCGCCCGCCAGGAACGGCCCGGTGTCCACGTCTACCTTCCCGAGGGGGCAGGGGCGACGCTCGAGGAGGATGCCCGGGTCAAGCTCTACATGCTCGAGCCCAAGAGCCTCAGCCAGATCCTGCCCTACTTCCACAACCTGGGGCTCGAAGTCCTGGACGAGCGGCCGTTCGAGATCGAGACGGCGGACCGCCGTGACTTCTTCCTCTACGACCTCGGGTTGAAGTACCCCGCGGGTGTGGACCCGGTGGCCACCGGCGAGCTGCTGGCAGATTCCTTCAGCGCCGCTGTTACAGGGGCAGCTGAATCCGATGCATTCGACAGGCTGGTCCTCCGAGAGGGCATGCAGTGGCGGCAGATCACCGTGCTCCGGGCCTACGCCCGGTACATGCGGCAGATGGGCAACACCAACTCCTTCGGCTTCATGGCGGACACTTTGCTGGCAAATCCGGATGTCGCCAGGGGCCTGAGCGCGCTCTTCGTCGCGCGTTTTGATCCGGCCCTCACCGACGACGAGCGGCTGGACGTGCAGGAGACGGTGCGGCAGGAGCTGGCAGCCTCGATCGAGAAGGTGGCCACGCTCGACGCCGACAGGGTGCTGCGAACGTTCGCCAACCTGATTGAAGCCACACTGCGCACCAACTACTACCAGGACAAGCGGCACCTGAGTTTCAAGCTCGATCCGTCCCGGATTGACGGGCTGCCCTTCCCGCGGCCCAAGTACGAGATCTGGGTCTACGCACCCCGCGTCGAGGGTGTCCACCTCCGTTTCGGCAAGGTGGCCCGCGGCGGGCTTCGCTGGTCTGACCGCCGGGAGGACTTCCGCACCGAGGTCCTGGGCCTGGTAAAGGCGCAGACCGTCAAGAATGCCGTCATCGTGCCCACCGGCGCAAAGGGCGGTTTCTTCGCAAAGCAGCTTCCGGATCCGGCTGTAGACCGGGCCGCGTGGATGGCCGAGGGGGTAGAGAGCTACAAGACGTTTATCAGGGGCCTGCTCGACCTCACCGACAACCTCGTGACGGAGGGCGACGGCGAAAGGCTTGTGCCGCCGTCGAACGTTGTCAGGCACGACGACGACGATTCCTACCTCGTGGTCGCAGCGGACAAGGGAACCGCCACGTTCTCCGACATCGCCAACGGGCTGGCCGCGGAATACGGGTTCTGGCTAGGCGATGCCTTCGCTTCCGGCGGATCCGTGGGATACGACCACAAGGCCATGGGCATCACTGCCCGCGGTGCCTGGGAATCCGTAAAGCGGCACTTCAGTGAGCTCGACCTGGATACACAAACCCAGCCGTTTACGGTGGTGGGCGTTGGAGATATGTCCGGCGACGTCTTCGGCAACGGGATGCTGCTCTCACGGCACATCCGCCTGCTGGCCGCGTTTGACCACCGCCATATTTTCCTGGACCCCAACCCGGACGAAGAGGCCTCCTTCGAAGAACGCCAGCGGCTGTTTGAGCTGCCGAGGTCGTCCTGGGACGACTACGACAAGTCCCTCATCAGCGAGGGCGGCGGCGTCTTCCCGCGGCAGGCCAAGTCCATCCCCGTTTCTGCACAGGTGCGCGCCGCGCTGGGGCTTCCCGCCGGGACGACGGAACTCAGCCCGCCAGAACTCCTGCGGGCAATCCTCCTGGCCCCCGCCGACTTGTTGTACAACGGCGGCATCGGAACCTACGTCAAGGCCAGCACCGAGTCCAACGCATCGGTGGGGGACAAGGCTAATGATGCCATCCGTGTTGACGGCCGGGACCTGCGCGTCAAGGTCGTGGGCGAAGGCGGCAACCTCGGCATGACACAGCGCGGCCGGATCGAAGCCGCCCTGCAGGGGGTCATCCTCAACACTGACGCCATCGACAATTCTGCCGGCGTGGACTGCTCCGATCATGAGGTCAACATCAAGATCTTCGTGGACCGGATGGTTGCGGCGGGGAAGCTTTCCGCGGACGAACGGCCCGGATTCCTTGCCTCGATGACCGATGAAGTCGCCCGCCTGGTGCTGGAGGACAACATCGACCAGAACATCCTGCTGCTGAACGACAGGACCAAGGTGGCCGAGTGGAGTCCCAGCTACGAGCGGCTGATGGACTGGCTGGAAAAGTCGGCCGACCTGAAGCGGGACCTCGAGGCGCTGCCCACCACCGAGACCCTGCGGGAGAGGCTGCAGCAAGGACAGGGATTGACGTCTCCTGAGCTGTCAGTGCTGGCCGCCTACGTGAAGATCGAGTTGACTTCTGCGCTCCGGGAAAGCAGCCTCGCTGACGATCCCTGGTTCCGCCAGACACTGCGGGATTACTTCCCCCGGCAGCTGCGCGAGCGCTTCGACGCCGAACTGGACACCCATCCGCTGCGCCGCGAGATCATTGCGACCGTGGTGGCTAACGACATCATCAATCTCGGCGGCATCACCTTCGCCTTCCGGGTAATGGAAGAGACGTCCGCCAGCGAAGTGGCGGTGGCCAAGGCGTTTGTGGCACTCCGGGAGATCTATGAGCTGGATGCCATGGTCGGGGAATTGAACAGCCTGCCTGCATCGTTCCCGACGGAACACTGGAGCACGGTGCATCTCGATATCCGCCGGCTGTTGGACCGCGCGGTCCGGTGGCTCCTCACCCAGGGGTCCGTTTCCCAACCCATCGCGGACGTGGTGGCCGAGTTCAAGCCTCTTATGGACCCGATGCGTGCCCGCCTGCTTGACTACCTGCGCGGTGACGACCGGGACCGGGTGGCCGGCTGGCTGGAAACGGCGCGTGAATGGGAACTTCCGGAAGGGCTGGCCCTGCGGTGGGCCGAGCTCTTCGAGAGCTTCGTCCTCCTGGACATCGCCAAGATCGCCCGGGCCCGGAAGGATCCGGTGGAGCATATCGCAGCTGTTTACTACACCGTATTCAACCGCTTCCATGCAGACTCCCTGCTGGAACGGATCAGCAGCCTGCCCCGGCAGGACCGGTGGCAGGCCCTGGCCAGGGCGGCGCTGCGGGATGACCTGTATTCCACAGTTTCGGACATGACGACGGCGGTGCTGGACGCCACCGAGGTGGCTGACTCTCCGGAGGCACGGCTGAAGGAATGGGAGGCGCAGAACGCGGAGCAGCTGGGCCGGGCCAAGAGCATGTTCGATGAGGTGAACGCACTCGAGTCAGATGATATGGCGTCACTGTCGGTAGCATTGAGGCTCTTGAGGTCAATCGTCCGACGCTAGCCAATCCGGCGTCGCAAATGGAGGTGCAGTGGCAATCTTTACGGACCCTATCAGGGAGCATGCTGATTTCGGGCCGGGCGATGCCGAGTGGCTGCACCTGTTGGTGGGGGACTGGCAGATGGTGGCGGACCTGGCGTTCGCCGACCTGGCACTCTGGTTCCCCCACCCGGACCACGGGTATGTGGCGTTGGCGCACGTCCGGCCGTCCACCACGCACACGGTCTTCCATGGAGACTTCGTGGGCGAGGGCATTCGGTCGGACCTGCAACCGCTCGTGGACAAGGCGTGGAACAGCCGGGCCATTGAGCGGTCCAGTGAAACCAACTGGAGCAGCGACATGGCGCTCCGGGTGGAGGCTGTGCCCATGGTCCGGAACGGCCGGACGCTTGCAGTGGTGACAACGCACATGGACCTGTCCAGCTCCCGAATGCCATCCCGGCTTGAGCTGACGTACCGCCAGTGCGCCTATGACCTCCTGCGGATGGGCACGCTCGGTTTGTGGCCCGACTTTGCCTCGCCCACCGGATCCCGACGGGGTGCGCCACGTGTGGGGGACGGGCTGATCCGGCTCGATGCCGAGGGCGTGGTCCAATACGCCAGCCCCAATGGTGTCTCTGCTTTCCGGCGGCTTGGTGACGGGGAGTCCCTCGAAGGCCGCTCACTTGCCGAGGTCACAGCAAGCCTGCTCAAGGACCGGCGGATGGTGGACGAGACGCTGCCCTTGGTGGTCACTGGCAGGATGCCGTGGCGCAGTGAAATCGAGTCCCGGGGTGTCAGCCTGTCGCTCCGGGCCATTCCGCTTCGGGACGAACAGCAGCGCTTCGGTGCGCTGGTCCTATGCCGCGATGTGTCCGAGCTGAGGCGGCGCGAGATGGAGCTGGTGACCAAGGACGCAACCATCCGGGAGATCCACCACCGTGTGAAGAACAACCTCCAGACCGTTGCTGCGCTTTTGCGGATGCAGTCGCGCCGGATGGTCAGCGAAGAGGCCAAGCAAGGCCTGGAACAGGCGATGCGGCGGGTTGCCACCATCGCCCTTGTCCATGAAACCCTGTCGCAGGGGTTGACGCAGAGCGTCGACTTCGACGAGCTGATTGGGCGCCAGTTCCGGCTTTCCGCGGAAGTCGCCTCGCCGTCCCAGCAGGTTAGGACCGAGCGCTCGGGAACATTTGGTGAACTCCCCAGTGACCTCGCCACACCGCTGGCGTTGGTCATCAATGAACTGGTGACCAATGCGGTGGAGCACGGGCTGGAGGGCAGGGCCGGAACCGTGTGGCTCATTGCTGACCGTTCCGAAGGGGAAGACGGCGAGGAACTCACAGTGACGATTGCCGACGACGGTGTGGGCCTGCCCGATACGCCTCATGTTGAGGGGCTGGGCCTGCAGATCGTGCGCACCCTGGTGACGAGCGAACTCGGTGGCACCATCCAGTGGCAGCCCCGGGAGGGTGGCGGCACCGCCGTCCGGATCCGGCTCAGTTTGTCAGGAAAGTAGCCATAAGGCACGTAGGCGGCAGGTTCCACTGCCGCCCACGGTCCTTAAAGCGCCCACGGTCTTTTAAAGACAGAGCCCCTGCCGCAACCAGGTTGCGGCAGGGGCTCGTGCTTTGCTCGATCAGGAAGCGCGGCGTGCGCGGGCTGCCCGGCGCTTGAGTGCGCGGCGCTCGTCTTCGCTCATGCCTCCCCAGACACCGGCGTCCTGGCCGGACTCAAGTGCCCACTGCAGGCAGGTGTCCACCACCGCGCACCGGCGGCAGACGCTCTTGGCTTCCTCGATCTGCAGCAGGGCCGGGCCCGTGTTCCCGACCGGGAAGAACAGTTCCGGGTCCTTATCCAGGCACGCTGCGCGGTTACGCCAATCCATGCTGATCAGTTGCTCCATTTCTGGGAAGTGCTTCTTGTGAAATAATTCACTAGTAGCTACAAAGGAAAAGGGCCCGGCAGGGCCCCCTTGGTCATCTGAATCAAGCCTGTCATGTTAACGCTGTGTAAACAAGGGGTTCTAGGGGCTGATATCCCCAGAACGCTGAGCGATACATCACACTGGCCGTGCTGGTCCTCACCAATGACCGACTATCTCCGGTAGGGTGCCAGTGTGTCAAGACCCCCGGTGAATCCCGAACCATCCTCTTCCCCTGCAGAGGAGCCGCTGCGTTCGCCCGGTGGTGGCCCCTGGCTCGGGGGCCGCGTGCCGCCTGCAGCCCTCGTTGTGTCGATTATCGCGGGCGCCGAGGCAACCGCCCTCCTGGTGGCAGCAGGCTGGTACGGCTACCAGTTGCTGGCCGGTAGCCCGGTCCTGTCCTGGTGGGGGGCGGTATTTACCCTCGTTCTCTTGCTCGCATTTGCAGCGTGGCTGTATGCGGTGGCGGTTTTCCTCTACCGGGGATACCGCTGGACCCGGGCTGCTGCCCTCGTGGCCCAGTTGTTCGTTCTCACGATTGGATTCCCGACCCTGACCGGTGGCCTTGTCGTTGCCGGTTTAGCCATGCTCGTACCCGCGGCCGCCGCCATCGTGCTCCTGTTCCACAATAAGGTGATCAGCTATGCCTCCCGCACGGGAAGTGCGCCGCCCGCACTGTAGGCCACCTGGATTGCGCGGGAACGTCCACCGGCAATGAGCACCCCCCTGCCCGGAGGTGGACCCGGTTCCACTTCAAAGCGCACCCCGAAGGCGTCCCCGTCGGTAAATGTGGCCGGGCCGAGCAGCAGTGCCGTTCCAGAGGCGCGGGCACCCATGGCGAGTGGAACACGCTGCAGGAGCAGGGGGCTGTAGTTGGCAGTCAGCACCACCGGCTGGCCCAGCGACTGCAGCTCTGAGAGATCGCGCATGGCCGCGGGGAGCAGAAGGTCCGCGTCATCGGCCAGCAGCACCGTTTGCTTGGGCAGATCCCCGGCCCGGACAGCCCGCAGCACGCGGGCCCAGGGGTTGGAGTCTTCACCTCTGGTCCCGGGGCAAAGCCAGGAATGTGCGGGGTTCAGTTCCTGTAACGCATTCACCGCGTTGGTCTTGCCGCTGCCGGCCCTCCCGAGGATCGCGACGACGCCTCCAGGGGTTAGCGGAAGGGAAACAGGAGAAAGCTCGTCGCCACCCACTCCAACGAGCACGTCCTGGGGCAAACGCCCCGGCGGCGGGCTGCCAGGCGCTGCCGGGACTGCATCCAGGGCAAGGACCTCCGGCGCCGTTATCCGCATAGGCAGTGGTTCCACGCGGAAGGGTGGAGGTTCCGCCCGGTGACCGGTGAGTCGGCCAGCCGGGCTTTTGCTCCACTTCCGGCCGGCGATGGTCCGGAACACCTGGCAGACCGCCGCGTCCCCGCCTGAGACCGGACCGAAAGCCACCGCCCTGTTTTTTATTGCCGGCGTAGATGGCATCCGGGGCCAGGCAACCCTGCTGTCCTGGTTCGAACCGGCAGGAAAGTAGAGCCGGTTGGGCAGGGCCCCACAAAACCTGGCAGTGACAAGTTCCCGGTCGCCCGAGATGACAACGGTGACACCCGCGCGGCCACCGTCGCGCACCAGATCGTGGACGAGGTCTTCGGCCCACGCCAATGGCCCGGACCTGAACGCCGACACCCACGACCCCCATTCGGAGACCACCACCACCAGCGGAAGCGCGGGCTCCCCCGGCCGGCTGAGCCGGCGGGTTGATTCGACAGCCACTTTCTCAAGCACCCGAACCGCGCGTCGAAGCTCATGCAGGCCCGTGTGTGCGCCTACTCGGCTGTGCGCGGCGATGTCGTGGAGAGTTCCGGCGCCATCCAGGAGATAGCAGTGTGCCATCTCCTGGTGGACAAGCAGCCGCCGCACTACCATCTCCACCGTTTCGTTTGCGCCGGAAGCGGGAGCGCCAATCAGAGCCAGATGCCTGTCTGCGGCCGGTCTCCAGACGAGAGGTTGCACGGACTGCGCCCTGGGAAGGTCGATCGCTCCAAGGGCAATGGACCAGTCCGACCGGCACGTGGCGGAACTGCCGGCAGGCGCGTCGTCCTCCGGAGGTTCCGGGATGTCCTGCGGCAGGGGAGCGGCGACCGGAAGACGCGGGGGTGCCCCGTCGCGCACAGCCCAAAGATCACGAATCATGGCCACCAGTGGTCCCGCGGCCTGGGCGGGCGTCTGCAGTTCCCCATCCGGAGGCGCAGAAGCCTCTGATGTGAGGTACTCGGTGGTGAGTTGCACGTTGATGGTGTCACCCCCGGTGGCCGGGTCATGGACCAGGCCAGTGGTTGCCGCCTGGAATTCCTGGGCGGGTTCCTTGCCCCGTGCCAGGAAGGCCCGTCCGGGGGCATCGACGCTGATGCCTGCCGCCGCCTTGGAACCGATGACGTCAACGGACTCCATGTCCGACTGCACCCGCAAGGCGATGCTGGAGGTGATGTTTGCGCGGATGTCAGCCGTCAGGGCGCCTTGGGGTCGTTGGGTGGCCATGACGAGATGAATGCCGAGGGACCGCCCAACGGATGCCAGGCGCATCAGCTCGCGAAGTGCCTCGGGAGCATCATCAACAAGCATCCGGAATTCGTCGATGATGATGACCAGGTGGGGAAGCAACAGGTCCTTGGACTTCGCTGTGGCACGGTACCCCGAAAGGTCCGGAACCCGTGCCGCCGCGAATGCCTGCTCACGGAGCCTGACCTCTGCCCGAAGTGAGGCCAGGGTGCGTTCCAGTTCGTCCGTGCTCAGGTCCGTCAACAGCCCCACGCAGTGAACCAGGCCGCTCAGCGGACCGAGCCCCGAGCCGCCCTTGAAGTCCACGAAGAGGAAGTTGACCCGGTCCGGCGCATGAGTGAGCGCCAGCGAAAGGGTGAGGCTGCGGAGCAGTTCGGACTTGCCCGACCCGGTCGTCCCGGCAACCAGCACATGGGGTCCGTCGGCGTGAAGGTCCAGCGCTCTGGCTCCGCCGGCGGTAAGTCCGATTGGCGCCGACAGTCCGTCGCTCCGGGCGCTCGCATCCCAGCGTGCGGCCGTCTGGGCGGCTGACAGCGGCAGTACGTCGCCCAGGGTACAGGTGGACGGTACTGCCTCTTCCCCGGGGTTCGGTGTGCGGGGAGCAGCCGCCAGCAGCCGGCAGAATCCGTTGAAGACCTCCTCCGGTGGGAGGTCAGGCACAAAGTCAGTGTCGTTTCCCGGCCGGCGCAGGGTAGCGGCGCACCCCTTCAGGATGACGTCTCCGTTTTGTCCGCCGGTTGCAGCCGAATCGAATTCGAGGACTTTCCACCCGCCCAGGAGCGCATCTACAGGGAGCATGCCAGCCGTGGTGCCGTCAGCCGCCGTGTCTGCCAACAGAAGCACACCATACTGGTAACCGTTTGCAAATCCCTCTGCCACCGCCCGCCGGCAGGCGGCTGCAGTTGACGTCAGGGTCACACCCGGCAGATAGCGTGCGCTGAGAGGGAGGTTCTTTGGCTGCCCGTGAATGATGAGACGCGTGCTCCGGCACCGGGGGTATCCGGAAAGCTGCATGACAATGGACCTGATCATTCCGTCCAGCAAAGGCCGTGTTCCCTGGAAAACAGTGCGGGGCCGCAGCACGTCAAGGACCACCGGGACTGCTCCGGCGGACGGGACGTCCACGGCGGCCGCGGCCGGTGCGATGACGACGTTCGCGTCCTGCTCCGCCTCTCCCAGCCGCAGCCAGATCCCGCCCTCATCTGCCGGGAAGACAGACGAACTGCGTTTATCTCCCTTTGCCAGTGCCACCATGGCAAGGGAGGGCCCCGACGCCAGCCGCCGCTCCCGGTCCTGACCAACTGCCTTCCTGACTGCCGTGACGATTTCCCGCCGTTGGCGGCGGTCGGCAATTACAGGGATAAGAAGGGCCAGCGCGGAGGTTGCGGCGAAGGCCAGGAACATCCACATGCCCGTAAAGACGGCCAGGCCAACACCAATGGCAAGTGGAAGCGTTGCGGTGACAAGGAGGGCTGCTCGGCTTCCGGGATCAGCCCGGCCCGGTACTGTGATGGGTTCCTGGACTGAAGCGCCGGCGTTGCCTAGTCCCTTGACGGGGATGTCGGCGAACACCAGGGACATCGTGGTACTTCCGCACCTTATGTTCGAGCCAGTGGATACGGCCGAGTTCCGGATTCTTTCACCGTCCACATAAGTGCCATTCACGCTGTCCAGATCTTCAATGAAGATGTCGGTATCGGTGACAACCATGCGTGCGTGCTGCCTGGACAACTCCGCGTCCGGGATGACAATGCGGGCATTGGTCCTGCCGATGCTGTACGTGCCGCGCCTCAGCGGCACGACAGTTCCGGCGCCGGCGCCCGTATGAACGGCAAGGACGAGCCCGGCAGCCTGATCGCCGCCAGGGCGGCGCTGCTGCTTTCGCCGCATTGGTGCTGCGCCGCCGTCGACCAATACTGCGCCGGTGACCAGCGGCGGGGTTCCCAGCCGCACCGACCTCAGGTCCTCGCCCTCCACGGTGACCATTCCTGTACCAAATTTCTCTGCAAGCTGCCCGCAGATGTCGGCGCCGGCAGCGCCGTCGGGGGCGTCAATTGTCAGCTCGAGTGGCTGGACGGCCAAGTGCGAGTCCGGGCTGCCAACCAGTGTGCAGTGCAACGTCATAAGCACCGATCCTTGTTGCCGTTCACTTCACGCTAGCCAGCCGTGCCAGGCTCCGCTCCTGCACGGGGGTCCTATGTGGACAACCACACCGCTTCAGCCTTTCTGCGCCCGTCAGTCGCGCCACGGTTAGGATCGCTACAGACGGACCCGGGCGTGGTCCCCATCACGAAGGAGCCTCTCGTGAGCACCATTGCAGTCACCGCTGATATCTCTCCCGACTGCGAGATTGGCCAGGGTACCAACGTCTGGCACCTCGCCCAGGTCAGGGAGTCGGCCCGGGTGGGGGAGAACTGCGTCATTGGCCGTGGGGCGTACATCGGGCCGGGGGCCGTTCTTGGCGACAATTGCAAGGTGCAGAATTACGCACTTGTGTATGAACCCGCCGTGCTCGAGGCCGGGGTCTTTATCGGCCCCGCTGTGGTGCTGACCAACGACGTCTTCCCCCGGGCCGTGACACCCGAGGGCGGGCTGAAAACCGAGGACGACTGGGACAAAGTCGGCGTCACCATACGGGAAGGCGCTGCGGTGGGTGCCCGTGCAGTTTGCATTGCCCCCGTCACTATCGGGGCATGGGCTACTGTGGCGGCAGGGGCCGTGGTAACGAGGGACGTGCCGGACTTCGCCCTTGTTGCCGGCGTTCCCGCGCGTCGTATTGGCTGGGTGGGCAGGGCAGGACAGCCACTCCGGCAGGAAGGCCAGGAGTGGGTATGCCCCCGGACCGGGACGCGGTACCAGGAACACGACGGGAGTTTGCGCGAAGCCTGAAAGCAGGGCATACGACGGCGGGAAGCGGCCGCTGATTCGACGGGCGCTGCGGCGGCTCGGGTAGGCTAGAGCAGCAGACGATGCGCATCATTGCGCTGCCCGCATTCAAACCAGGAGATTTTGTGACCGCTGACCTTGTCATCGTTGGGTCTGGCTTTTTTGGCCTGACAATTGCAGAACAGGCCGCTACCGAGCTCGGCCTCAAGGTCGTCGTCATCGACCGCCGCCACCACATTGGCGGCAATGCCTACAGCGAGAAGGAAGAGCAGACCGGCATCGAGGTGCACCGCTACGGGGCACACCTGTTCCACACGTCCAATGAGCGCGTCTGGGAGTATGTGAACCGGTTCACAACCTTCACGAACTACGTTCACAAGGTCTATGGCGTCCATAAGGGCGAGGTCTTCTCCCTGCCCATCAACCTTGCAACGATCAACCAGTTTTTCCGTGCCAACCTCACCCCCGGCCAGGCACGTGAGCTTATTCAGGAACAGGCCGGCGAGCTCGCTGGCACCGATCCGCAGAACCTGAATGACAAGGGCATCCAGCTGATCGGCCGTCCGCTGTACGAGGCCTTCATCAAGCACTACACCGGTAAGCAGTGGCAGACGGATCCCAAGGACCTGCCCGCCGGGATCATTTCGCGGCTCCCGGTGCGCTACAACTATGACAACCGGTACTTCAACGACAAGTACGAGGGCCTGCCTACCAACGGCTACACCGCCTGGATCGAGAAGATGGCGGAGCACCCGAACATCGAGGTGCGCCTGAACACCGACTTCTTTGACGAGTCGCACGAATACAGCAAGAACAAAGTTGTAGGCCGCATTCCGGTCGTGTACACGGGACCTGTTGACCGCTACTTTGACTACGCCGAGGGCGACCTCTCGTGGCGGACCATCGACTTCGAGGAGGAAGTACTCGACATCGAGGACTTCCAGGGCACATCAGTTGTGAACTACAACGACGACGACGTCCCCTACACCCGGGTCATCGAACCCCGCCACTTCCACCCGGAGCGCGACTACCAGACGGAGAAGACCGTCATCATGCGCGAGTTCTCGCGCTTCGCCGAGAAGGGCGACGAGCCGTACTACCCCGTCAATACGACGGCGGACCGCGAGCGGCTGCTTAAGTACCGCGACCTTGCGGCCGCTGAGAAGGATGTTTTGTTCGGCGGGCGACTCGGAACGTACAAGTACCTGGACATGCACATGGCCATCGGGTCGGCACTGAGCATGTTCGACAACAAGATCCGGCCGCACTATGAAAGCGGCGCAAAGCTGGAAAGCGGAGGCGTCGACGCATGAACGCCGCGCCGGGCTGGACGACACTTCAGAGGGTAATTTTCCCGCCGGAGTCCGGGGTGGACACGATGTCCCTCTATGCGGATGCCGGCCCGGCAACCGGGGTTCGCTTCAGGGAAAGCGACGAATTCGCCAGGAATCCCAAACCTGTTGAACAAAAACTGCATCTCGTGGGTTCCAGTACCCGCGAAGTACACGTAGACGACCTGCTGTCGCGCCAATCTGTTCGGGTACGGTCCGGTGAGCAACTCTCATTGGGGACGTACTTCAACGCCTTTCCTGCCAGCTACTGGCGCCGCTGGACCAACCTTCGGGACGTCCGCCTCGTAGTAGAGACTTCAGGCCGGGGATCTGTCACCGTGTACAAGTCGAACGCTCGGGGCACAATCCAGCGCGTGGACGGGGCCAGGGTTGAGAACGATGCCCGAACAGAATTTGAGCTGACCATAAAGCCGTTCGGCGACGGCGGGTGGTACTGGTTCGATCTTGCCTCCAGTGCCGGAGATCTCATCCTGAAGCAGGCGCGCTGGGAAGGTCCTCCGCCGCTTCGCAGCGGGGAAAAAGCCACAATCCAGATTACGACCATGGACAAGCCGGACTTCTGCCTGGCCAACGTCCGGACTCTCGCGGGCCACTCCGATGCACTGGATCTCGCGAAAGAAGTGATCATTGTTGACCAGGGCTCCCGGAAGGTTGTTGACCAGCCGGGCTTCGCGGAAGTTGCGGCCCTACTGGGTCCGAAGCTCCGGGTGATCAACCAGGCGAATCTGGGAGGCTCCGGGGGGTTCGCCCGTGGAATGTACGAGGGCGTGGAAAACGGCAGCGACTACGTCCTCTTACTGGATGACGACGTGGTCATGGAACCGGAGAGCATCATGCGGATGATGGCATTCTCCGGCCGGTGCAAGAGTCCCACGATCGTCGGCGGGCACATGTTCGACCTGTACAGCAGAAGCACGCTGTACTCGATGGGCGAAACAATCGATTCCCGCCGCTTCTCGCCGAGCCAGCCGCACCGGGACATGCAGATGCGGCACGACTTCAGCGTATCCAACCTCCGGCAGACGCCATGGCTGCACCGGCGTTTTGATGTTGACTACAACGGGTGGTGGATGTGCATGATCCCCACCTCAGTGATTCGCCGGGTGGGTCTACCGCTGCCCCTGTTCATCAAGTGGGATGACTCGGAGTACGGCTTGCGTGCCCGTGCCGCAGGGTTCCGGACTGTATCCCTCCCCGGTTCGGCGCTATGGCACATTTCGTGGATTGACAAAGACGACCTTGTCGGATGGCAGGCGTACTTCCACAACCGCAACCGGCTCATCACTGCGCTGCTGCACAGTCCCCACCCCAAGGGCGGCAATGTTCTTCGCGAGTCTTTCCAGGAAGACGTTAAGCACCTCGTCTCGCTTCAGTACTTCACGGTGCACAACAGGCTGAACGCCCGCGTGGACCTGCTGTCCGGCCCCGGGCATCTTCATCCGTCGTTGCCCACTAAGCTTTCCGAGATCCTGGTCCGTCGCGGTGCATATTCGGATGCTCAGATGCTTGAGGACGTGGACGAATTTCCGGCTCCCGTACTCGGTGCGGGCTTGTCGTCCTCCGCGGACATCCAGATGCCGGCGAAGAAGGATATGGTCCAGTGGGGCATGGCCACAGTGGCCAGGCAACTACTGAGGCGGCCGTCCCCGGAGTCCTTGGCACGTCCACAGGCGTATCTTGCCCACATTGATAACCGCTGGTTCCGGATTGCACACTACGATTCCGTGGTGGTTTCAAATGCTGAGGGAACCGCGGCTTCCTGGTACAAGCGCGATCCCGCAAAACTCAGGGCGATGCTCAAGCAGTCAGCTAGTCAGCATGCACGGCTTTACAAAGAGTGGGATGCCCTGGCCGAGGAGTACAAATCGGCACTGCCGGCCCTGGTGTCGATGGAGGCCTGGCGCAGAACCTTCGAGGCTGCTGCCCCCGGGCAGGGCCACCCAGGTGGCCCTGCCGCCAGGAGCGCTGCAGCTTCCAGCTAGCCTAAACGGTGTGCGCGGCCGTCTGGCTGGTCCGGGCAGCCCCTGCCAGGGTCCCCGGCAGGGGCCGGGGCGCTGTCAACAGACGGTAAAGGCATACACCACTCACTGTCAGCAGCAGGAGATAGGCAAGTGCGAGGACCTGCCAGGTGCCCGGAGGCTGCCACTCAGGCTGGAACATCTCGGTCCAGTTGACGTGGTCGCCGTGGTCACCCACCGTGTACCGGCGAAGGCCTTCAGCCATAAGATACGTGTGAGCTGCAATCCCTAAGACAATGCCCAAACGGATTCTGGACCTCATCACCGGCCCCAGTCGCCAGGAGTGAAAACGAAGAGCAAGTCCCGAAGCCAGAATCAGTGTCACTACAATGGCCAGCGCATAGCGGCCCTGCCAGATCCATCCCAGGCTTTCGCTGCTGCCGGCCTGAAGGAGAACCGGAATCAGGATTACAGAGGTTGCCAGAAGCCCAACGGACCACCTTCCCCGAACTGGCCTGGCAGTGAACGACAGGAACAAGATAGAGCCGTACCCCAGCACCCACGCATAAACCACGTCTATCGGTGGTGCAGTATCCAGGGAGCCCAGAACCCCCACATATTCGCGCATGTACCCGACAGTGCGTTCGAGCATCAGCAGCGCAGCTTCCTCTTTTGGGATGGGCGGAGTGACGGAGAAAAGACTGTCGAAACTGCGCGCGCTCAGCGTCCACCAGATTGAGAAAAGGCTCGACATGCCCACCAAGAGAATGCTCACTTGGAATGATCTGTTTTTCAGGGTCCGTACCAGCGCAGGAATACTGCTGGTGAGAGCTGCCGCAACAGCTGCCAGACACAGCCACACCAGTGAGAGTGGCCTGGTATTGGCCAGCAATACTCCGGCTGCGGTCATGGCGGCTACATTGAGCGTCGTTGGCCGTTGCCGGGAGGATTGTTCAAGAATGAGACACAGATTCATGAAAAAGGCCGCAGTAGAGGCGATTTCCAAGGCATTTGGGTTGACGGCGCCGGTGAGGAAAAACACTGCAGGGGTTAGGGCTACAGCTGCGGCAATCGTTGGCATCTGGAATCTTCGAAATGAAGTGGCTGCGCAAAAGGTGGCCGCCAGAAAGAACGCGGTCATCCACGAACTGATGAGTCGCATTGCGTATATGGCCACTTCGCCCGTCAACCCACGACTGCCGAGGCCTACTACGGCGTAGTAGACGGGGTTGTAGTTGCCTGCTGTTGTTGTGGCGGAAGTTGGCCCCCGATCAGCCCCGTCGATAGCCGGAGAGCACGCAGGTGTGACGCTCGGCCTTGTAGCGAAGCAGTTGTATTCGTTGAGGTGGGCGATATAGCCGGGCACTGAAACCGATACGGGTTCACCTTGGCCCCCTTGGCTGTTGCCGCTCAGTTGACCCCGGGCTACGGCAGCGGCCTTTATCGTGTGAGCGGCTTCGTCGGGGATCGACATCAGGGGTGACGCGAAGCTCCAAAGGGTCCCGATGCAGCCGAACAGTATCCAGGAAACTAACAGCACGCGGAGCGGTGACGGGCGGCTGTCGTCCCGCCTGAAAGATCTCACTGACGGCGGCCGTAACTGGCTAATGGAATTTTGCATGATAGGTTTAACCATACTTTGGACGCTCGCAGTTTAAATCCGTGCGCTCCAGCTTCTGGGGAGGATAAATAACGATGCGCAGTTCGATTTCTCGTGCATCGTCGTCCCCAGGACCCCCCGTTGATGCGCCCCCTGCAGTCCCCGGGCTCGCTATTGGCTTATATGAAAACGCTGTTGTGCGGTTCCTGTTTGTCGGCGGCCTTTCTTTTGCGCTCGACCTGGGGATCCTGGCCCTGCTTCATGAAGTTTTTGGTGTAGCCCTTTGGGTTGCAACACCCATCGCATTCATCGTCAGCCTGGTCTTCAATTTCCTGCTGCAGCGCATGTTCACCTTCCGCGCCACTAACAAGGGCAGCGTCAGCGCCGCTAAATACATCCTGTTGGTGCTCGTAAACATCGCGGTCATCGATTTGGTCGTCACAGGCTTCGACGCGCTTGGGTGGTCATACATCATCGGTAAGGCGACGGCCACGGTCATGACAACGGTCTGGAATTACCTTCTTTACCGTCACTGGATCTTCAAGCGGACTCCCGACAATAGCAGCCTGCCGGCCTGAGAGGCTTGGTCCTGCCGGGGGACTTGCGCCAGTTCAGTGGCATGGTTTTGCTTCCTACGGCAACCGTAGGGAGGCGCCCGCCCAAATACCAGTTACGGTTACGCCCGCGGTCGCGTCGGACGCTACCCAAACCGGACTACGGCCTTACAGGGATGGGCATCCAGCGCCCGGGACCAGCCGACAGAATTCCAGGCCCGGCCGTGACTTATTTGCGAACTGCTGGTCGTGCCGGATGCCTTCACCCATCGCTCTGTTCCTGGGTGCGCCTGTGGCACCTGCCTCACGGGCGCGTCTCCTAATCCTCGTCCTCTCTCCGAGATGCTTGATGGGTGTCGCGTACTTCTTATTTGGCTAATGGGCAGTGGCCCGCATTGAGCCGTTGCTGCCGTCGTCTGCTGGCCGTCGCGGTCGTCCCTTCCGGGACGACCGCCGGGTGATCGAAGGCATCATTTACCGGTACCGGTGAGGGATCGCTTGACGGGATGTGGCCGTCCGAGTTTGGTTCGTGGCAGACGATTTGGAAGCGGCACCGCCGCTATAGCGGTGATGGAACTCGGGACAGGGTCCTGGCCGGGCTGCTGACGGTGGCGGATGTGCGGGGTGAAGGGGAGCGGTTGATATCAGTGGACTCGACGGTAGACCGCGCCCACCAGCACGGCACCAACCTTCGCCGCACCGCAGGGGGCCCGGTCGAATTACACGAAGATTAACCGGGCAGGTTTGGGCAGGGCCCCCGACCCGCCCGGAGCGAGTCCGGCCGAAACGTCGTCGAACGCAACTTCGACATTTACAAGCAATGGCATGCCTCGGCCACGGGCTACGACAACTCGCCCTGACCTACCGGGGCGGAGCTGTCCTCAGAGCAGTCAGCATCTGGCTGGCAGCTTTAGGAGACACGCCCCTAGGACTGACCCTGGCCCGCCGGGAGCCCGGAACCTGAAGCAACGCGGTCACCGGGATTTGGCTCAGCCTCTGTGCTCGCGGCAGTTTCCGGCAGGGTTTGCCGCTGTTCGGGCGTTTTCCATAGGTGACCGCCACGACCGCTGGTCCGGTCAATGAGCGGCTGGCCCCGGTGGAGGTACCGGAACAGGAGCAGAACCCCGGTGGCTGTCACGAGCAGATAGGCGACAGTCAAGGCAAACCAGCCGAGGGGTGGCTGCCAGTCGGGAGACGAAAACAGCGTTTGCCAGTTGGCGATCTCGCTGATGCCCACGACGTAGCGTCGCAGAACGTAGACAAACGTCAGGGTGTGGCAAAACACAACCAGCCAGAACAACACCCGTGAAATGTGCACCGCAACCGGGCTGGTGGGGAATCGAAGCTTCCGCAAACCCAGTCCAACGCTGATGAAGAGGACGACGACGAGCGGCAGTGTGTACCGTCCCTGCCAAATGAACCCCATGCCGCGCCACAGGGCGGTTTGCAGCAGTGCGGGGACCAGGTAGAGCATGGCCAAGGCCACCCAGTAACCGGTCCAGTTGCGGAGGGGGCGGACACAGAAGGGGATGATTAAGGCAGCGACCATGAGGCCGCCCCAAACGAGCGTGACCAGTTCCGGCGCTGGTGTGTCCAGCCATCCCATGGTGCCGATGTACTGCGGGAAGAAGTCGTAGGTCCGGTCCAGCATGATCATGAAGCCCCGGTACAGAGGGGCGTCCGGACGGGGATTCGCAATTCCTTCGGGAGCCACTCCGACATTCGCCGGCCCGTTGGCTGCGACGTACATCCACAGGAGCCCCAGCAACGCGCCAGGGACAGCCAAACCGACAGCTGTCAGAACCCTTCTGTCCTTGAACACTGCCATCGTGCGGCGGAGCCGGAACGAACATACGCCGACGATCAGGGCACAAAGCAGCCACACGAGGGAAATTTGCCGGGCATTTGCCAGTACCACGGTGGCCGCTACGACTGTTGCAAGTGCAGGCAGCACCCGTCTGGTATTGCGCCAGTTATCCAGGACGACGACGAATCCCGCGAACGCCGCCATTGTGGCCGCAATTTCCAGCGAGTTGGGGTTGATGCCTCCTCCGAGGAACAGGATCATCGGTGTCATGGTCAACGCAGCCACGAGGACCGGATACTTCGGCCGTCTCAGTTCGGTCAGGGCAGTGAACCCGGCCGCGAAAAACAGCGCGCACAGCAAGGCGCTGACCAGCCTCATGGCATAAATGGCAGGGGCACCGGACATGAAGAGGGTGGGGAGTCCGACCACCCAGTAGTACATCGGGTTGTACGACCCCGCGGAGGTCACGCCGATGTTTGTGAATGTATCGTCCGCATAGACCGGAGCTGCGCAGTCAGCTGCCTGGGCACGATTGAATTTATAGCAGCTTTGGGCGTGGAGGCTGGCGATGTAGTTGGGGACCCGGACATGGACGCCATGACCAAAGGAGGTGCCTTCCTCGACAAGAACCTGGCCCCGGACTACCGCAGCAGCCTTGATGGTGTGCGCCGGTTCGTCGGGCGCACCCATGAGTGGGGTGGCCATCGACCATAGGCCGAACAGCAGGGCAAAGATCGTGGCAAGGAGCCCGAACGTCGGCAGTGGACGTGGAAGGCCGCGGCGGACGTTATTGAAGAAAAGGGTCATTGTCCGTCTCCGTTGGTGCCAATCAGTGCACGTCCTTCGCTTACCGCCGTCTTGCTTGGTGACATGACGAAGGCAAATGCATTCGCGTTCTTCTGCGCGTCTTCGCTGAGGAGGCTATCGCCCAACGACCGGCTCAGTCCGGTCAAGGCTGGTTCGGAGTACTCCCGGCACATATGTACGTAGATCACAGTGCCCAGTGCATAGCCGGAGCGCCCGTCGAGGCTCTGGACCACGCTGCGCGGGGAAGAACTGACGTCACCAGTAGTGACGGCGTCGACGACAGAGGACGCCTGAAGCCTCCTGGGCTTGCCATCAAAGACGAGCTGCGCAGGGGTAAACCTGTTGCCGATGATGCTTCCATCGAGGATGGAAAGCCCGCCATTTGTACCGTCCAGTTTGTCGGCGAGGTCCAGCTGCGAGGACGAAACTTGTCCTTCGACGGTGGACGGCCAGCGGTCCGGCGCGTCAGGTTCCCAGTCAGTGCCAGCTTCCCGGCCAAGGTAATCGTTTACTGGACGGACCGTATCCGACGGACCCTCCGGCGCGATGACGGTGATTTCGAGGTCGGGCAATGCCGACCCGGGGTTCAGGGCGAGGAGGCGCGGATCGTTCCAGCGCGTGACCTCGCCCTGCAGGATTGCAGCGAGGCTGGGGGCATCCAGCACAATGTCATTGACGCCTTTGATTTTGACGGCAACACCCACCGGTAAAACGCCTGCAGCCACCGATACGGCGCCGTCAGATGTGCACAATCCCCGCACAGCTGCGGCTTCCTGATCGGAAAGGGGTGCCGAACCCACCGCGAAATGTGCCTGGCCGTCCTGGAAGGCTTTGAGCCCCGGTGCCGCGCCATCGGGAGAATAGCTCACCGAAGTGCCTTTGACTGCGCTGCCCCAAGCCAGACCCCATGCGCTGACAGCCCCTTGGGCGGCGTTGCTGCCGATTCCAGTAAGGGCACCTTGAACGGTGCCTGGGGGAGTGGCGGCACATGCAGACAGGGACAGGAGTCCCGACAACAAGACCGCAGTCCTTAGTTTTGCTCGGCGAGAAACGGGAATCACCTCTCCAGCCTAGTGCCCGTACAAAGAAAGTATGGGCAGGTGAACGTTGGGCAGTGGCGGGGGCTTGTTATATGCATGTTGAGATTTTGTACAGGCGTGCCGCTTCGCCTTGCGAATCCACAAGGGTCAGACCAAGGACTTCACCGATGTCCGTGACACCGGGATATTCCCGGGAACCAGGCAGATCTATCAGATACCGGCTTCCGAAATCCAACACGTATTGAACGTTTTTGCTCCTTAGCGCGGCACAGACACGGGCATCGTTCGGCCCATCCTTGAGGCGTTCGTCAATGAGTGTTGCGTCCTGGTCTTTTTCCGCAAACAGATGGGCCGTCAAGACGCGCCGACCGCTGTAAGCGTACGCAAGGGAACTGCCGTTCCAGGGGTTATCGGCAATGACGGCATCGGCGGGAACGTGATTTGGGAGGCGTTTCAAGAGTGCAAGTTCATCCGGAGTCAGCAACTCGGAAGCCGCGTCGAACCGGTACACAGTGGATGCGCCGCCGATATAGTGCGTGACCGGCCCGGCGAATGTCGCCAGCACCGTGAAAACAGCTGCAGTGATGGCGGCCAGGGCCACTGCGCCACAGTCCGCCAGCCTGCGGAAGCGACGCTCCAGGCCGCCCTGCATGCGGATTGCGACGGTAGAGGCCCGCCAGGAATCCCAGAGACGCAAACCGCCCACGACGGCCAGGGGTGTTGCGAACAGCGGGAGGAGGGCAGCCAGCCGGTAGGTGTCCTGGTACCAGGTGCCCACCAGTGCATCTCGCAGTGCGCCCTTGGGAAACGACGCGGCCACCACATACAGCCCGCCAACCACGCCGTAACATGCCGCTATCCAGCGCAGCCTCCGCCGTCGAAACACCGTCAGCAAACCGGCGACGGAAAGGACGGCAACGACGAGCGCCGGTATGGCAGATTGCATGGGACTGACTGTGAGGATCTCCCCGACGGCCGCACCCGGCTTAACAGAAGGACCCCAGTTATCGTAGGGCGCAGGACGCAATTTCAACCAGAACGCTGCTGCCACTACAAGGGCAAACAGGGTCCCGCCGATGAAAAGCCACGACCGCACGGCGCTTGCCTGGAATCTGGTGTTCCTCGCAAGACGCCACCAGACCAGCCCCACGATTGGGAAACTTACCGCAATAGTGGTGTTGATTGAACTCGTGTGGGCGAAGGCAAGTCCTGCCAGCGCGAGCAGCAGTGAGGCGACCCAGCTGCGCAGCGGGTCCGTCCGCGTACGCCCAACCCGGGCCACCGCTGCCAGGGAAGTTATGACCGCGGGCATCATGCTAACCGCCAGCGCATATGGAAACAGCGGGCCCCAGACGATCATGAGGAACGGGAAGGCCACTTGGGTGGCCGCGACGACGGCAGCGACAAGGAGGGCGGCAGGCCGGCGCGAGATTGTCTTGGCAACGAGGAACAGACAGGAGGCCGGCCACAGTACAGCTGCGAGGACCAGGTTGAGCACGTTTTGGGACGTTGCAATGTCGACGGCGGTCAGCTGCACCACAAGGGCGGCGAAAGAGTGCCACGCGGCAGGATATACAGCATCGAGACCGGACACCCCCTGAAGCGACGCGAGGGTTAAGGACGAGGCGTTTCCCGTGTCCAGGATGTACCGGATGGCGTTCAGGTGGAAGACGTTATCGAAAACCTGGGAAGGGTGCTCGGGCGAGCCGACCAACTGGATGAAGCGCCAGGTGATAGGGACAGTAGCGAGCGCCACGGCGGCGAAAGGCAGGCACTGCCGCCACGGCGGAGCACCCGCTACTCGCCAGCGAATCCCGCGCGTGATCAGCAGGGCGGCCCCGGCGAGCAACAGGGCGACGACGATGAACGGAAGAACGCCCCAGGGGATGCCCAGAACCCCGGCAAGCACTCCGGCGAGTCCGGCAGCCGCCGTCGAATGAAGGGGCGCGAGGCCGAGAACGCTGCCCAAGCGGAACTTGAGGCAAACGGCGATAACAGCACCGGGGATATATAGCAGGAGGATTGCCACTATGACCGCGGGAAGGATACCCATCCAGCTCACGAAGGTACTTCCTCGGTCCTGTCCTGCGGCGCCTTATCCCGAAGAAGTTGCAGGATCGCGCGGATCTGGATGGCTGTGACTGCTATCTCACCGATCGCCAGCCCAAGGGCTCCGCCCTGGCCACCCATCAAGCCTGAAAGGATGATCATGGCGGGCAGGCCCACCACAGCACCGGTGATGGTGCTGGAGAACACAACGCGCATCCGCTTTGCGGGCACAAGCCAATGCGCGCCAGTGGACGTTGTCACGCAGACAAGCAGGAACGACAGGCCAAACCAGAAACACGTCCAGAAGTCAGCCGCCCGCTCCGACCCGAACAGCCGTTCACTGGTCCACGGACCGAGCAGTGCCAGAATCAGCCAGCCTGCAAGGCCTAGTCCCGTGAGGGCCATCAGGGAGAACTTCCGCCGGTGCCTGTGGTCGGTGCCGAACTCGCTGACCCAGCCCTGGAGGCTGTTGCCCAGGGCGGCAGTGGCAAGTTGCCCGATGCGGTAGAACTTTTCGGCTGACACGAATGCGGCCAGGCCGCCAGCTGAAGCCGCGAACTGCACCACCAGCACAGGCGTGGAGGCGTACGCCCCGGCGGCAACGGTGATGCCTGCTCCGGCTCGAAGCCCCCAGATTTCCTTCAGCACGGTCGGCAGGGTGAGCCCCGCGAAATCCTGCCGGCTGGAATGGTCTTTGTTGAACCAGAGGGTACCGGCGAGTCCAAGCACCAGCAAAGCGAGTGGGTAGATGTACATCTGGCCCGTAGCAAACAACAGCGGAATCACGCCAAGGGTGGCGATCATACGCGGCACGACATCGTACTTCGCTATCCGGCCGGCATGTCCGGTTGCGATGCAGTACCAGGCCGGAGTCAGGCCTGCGGCACCCTGGGCACACGCCATCAGGAAGGCCACCCAAAACTGGTTGCTGCCGCTCGTGAACGTCAGGGCAACCGCCATGAGGGGCACTGCGCAAACGAACATGAACGAACGGGTGACGAAGCTGACGGCGTAATGCCGCCGTCGTATATGCTCTTCCGGCGCTGATGCCACAGCGGCTGGTCCCGTGAGGGGCCATCCCAGTGCTATGACAATGGCGGCGATTGACCCAACTGCCTGGCCCACAGCCAAGGAATTCCAGGCCGGGGTTCCGCCGACGTGCGCAATGATCGGCAGGAGGATGAACGATGCCAGGGAAGCGAGCAGCGGCAGCCCGGCAAACGCTGCGATCCTTTTGATCATGCCGTTCCCCCTGGCTTGGGGCACGCGCTACAGGTAGTCATAGGCGTCCTTGCCAAGCCGACCCCTGACAAAAACATCCTCGACTTCGCTCTTGAACCTGGAACGCTCATTGAGGATAGCGGCCCGGTAGCTGTCCTGCTTAGCAACCTCGGCGTCAAAGTTGTTGATGAGTTGCGGAAGCATAGCTGCAGCTGTGGGCACTTCGTCGTGACCAGGGGTGACTTTATGTTCCCACGGGACAGGGACATCCGCGTAGAAGGCGCCTGAACCGCGGCGCGCCACGACGGTGAGTGCACCAGACAGCGCAGCCTCGCGGGGCATGCGGTCCTTGCCGGGGTGGTGGCCCAGATCCAGGTAAACGCCGCAACCCTGGAGGGTGGCAACCACCTCGGACCTTGTCATGCCGGCAATGGGGCGCCACTCAATGGATGACGGGCATTGGGCCTGGACGGCCTCAATGAGATGGCCGCCCTTGGCGGGATTGTAGGTTACAAGCTGCCGGTTGCGCGCAGGCTTAGGCGAGCCCTGGAACTCAGCATTCGGTGTGTAGTCGGATAGGAGTGACGGCACTACATCCAGGCGTGTGGCAATGAAGGCCCACGCATAGGATGACTGAACCAGGTGGACCACATCCCGGTCCTTTCGGAGCATCCCGGGGTTGACCCGGTTTTTCCACATCCGTGCGTATGGAAATGCGCTTTCTTTGGCCTTTTCCACCAGCCCGGCGGTGTTACGCTGCCACATCCGTTCCGCCATGAACGTCAGGGAATTATCGATGCTCAGCCACCAGCACATGCGCCGCGCCAGTTTTACCTTCGACATCTCATAAACGTAAGTCTCGGGATAAACAACTACGTTCTCCGGCGCATCCACAATTTCAGGAGCCTCGGGAGCGTTGTAGCCGTTGTACTGCTCGACCCGCGAATTGTGCGTGGTGTGGGGATGCGGGACAAGGTAGGCATCCTGCCCAAGCTCCCGCAGCATATCTACGAGCTGGTGAAGGGCTTCGGGGCCCCCGGTCCTCAACCCCCTGTGGTAGAGGACGAAGATTGTTCCTGAAGTGGTGGTCATGACTGGTCTTTCGATCTCGGCCGGGCCATAGGCAACTGCTGAATAATGAAATTTGCTAACGCAGGCGGGCGGCGAGGGACTCGTCTATCTTGCCCATCTTTTGGCGGAAAGCATCACGAATGCCGGCTGTAGCGGCAAGGAGATGTTTCTTCCGGTTGGGGCCAAACCCGAACCGCACCACGTGGCTTTGGATCTCCATGTAAATCCGGCGAAGGACCCATGCGGGCTGTTTTAGGGCGTACCGGCGGGCGAGAATCAATGAGTTGCGTGTGATGTAGTAAACCCGGAATGGTGCGTGGTAGTACACGTAAAGTTTTTTTGAGCCCACCCGTGCGTGCCATCCGAGAATTTTCATGGGACGTGCGTTTCCCAGGCTGTGCTCCAGGTTGCAGCCCCTTCCAGCCAGGGCGCGCAGTCCCCGTTCCCGGAGACGGGCGTTGAATTCTGAATCCACGCAATCGATGAAGAAGCCTTCGTCAAAGAAGCCAATCGCCTTGAACGAGCTGGTACGCACCAGGGTGCCACTGGTCATCGGGTCAAAAATTTGGGGTTCTTCCGGGCTGCCCCACGTTGGCAGGGGAATGTTGTTGTGCGATTCGGCGCAGACCATGCCTACGCTGTCCGGCTCCTGGGAGCTTTGCGCCGTTGCCAGGGCAGAGGCCACGTAGTCGCCGGTGAACCGCGAGTCCTGGTCCATGGTCACGATCCACTCGGGATCCCACCGGTCGATTGCTTCCTTGATTCCAACGTTGAGTGCCCTGGCAATCCCGGAGTTGGTGCCGAGCCTGACGACGACAGCACCTGCCCGCTCCATCTCCTCCAGTGCCTGGGAGACGTCGTTGGGCGAACCGTCGTCAACGACAACGACGTGTTCCACGAAGTCGAGGAGCCATGTGACGTTCGCTACGTTTTCGGGTCCGGGGTTAAAGGCCGAAACAACTCCGCACACGTCCCGGCTCGGCCCGGATGTTCCCAGCTCTTCAGACCCCATCAGGCTGCCCTGGCCCGAGTTGCCCGACGTGCCCGCCGGACCGCCTCGTAGACGTTTCGGAGGAAGACGACCCGCGCCTTCAGGATCTTCGATGCGGAACGTATGCCGTGCGGGGTCAGGTTTTCACCGTGCAACCGATGCAGGATGGTGTCTTCTTCCATGTAGACGATGGAGCGGTTGACATTTCCCACAGTGGCCAGCCACTGGTCGTGGGACTCATTCATGTAGGAGGGGAAAGGCAACACCTGCTTGAGGAGCCTATGCCGGATCGCCATGGCGCAGCCCCAATGCAGGCGATAGCCAATTACGATACCGAGAATGTTGCGGACAGAGTGCGATGAATCTTCCGGCCGAAGTCGGATCTCGTGAAAGGCTCCCAGGGGCCCATCAAAGTGCTTGCAGTTGCTGACCGCCATGTCCTTGCCGCCCATGGCCGAAATCATGCGTTCTACCCGGCCCGGCAGCCACACGTCGTCCTGGTCGGAAAGGAAGATGAACTCTCCGCGGGCCTCGCTGAGGGCCCATTCGAAAGTACGAACGTAGCCGTTATTGCGCTCGGCCAGGATTAGGCGGATCCGTGGATCGTTAATTCCAGCAACAATGGCCGGCGTCTCATCAGTGGAACAGTCATTGACGATTATCAGCTCGTCGTGGCGGCCGATTTCCGTCAGTATCGAGTCAATCTGCTCTTTGATGTGGCGGGCGCCATTGTACGCCGCCATGCACACGCTGACGCGTGGCTTCGGGGCGGTTGCGGGCTCCATAAGTTTTCTCCTCGTGCCTCCGGGCGGTGCCAGCGGGGCGGGCAGGTCCCAAGCAGTCTAGCAAGCTGCGCCTGCCGGGAAGGACGCGGTGCTGGTCAACTATAATCGAGTGGATGCAGCCGCCGAGCTCTTCGAGCGGAAACCACGGAAGGAACCTCAGGTCCATGACCGTTGACGTAATGTTGCCGTACTACGGCGATGTCCATCAAATGAAGCTCGCCGCCCGCAGCGTGATGAATCAGGAGAACCAGGACTGGCGGCTTGTTGTCATCGACGACGGCTATCCGGATCCCGAGCCTGAACGCTGGTTCTCGACTATCACCGACTCCCGCGTCACCTACCTGAAAAACGAGAACAATCTTGGTGCCAACGGTAACTACCGCAAGGCACTGACCCTGGTTGAAGCGCCCTATGTGGTCATCATGGGCGCCGACGACATCATGCTCCCAAATTACTTGGACGTGGTGGTGAGCGCCTTTGAGGAGTATCCAAATGCCGACGTGGTCCAGCCAGGCGTCCAGGTGATCGACGAACAGGGCATCGCCTGCACGCCCCTCGTCGATGCTGTGAAAAAGGTGTACGCCCCAAAAACGAGTGAGCGCATCGAACTGAAGGGTGAGGTGATGGCAACCAGCCTCGTCCGCGCGGACTGGGCTTATTTCCCTTCACTCGCATGGCGCTCTGAAACCGTCAAGCGTATTGGCTTCACTGAAGGACTGGACGTGGTCCAGGATCTCGCCCTCCTGCTGGATATCGCGGCCGAACACGGTTCCATGATTGTCGATCCCGTGCTGGCGTTCCTTTATCGCCGGCACTCGGCATCGGATTCGTCGGTGAGGGCATTGGACGGCAGGCGCTTTGATGAGGAGCGGCGGTTTTTCCAGCAGCAGGCCGAGCGCTTCAGCCGCCTGGGCTGGAAGGGTGCGGCGCGAGCCGCAAGTTTTCACACGACGTCGCGGCTGAACGCCGCTTCCTTGATCCTGAAGTCAGTCCAAAAAGGCAAGTTCGATTCGCTGCCCCGGCTGGCCAAGCACATCGTGAGCTAGTCCACTGGAAAGAAAAGGGACGCCCTGAACTGAACTGCTCCCCGAAAGTTGGACTGAGAAATTCAGTTCCGGTTTTCGGGGAGCAGTTTTATGCGTGAGGACAGTTCGCTATCAGCGGAGCAGCGCGAGGCGGCGGTATCTTTGTTTGATGCTGGTTGGGGAGCTAAGGCGGCGGCAGCGCGACTTGGAGTGGACAAAGGTCCGGTCCGTAGGCTGTACGAGCGATGGCGGGTTCGTGGAGGTACGGCACTGGTGACCAAGCCAACCAAGCGGTTGTTTTCGTTTGATTTCAGCTTGAGGCCGTGCAGCGTTTCCTTTCAGGCGAGAACAAGGTTGCGTTGGCGAAGGAACTTGATTTGTCATCTCCGCGTTTGCTGGAGAAGTGGGCTCAGCAATACAGGGATGAGGGCCAGGAAGGCCTGCGCCCGAAACCGAAAGGCCGTCCCAAATCAAGCCTTGCTGCTCCCGCGAAGCCTGAATCAGAGCTGCAGCGTCTGCGCCGCGAGAACGAGCGTCTGAGGGCAGAGGTGGCCTTCTTGGGAAAAGTGCAGGCCTTGAGGGACGAGGGGCGGCGCTAAAGGCCCGTGCCGTCATCGCTCTCAAGGCCGAACACCGGCTGGATGTACTTCTGGACGTTGCCGGACTGGCCCGGTCCACCTACTTCTATCACCAGAGCCGACTCCAGACTCCCGACCCGCAAGCAGCACTAAAGGACGCGGTCACTGAAATCTTCATGGAGAACCATGCCCGTT